>CAYVWB010000012.1:0-79256 GCA_964455395.1 uncultured Desulfovibrionaceae bacterium
GTGGTCGCCACCCGCTGGTACTACCGTCAGCGCATGAAGGGCCGTCTGAAGCGCGAGGCCAAACCCTGGGTCGTCACCCTGGGCGGCGGCTGCTACGCGCCCCATGAGGCCTCGGGCGAGGCCCCGGCTGTGGAGTCAGTGGCCCTCTCCCTGCCTGCCACACGCACCACCAGTCAGGGCGTGGAGGCTCCCTCCGCCGACACCCAGACCATCCGCCCCGAAGCGGACCTCCTGCTGGTGGCCGGCGCCGGCTGGACCAAGAAACAAGCCGGCGGTCAACCCATGGTCAAGGAAGCGGAGTCCATCATTCTCGGATTCGTGGAGAAAACGCACTCCTCCCTGGGCTCCTCCAAGTCGCTCGTGGACCTCTCCGGAGAAGGACAAGCCGTGCTCGATTTCCTCACCCACCTCCACCAAGTGGGCCAGACCGGCTCCACGCCGCGCCACGCCAAAGGCCTCGCCACGTGCTGCCACGGCGAGGAGCCTCACGTGGTGGGCTGGCGCTTCATCGGCGACCGCCGCGCCATCAACATGGACCCTGCCTGCGGCTGGGCCCAGGGCAAGGCGGACGTGCTCTATGTGGCTGACGCCTTCGAGGTCATGCAGAAAGTCAACGAGCTGCTGGACTCCTGACAGGCTCGGCTGCGCGCTTCCACACTCCTCGCACGCAGAAACGCGGCGGCGCGGCGCTCCGTATGGAACGCTGCGTCACCGCGTTTTTTCATGAAATGGATTGGCGAGCGTCGCGCTCAGTCGAGCATGTACTGCGCGTAATAGCCGCATGTGGGGTAGGCCCAGTACGCGTCCCGCAAGGGCTGCAGAGACTGTCGGCTGCGGATGAACGGCGCGAAGATATTGATGAGTTCCTCCGCCATGTGACCCATGAAGTGGGCGCCGAGCACATGCTCCTCGGCTTCGTCGAGCACAAGGTGCGCCCGGCCGTGCGTCTCTCCCAGGCGTTGCCAGGGGAACCACTGGGAAAGCTCCTTGGTTTTCACCACGTGGGGCAGGTTCTGCGCCGAGGCGGCTTCCGGCGTCAGACCGCAGCCGCTCAAGGGGGGTATGCTGTAGCAGACCGAGGGCACGCCGGTGTAATCCGCCACGGCGCTGTTGGGCGTGCGGATGTTTCGTGCGACGACCCGGGCCTCCAGCACGGCCGCCGGGGTGAGCGCATACGGCGTGGCGGCCACGTCGCCCACGGCGTAGACCCGCGGGTTGGAGACGGACTGCATGCCGGCGGTGACAGCCACGCCCTTGCCCGAGGCTTCCACCCTGGCGGCGCCCAGATCAAGCTGTTCGATGTTGGGGACGCGGCCCGTGCAGTTCACCACCAGATCCGTCTCCAAGGTGGAGGCCTCGCCGTGATGGAGGACGAAAGCGTCGCCTTGGCGTTCGATGGCGGTGATGGGCGCGTGGAGCACGACCTCCATGCCGGCCTCGCGGGAGGCTTGGACGAGCAGGTCGGCGAGGTCTTCGCAGAAACCGCGCAGCAGGCGCTCGCTGCGTTGGAGGATGACGACCTCGGCGCCGGCGCGCAAGGCCGTGTGGGCGAACTCCAGGGCGATGAACCCTCCACCGACAAAAGCGATGCGGCGCGGCAGTTCGGGGAGTTCGAGAAATTCGTCGCTGGTGATGGCGAAGTCGCCGCCTGGGACGGCGTCCACGTCGAAACGCCGCGGGCGCTGCCCCGTGGCGATGACGAAGTGGTCGGCGGTGTAGTGCTCGCCGTCGATGGAGACGGCGTTCTCGGCCACGAAGCGACCCTCGCCTTGCAAGGTGGTCACGCCCATGCGGTCGTATGCAGCGCGGGCCTTCTCCGGAATGGGGTCCACGAAGGAGGCGCGGAAGCGCTGCAGCGCAGCCCAGTCCACACGGGGTTCTCCTTCGAGTCCATGCCCGTGCAGATGGCGGGCGGCGGCCACGATCTCGGAGGGACCGAGCAGCACTTTCTTGGGATTGCAGCCGCGCAGGGGACAGGTGCCGCCGTAGCCCTCCCCCTCGGTGATGGCGATGCGCAAGGTCTCGCCGGATTTGCTGAGCGCGGAGGCGACGCCGCCGCCGCCTGGGCCGGCGCCGAGGATCACGACGTCGAAATGATGGGACATGCGGGCATCCTTTGGTTGGCGTTGTCGAACCGTCTCAAGTCCATTCTACAGGAAATCGGCGAGAAGCAAAACCGTAAGGGGCGTTTTTCGGCGGGAAATCGCGCCGTCGCGTCGCACACCAGAGGGAGCGGCGGGACTCCACGTGGCGCGTGTCGGGTCCCCGCGCACAAACGGTTTACCCAAGCGCATGGATGGCATATGGTCATCCAAGGAGGCGCGTCATGGATGAAGTCTATTCCCTTATCGCTCTCGTGATCATTGGTGTGGTGTTGTTCGGCGTCGTGCTGCCGTGGTTCGGCGCCAAAGCCGGATGAAACCCCCGCAAGGGCTGCGGTTCGCAGTCCAAGGAGGGTCGCTCCGGAAAGAAGAAGCCCGACGGCGCCGAAGACGACGCCTGAGGCCTTCCTCCTGACGAGTGCAGATGAAAAACGCCGGGCGGCTTCAGGCTGTCCGGCGTTTTCTCGTGTGCGGCGGCGGTTCTCTAGGCCGGGGGCGCGATGCGTTCCAGACCGCCCATGTAGGGTCGCAAGGCTTCCGGAATGCGCACGCCGCCGTCCGCGTCCTGATACTGCTCCAGAAGAGCCACCATGGTGCGCCCCACGGCCAGACCGGAACCGTTGAGCGTGTGGCAGAAGAGGGCCTTTTTGGCGCCGGTCGGCTTGTAGCGGATGTCCGCGCGGCGGGCTTGGAAGTCCTCGAAGTTGGAGCAGGAGGATATCTCCCGGTAGGCGTCCTGCCCGGGCAGCCACACTTCCAGATCGTACGTTTTCGCCGAGGCGAAGCCCAGATCACCCGTACAGAGAGAGACCACGCGGTAGTGCAGACCCAGCGCCTGCAACACCGCTTCCGCATGGCTGCGCAGCAGCTCCAGCTCCTCGTAGGAGCGCTCCGGCGCGGCGAAGCGCACCAACTCCACTTTGGTGAACTGGTGCTGACGGATGAGGCCGCGGGTGTCCTTGCCGTAACTGCCGGCTTCGGAGCGGAAACACAGGGTGGGGGAGACGTAGGCCGTGGGCATGTCCGCTTCCGCAAGGACCTCGCCGGCAAGGAGGTTCGTCACCGGAGCCTCCGCCGTGGGGATGAGGAAGCAGTCCTTGAAGTTCAGGTGGAAGAGGTCCTCCTCGAACTTGGGGAGCTGCCCGGTGCCCTGCAGCGTGGCGCGGTTCACGATGACCGGTGGGGTCACCTCCGTGTAGCCGTGGCGGCTGGTATGCAGATCCACCATGAAGCTGGTGAGGGCGCGTTCCAGGCGGGAGGCCCAGCCCCACAACACGGTGAATCGCGCTCCCGAAATCTTGGCGGCGCGTTCGAAGTCCAGTCCGGCCAGCGCCACGCCCAGGTCGTGATGGTCTTGTACGGGGAAATCGAATGTCGGCTTCTCGCCCCATACGGCTTCCACGGTATTGGCCGCTTCGTCCGCGCCCTTGGGGGTGGACTCGTGTGGGATGTTGGGCATGGTCAGCAGGATCTCGCGCACTTCCTCGTCCAGGCGCTTCTGTTCCTCGTCCAGCCCTTTGATGCGTTCGGAAAGTTCCCCGAGGCGGGTGATGAGCGCTTCGGCGTCGCGGCCTTCGCGCTTGGCTGCTGCGACTTCCTTGGAAGAAGCGTTGCGCTCGCTCTTCAATTCGTCGAGTCGTTGCTGGAGGCGGCGGCGTTCGCCGTCCACGGTGATGAAGCGTTCGAAGTCCTGGGTGGCGCTGTGGCGGTCGTGGAGCGCCTGACGCACGCGCTCCGGGTCCTTCTGCACGAGCTTCAAGTCGAGCATGGGCGTCCTCGGGGTGGGTTGCTGGTAAGGGGGGGACGAGTGCGTCAGTACATGAAACGGACGCGGGACTCAAGACGCGGCGCGCCGGAGCGCATCGTGCGACGAGGAAGCGGTTTCAACTCCAGGGAACAAGGCCCTGTCCGTTCAGCCAGGCGCAGGGTGGGCGCACGCCATAACGCTGCAAGCCATGGAGCTGCGTCGCCACGGGACCGTGACCCACCAGACGGCCATGGTGCAGCACCGCCAAGGCGTCGGCGATGTCCGCCACGGGCTCCAGGTCGTGGGTGGCGACAAGCTGCGTGTAGCCGGCCGCAGCATTCGCCAGCAAGATGGCGCGCATCTCCTGCATGGCGGGGTAGTCCAAGCCGCTGAAGGGTTCGTCGAAAAGCAGGATCGCCGGCTCGGCCAGCATCTGCGCAGCCAGACAGAGCTTGCGTTTCTCCCCGAAGGAGAGCGCCGTCACGGGGCGTTCCCACCGCGGCTGCAGGCCCAGGCGTCCCGCCAGCGTCCATGCTTTGGCCTCGGCTTCAGTGTCGTCCGGCGCAAAGCCCAGCAGCAGGTCCTCCCGGACGGTGGCGCCGATGACCTGCAGCTCGGATTCCTGCATCACCAGCGCCGCCATGCGCCGCGCTGCAGCGTCTTGACCGGGGATGCGGCGGCCCCCCACCATGGCGCGCCCCGTGGCGGGCTTGAGCAGGCCGGCCAGAATGCGCAGGAGCGTGGATTTGCCGCTGCCATTGGCCCCGGCGAGGCAGCACAGCGACCCCGGCGGGACCGCAAAGGAGACATCCGCCAGCGCGGGGGCTTCCGTTGCAGCCTGCCCCGGATGACGGTAGCCGAGTTCGTGGATGAGAACGCCGTGGTCGTGGGGCATATCGAGGGGCGGGGCTGTGTACGCGCCGTTGACGATGTGGTAGAAGGAGGACGATCACTGGAGAAGGGCTTCCGCGCTGGCGACGATGGACGCTGCGCTGGAAGGCCAAGGCGTACCCCGAGGCGTCCGGAGACGCAAGGTATAGATGAAACGCGCTTGGCGAGGGTCGCCAAGGGGCTGACAAGGAGGGTCGCATGGACGGCGTCACCTACCACAACGCCACGAATCTGCGCCGCGACAGCGCCAGCCGCGACACACGCCGGACGCGCAGCCAGAGCTCACGACCGCGGACGTTCAAGCACTACCCCGAGACGTTTGCGCGTCACGCCCTGCCGCGCGAGCCCGGCTATGATACGTTGACTCTGGCGGAGTGCCTCGCCGGACCGGAAGCGCTCTCCCAGCCGCTGGACGAACACCGCCTCTCGCGCATCCTCGCCCTCACAGCGGGGCTGACGGCCCAAGCCGGCGCCGTCTATCTGCGCGCGACGCCCTCGGCCGGGGCGCGCTATCCCGTCGAGATCTATGTGGCGCTGGACGGACTCGGGTCGCCCATGGAAGCCGGCCTCCACCACTACGACCCCGCCGCCCACGCTTTGACGCACCTGCGCCGCGGCGACGCCGTGGGCTACGCCGCCTCCGCCTGCAACCTCTGCGGCACGGCGGAGTCCATGGCGTGCGTCATTCTCTTCACCACGGTTTTCGAACGCACGGTATGGACTTACGGGGAGCGCGGCTATCGCTATACCTTGCTGGATGCGGGCCACGCCGTGGAAAACTGCCTGTTGGCGTGTCGGCTGGAGCATCTGGCCGCCGCGCCCACGGCCGACTTTGCGGACCCGGCCGTGAACAGTCTGTTGGCGGTGGACGAAACCCGTGAGTCGTGCTGTTTCATGGTCGGCGTGTACCGGGGCATGGCGCCCTCCGGGGCGGTCCAGGGGCCGGAGCCGGGAGCCATGGAGCCCCTGACGGCAGACGACCGCGAAAACCTCCAGGCCGTAAGCCGGATGGCGGAGGCGGAGATCGAAACCTCCCTGGTGGAGGCCATGCGTCGAGCCGGGGAGATGGCCAGTCCGCCCTCGACTCTTGCGCCGGGCCCCGTGATGGACGCCGCAGCCCTGGGGCTTGCCGAAGGGCCGGCCCACGCTCTGCCCGGCGCTGCGGAACTCTTCGCTGAGCGCGAAATCCCCTCCCTGGCCGAGACGATCTTCAAGCGCCGCTCCCAGCGGGACTTCGCGTCGCGCTGGCCCGAGGCCATTCCTCTGGAAGCGTTTCTGCGGCTCCTCTGCGAGCGGCTGGATGGCGGTGTGGATGAACCGGACCGCACGGTGGCCGTGGGCTTGGCCATAGGCGACGTCCCGGGATGGACGCCGGGGCTGCACCTTCTGCACCGTCGCCGCGGAGAAACGACCCTGGTGCTGGAAACGCCCGCTGGCGCAGCGCTGAAGGAACTTGCCGGCGCGTGTCTGGGGCAGGGATGGTTGGCGCGTGCGCCGCTGCACGTGCTTTTCATGACGCGACCGGATGCGCTGGACGAGAGCCTGGGACCACGGGGCTACCGCCGCGCCGGCCTGCTGGCCGGGCGACTGGGGGAGCGCGCCTACCTCGCAGCGACGGCCTTGGGGTTGGGCGCTTGCGGCGTGGGCGCCTTCTACGATGAGGAAGCAAAAGTCGCTTTAGGGCTTGGCGAAGGCGCCGAGCTTTTGTATCTTGTAGGGACTGGTGGGTTGCGCTCGGTGTAATCTCATGAAATTATAGCGTATAGCGACCATCGGTTTGGGTTGAAAAACCCTTGTGCTGTGTGTATAGAAATGTCCCACACGAGGGGAGTCTCGCGGTTCCCCGTACATCAACCTTAGAAGGAGAGAACCCATGCCCATCGAAGTGACCAGCGACTGCATGGCTTGCGAGGCCTGTGTTGAAGTGTGCCCCGATGTTTTCGAAATGAGCGACGACGGCGACATCGCCATCGTGAAAGACGCCGAGTCCGAGCTGGAATGCGTGGACGAAGCCATCGACACCTGCCCGGCCGAAGCCATCGTCCGCGCCTGAGTCTCTGCGCTTGTCGCCGCAGTCGCCGGATCAATACCCGGTTGACGACAAAGACCCCCGCCAGGCGCTCGCCGACGGGGGTCTTCCGCGTTTCGTAACGCGCTTTGGTCCGTTCCCTCAGCCGCCGCCTTCCTGCAGTTCCTGCTCCTCCACTTGCGGCATCAGCAAGGGATCCACGAACCGGGACAGATATTCCTCGTAGCTGTGCGCCATCATCTCACGGCCGTCCAGGCGGCGAAGCTCTCGCACCAGGGCGGACACCAGAAGGCGGGCCCCGGCTTCCGTGAGGGCGCAGCACCCCTCCAACGCGGCTTCCTTCGTCGGCTCATCCTTGGCGCCCGGCTTATCCGGGGCGAACAAGTCGGAGGCGTCCAGCACCACCACGCCCATGCGCTTGAGCACGGACGCACGTTGGCGCAGCGCCTGATATCCGACGGTGGCCCACTGCGCATAAGGGTCTTCCTGTGATTCGACGGCGGCTTCGCCAGCGTAGGGCGACGGCTGCAGCACGTGCACGTAGAGGATGCCTTGCGAGGCGGCCATGTCCGCCATCAGCTTGCTGGTGCGCGCCCAGTGGTCGGCGAGGAGGGTGGTGAGCGCCTCGTCAGCCAGCTCCGGCCGGTAGCCCACGGCGTCCGGCTCGGCAGCGGGCTCGTCCACTGAAGCTGCCCGGGGCGCTTCGGCGGCGTAGTTCTCCGCCGCCTTGTGCAGCGCAAGCCACAACCCGTTCACGGTATGGGAAGGCGTTTTCCCCAGGGTCCGGAAACGCTCCGCCAGCGCGGCCTGCATGTCCTCCGCGGCGCGCTCCCGCGCCATGCGCGTCACTTCCTGCGGGTTCGCTGCGGGTCGGGCCTGGTTCCAGCTGGAGGGAAAAAACAAGCTGGAGTAGGGGTTGAGGACAGGGGTGAGCGCCACCTCGTTGAAGCCATCCACGTTGATGACCATGTCGATCTTGGCCCCAAGACCCAGCAGATACGAGAAAAGCTGCAGCTGTTGCGGCTGTTTGAAATCCCGCATGGCGCCATTGAAGACGTTCACTTCGCGGTCGCGTATCCAGGGCAGGGACGTCAAGGCGTGCGCCAACCGCTCCTGAGCGGCCATATCCAGGGAAGCGGGCATGGAGCCGCCAAGCAGCAGGACGTTGTAATCCCCGGGGCGATGCCGGGCGAGCACCTTCTCCACCCAGGCGTCCGCACCCACGCGCGGAGTCGTCCGGTCCCGGGCGATCACGCCCAGGTAGGGATGCATCAGGTAATCATCACCCAGCTGCGCCTCGGCCTGGCGCTTGGCCAGCAGGCGGTCGTGGGCTGTGGCGCGCGTTTGGCGCGCGGATTCGAGATCCATGTCGTGGCTGGCGAGGTAGATGAACCCCGTAGCCTCCGCGAGGAGTCCGAGGACGAAAAGAAACAACAGGAGCTTGAACAGGCGACGGAACATAGGCGTGTATGGGGTCTGACGTCGGCGTACGCGGCGGAAAAGAGGAGCCACTCCGGTTGGAGGCGGCCCCGCCGGGCGTGTGGCCCACCGGAGTGCGCCGAAAAGACGCGTGGCGGGGGAAGGCGTACCGGACACGGCGCCGTCGTTGCGCAGGGGCGCGGCACGGCGTCGTCAGTCGCTGCGAGAACGCGCGCAAGCCGACGGAAGTTGGTATGGAGTGGATGGACTGCAGAGCGAAACATGCTGGACGTCGCGGACAGCAAGGACCGCAACGCGCGGTGGGCGCGCGAACGCGCATGGACAACGATGGTGCGGAGCATGGATCGCCTCCCGGCAATAGCCGCCAGTATCGGCAAGCGCGCCGGAAAAATCAAGGGGGCCCCCGATTTTTTCCAGCCCTTGATTATCCGGCAAAAATGCCGTCTACTTGAGGACGTCGTCGCCACGCGCACGGCTGCGTCGCCGCCGTGGCTCCCCAAGGAAAACGCTGCATGCCCCACGATTCCGGTCAGACTCCTCCTGGCGAGCGTTCTGCCGACACGGTCCCGCAGACGCCCACACGCGAAGCGACACGACCCGGCGGGCAGTCCCCCCCGGCGCACGACCCCGAATCGTCAGCGTCGGCCGGTTCATCCTGCGACGCATCGGCAAGCCGCTTGGTGCGGGTGGCCGCCGCCATCCTCTGGCGGGGGGAGCGCTTTCTCGCCGTGGAGCGTCTTCCCGGCGATCCGTTGGCCGGCTGGTGGGAGTTCCCCGGCGGCAAGGTGGAGCCCGGGGAGAGCCTCGTGCAGGCGCTCACCAGGGAACTGGAGGAAGAACTGGGCGTGACGCCTCTGGACGCTGCGCTCCGCCGGGTGACGACGTACGCGTATGATCATGTGCGCGTGCGGCTCTATTTTCTGGATGTACGCGCGCATCGCGGCGAACCCCACCCACGTGAAGGCCACCGCATGGCGTGGGTGGATCCCAAGGAGGCTGACGCTTCCCTGTACCTGGAAGCAGACCGGGGGGTGCTGGCCGAGATGGCCGCAATGGCCGGTGAAGCGTCTGCTGCGGCTTCTGGCTCGACCCGACGCCCACGGCGCTGAACACAGACACCGGCGACGCACGCTCGGCCCCTCACGCTGCCCCCAATTCGTCAATTCATTACCAAGGAGCATTCCATGCGCATAGGCGCGATGATTGAACAGTCCGGTCCCTTCGTCTCGTTCGAGTTTTTCCCTCCCAAAGACAAGGCCCAGTGGCCCGCTTTTTACGCAGAGGTCGAAAAACTGGAGGCGGCGCGGCCCCTGTTCGTCTCCGTCACCTACGGCGCAGGCGGCTCCACGCAGGCCAACACGCTGGAGATCGTCAGCGAACTCTCCACCAGGCAGCGCCTCACCCCCATGGCGCACCTCACCTGCGTGGGCGCGGAAGAACAGGCCATGGAGGAATTTCTGGACGCCTTGAGCGCTCAAGGCGTGGACAACGTGCTGGCCCTGCGCGGCGATCCGCCCCAAGACCAGCCCGACTTCACCTTCGAAGGCCAGCCCTTCTGCTACGCCAACGACCTGGTCGCCTTCATCAAGGACAGACACCCCGAAATGGGCGTTGCTGTGGCTGGTTATCCTGAAACCCATCCCGAAGCAGACACCGACAACGCCGACCTGCTGGCGCTGAAAGCCAAGCTGGACGCCGGCGGCGATTTCGTCATCACCCAGCTGTTTTTCGACAACCAGCTCTACTACGATTACGTGGAGCGCGCGCGCTCGGTCGGCATCACGCAGCCCATTCTTCCCGGCGTGCTGCCCATCCCCTCCTTCGGCTCCATCGACCGCATCCTGGGCATGTGCGGCGCCTCCATGCCGGAAGCGCTGATGGGGGCTCTGCGCGAAGCCAACGACGCGGACGAAGCCGCCAAGGCCAAAGGCGAGCCCGGCGGCCGCGTGCGTCAACTGGGCATCGACCACGCCCGTCAGCAGGTGATGGGTCTCCTGGAGTGGGGCGCCCCGGGGGTGCACCTGTACACGCTGAACAAGTCCGGCGCATGTCTGGAAATCGTCCAGCACCCCGAGGTCTGCAGCACGCTCAAGGCGTGTCCGGCTTAGGGGGGAAGAGGTCCTGCGGCGCATCGGGACGCGGTCGGGTCGGCGCTGCCTGGTCGGCCGCGTCCGCGTCCACTTCAGGTTCACTTGACGCCTCGGGCGCAGACTCGGCTTCCGGCTGAGGACTTGGCGTCGGCGCTGGTTTCGGCGCTGGTTCCGGCGCGGGCGCAGACTCGGCTTCCGGCTGAGGACTTGGCGTCGGCGCTGGTTCCGGCGCTGGTTCCGGCGCGGGCGCAGACTCGGCTTCCGGCTGAGGACTTGGCGTCGGCGCTGGTTCGGGTTCGGACTCGGGCGCGGGGGGCACGGGAAGCGAGCGTTTCCGGAAGAGGTCTTCACGCATGACCACGATGTAACAGCGTACGCCGGTTTCCTCTTCATAGCGAGCTGCAAGGTCGATGGCGTCGGCGAGGTCGGTGACGACGCCAGCATGGAGCATCACCCACTCGCCGCCTTTGGCGTCCAGCAGGGTGACGAGTCCGGGAGTGTAGCCCTTCTCGCGTTGTGCGGGCAGTCCCCGGCGAGCGCTTGATTCGGTGCGAAACGCCGCGGCTTGCACGAAGAAGACGGCGTCGTCCACGGGCAGGGCGCTCACGTCGTTTTCCAGAGCGACGCTGGCGGGGACGTCCGCGGCGTGGCGGAAAGCGTGCGCCGCCACGAAGGCGTCCTTGAAGCTGTTGAAGATTTCCAGTCGCACGGCGTGCCATACGCCGCCGCCGGCGTCCGGGGCGGTGTAGATGTAGGGATCGTAGTTTCTGGCGCGCAGGGCCGCGGCGGCTTCTTCCGCCTGTTCCAGGTTGCGGAAACGACCGGCTTGTACGGCGAAGCGGCGCTCGTGAGTCAGAGCGGAGCCGTCGTCATTCAGGGTCAGGGCGTCTTGGGACCAGTCGATGGGGTCTTCCACGGCCGCGGCGGCGATGGCAAGCGTCAGCGTGAGGCCCAACACGGTCCAGAGCGTGATTCCGAGGGATGCTAGACGCGTTGGTCGGCGCGTCTGGCCGAGCCATGAACAAAGCGCCTTCAGCCATGCAGCAAGGGCGCAGCCGGAACTGACAGCTGGCGCAGCGGAGGGAAAAGGGCTAGGGTGACGCGACGACATGACTTCATTAGGTAATCCAACCATGTAAAAAATCAAGACTCGCGACGTGGTTTCGCGAAGATTCAGGAGCCTTTCCCATGGCGCAATTCGACTGGAGCCCGGACATGGCCGTCGGCGTGGCGGAAATCGACGAACAGCACGAGAAGCTCGTCGAGGTCATCAACGCGCTCTATTACGCCTACATGGACGGCAAGGAAAAGGATGTGCTCCAGCCCCTCATCAACGAGCTGCACGAGTACGCCAATTACCATTTCTCCACGGAAGAGAAGTACATGCGCGCCCTCGGCGCGAGCTACGAAGACTTGGCCATGCACCGGGAAAAGCACGGCGAATTCTTCTCCCAGGTCATCGAATTCCTGTTGCAATACATCGCCGGCAAAGACGAGATCACCCCCGAGCTTCTGGATTACCTGACAGACTGGTGGTTTCAGCACATCATGGGCGTGGACCAGGGTCTCGGCCGCGCCATCCAGTCCATGGACCGGGCGTCGCGGCCTGCAGCGGGGTAGGCGTCGCATCCCGCGCGGGGAGGGGCGCTGCGGCTTGTCTTGCGCCGGCCCTTCTGGCATGGTGGCCCCCTTTTCCACACCATCCTTTATGATCGCGCGCCGCCCGAGCGCGCGGCGTGCAAGCAGGAGACGCGCACATGGCCAGTCGTGAAATCGTCGTCGCAGTGGCCGGCGCCACAGGCGCCGTGGGACGGGAGATGCTCTCCATCCTCGCCCAACGCAACTTCCCCGCCAAGGAGATAAGGCCTCTGGCCTCCGCCCGCTCCGTGGGCAAAACCGTGGAGTACGCTGGCGAAGAGCTCCCTGTGGCCGAGCTGACCGAGTCCTCCTTCGATGGCGTGGACATCGCGCTCTTCTCCGCCGGCGGCGGGACTTCCCTGAAGTTTGCGCCCCACGCCGCCCACGCCGGCTGCGTGGTGGTGGACAACTCCAGCGCCTGGCGCATGGACGAACGCTGCCCCCTGGTCGTCCCGGAGGTGAATCCGGACGCCCTCGCCGCGCACAAAGGCGTCATCGCCAACCCCAACTGCTCCACCATCCAGATGGTCGTGGCGCTCAAGCCCATCCATGACGCCGCCACCATCACCCGCGTGGTCGTCTCCACCTACCAGGCCGTCTCCGGCACGGGGCAGAAAGCCATCGAAGAGTTGCAGCAGCAGACGCGCCAGCTCTTCAACATGGAAGAGCCCACGGTGGAGGTCTACCCCCACCGCATCGCCTTCAACTGCCTGCCCCACATCGACGTCTTCCTGGAGAACGACTATACCAAGGAAGAGATGAAGATGGTCCACGAGACAGTCAAGATCATGGGCGACGAACGCGTCAAGGTCACAGCCACCACCGTGCGCGTCCCCGTCTTCTTCGGCCACTCCGAGTCCGTCAACATCGAGACGGCGGACAAGCTCACGGCCAAGGAGTGCCGCGCGCTGCTGAGCCAGGCGCCCGGCGTGACCGTGTTGGACAACCCCGCCGAGAAAATCTACCCCATGGCGCTCAACGCCGCCGGCGAAGACGATGTCTTCGTGGGCCGCATCCGCGAGGATGAAACCATTGCCAACGGCTTGAACCTGTGGATCGTGGCGGACAACCTCCGCAAAGGCGCTGCGCTGAACACCGTGCAGATCGCCGAGACGCTCCTGGAGCGCGACCTCGTCCGTGTGCCCGAACGCGGCGTCTTCGAACTCGACTAGGCTGACCCGGCGCAAGGGCTTCCCGGGGGAAAGCGTTGCCTGCAACAGAACCTTTCCCCCAGTTTCCGAGGTCTGTCGGATATTGATCAATCAACGTGCCGCCCTCCGAGGCGGCGAGGACTCCACCATGGCGCAGATTCCCACGCTGGACCGCGACGACTACCTGAATCGGCTGCTTGCTGCGCCGCGACCCGGCGCGGAGAAGGTCTTCGCGTTTTACGACGCCCGCGTCGGCGCCGTCTCCTTGGACCCGGCGCTCATGCTCCTTCCTCTGGATGACCATATCGTCCATCGCGGGGACGGCGTCTTCGAAACGCTCAAGTACGTCGACGGCAAGCTCTACCAGCTGGCGCCGCACATCAGCCGCATGCAACGCTCCTGCAAGGCCATTTTTCTGGAGCCGCCCATGCCGTGGGAAGAACTCGGCGAGGTGGTGCGCGAAGTGTGCCGCGCCGCCATCCGCGCCACGGGGAAGGACAAAGGCAACGTGCGCATTCTGCTGGGCCGCGGCCCCGGCGGGTTCGGCATCTCCCCCTACGAATGCCCCACGCCAAGCTGTTACGTGGTGTCCTACGCCATGAACCCAAAACCCGAGTCCATGTACGAGAAAGGCGCCACAGCCTTCCGCGCCTCCATCCCGGCGAAGCAGAGCTACATGGCCAAGATCAAGTCCACGGACTATCTGCCCAACATGCTCATCAGCCGTGAAGCCCACGAGAAGCAGATGGACTTCGGCTTCTGCTTTGACGACCATGGCTTTCTGGCCGAGGGCTCCACGGAGAATGTCTGCCTGGTGAACCAGCACGGCCAGCTCGTGGTGCCGGAATTCACCAACGCACTGGCCGGCACCACGCTGCTGCGCGCCGTGGAGCTGCTCGCCAAGGAAATAACCGTGGTGCGCCGCAACGTGCGCGAGGAAGAACTCTACGACGCGCGCGAGATCATCGCCATCGGCACCACCCTCGACGCGTTGCCCATCGTCCGCTACAACGGCAAACCCATCCACGACGTCCGTCCGGGGCCGGTGGCCAAGCGCATGCGGGAGCTCCTCCAGGAAGATCTCCAGCGCCACGGCGAAGACCTGCTGCCGGCGTAAAGGCGTACTCCCTCCCTTGCCGCACCGTGTCTGCCCGGCGACTGGGCAAAGCCTTGGGGAGAAGCCCACCCGCGCAGTACGCAAAAGGAGACAGGCCGTGCAGCTTCCCGATCGTGTCCGAGCGACGCCGCGAAAGCGGCAAGGGCGCTTCGGCGCGATGGCGCAAAGGCGTCAAGGGCCTCGTGAACGCCCCCTCGCGCATTCCGCCCCCTCGTGTCTCACGGGGGAACGCTCTGCAGAGGATCACCCCCGCGCGAAAGGGACGCCCAGGTCGCCGGGAGCTGCAGCGCCCCGGCCCCGCGCCATGCCCACGCGATTGACCGCCGCCAGCACGGCGATGGTCAGCACGTAGGGCGCCATCTGCAAGAGGTAGACGGGGACAACTTCCGCACCGCCCCCCGCCACCTGGAAATAGAACTGCAGCGCCGTGAGTCCGCCGAAAAGCAAGGCGCCCAGGAAAACGCGCAAGGGGTTCCACGTGGCGAACACCACCATGGCGATGGCTATCCACCCCTGCCCGCCGGTCATCCCCTCCTTCCAGCCCGGCGTGTACGCCAGGGAGAGCGCCCCCCCGGCCAACCCGGCAAGCGCTCCCCCGGCCAGAACGCATGCATACCTGGTGCGCGCCACCTGCAAGCCGGCGGCGTCCGCCGCGGCGGCGTCTTCTCCCACGGCGCGCACGGCCAGGCCACGTCGGGTGCGCATCAAGAACCACCACAACAGCGGCGTAAGCGCCAGCGCCGTGTACACCAGCGGCGTCTGCATGAAAAAGGCTTTTCCCAGCAGGGGGATGTCCTCCAGCCAGGGAATGGGCGCCGCAGTGAATCGATACCCGGATTTGCCGATGAGCTCCCGACCCAACACGCTGGACAGGCCCATGCCCAGAATCGTCAACGCCAGTCCGGAGAGCACCTGATTGGCCCGGATGGTGATGGTGAAAAAGGCGTGGACGCTCGCCATGAGACTCCCTGCGATCATGGCGCCGGCCGTCGCCAGGAAGGGGTCCCCCGTGACGTAGCCGGCCGCGAAACCGGCCAGCGCGCCCATCAGCATCATCCCCTCCACGCCCAGGTTCAGCACGCCGGCGCGCTCGCAGAGGGTTTCTCCCAAAGCGGCCAGCAGCACCGCCGCCGAGGACTTCACGCTGATCTGCAGGATGAAAGCGGCTTCAGCGAACATGGGATGACTCCTCTGGCGACGGCTCCCGGCGCGCAGGTTCCGTGGGAACAGGCCCTCGCCGCGCCAAGGCGCTCCCCGCAAGGAACCCGAAGAGCAACGCAGCCTCCAGGGCGAGGCTGATGCTGGCGGGCAACCCCAGCCGTGACTGGAGCTGCTCGCCGCCCACCATCAACGCTGCGATGAAAAGCGCCGCCACAGGCGCGAAAATGGGCTTCAGCCGCGCCAGGAAAGCGATGATGACGCCATCGTACCCGTACCCCACGGCGAGACCGGCCTGCAGCCGGTGGTGCAGCGCCGAGATCTCGAACATGCCTGCCATGCCGGCCAGTCCACCGCTCACCAGCAAGGCCGTCATCGTCAAGCCTTTCGCGGGAAACCCGGCGTAGCGCGCTGCTTCGGGGCTGGCGCCTGCCACGCGCGCCCGCAGTCCCCAGCTTGTCCGGAAGAGCAGGAACTGCGCCGCCACACAACACAACACCGCCACGGCCAGGCCCCCGTGCAGCCGCGTGCCTGGAATCCGCGCCGCCTGGGCCGCCTCCGGGATTTCCGCCGTGCCGGGGAAGCCCATGCCCGCGGGGTCCCGCCAGGGGCCGTAGTAGAGGTGCTCCATGAGGATGATGGCGACATAGTTGAGCAGCAACGTGGAGAGAATCTCGCTGACATTGCACGACGTGCGCAACGCCGCCGGCCCAGCCGCCCACACGGCGCCGCCCAAGGCCCCGGCCAGGACCATGGCCGGCAAGAGCGCGTACGCCGGCGCTCCGGGCATGATGAACAACGCAAGCCCGCTGGCGAAGACGCCGCCCATCACCAGTTGACCCTCCGCCCCGATGTTCCAGAGCCGCAGCGTGGCCGCCAGCGCCACCGCCAACCCCGTGAGCATGAACGGCCCAGCCTTCACCAGGAGCTCGCTCACGGCCCGCCAGTCCCCCACGGCCCCGCGGAGCATCACGGCGTAGGCCTCCACCGGGTTCACCCCGAACAGCAGGAAGATGACGACGCCGCAGACTAGGGTCGCCGCGACCGCAAAACACAGGCCGTAGACGGTCTCTCGTGCGGAGGCCTCACCCAGGCGTTGCGCCAGGCCGCGCAGGCCGCGCAGTCCGCGCAGTCCGCGGGCCGCGCGCCGGTAGACGCCAGCGGAAGTGCGCTGGGTTGAGGCGTCAGGTGTCATGGCGCGCTCCATGCGTCCGTTCAATGTGTTTCGCCGTGTTCGCGAGAACCTTCGCGGCCTTGGCGCGGCGTGACGGAAAGCGACCAG
Source organism: uncultured Desulfovibrionaceae bacterium (assembly GCA_964455395.1). Lineage (GTDB taxonomy): Bacteria > Desulfobacterota > Desulfovibrionia > Desulfovibrionales > Desulfovibrionaceae > CAYVWB01. The sequence continues at coordinate 16,646 of CAYVWB010000012.1, forward strand.
CCTGCGTGGGTTGAAGCTGCGGCGCAGCGGCCGCGGCGCGCTGTGGGCCGCGGTTCACGCTGTCACCCCGGCCATGCGCAGCCCGATGCGCTCCATGGGCGACTGCCCGGCCGTGTCGGCAGTGGCGCCGGGGTCCCGCAAGTCCATGGTGTCCAGCACGCGGCCCCGGAACATGACGGCCACACGGTCCGCCAGGGTGAGCGCTTCCTTGAGATCGCCCGTCACCAGAAGCACGGCCGCGCGTTCGCGTTCCATCAAGAGCAGCCGCCAGACGTCCCGGGAAGCCTTGATGTCCAGCCCTTGGGTGGGTTGTTCGGCGATGAGCAGACCGGGTTCGCGGAAGAGTTCGCGCGCCAGCAGAAACTTCTGGAGGTTGCCCCCGGAGAGGTTGCCGGCCAGCGTGTCCGGGCCGGGGGCGGCCACTTCGAAGTCGGCGAGGGCGCGGGTCACGGCGTCGCGCGCCGCTGTGCGGTCCACCACGCCGAAGCGACCGGTGAAGCGCGGCAGGGTGGTCAGCAGAAAATTCTCCAGCAGGGTCATGTCGGGGACGCTCCCGGCGGCGTGGCGGTCCTCGGGCACATAGGCCAGGGCCTCCCGCGGCGGCGACCAGGCGCGGGCCGCCGTGCGCGTTCCCATGAAAGCGAGCTCGCCGGAGGTCATGGGCGCGGCCCCGGCGAGGGCCGCAGCCAGTTGAGACTGCCCGTTGCCCGCCACCCCCACCACGGCGAGGATCTCCCCACGGCGCACGGTCAGGTTTACGGCCGTGAAGGGAGGTGGGGCGCCGCGGCCGCCTTCGCCGGCGAGGTCCCAGGTCTGCAGCACGGGCTCGTCAGGAGGGGGCACGGCGGAGTCGCGGCGGGGCTGGGACGGCGTGGCGGGTTCCGGCATGGAGAGGAGCACTTCGCGGCCCACCATGAGTCGCGCCAATTCCTGACGGGAGGGCCGTCGCGCAGGGCTCATGTCCATGTTGCGGGCGGTCACGCGGCCGCGGCGCAGGACGCTGATCTCGTCGGCGAGGGCCAGCACCTCTTCGAGTTTGTGGGTGATGAAGACGATGGCGCGGCCCTCGGCGCGGAGTTTCTCGAGGGCGACGAAGAGCGTCTCGATCTCCGTGGGTGTGAGCACTGCCGTGGGCTCATCCAGGATGACGAGGCGGGCGTCCCGGGCGAGGACCTTGAGGATTTCAACGCGTTGGCGCTCCCCCATGGAGAGACTCGCCACACGGGCGCGCGGCGTGACGGCGAGGCCGAGGCGCTCCGCCATCGCCAGCGCGTGGGCCAGGTAGGCCCGGCGCTCGGCGCGCGGCGGCGCGGAAAGCAGCAGGTTTTCCTGCACGGAGAGCCCCTTGGCGAGCATGAAGCGTTGGTACACCATGCCCACACCGGCGGCGAGGGCCGCCCGCGGAGAGGTGAACCGCACTGGTTCGCCGTGCATGAGGATGGCTCCGGCGTCCGGTTGGAGACGTCCTGCGAGCATGGACATGAGGGTGGATTTGCCCGCGCCGTTTTCTCCCAGGAGGGCGTGGACACGGCCGGAATGGACGTCGAAATCCACGTCCTTGTTGGCGAGGACCGTCCCGAAGCGTTTGGTGAGGCCGCGGCAGCTCAGCAGGGGCGCTGGCGGATGCGTTGGCTGGGGTGTGGCGGGATGATGCATCGAGCGCGCCTTGGTGGTCTCTGTCGGGTCGTCAACGAGATGCGTCGCGGGGGACGAGGGTCGGCGCAGGCAGGGTGGCCAAGGCGTGGACGTCCACGGGCAGCGTCATGGAAGGCGTTCCCTCGGCGGCGGCGCAGAAGACGCCGAGCACCGGCGGCGGTTCACGATCGGCTTCCTCGAAGCAGGCAGTGACGAGATCCAGGGCGCCGAGCAGAGTGGAGCCCGTGGAGACGACGTCGTCCACAAGAATGACGCCGCGCACGCCCGAGCGCAGGATGTTGATGTCGCGTTCGTAGAGGGCGAGGACCTTGTCACCGCTGGTGATGGAGTCCACACCCACCTGGATGAGGGGCCGGCGGGAGGGCTCCATGTGCGGTTTGATGCGGTTGTAGGCCACGGCGATTTCGTCCACGTCGAGCTCCATGGCCACCACTTGCGCGAGCTGGAGCGCTTTCTCCACGATGGAGAGGACGGCGACGCCTTGCATGTCGCCCACGGTCCGGGTCACCGTGTCGCGGACCACGGCGGCGAGCAGCCGGCCGAAGTCGCGGTTCAGCCGGGTCTGTCCCACCAAGTTCAGGGAAGCGATGCGCAAGCGGTCCCCGCCGGGTCTGTCCAGCAGGACGAAGGGGATCTCGACCGCATAGCCCAGGCCGGGAACGCTGAGGCGGTGCTTGTCGCCGGAGTCGCGGCATTGCAGAACGTCCATGGTCGCCTTCAGGGGTCTGAAGCCGTCACGCGGTGTGGAAGCCGCGTCGACCCCCGGGTGGCTCCAGGGGCCGGCGCGGCGGGTGACGGAGTTACTCGGGGATGGAGCCGGAGACGCCGTGGACCAGCCAGCGCATGGTCAGCAGGTCCTGGTCGGAGGCTTGCGCGCCTTCCTGGATGAGAATATCGCCAGCCTGGTTGGCCACGGGGCCCGCGAAGATGTCGTCATCGCCGGCTTCCAGACGCGCTTTCTCCGCGTTGACTTTCTCCACGACTGCGGCGGGGACGTCGCCGTGGAAGTCGGAGATGGCGATGACGCCTTCATCGAAGCCGCCCCAGTAGGATTCGCTGGTCCATGTCGCGTCTTTCACGGCGCTGACCTTGTTCACGTAGATGGGGCCCCAGTTCCACACGGTGGAGAGCAGGGCGCAGTCCGCGCCGTACCGGGCGGCGTCCACGCCGTAGCCGATGGCGGGTACGCCTGCGGCGCAGGCGGCTTTGGCGGAATCCGGCGTGTCGGCCATCTGGCGGATCAGGTCGTGACCCCGGGCGGCCATGGTCTCGGCGAGAGTGGTTTCGTTGATGGGGTCGCGCCATGCTTTGAGCCACGCCACGGTGACGACCGCTTCGGGGTCGAACTCGTGGCCGGCTTCGGTCAGGCCCTTCTTCAGGCCGATGGTGAACGCATTGATGCCGCGCACGGGTTCGGGGATGGGTTGGGTGGCCACCGTGCCCACGTTCTTGAAGCCCATGAGGCCGGCCATGTAGCCCGCGAGGTACTCGGCTTGGTACATGCGTGCGAAATAGTTGCCCATGTTGGGAGCTTGCTTGTAGCCGGAGCAGTGCTCGAAGACGGTGTCGGGGAACTCTTCCGCCACAGTCATGGTGGGGTCCATGTGGGCGAACGTGGTGGCGAAGACGATGTCGAAGTCCTGGGCCGCGTAGTCGCGGATGACGCGTTCGGCGTCTGCAGGGTTCACCACGTGTTCGGTGTAGGCCACCTCCACGGCATCGCCGAGGACTTCCTGCATGTGCTGGATTCCTTCGTAATGCGCAGTGGTCCAGCCCTGGTCGTCGATGCTTTCCAGCAAAGCGAAGGCGGCTTTCACCGTCTCCTTGGGTTGCAGGTCGGGCTGGGCGGCGGCGGGTCCGACGGCTCCCCCGACGAGGGTCAGGCAGAACAGACAGGCGACAATGGTCCGTATGCGATTCATGAAGCGTGTGGCGTGGGACATGTGCGGACTCCTTGACGGTTGCGTTCGAGCAGCGCCCCGGGCTGAGGGAGTGAAGACGCGGGGCGCGCGGGAAGGGACTCTTTCGCGCGCAGTGACGATTTTGTCAACAGCGGTGGGTCACAAGGTGCGCAATACGTCCAGCGCCGCGCCGTACTGGGGTTCCTGGGTTAGCTCCGGGACGAGCTCGACATACGCAACCTCGTGCGCGGCGTTCAGCACGAAGACGGCCCGCGCCAAGAGCCGCAGCTCCTTGATGAGCAGGCCGTACGCTTTCCCGAAGGCGGCGTCGCGGTGGTCCGAGAGAGTCACCACCCGGTCCACTCCGGCGGAACCGCACCACCGCCGCTGCGCAAAGGGCAGGTCCATGGTGATGGTCAGCACCACGGGACCAGTCGGCAGCGAGGCCGCTTCCTGGTTGAACCTGCGCGTCTGCATGTCGCACGCCGGGGTGTCCAGCGAAGGCGCGCTGGCGAGGATGAGGGGACGGCCGGCGAAAGCGCCGAGGGAGACGTCCGCCAGATCCACCCCCTGCGCCGTGAAGAGGGGCGCCTGCTCGCCCACAAGGGGTCTCTCGCCCAGCAAAGTGAGCGGGGTGTTCCGGAAAGTGACGGCGCCGAAGTGTTCAGACATGGCGGTGTCCTTTGGGTGAAAGTGAAGGATGGCCCCGCATGGGGCTGCGGCCGAGACCACCATACCAGAAGATCGCCCGGAAGCGAAAGCCCCGGCGATGGTTCGCGTTCGAGAATGGCCGGATCGTCACCTGGAGCAGGAGAGCCGGAGAAGGCGCGCGCATGGACCCACCGCCTGCCCCCCTGGAGTAAGCGCGGGGCAGACGGCGGAGGCGTCGGGAAAACGCGACCCAGGAACCGGAAGCCGGCAGCGCGCGCAGGGCCGTGAGACTCCCAGGCGCGCGCGTCGTGCGGGCTCCCGGCTGCGGGGCAGCGGAGCGGCGGTCAGATGAAGATGTTGATGAGGCCGTCGGCGTTGCGGATCATCTCCTGCTTCACGGTCTGGCCGAGAGTGGCGAGGTAGACGAGCAGCCCGTGGCGTCTGGCGAAGGCCATGGCCGGGGTGAGGTCCGAGTCGCCGGCGATGAGCACGAGCTTGTCCACGATGCGGTTGGTGGCGAGCCAGGCGATGTCCAGACCGATGTTGATGTCCACCTGCTTCTGGCGGAAATCCGGGATGAGATCCTGGGAGGAGAGGTTGGCGCCAGCGGAGAGGAGCTCCTCGATCTTGTCCGGCGGCAGCCGCCAGCCGTTGAAAACCAGCTCACCGATCTGCAAGAAGAACTTTTCCTGTTCCGAAAGACGGGTGAGGAAGTTTTCCTGCGCGCGCGCGGAGGGCGTCTGGCTGTAGTCCACTGTCTCGCCGGTGGCGGGATCCGTAATGGCGCCGGCGTAGGGGTGGCAATCGTAGTAGTGGATGCGGAAAAGGAAGTCGTCTTTGGCTTGAGGGGCGTTCATGATCTTGGCGTTGCAGATGGTTGCGACATCTTCCGCCGTGGGGAACGCGTTGTTGTATTGCCTGTATTTCGATTTGAGAAATCCGCCGTCAATGAAAATGGCTGTCTTCATGGAGTTCCTTTCTGTCTCGGGCTGTATCGGAATGGTTCGGAGTTTGGGGGCTTTGGTGTGGGAGGGGCCCGCGTCCGGGCGACCGTCAGGCGATCTCTGCGTTGGAGAGCACCATGATGAGGCGTTTGATGGCGTCTATGTCGTAGCGTTCTCTGTCGGCTTTGATGCGTGTGAGCGCCTGGAACGGCTTGAGCGCGGGGCCGTCCGGCGTGGCGCGGGTCAGGTTGTCGTATGCGTTGCACAGAATGACGACTTTGGCCGGGAGGGGAATGTATTCGTTGGTGAGGCCGGAGGGGTAGCCGGAGCCATCTGCGCGTTCGTGGTGGAAGAGAACGCAGTGGATGGTTTCCGTGGCCAGGGGCATGGCGGCCAGCATGGCCACGCCGGCGGCGGGGTGGCCGTGCAACTGGATGCGGTCGTCGGCCGTGAGGGCTTCCGAGCGTTTCTCCAGCAGCGCCTCGGGCAGAGCGCTCTTGCCCAGGTCGTGGAGGAGGGCGCCCAAGCTCGCGTTGAAGAGTACGGATTGATCCAACTCGTTGTACGTACGCAGCACGCTGTAGGTGAAGACCATGGTGGCCAGGCTGTGGTCGTAGATCTTGAAGCCTTTCTGGATCAGCGCAGCCACCCGCTTGAGCGCGTCCGGGTTGGCGATGAAATCCGCCGTGGCGTTGATGAGCTCCTTGAGGTGTTCGAAGCGGCGTTTGGCGCCGGCGGCAAGCTTCGTCTCCAGAATGTCCCGCGTCAAGGTGGTGGAGGTGGATTTCCACGCCCGCGCACGCTCCTCCACGGGGATGGACTCGTCGCCGAGGATCGCAGCCAGGTTCTCGCGCATGTACTCTTCGAAGGAGCCTTTTTCCTCCGCACGCACGAAGACTTGTCGCACGCCCATGTCCAGCAGCCGCTGGCGGTGTTCCGGGGTGAACGCTTCCCCTCCTTTCGTGTACAGTACAAGCCGGTCGTTCTGCTTCAACAGCACGTTGAAGCTGGACTTGGCCGTGGGCATGATGAACTGCGGCGACACGGCCAGCAGCTTGGGGCCTCCCGGTTCGGGCGCATTGGCGGAGCTGGTCTTGCGGGCGGCGTTCATGGGATCTCCGGGGGTAAGTGAACCATCGAACATTCGAGAGGGATGGCGTTGACCCAGTCTATACGATCATAGGCGACGCGACGCAAGGGCCGCTTGTTCCGTATTCTGTCGCCCCGTGACGAATCGGTCCCTCGGAGGCCGGGAGCTCAAAGACCGTCGATGTACTGCACGGGCCGCACTTCGGTCCCCAGCAGCTTCAGATTGGTGAGGTTGCGCTCCACCACCTCGAAGACCACCACGTCCGGGCGTTCACGCTCCAGCATGGCGGGGTCCACGGGGTCGGCGAAGGAGGGGTAGATGAGGTTCGTCTCCACTTTGAGGAAGGGCTCCAGGAAGAGGGAGTAGGAATCGCCGTAGAGCGCCACGGTAGGGCTGTCGGGGCCGCGCTTGAAGGCTGTGTGCTTGGGCAGCACGCCCACGCCGCGGTCGATGTCGTCGCCGCCCATCATCAGCATCATGGCGAGGTCTCCGCCAGCTTGGGGATCCACCTTCCACCGGTAGTCGCTCTTGAAGGAGGGGGTGAATCCGGCTTCCGGCGCGATCTCCCGACACACCTCCATGAGTTGCTGGTGCGCGTAGTAGGAGCCCAGCAGCGTCCAGTGGGTGTCCGTCTTGTAGTAGATGGCTTCGTCTGCGCGCGCGGCGAGGATCGGCCGCGGGTCGATGATGGGGAAATCGAACCGCGTGCGCATGTAGTCCAGAAACTGGTCCGTCCTGTTGTAGGGATTGATGACGCGCACCTGACCCGGCAGGTGACGGCGCATCACGTCGGCCTTGTCCGGGGGCGTCATCAGCACGAACCGCATGCCCCGTGCTTCCATCCACCCGGACCACGCGGCGAGCACGTCGCCCAGCGCCTGCAACTCGGAGGCGGTCAGCAGGTTCACGCCTTGGTGCGTGGCGATGGGGTCTTTGTAGGCCAGCTCCTCCTTCAGGAAGAGCCAGCCATCATTGCCCAGCAGCACCTTGTTGATCTGGACTGCGCCCATCACGTGCCGCCGGAAAAGCACGTAGCTGCGGATCATGGCGTTGCGCAGGCCGAAGCGGTCGTTGTAATAGGCCGTGAAGCCCTTGGGGACGCGCGCCAGGATGGGATAGCTCAACCCGAACGCCGGGGGCTTGGCCTTGATGCGGTTCTCGAAGTTGCCTGACAGCAGCTTCATCCCGAAAAGATTCGCCAGCGTCGGCGCCAGCATGACGAAGACGAAGAGCGCGAGAATGAGCCGGCCGCCGTGCAGCCGGGGCGCTTTGACGCGGGTGAGGGCGCTGCCGCGGTTCTTGTCGACGTCGGGCGCGGAGGGGCTGTTGGCTGGAGTGGTGGACAAGGACATGGCGCGTTAGAACTGGAAGTAGATGAAAGGGTTGTACGTGGCGCTGGCGGTATAGATCACGGCGATGAAGAGCAGCCCCGCCATGAAGAGCGCTTGCGCTCCCGTGGCCAGACGCCGGCCCGTCGGCGTGGAGACCGCCTCCAGTCTGCGCTCCAGCCATGGTCCCGTGGGCGCAGCGAACACCACTGCAAGCAGGAACGTGAGCGCGAATTCCCGCGTCATGTACATGTCCAAGGTGTACAGCCGTTGCGCGTCCCCGGCGAGACCCAGCATCACCCCGACATACTCGGTGGCGTCCGCCAGATCCGGAATGCGAAAGTAGACCCAGCCCACCACCACCACGAAGCAGCAATACGCCATGGAGAGCGCTGCAGGCAAGGCGTCCAGGCCGCGTTTGAGGCCCGCGCGCTCCAGCATCATGAACGCGCCATGAAAGAGCCCCCAGACGATGAAGTTCCAACTGGCGCCATGCCATACCCCCGTCAGCAGAAAGACCATGAAGAGGTTGGCGTACGTGCGCCATGGACCCCGTCGGTTGCCGCCCAGGGGGATATAGAGATAGTCCCTGAACCACGTGGAGAGGGTGATGTGCCACCGTCTCCAGAACTCCTGAATGGATCGGGCAATATAGGGATAGTTGAAGTTTTCCGGAAACTTGAAGCCGAAAATCAGCCCCAGGCCGATGGCCATGTCCGAGTATCCGGAGAAATCGTAGAATATCTGCATGGTGTACGCCAGAGCCCCCACCCAGGCCAACGCCGTGGTGATCTCCCCGGGGGGCAGCGTCATCACGGAATCCGCCATGGCCCCCATGGTGTTGGCGATGAACACCTTCTTGGCCAGTCCCAGCACGAAACGCCGCACCCCCACGCTCCACTTGGCGAGACCCAGCGTACGACCTTCCATCTCCGCAGCCACGTGCTCGTACCGCACGATGGGCCCCGCGATGAGCTGCGGAAACATGGAGATGTACAGCCCCAGCTTCAGCGCGCTGCGTTGCGGCAGGGAAACGCCCCGGTAGACGTCCACCAGGTAGGAGACCGCCTGGAACGTGAAAAAGGATATGCCGATGGGTAAATGCACGCCGGGCGAAGCCACAGGGCCCGCGCCAGCCAGACCAAGCGCGACGTTCAGGTTTTCCACCAGAAAATTGGCGTACTTGAAATGACCCAACAGGAGCAGGTTGATCGCCACGCCCGCTGCCAGCCACCGTTTGCGGCGCCGTGCCGGGAGACCCTCATCCGCTGCGCCGATGCGCAACCCCACCGCGTAGTTCAGTCCGATGGAGAGCAGCAGCAACCAGAAATGGTAGGGCTCCCCCCATGTATAGAAGAGCACGCTCGCCCCGAAGAGCACGGCGTTGCGCAGGCTCCTGCCGCTCAGCAGATACACCCCGAGGATGAGGGGCAGGAAGAGGAAGAGGAATATTGGAGAGCTGAAAACCATGGTGGGAACGGCGCCTCACGAATAGGGGACACCCCGCGACGCGGTGAATGCGCGCACGCATGGGAAGCCGATTGTCCTTACAGAAATCGATGCGCTTTGGCAACAACGCTCCAGTCGGGATGGCCTCGCCACGTCGCTCGCGACGGAGCGGAACGCCTTGTCCGAACGGACCGCGAACGCAGGCTCATGGCGCATGCGACGCGGGGGGGGCGTCCGCGTCCTGGTCGGACTCCTTCAACGCCAGGGACTCCTCGGGCTCCATGGCCTCGGTATAGCCGGTCTGCAGCTGCAGATAGGCGGCCAGCGCTTCCACGCCGAGGCGCCGACACCGCAGGTAGTGGGCGGCGTATTCCCGATACGTCATGCGCGCGCCGTACACGCGGAAGCGGGCCTCGGGGTGCAGCCACTGCAGACCCAGCAAGGCGGCTGCTTGCGGATGGATGGGCAGCTCGAACATGGGGTCGATGGCGGGCATGGCGGCCAGCAACGCCGCCGGCGCCGGCGGCAGGGCCAGCGCGTCAAGCAACGCCGCAGCCATGGCGCGCATGAGGCGGTCCCCCGGATGGTTCACCGTGCGGAAGAGAGGTTCGCGGACGTGTTCCTCGACGATGGTCTGCGCCAACGCCGCGCCCACTTCCCAGCGCCGCGCTTTCTCCAGCTCGTGCGCCAGGGAGTCCTCGGCGCGTTGGCGCGCTTCACGGCCCAGGGAAAGCCGGGTGATGTCCCGATCCACGGCCAGGGCCAGGGCGGCGTCATCGTTCGGGGCGCGGTCTTGCACGGCGTTGAGCAGCTCGTCGCTGAACTCGATGGTCGTGCTGCGTTCCCAGAAAGGCCAGTACGCCTTGGTAAAGAAGTTGGGGATGCAGAGGGCGTGGGCGTTGCGAGGCAGCCGGGCGCGCATGGCCTCGCTGGAGAGTTCGCCCCAGCGGGCGGCGTCCAGGTGCTGATGCAGCAGCAGACTGCAGCGGGCCAGGGCCTCCTCGGGGATGGGACGTCGGGTGTAGTTGACGACGTGGACGAGATCGTAACGTTCGCGAAAGGGGTAATGGCGCGTCAGCAGCCACGCCAGAGGCTGGCCCTGACAATTGGCGTGGAGGATGCAGAGCGGTTTGGCCATGGCGCGTGGCGGAAAGCCGAGCTCCCGCATGCGGTGGCGGCGTGAACGGTTCAGCCGGCCTGCACTTCGATGCGACGGGGCGCGTGCTTCGCCGAGCGGGGGAGGAAAAGCTCCAGCACGCCGTGAGAAAGACTGGCCGTGATGCTGTCGCGGTCCACGTCGTCGGAGATGGTGAAAGCGCGGTAGTATTCGCCGCCGCTGAATTCCATGTGCGCGAATTTGGCGCCGGCGTGCTCCATGGGGGTGGATTTGTAAGCGGTGCGCCCGGTGACGCTCAGCTCGGCGCCGTTGAGGTCGATGCTGAGCGTCTCGCGGGAGACGCCGGGCAAGTCCATGAAGATGTGGAAGCCGTCTTCCATCTCGATGATGTCCGTGGCGGGCCGGAAGCGTGTTTCCTCCAGCCGTCTGTCTCGTTGCAGCGATTGAGCCGCCATGGCGCTCTCCTTAGTCGACGGTGATGGTGCGCGGCGAAGAGGTTCGGCGCTTCGGCAGAGTGATGGTCAACAGGCCATGCTTGAGGGAAGCCTTGATGTTGTCCCTGTCCACGGGCGCATTGATGGTGACGATGCGCTGGAACACGCCGCTTGGCCGTTCCTGTCGGTAGTACTTGCCTTGTTCGGGACGACGCTCGCCGCGGATGGTCAGGGAAGACTCCATCAAGGTGATCTCCATGGCTTCGATGGGCACGCCCGGCGCTTCGCAGTGCACGTAAACGGCGGCGTCATCTTCGCTGACGTTGATCAGCGGGTAGGGCGTCCTGCGGCCATGGGCGGCTGGCGTCCAGATATCTTCCAGCAACTTGTCTATCTGACTGTTGAAACCGTAGAAGGGGCTGAAGTCGATGACCATGGCGCGCTCCTTGCGTGAAAGTAACGCGTTCATTCTACCATGTTGCGTCATCCAGTCAATGGGGCGTCCCACCAGAGCGCGCGAGGCGGCGTCTCCAGCTCCCGAAGCATCCGAAAGGCGTTGGAAAACGACGTTCCGCGCTTGCGCCACGCCGTCAAGCCGGGTATCAATGATCCGAAACGCGCTCCGTAAGGAACCGCCGACGCTGCATCTCTTGCCGCCGTTCCCGACGCGCCGGGGCGCGACGAGACGAAAAGAAGCCCCGGCGCATGGCCGTAACAACCACGGAGCCGCCTGCGGATTTGCCATGAAGGACGAGGACGCCATACTGGTCGAGCAAGTCAGCGCCGCCTTGGAAGCGTTGCTGAAAGGCCAAGGCCTTGCGGAGATACACCTGCCCGAGGCGGGGGAGCACACCGGTCCCGAAACCGCCCGGCTCGTCCAGTGCGCTCGGCTGCTGTGTCAAGAGCTGGAGACCCAGGTCAGCCTCGCTGCGGACCTCAATCGTGGCGACCTGGCCAACCAGACCCGCGCGCCGTACTCCATGCTCAGCCTGCCCCTGAAGGAACTCAAAGCCGGCATGAGCCGCTTGGTCTGGCAGTGGGAGCGACTCGCCGAAGGCGATACACGCCAGAGCCTGGACGGCATGGGCGACTTCTCCGCAGTCTTCGAACGCGTCCGCAGAGCCATGGTGGAGCGCGACGCCAGGCTCAAAGACCTCCACACACAACTCCAAGGCGTCTTCGAAGCCTTTCCCGGATTCATCAACGTCATCGACCGCAACTACACCGTGCGGCAGATCAACCCCCGCATGCGCAAGGCCTACGGGCTGGAGGCGCTGCCCGACGTCATCGGCCGCAAGTGCTTCGAAGTCTTCTGGGGACGCGACACCCTCTGCGAGGCGTGCAGCGTGCGCGAGGTCTTCGAACGCGACGCCACCGTCACGCGGTTCTCCTCCACGGAAGAGGAAATGACCACGGGGAAAGTCTTCAAGTTTTACGCAAGCCCGCTCCATGGCTCGAAAGGAGAGGTCCTCGGCGCGGTGCAGGTGGGCGTGGACGTGACCGACCTGCGGGAGACGGAGGACGCCCTGCGACTGGCGCGGGACGAAGCGGAATCCGCCTGCAGGACCAAGAGCCACTTCCTCGCCAACATCAGCCACGAGATCCGCACCCCCATGAACGGCATCCTGGGCATGACGGAACTCGCGCTCGGCTCGCGGCTCGACGAGGAATCCCGGGACTACGTGGAGACGGCGCATCAATCCGCACAGAGCCTGCTGCGCGTCATCAACGACATCCTGGAACTCGCCAAGATCGAAGCGGACCGGCTGGAGCTGCGCCAGGAGCCCATGAGCATCCCCTGGCTCCTGAAGAACGTCTGCGACCACTTCGCCGCAGAGGCGGAGCGCGGGGGCAACACCCTCCGGTACGTCCTTCGCCCCGGCACGCCCACCATGGTCATCGGCGACAGCGCCCGGCTGCGCCAAGTGCTCGCCAACATCGTGGGCAACGCGCTCAAGTTCACCACGCAGGGCAATGTGCTCGTCGAAGCCCGCCTGGTGGAAGACGCCGCGCCAGGACGCAAGGCCCCGTCACCCGTCCCGGCCTCGCTCGCCGCCCCCACGCGAGAATATGCGCAGATCCTCTTCATGATTCAGGACACCGGCGTCGGCATTCCCCTGGAAAAGGCCGTCACCATTTTCGATTCATTCAGCCAGGTGGACCCCTCCTACGCACGGCGGCACAGCGGCGCCGGCCTGGGGCTCTCCATCTCCAAGCGCTTGCTGGACCTCATGGGCGGCCACATCTGGGTGGACTCCGAGGAAGGCGAAGGCAGTCTCTTCTGCTTCACCGTGCGCTTCGAAATTCCCAGGGACGACATGCCCCGGTGCGAAATCGGGTAGCCTTTCACAAGGCGCCCCCTTCCCTTCCTTCCGTGAATCTGTATACTGCGAAAGTGTATTTGCATGCGCATGCGCACGGCGACGTGAAGCCTTCCCGGCAGTGACGCACGTCGCGCACGAACCGCATGCCCCCACCGCGGCCCGCGCAAAGAGGCGACGGCCCCCCGGTGGTTCACCCCAACGCATTGCGAGTCCGCCATGGCAGAGACACTGGAACACCTCATCGAACGCCTGCAGCAGGAAGCCGTGACCGAGGCCGAAGCCAAAGCCCAGGCCATCGTGGACCAAGCGCGCGACAAGGCCGACGCCATCCTCGCAGAAGCCAGACGTGAGCGCGAGGCCATGCTCCACACGGCCGAGGAAGACGCCAAAGCCTTCGAACAGCGCGCCACGGAAAATCTCCACCACGCTGGCCGCGACCTCCTCATCAGCGTCCGCCACGGCGTCGAATCCATCCTCAGCCAACTCGCTGCGGAAGCCGTGGACGAAGCCATGACCATCGAAGTCCTCCAGCAGATGCTCTCCGGCATGGCGCAGTCCTGTGCGGAACAAGCAGGGGAATACCGCCTGGAGTTCCTGCTAAGCCCGCGCGACAAGGAAAAACTCGTGACCTTCTTCGCCTCCCGCTACCGCGAGAAAATGTACAGCGGACTGACCTTGCAAGTGGACAAGGACATCGAGCAGGGCTTCCGCGTCAGCTTCAAGGAAGGGGAGGTCTACCTGGATTTCACCAACGCCGCCGTGGCCGAAGCGCTTTCACTGTACCTGCGGCCGCGTCTGGCGGAGATCATCAAGACCGTGGCGCAGGACGAGGCCTCGTGAGCCATTACTATTTCCTCGCCAGCCTCCCGCTGCTGACGCCGGGCAAACCGCCGGCGCTCACGGCGGAGGCCTTCGCGCGCGCGGCGCGGGCCGCCTTGCCGCCGAATCTGGCGGACCTGGCGATCGCGGCGGCGCGGTTTCCCACGCATCGGGAGAACGAAACCACGCCTGCAGGCGACAGCCACGCCGACGCCGTGACGTTTGGCCATGCGCACCCCCCGGGCGAACACCCCTTCCTCGTCGCCTGGCGGGATGTGGAGGCCCAGCTCGTCAACGCGCAAGCCGCCCAGCGACTACGTCGCCGCGGCGCCGAGCCCGGCAAGGGCCTCCCACACGAGGGCTGCATGCTCGCCGTGGAAGCGGGAGTGGAGCAGGCTTTCAAAGCGAACAACCCCTTGGAACGCGAACGCGCGCTGGCTGCGTTGCGGTTCACTCTTCTTGATGAACTGACCGTACAGCGCCCCTACGGCGACGAAGCCGCCCTGGCCTACGCCGTGAAGTTCTTCCATGCCCAACGGCTGCGCGCCATGGACGCCGAGGCCGGCCGCGAACGATTCCGCACCCTGGCGGAAGCCGCCGCCAACGCCGCCTTCGAGCGCCAAGCGCAACACGCCACGCCATCGGGAGGAGCCCACCCGTGAACGAGTCCCATTCCCCCGCTCCCGCAGAGCCTGCAGACCAGGAAGCCAACGACGTGTTGCCGGAAGGCGACCAAGCCGGACCCTCCCGCTGGGAAACGCCCCCCCGCGACGGCCGCGACCACAACGTGGGCCGGGTGGTCGGCGTCAACGGCAACCTCGTCACCGTGGAGTTTCAACGTCCGGTCATCCAGAACGAGGTGGCTTACGCAGCGCTCCACAGCGCAGCGCCGGGGCGCGAGCCCCTTGGCCTGAAAGCCGAAGTCATCCGCGTGCGCGGCCGCTACGCCGACCTCCAGGTCTTCGAGGACACGGCCGGGCTCGTGGTCGGGGACCAGGTGCAATTCACCGGAGAACTGCTCTCCGTGGAACTGGGACCCGGCCTGCTGGGACGTGTCTTCGACGGGTTGCAGAACCCCCTGGAGGACTTGGCCGAAACCAGCGGCTTCTTTCTGGAGCGCGGCAAGTACCTCCCCGCCCTGGAACGCGACAGACGCTGGGCCTTCACGCCCACGGCTGCTCCCGGCGACGAGGTGCGCCGCGGCGACGCCCTGGGCGAAACCACGGAAAGCGTCTTCGCCCACAAGATCATGGCGCCCATCGGACTGGAGGGGCCCGGTGAGCGGTTTACCGTGAAAACAGTGGCCGAGGCCGGGGAATACGCCGTCACGGATGTCATCGCCACTCTGGAAGACGAGGAGGGCGACCTCGTGGAGGTGACCATGCTGCAGCGCTGGCCCGTGAAGCTGCCCATGCGCGAATACCGCGAGCGGTTGGCGCCGGCGGAGCCCATGGTGACCAAAGTGCGCATCATCGATACGTTTTTTCCCGTGGCCCTGGGCGGCGTCTACTGCGTGCCCGGCCCCTTCGGCGCAGGCAAGACCGTTATCCAGCAGATCACGAGCCGCCATGCGCAAGTGGACGTGGTGGTCATCGCCGCCTGCGGCGAACGCGCCGGCGAGGTGGTGGAGACCATCCGCACCTTCCCGGAGCTGGAAGACCCCCGCACGGGCCGCTCGCTCATGGAGCGCACCTGCATCATCTGCAATACCTCCTCCATGCCCGTGGCGGCGCGGGAGGCCTCGGTCTACACGGCCGTCACCATTGCGGAATACTACCGTCAGATGGGGTTGAACTGCCTGTTGCTGGCGGACTCCACCTCCCGGTGGGCCCAGGCCCTGCGGGAGATGTCCGGCCGGCTGGAGGAGATCCCCGGAGAGGAAGCCTTCCCGGCGTACCTCGAATCCGTCATCGCAGCCTTTTACGAACGCGGGGGTGTGGTCCGGCTGCGGGACGGGAGCACAGGGTCCGTCACCATCGGCGGCACGGTCTCGCCAGCGGGCGGCAACTTCGAGGAGCCCGTCACCCAAGCCACGCTCAAGGTGGTGGGGGCGTTCCACGGTCTCTCCCGGCAGCGTTCGGACGCCCGGCGTTATCCCGCCATCGAGCCCCTGGAGAGCTGGTCCAAATACAAAAGCGTGGTGGAGGACGTCCAGGTGGCCAAAGCCCGCGCCTTGCTCGCCCAGGGCCGCGAAGTGGAGCAGATGATGAAGGTCCTCGGCGAGGAAGGCGCGCCCATGGAGGACTTCATCCTCTACTGCAAGGCCGAGATGCTGGACGCCGCCTATCTGCAGCAGGACGCCTTCGACGCCGTGGACGGCGCCACCGACGCCCCCCGGCAGCGCCGGATGTTCGCGCGCATGCTGGAGCTGCTGGATGCGGACTACGCCTTCGAGAACAAGGATGAAGCGCGGCGCTTCTTCCAGCGGCTGACCCAACGCTTCAAGGACTGGAACCGCGTGGCCGAGGACGACCCCCAGTTCGACGCCATGGAAAAGGCCCTCGCTGCCGAGGCTCGCGCCGCCTTCGTCCCGGATGGCCGGGAGGAGCCCTCCTTCGGCGCCCCCCACGCTGCAGCCGAGTCCCCACACGAGTCCACGACCGACGCTGACGCCTCGACCATCACGGAGCCGCCCCATGTTTAAAGTCCACCACCGCGTCCACCAGATCGTGGGCAACGTCATCATGGTCGAAGCGGACGGCGTGGCCTACAACGAGATCGCACAAGTCCAGTCGCGTCGGGGCGTCTCCCTGGCGCAAGTCATCCGGCTGGAGCGCGGCCGTGTCTACCTGCAGGTCTTCGCGGGCTCCCGAGGGGTGGCCACGGACGCCAAGATTCGCTTTCTGGGCAAGCCCTTCCGCACCCCCTTCGCCGAAAGTCTGCTGGGCCGCACCTTCACCGGCAGCGGACAACCGCGGGACCGTGGCCCGGCGCTGGAATTCCCCGCCGAGTTCCTGGACTACGAGCACGCCATGAAGGAGGCCGAAGGCTCCATGCAGGAGCGCATGATCGAGGTGGACGGACCCAGCGTGAACCCCGCGCGACGCATCGTGCCCAAGAAGATGGTGCGCACGGGCATCCCCATGATCGACGTCTTCAACACCCTTGTGGAGTCGCAGAAACTACCCATCTTCTCCTCCGCCGGCGAGCCCTACAACCCGCTGCTGGCGCGCATCGCCTTGCAGGCGGAGGTGGACGTCATCGTGCTCGGCGGCATGGGCTTGAAGTACGACGACTACCTCTACTTCCGCGACGCGCTGGACGAAGCCGGCGCGCTTTCACGCTCCATCCTCTATATCCACACCGCAGCGGACCCCACCGTGGAGTGCCTGCTGGCGCCAGACATCTGCCTCGCTGTTGCGGAACAGCTCGCCTTGGCGGACAAGCGCGTCCTCGTCCTGCTCACGGACATGACGAACTTCGCCGACTCCCTGAAGGAGATCGCCATCACCATGGAGCAGATCCCCTCCACACGCGGCTACCCCGGCGACCTCTACAGTCAGCTCGCCAGACGCTACGAAAAAGCTGTGGACTTCGACGGCGCCGGCTCCGTGACAGTGCTCGCGGTGACCACCATGCCCGGCGACGACGTGACTCACCCCGTGCCGGACAACACGGGGTACATCACGGAAGGGCAGTTCTACCTGAAGAACCGGCGCATCGAACCCTTCGGCTCGCTCTCCCGTCTCAAACAGCAAGTCAACGACGCCACCCGCAGCGACCACCGCACCATCATGAACTCCATGATCCAGCTCTATGCGCAGTTCCGCGAAACCCTGGAGAAACAAGCCATGGGCTTCCGGCTGACGAACTGGGACGCCAAGCTCCTGCGCTACGGCAAACGCTTCGAACGCGAGCTCATGGACCTGGAGGTGAACCTGCCCCTGGAGCGCGCTCTGGACCTGTGCTGGGAAATCCTCGCCGACTGTTTCGAGAAGGAGGAGACCGGCATCCCCACCAGTCTGATTCGCGAATACTGGCCGGACGGCGCCGCTGCTGCGCCGGCGTGGTCCGCCGGGGACTGATCGCGCGCTGCGCCACGCCCAGAGGAGCCCTGCCCATGGCCAAGGTCAAATACACCAAGAATGCGCTGCGCGAACAGCGGGACGCCTTGGCGCGGTTCCGTCGTTTTCTGCCCACGCTCAAGCTCAAGAAGGAGCAGCTGCAAGGCGAAGTGCGTCGGCTCGCGTTGGAACTGCAGGAAAAACGCGAAGCCCTGCGGCTGCTGGAAGACGAGATATCCGCGTGGCTTGGCGTGGTGATGGACGAATTCCCCCTGGCGCGCTACGCTGAAGTCGCTGCCCTGGAAACACGGCTGCACAATGTGGTGGGCGTCTCCATCCCCGTGTTGCAGGAGGTGCGTTTCGCCCGGTCCGCCCCGGACCCCTACGCCTCCCCGGCATGGGCGGACGACGCCGTGGAAGCCTTGCAGGCCCGCGTGCGCATGCGGATCGAAGTGGATTTCCTGAGCCGCCAGCGCGACCGCTTGGCTGACGAACTGCGCACCACCACACAGCGCGTCAATCTGTTCGAGAAAGTCAAGATACCCGAGACGTTGGACAACATCCGCCGCATCCGCATCTTTCTGGGCGACCAGCAGACGGCTGCGGTGGCGCGCGCCAAACTCACCAAGAGCAAATCCGCAGAGCAGTGGAGGTCCGCATGATAGTGCCCATGCGCCGACTGGAGCTCGTCTGCACCACAGCCAGCCGGGACGAGACCCTCGTGGCATTGCGGCGCCTCGGCGCAGCGCATCTCACCCACGTGACGCCGCCAGCCAGCCAGTCCCTGGAAGACGCCCGCGAACGCCTCGCTTCCGTGCAGGATGTGCTGGACGCGCTGCCGGCTTCCGCCAGGGGGGAAACGCCGCCAGCCACGGGCGCGCCCGGTCCCGACGTGGTGAAAACGCTGGGGCCGCTCATTCCGAAACGCGCGGCCCTGGCGCAGCAACACGTCAGTGTGGAAGAAGAACTCGCCGCCTTGGCTCCCTGGGGCGAAGCCGACCCGGCAGCGCTGCAAGCGCTGGAGGACGCCGGCGTCCATGTGGGACTCTATTGGCAGGGGCCGCGGGCTGCACTCGTACCGCCGGAGGGCGCTGCGCTGGTCCCTCTGACGCTTCCGCCGGAGCCCCGCACGCGTCGCAGCCGGCTTTTCGCCATGGTCAGCGCCGCGCCGCTTGCGCCGGGCAATCTTCCCAAGGACAAGAAGGGCGGCGAACTGCGGCCCCTGGCGCGGCCCACACGTTCCCGGGCCGAGGCGCAGGGCGTGCTGCGGGACATCGAACACGAGCTGGAAGCCATCGACGCGCTGTTCGCCCACCACCGGGGCGACCGACCCGAAGTGGCCCGCGCCGCCGCCGAGCTGCGCGCCCGCGTGGAATATCTGGAAGCCAAAGCCGGCATGGGCGTACGGGTGAAGGAACACACACGCCACGGCGAGGGCGGCGCCAGGCCCGGCGCATCCCTCGGGTTGGCGTACCTCACGGGGTATGTGCCGGCCGAACGCGAACCGGAGCTGCAACGCGCCGCAGCCGAGCACGGGTGGGGCTTGCGTCTGCTGGAGCCCGCAGCCGAGGAGAATCCGCCCACCTACATCCGCAACCCTTCATGGGTTCGACCCATCGAGGTGGTCTTCGAGATGATCGGGGTCGTTCCCGGCTATCGGGAGACGGACATCAGCGCGGTCTTTCTCGTCTTCCTCTCCATTTTTTTCGCCATGCTGGTGGGCGATGCGGGGTACGGTCTGCTCTTCATCGGCATGGCTTTCGGGGTGCGTCGGTTCATCCCCTCGGCGCCGCCGCAGGTCTTCACCTTGCTGCTCGTCATGGCGTGCGCCACCGTGGTGTGGGGAGCGCTGACGGGCACGTGGTTCGGCGCGGCGTGGTTGCCGGGTCCGTTGGAATCCCTGAAGATTCCATGGCTGACCGGGCCGGAGTCGGAGGCCAACATCATGCTCCTGTGTTTTCTGCTGGGGGCCACGCACCTCACCATAGCGCACGCGTGGCGCGCCGTGCGGGCGTTCCCTTCGCCGCCGTTTCTGGCGCAGCTGGGATGGATAGCCATCACCTGGACGATGTTTTTCGCTGCGCGAAGCATGGTGCTGCTGGCGGAATTTCCCTCGGTCATGGTATGGGCGCTGGCCGCGGGCGTCTTGGCTGTGGCTGTATTCATGACGCCCCTTTCGCGCTTGAAGGCGCAGTGGTTCGGTCACGTGATGCTGCCGCTCAACCTCATCAACAATTTCGTGGATGTGGTGAGCTATGTGCGACTCTTCGCCGTGGGCGCTGCGTCCCTGGCCATGGCGCAGGCCTTCAACGAGATGGCCTTGGCCGAAGCGCACGGCGTGCTGGGCGGCCTCTTGGCGGCGTTCACCTTGTTCCTCGGACATGGGTTGAACATCGCGCTGGCGGCCATGGGCGTCTTGGTGCACGGCGTGCGCCTGAACACCCTGGAATTCGCGCAGCACATGGACCTGACCTGGTCTGGCGCCCCGTATGCGCCGTTCAGGGAGCGGACCGGCTGCGGGGAACTCGGCGAGTGGTGCGAAGACGAGACGGCTCCGACACGGTGACGATTCTGCAGCGCGCGGACAATATGACGAACATTCTTTCGGAGTCTCCGACTTTCTGACTGCCAGACGACCAAACCACGAGACCTCGAGACCACGAGACTTCGCGAACTCGAGACCACGAGACTTCGCGAATTCGAGACCTCGAGACCTTGAGACCTTGAGACAAGGAGCACGGATATGGACCTGCTTATGATGGCCGCATTGGGCAAAGCGGGCGCGGCGGCTGCGCTGGGGCTGGCCGCCGCCGGCTCGGCGCTGGGCACGGGCACGGCGGGCATGGCCGCCATCGGCGCGTGGAAGAAGCGCTACGCGCAGAACAAAGCCGCGCCGTTCATCCTCATCACCTTCATCGGCGCGCCCCTCTCGCAGACCATCTACGGCATGATCCTCATGAACGCCATGGTGGGCTTGTGCAACGAAGCGCTGCTGCTGCAGGAAGCCGGCGAAGTCGCCATGATCAACTGGCCCGCCATGCTTGTGGCCGGGCTGCTGGGCGGGCTCGCCATGGGCGCTTCCGCTTTCTTCCAGGGCAAAGCCGGCGCCGCCGCCGCGGACGCTCTCGGCGAAACCGGGCAAGGCTTCGGCAACTATCTCATGACTTTGGGGGTGGTGGAGACGGTGGCGCTTTTCGTCATGGTCTTCATCCAAGGGACGCTCGCCGTCGTTTGAGCGGCGGTCGTCTAGCGCGCGTCCGCACGTACGAAGCCGCCCCCCCGGCCACAGGGCCATGGGGAGGCGGCTTCACCATTGGTGCGTGGACGATCCCCCATGCTGCATGACGCTCGGGCTCGTGGGGGGCGCGCTCACTGCAGCTGGTCGAGATACCATTCGTAACAGCGACGCACGCCGGCTTCCAGGTCGATGGCGTGGGTGAAGCCCAGCTCGTGCAGGCGGCTCACATCCAGGACCTTGCGGGGAGTGCCGTCGGGTTTGGTGGAATCCCAGCAGATGGCGCCGGTGAAGCCCACCACCCCGCGCACCAGCTCCGCGAGCTGCGCGATGGTGAGGTCCTCCCCCGTGCCCACGTTCACCAGCTGGGGGGGAATGGCGTCCGGCAGTTCCAGCACGTGCCGGCAGGCGCCGGCCATGTCGTCCACATGCATCAGCTCGCGCATGGGCGAGCCCGTACCCCAGAGTTGCACGCTGGCTGCGCCGGGATCGCAGACATGCAGATCCTCGGTGAGGCCGGCGCAGTTCCGCACGTCCGCCGGGATGGGCCCGAAGACCTCCACATTGCGCCGGATGGCGGCTTCGTCCCCTGTTTGAGCGAGCTTCGCCAGGTGGAACTTGCGGATCATGGCGCTCAGCACGTGGCTTTTTTCCAGGTCGAAATTGTCGCCTTCGCCGAAGAGGTTGGTGGGCATCAGCGCCCAGAAGTCGGTCCCGTACTGTTCGTTGTAGAACTGGCACATCTTCACGCCGGCGATCTTCGCCACGGCGTACGCCTCGTTGGTGGGTTCCAGCTCGGACTGCAGGAGATGTTCCTCCCGGATGGGCTGGGGGCAGAACTTCGGGTAGATGCACGAGGAGCCCAGGAAAATAAGGCGTTTGACCTCGTTCAGCCAAGCGGCGTGGATGATGTTCGTCTGGATGGCGAGGTTCGTGTGGATGAACTCCGCGGGGTAGGTCTTGTTGGCGAGGATGCCCCCCACCTTGGCTGCGGCGAGGATCACGGCGTCCGGCTTCTGCGCGGCGAACCAACGCTCCACCTCGTCCTGCCGGCGCAGGTCCAACTCTTGCGAGGTGGGGCCCAGCAGGTTCTCATACCCGGCCGCCTCCAGCGCACGCCAGCACGCCGCCCCCACCATCCCCCGACGGCCTGCGATGAATACCGTATCCTGCGACGTCACCTTGGACATGAGCGCTCCTTGTCATTGATGGCCCGTGGAAGGGTCCTCATACTCGACCTGCGGCGGCGGAGCAAGGCGAGCGCTGCGGGTTGGTTCTCGCGCAAGCGCTCGCACAACAGCGTGAAGGCCGCCGACTCACGACGAGCCGCCGGCCGGGTCGGGGTTCTGCAGGTGGGCGGCGCGGCGTTCCAGGCGGTTCTCCATATCCTTGAGCAGGGACGAGGCCTCGCGGGCGAGCGTGGCGGCGCGCTGGGGATCTCCCGCCAGACCGCGCATGAACGCCATGCCGAAGCGACAGTCCTCACCCGGCGGCTGATCGGAATGCGACGCTTCCCCCTCGGGACAGGCGGCCAGCCGTGAAGCCATCGCCGCCACGTGACGCAACAACGCCGCGACATGGGCGTCGGGGGAGGCGTCGCCTGCAGGGTCAGTGGACGTAGCATGGACCGTCTCGGATGCAGCGAGATCGCGCTCCGCCACAGGCGCATGACGGCGGCCAGCGTGGACCAACGCGTCCACGAACCCCTGCGCCGAGGCGAGATAGCCCAGCCGCAGCACGAATGCGGGCAGTCCCACGCCGGGGGCGTTGGCGGCGTCTTCCGGCGTGTTGGGGTCGGCGTAGTGCTCCAGCCCATGGAGCGCGGCAAGCTCCTGCGCCGTGACCGTGCGCCCGGCGGCGTGGCTGCGCGCGAGATGCTCTGCCAAGTCCCGCATGGGGTCCGGATGACGTGGCGGTCCACCAGAGGGGGCGCCGGCGCGTGCGTCGGGGCTTTCGTCGGCCGGCAGGTCGACGCCCTGGTCGGGAGGCGTGGCGGGGGGAGAATCCTCCCCACCATCCGGGACCGCGTGTTCGTACTGCGCCGCGTCCCGCAAGGCCTCGGCCGGGGAGTGGTCCGGCCTGGGCGCTTCGGCTGATGGCGGCTCCGGCGCGTCCGAAGTCAACAGCGAAATCACGAGCCACAACGTGAGGCCGAGAAGGCAGCACGCCACGGCGAGCTGGAGAGCGCGGCGGAGGAAGCGTCTCGGGTCAATGGGTCTCATAGATGGTCCTGATGGGTCGAGGTGTCTCACATTGGAAATTCGTATTGGTAAATCGCCAGCCAATCATGCATTCATGTATGCCATGTGCATGCACCTCAGCAAGCGACCCAATGGGGTCTGGCGCAAGGCGTCCACGGCAGCGCCATCCCCGAAGGAGCGCTTGTCATGACGCTGCGGGCGTCCACACTGGGGCCGGTGGTCTATGCGCTGCTGCGGTATGGGCTGGGCGGCGCCTTCGTGCTTGCCGGGGTGCTGAAGTTCATGGACTTGCCGGCGCTGGCCGAGACCATCCGGGCCTTCGGGCTGCTGCCCCCCTTGGCTGCAGACGTGACGGCGTTGCTGTTGCCGCCAGCGGAAATCGTGGCGGGTGGTCTGCTCATGGCGGACGTCCGTGGGGGCTTGCCGGCCATCACGATCATGCTGCTCGTCTTCACGGGGGTGCTGGGCTACGCCTTGCATCTGGGTCTGGACGTGGACTGCGGCTGTTACGGTCCTGCCGATCCCGAAGCGGAGGCCTTCAGCAGCCTCTGGACATCCCTGTATCGGGACTTGGTCATGTTGGGGGCCGCTTTCGGATGTGTCGTGCTGCGGCGCCTGTTGAGGCGAAAGCCCACGGCGTTCACGGCGATCATGCCCGGGCCGCTGGTCCGGCGCATCCATAAACACAAGAATTCACAATGCATTCAATCACAAGGAGATGCTTCATGAAACGCATTCCGCATTCTGTCCTGAGCCTCTGGCTCGCTGTCGGGGGGTGCCTCTTCCTGGTCGCGCCGTCCCAGGCGTTTCTCGGGACGGACAAGTTCGAGGCTGAAGTGGCCACCGAGGCCGCTGTGGTGAAATACATGCAGGAAGCCGAGCGGGGCGGGTATGAGACCGTGGACACCGCCACGTTGAAGCAGTGGCTGGACGAGGACAAAGCGATGCTCATCGTGGACACCATGCCCTTCGAAGCGAGCTACAAGGAGTCGCACATCCCCGGCGCCGTGAGCTTTCTCTTTCCCATTCCGGAAATGACCGAGTGGGACGTGAAAGAAACCAGCGGGACGCAGGAAGATTTCGAGACGTTGCTGGGACCGGACAAGACCCGGACCATCGTCATCTACTGCGGCTTCGTCAAGTGCACCCGGAGCCACAACGGCGCCATGTGGGCCAAGAAGCTCGGGTACGAAAACGTCTACCGCCACCCCGGCGGCATCTTCGCCTGGAAAGGCGCGGATTACGAGACCGAATCCGGCGAGTAGTCAGGGGGCGCACGTCGGCGGCTGGCTGGGGTGTGCTCCGGATCCGGAATCGAGCCGCGCCGCAGGCCGCGCGACGCCACCCCCCGGCGCGGCCTGCGGCATTCGATTCGACGCCCCCCGTCCCGCCGTCCCGCCGTCTCGCCGTCTCGCCGTCTCGTGACCCGGCTGTTCGACCGCAGCGCCGTTCCATCTTCCCGCCGTCCCGCGTAAGCGTGGGGCGGCGGTTTCTCGTCTCGACCGGAGTCGTGCGGCGCCGGGCGCGTCTCGCAGAAGGAAGAATGGTCGCATGCGGGAGCGAGACCGTGTCTCCGGGGCCTCGTCTCTTCAGGGGAAGGCGCCGTCACGAGTTCGTGCTTGCCGGGGCCTTCAAGACGGGAGGGTGAAGCAGGGCTGCGCCGGCTCGGCTGCAGCGCAGTCGTCTATTGCGCCTGGGAAAGCACGCGCATGGGCGGCAGCACCCGGGGCGAGCCCGAGGGTTCGCCGCTGAAGTCCACCAGCACCATGCCGGAGAAGGCGTTGTCCGCCTCGTTGTAGAACTCCACGCGGAAGACGTCGCCAGCGGTGTCCACACTGAACTGCTCCAGGAAGTCCTCGCGGGCGATGGGGTGTCCGCACTCGCTGCTCACGCCTTCGCGGGTGTAACCGATGACGTTGACGCGCACACCCTCGCGGGGGGCGACCTGGAAGGAGCGCTGCACAGGGATGCGGGCGCCCATGGGCGCGCGGAGGCGCTGGCCGTCCACGAGCAGCTCGGTGACGCCGTTGGCGGCGTCATAGTCGAAAAACTGAGGGTGGAGCTGGGTGACGCAGCGGTTGCCGTAAAAGATGCTGTAGCCGCCGTGGTCGTCCACCACGGTGATGAGCGGGTTGGTGGAGGAGAACGCGAGCTGAGCGTCCTTCTTCATGGGGATGAAGCCCAGGCGGGCGCGCACGTCACGCAGGTCCAGAAAGATACGGTTGTCGTAGAGGGCGAGGGCGGCGTCGCGTTCGATGGTCTCCGCCACGTCGGCGACGTTCATCTCGAAGTCGCGGACGAATTCGATGCCCATGGCGTGCATGAACGCTTCCAGGTTGCGCAGATGATAATACGCGCGCAGGGCCGTGGGGAAGCTCTTGCTGGCTTCCAGCCCGAAGGCGGGTTTGCCGTTGTTGATGGCGAAGTATGTCAGGGTCTTCTCCATCTCGGCGTCGCCCAGCCGGGTGTGGGTGTTCTTCACATGGAAGCGGTGCTCGGGGTCGTGCAGATTTTCGTTGGCGCGGGCGACCACTTTGCGGGCCAACGCATCGAGCTCGCCGTACGCCGGAGCGTCGATGCGTTCCTGGTCGATGATGATGGACTGGCCCCACCGGTGGGGGTTGCGCATGGCGTCGATGTGTTCGGGGCGGTAGTAGCCGCTGCCGTCATGCATGTTCAGCACCACGTCCACGTCCGGGTCCAGAATGATGGACTTGATCTTGGCGATGACGTCAAACTCCGGGTCCGTGGCGGCGAGTCGGGAAAACTTGCGGTTCAGGTCGCCATGAACGCCGCGGCGCTGCTTCACGATGGAGATGAAATTCAGGTTCGGCACGATCCACACCCCCCCCTTCAGGATGCGGTAGTGCGTCACCAGCAACGAAGCCGCCGTGAACCCCCCGGGCTCGTCCCCCTGGATGCCGGCGACCACCAACAAAGTGGGACCCGGTTCGCCGGATTCGTGTTTGTGCAGGGAAAACGCAAGGTTGTCGATAGGCGCGTCGGGACTGTCCGCGGTGTCCACGGGCAAAGCCCCAGCCCCGGCGCACAGCGCGCGCGTCGACGGCTGCAGCGTGAGTGCGAGCATGAGGAACAAGCAGAGAAGCAGAGCGCGTGGCATGGTCATACCGCGATGTGGTGCGCCAAGGTGCAGGGCGACCCGGCTCGGGCGACCTGATCGCGCCGGGCCCACGCAGCGATGTCTACCAGAATCCTCCATGCATTGAAAGCATTTCCCGGCAGACTGACCCGATCGGGAGAAGGGGTGATTGCGTTGTCCCCCCGATGTGCTACTGCACTGTGAACAGCGCATGCGTCCTCCCCAGCGCTTCACGTGCGCATGCGACGACCCTTTGGCCCGGATCCCGGCTGCGGCGCGATCCGGGAGCGCCAGGTCAGGAGATTCCACACGTGCCGGAACACAACCCGCCCCCGCACGACCCGCACGCCTCCGACGACTCCGCCGGGACGGAGTTCTCCAGCGCGAACCCTGCGTCCATGGACGACCCGCAGCGGCGCGCAGCCCGACTCGCCGCCGCTCTGGAAGCGCGAACCCGCGAGGTGGCGGACCTTCAGCGCGCCGCCGAGGCCAAGAACCGCTTCCTCGCCGGGTTGAGCCACGAGATCCGCACGCCGCTCAGCGCCATCGTCAGCGCGGCGGCTCTCGCGCAGGCGGAGCCCGGGGACGCTGCGGAAACAGCCCGTCGTTTGCGCATCATCCGCCAAGCCGGGGACGCCCTGCTGGACCTGGTGGACCAGGTGCTCGACTTCTCCCGCATGGAGATCCAGAATCCCCCGCTGCGACGCGACCCGTTCGATCTCCACGCCCTGCTCGCCGGCGTCGCCGAACTCATGGACGCCCACGCCCGCCGCAAGGGTTTGCTGCTCACGCTGAAACGTCATCCGGCCGTCCCGCAATGGGTGCTTGGCGACGGCGTGCGGCTGCGGCAAGTCCTCTTCAACATGATCGGCAACGCCATCAAGTTCACCCCGCGGGGCGAGATTACCCTCCAGGCGGAACCCGCGCCCCCCTCGACGCGATACATGGGCGCCGCCGGGCTCGTGGGCGTCCGGTTTGCCGTCTGCGATACGGGAGTGGGCGTCCCGCCGGCGCAACAAGCGCTTATTTTCAAGGATTTCAAGCAGATTTCTTCACAGGACAACACCTTCGCTGGCGGCGTGGGGCTGGGCCTCGCCATCGCAAGTCGGCTGGTGGAGGCCATGGGCGGTCGCATCCTCGTGGCCAGCGAGGTGGGCCGCGGCAGCGTCTTTTCCTTCACCCTGACGCTTCCCAGGACACGGAAGCCGCCAGCAGGCGCCGCAACCCCGGAGGCCCCCGCGCCGTTTGTCGAGCAGCGCGACGCCCTCGTCCTGGTGGTGGACGACAACCCCCTGAATCTGGAACTTGCCGCCAAGGCGTTGCAGCTGATGGGACTCCAGGCCTTGCGCGCCAGCACCGTGGAGGAAGCCTTGACCTTGCTGCGCGAACACGACGTGCGCGTGGTCATCGCGGATATTCAGATGCCCGGGGAAGACGGCCTGGACCTGTTGCGCCAGATCCGCAACGGCGAAAGCGCCGCGTCGCCGCATACCCCGGTGGTGGCGCTCACTGCGCACGCCATGCCCGGGGACAAGGAGCAGTTCCTGCAAGCCGGCTTTGATCGGTATCTCCCCAAACCGCTGGACTTGCGCGCCTTGCGTGAGGTGGTCTCGGCTTTCCTTGACGTGGCGACGTCGCCGGACTCCGAGACCGAGGCGCCCCCGGAGGATGTCGCCGCCGCTTCGACCTTCATGGAAAGCGCCGTCCCCCGTGAGGCTTCGGCGTCGTCGTTCACCCCCCCGGACGAAGCCGACCCCAGGCCTGCGGAAGCGGTTCGGGAAGCGTTGGAGAAGTTGGGCGGCCGCGCGGCGTTGCTGCGGCATCTGGAACGCGCCTACGCCGCCCATGTCCGCGCCGCGCTGGACGACATGGCGCAGGCCCTGCAACGTGACGACCGCGAGGCGCTGCGCCGGCAGGCCCACGCGTTCAAGGGGTCCGCCGCCACGGTGGGAGACGTCAATGGCGCGGCCCATGCGCAGGCCCTGGAGCAGGCCGCCGCCCACGCGCCCACGGAGACAGTCGAGACGCTCTTGCGCTCGTTGGAGCAGGAGGTGCGGCGCGTCGCTGCGAGCTTGATGCGTTTTTCCGGCGAACCCAAGTCGTAAGGCATGGACAACGCGCCGTGCAATGTGGTTAAAGAGGACGGTTGACGATTGCGCGTCGGCGCGTCCCTCGGGGCGGCGTCGGCGGGAACAGGCTGAGGAACGCTCCTGAACCCCCATCAGGAAAGCATGAGGGGAATCCGCCATGGGTTGTGCCAATGTCCTGATCGTGGATGACGCGCCTGTCATCCGCATGATGCTTCGCAGCGTCCTGGAGGAAGCCGGTTATTGCGTGCAGGAAGCCGCCGACGGCGAGGAAGCCCTGCAGCTTGCCGAACGACGCCAGTTCGACGCCTGCGTGGTGGACGTGTTTCTGCCCAAGATCGGGGGTTTGACACTCATCGAGGCGTTGACCAAGCGCTTCGGTGGGGAACGCGTGGTGGCCATCTCCGGCGGCGAGACTTATGACGCCACGGCCATCCTCGAACTCGTGCAGCCGTTGCGCGTCGCCAAGGCGTTGCCGAAACCCATCGACGCCGACGTCCTGCTCGCCACGCTGGCGGACATTCCGCAACGTCCAGCCATGTGACGACTTCCGCGGCGCCTCGCCCACACGCGGTCGCTGGCTTGCTCCGGAGCGGGCGGCCTTGGGACGCGAGCAGGGCAGTGGGGTGACGTCGATTCCTGAGGCGGCGACAGCGGGACAGGTGTGACGCGCAGATGCATCCACGCCGTTACGGCGTGAGCCGCTCCGTCGGGGTGGGTTGATTCGTCCCCAGCGGCTGCATGCGGTCCGCCAGGTACCGCAGCTCCAGCGCGCCGAGTTGGATGCATCCGGTGGTCTCCGGCGTCAAGGGCGCGGTGCGCAGGTGGGGAGAGGCGCTTGCGCCGAGCCACGGCGAGGAAGCCAGCCGCGCGTTCGAAGGGAGCAGGAACATGCCCCACAGCGCCGCCAGAAGGACCACCGCCGTCAGCCCGCGTGCCGCCATGCGGATGGGGCCCGTCTTCGCCGCCAGGGGGTGCAGGTGCGCCAAGGTCATGAACCGCACCGCCCACAGCCCAGCTGCGGCGTAGGCCGCCACGTCCCAGCCGGACCCCGGCAGTGCGCCCGCCAGGGGGGCGAGCACGGCGGCGAGGGGACAGGCCGCCGCCAAGTGGGAAAGCGCGTCCACGTGTCGGGTCAGCCGCGTCACGCCGCCGGCCAAGCCGCTGAACACCACGCTGCCCAAGGCCAGCGCCGTGAGCCCCAGGGGCGCGGCGAGGGTCCACAAGGCAAGTATTTCTGGGAGACGACCCGGAGTCGTCCCCTCGGCGGCGGCTGCGACAGTTGCAAAAACTCCAGCCACGAAGCCGTAACATCCGCTGCGTAGGTATGCTCGTTTGGGGCGCGCCTCGCGTGGAAGACGCTGGAGAAAGGATGTGGGCCGCAACAATGCGCCGACTGCTTCGCGCAACAACGATTTCAACGGGATCACCCTCTGCAGCGGCGGGGTTGACGTATTCGAGGATATCGGGGAAGTGGGGCGCATGGCGGCTCCTGGTGTATGGGGGCCCGTATACGGCTGAAGTTGAAGAGAGTCAATACGGGTTGATTGGAGTGAAGCTGCGCGACTCGGCCCGGCCTGTGCGTCCATGCTCGCACACAGCTCAAGGCGCGGTCGCAGCAGGATGACAAGGACGACGTCATGAAGAAAGTCGCGACGGAGGATCTGCGTCCCGGCATGTACGTGGTGGACGCAGGTCTGTCCTGGGTGGATTATCCTCTGTTATATCAAGGGGAAGGGGTCGTGGCCGATCAGGCTGCGGTGGACGCCATCCTGGAGGAGGGCTACCGCGAAGCGTTCATCGACCCCTCCCGCAGCGCCTACGAGGGCCTGGAGGACGAACTCCCCGTCAACGCCGAGGTCTTCGCCGCGGCGGCGCAGGGTGGGCTGACTGCGCCCAAAGCGGCGAGCTATCAGCAAGAGCTCGTGGAGTCCAAGCGCATCTATTCGGAATCGCTGAAGTTCATCCGCACCTTCATGGAGGGCGCCCGACTGGGTGCGCTGTTGGATTATACCCGCGCCGAAGGCGTTGTGGAGTCCATGCTGGATTCCATCATGCGTAACGAAGACGCCATGCTCAGCATGATCAAGCTGCGCAATTTCGACGAGTATACCTATACGCATAGTCTCAATACTGCTGTCATCGCGCTGGCTTTCGGGCGGCGTCTGGGCATGCCGCGCGAGAGTCTGCTGGCATTGGGTCTCTCGGCCATGCACCATGATGTGGGCAAGGCGCGTATCCCATCTAAGATTCTCAACAAGCCGGGCAAGCTCAGCGACGAGGAATTCGCCGTGATGAAGAGCCACCCCGTCTTCGGTTGCGAACTGCTCACCAATGGCCACACCGTGCCGGAGCCCGTACTGCGCGGCGTGCTGGAGCATCACGAAAAGCACAACGGCTCGGGGTACCCGCACAGTGTGGCGGGCCCGGGCATCAGCTCCTTTGCGCGGGTCATCGCCGTGGCGGACGTCTACGACGCGCTCACCAGCGACCGCGTCTACCGGCGCGGCATGTTGCCCCACAAGGCGCTGTCCATCATCTACTCCATGCGCGGGGAGGACTTCGCGCCCGGCTATGCGGAGCAGTTCATCAAGTCGCTGGGCATCTACCCCGTGGGCAGCTTCGTGCGGCTCACCTCGCGGGACTACGGCTTCGTGGCGGCGAACAATCCGGAAAAGCCCCTCTCTCCGGTGGTGCGCGTCGTCTTCGACGGCATGATGCGGCCTCGTCCCCCGCGGGATGTGGACCTGGCCGATGCGGAGGCGCAAGGCCGTGCGCTGCAGGTCTCCGAATGTCTGGACGCGCGCGATTACAAGGTCGACGCCGCCGTGCACCTCGCTTGACCGCCCTTGTCCGGGCGACGTGCAGGCGGTCGTACGGCGCTGACTGCGGAGGACGTCGCAAAGTGTTCGGAAAGGGTGCAGTGGAGGGGGGACGCGCCGCGATCCCGGCGAAAACCGCGTCTCGCGACCATGGCCCCCAAGGGAGTTGTGGGAGCCATGAGAGCCATGACGCGCATGCTAGTCGTAGCCGCTCATCTTGCCGGTGACCATGTCGATGGTGACCACGATCATGGCTGTGCGCGCCAAGGCGGGTTGGGGATATGTGAAGTCCCGCTCGGAGAAGCGCGCCATCAGCAAGTCCAGCCCCCGGGCGACAGTGGCCTCGTCCTCATGAACCGCCGCCTTGCCGAAGCCGATGACGCTCTGGTACCGCATGGAGAAATCGCAGGCGGCGTTGGGGTCGGAGGGTTCGGAGAGACGGACGTCATCCTCCACCTCGAAACAGACCTTGGGGTTCTCGCGCAGGAGGGCGATTTTCCGTCCTGTCCTCCCGGAGTGCATGTACAACGCGCCTCCCTCGTACGCGAAGGTGAGGGGCATGACATACGGTATGTTCGCCTGGGCGAGCCCCAGGCGCAACGTGGAAACGCGATGCAGCAGGGCTTCTACCTGGTCGAGGCTGGTCATGGCTTGATTCGTACGGCGCATGGGCCATTCGGGCCAGTCCGGATGCGTGGTTCCCAGCAGCATGGCGAATCCCCCGCGATGCGTTAGAGGTGTTTTATGCGTGCTTCAGTCGGAGCCCCCCCGGCTTCTCCCATGGACGCAGCGGAAACGCAACGACCCTGCATCTCGGTGGTCGTGCCCGTGCTCCATGAGGCGGACTCTATCAACGACCTCCTGGCGCATGTCAAGGCGCGTGTCGGCGCGTGGGGGGAAGGCGTCGTGGAGATCCTCGTGGCGGACCCCGTCGGTGATACGCTCGCTGCCATCGAAAGCGCGCACACAAACGTCCGCACCCTCTCGACGCCCCGGGGACGCGCTGCGCAGATGAACGCAGGCGCAGCGGCCGCCCGCGGTCGTATTCTCATGTTCCTGCACGCGGATACACGCTTGCCGAACGACATCTTCAACATCGTCTGGACGACTCTTGAGCCAGCCCTCGAGGTCTTTGCGAAAGGGCGCCGGAGCACCGGACGTCCCCAGCCGCCGGCGGCCTGCGCCTGCGCACTGGCCTTCGCCGGGGCCGGCCCCGGCATGCGCGCCGCCGCATGGGGCGCCAACTGGCGCAACCGGCTGACGCGCACCCCCTATGGCGACCAGGTTCACAGCGTCTGCGCGGAAGCGTTCCACGCCGTGGGCGGCTATCCTGAACAGCCACTCATGGAAGACGTCGAATTCATGCGTCGGCTGCGCCGCGCCGGGTACGGGGTGCGTGTTGCGCCACAGGCCGCCCTCACCTCCACCCGGCGCTACCGCGAGCAGGGCCCGCTATTCGCCATGGTTCGCAACAATGTGCTGCGCCTGCTCTACGGCCTGGGCGTGTCGGCCCATCGACTCGCGCCGTACTACAGTACGAGTGGGGTGCGCGAACTGACGCGGCGAATCTTGAGGATGGCTGACGAATGAGCAATACCGCATGTATTGTCATGTTCGCTCGCGCTCCTGCGTTGGGACAGGTGAAGACCCGGCTCGCACGGGACTTTGCGACGGCCTTGTCCCCGGCCCAGGCGCAAGCCCTCGCCCTGGCGTTCCACAAGGCCTTCGGGTTGGATATGGTTGAGCAATTCCGGATGCTTGTCCATGCGTCGCCCACAGTTGAACTCACGATCCATTGTACACCGCCCACGGGGGTCGAGTCGATTGCTGCGTGGCTGGGCGCAGATCTTCGAATCCGACCGCAGGCGTCACCGCAATCCCATGAGGAAGCAGACGGCATGGGCGACCTGGGGGCCCGAATGGCCTTTGCAATTGAGCAGGTGTTCATGGAAGAACAGGGCGTCGAGCGCGTCGTGCTTTTGGGCTCGGACATCCCGGAAGTGCAGGCTCCCATGGTGGCGGACGCTCTTGCGCAGCTCGCCGACGGCAGCGCCGACATGGCGCTGGGGCCCGCCGAAGACGGCGGCTTCTATTGCGTGGGCTTCGACCGTTGCGTGGTGACGCAGTCTGCGTTGCGCGCCGTGTTCCGTGACGTGGCCTGGGGAGAGCCCACGGTCTTCGCGCAGACCATGGCGAGGGCGGAAACGCTGGGGTTGCGGGTCACGCAGCCGCCGCGTCTCCACGACATGGACCGGGCGGCTGACCTGCTGGGTCTGCTGGAGCGCTGGCCCGAGGACGACGGCCCGGAGACCCCCGCAGCAGGTGAACACGCGGCGGGGCCCTCCCGCACGCTGGCGCTCGCGCGGGCGAGCCGCTCCCTTCTGGCCAGAGCGGCGCGTCCCGGCGCCCTTGACGAGTCGGCCTGTGATGCGCACAGTCTCTCGGGTATGCCGTCCCGGAGAGAAACAGCGAAGAGAAACGAGTGACCCCACACGGTCGCGCCGTGTCGTTCTTCATCGGAGCAATGAATCGGCTCGACAACAGGGCAGCAGCGCAGCCGTGAAGCATAGTCAGGAGAGAGTATGGATACGCAAGTTTTCAAGGAAGCTCTGGGCGATGTCGCCCGTCTCATGCAATTCGAGAGTTGGTTGCGTTTTTACTTTGTGACGGAGGAGGGCGACAAGCTCTATGTTCGCATTCCGGAGGAAGCGCTCATCAAAATACAGGAAGCCTATCCGGAGTACATGGGACTTGTAGAGACCATGAACAACAGTTTCATTGACTACGAAAGCTCCATGGCGACGCTCTGCAAATTCGTCATTGACACTTTGGATGGCCCAAAACACCCTACGGGTACTATCGGTTCGGTATTTGACTCATTGGAGTTTCAGGCGGAGATGCAGCTTTTCAACGTCTTCACCTCCAGTCATGAAGAACAGCTCGACGAGTCATTCATGGATTTCGAGACGTGGATGACTATCTACAACGAGTGGCGGGAATACGACAAGGTGAAAGAGTACTTCGAAAGCATCCGTCAACGGCCCATCGCCGCCATGCAGTGCTCTTCCCAGACGCTTCAATAACGTCGCCGGGGCGCCTTCATGGCGTCCCCAGGCCTCATCTTGACAAGCACGCAGGCTCCCCGTACATCCACCGTATGCTCATGCGTCCACAGGGCGCGACAATCCTTGTCCATGTCGGGGAGCCTTGCTTATGACCACGCACCGTCGTCCATTTTCCGCTGTCCTCGCGAGCGTTCGCTCCGCCGGGGCGCATCCTGTATGCTCCATGCTGCTTGCGTTCGTCCTGCTCGGGGGCGCGTCGTGTCTCACCACGTCCTGTTATGTGGACGCCGGCCCGCACGGCTTGGACGCCGGCATCGGCTACGTGCGTCCGGCCAAGCCGGGCCCCAATTTCGTCTGGGTGAAGACCCCCGAAGGCGGCTACTGGAAATACACGGGGCCGCCGCAACCGGGCAAGGTGTGGGTGCCGGGGCATCGCCGTCCGGATGGGACATGGTCCCCGGGGTACTGGCGGGACGTCTAGCGTCTTGTGTGGGATGAGCCGCGTTTCGTGAATCGCGAGCGCGAACAGGAAGGGCCTGTGAAGGGGCGTCGCAAGCGCGGCGAATGGGGCGCAGAGCGCCGCCGGTTTCGTCGAGGGGGCGGCTGCAGTCAGGAAGGGAGCTGCAACTGGCCCCGCAGTTGTTCCAGGCTTTCCACCCGCAACAGCTCCATGGCGTGGGGGAGTTCCTCGATGATGCGGTAGATGGCGTCAGGCCGGGAGAAGTTGGCTGTGCCCACCTGCACGGCGTGCGCGCCGGCCAGCACGAATTCCAGTACGTCCGTGGCGGTGGCGATGCCTCCCACCCCGATCACGGGGATGGAGACGGCACGGCTTACCTGCCAGACGCAGCGCAGCGCCACCGGCTTGATGGCCGGCCCGGAGAGGCCGCCCACCACGTTGGCCAGCAATGGCCGGCGCGTACGCAGATCCACCGCCATGCCGACCAGCGTGTTGATGCACGTCAGCATGTCCGCGCCAGCGGCTTCCACGGCTTTCGCCACTTCCGTGATGTCAGCCACGTTGGGGGAAAGCTTCACGAGCACCGGCGTGTCGCCGGCGACTTCCTTCACGGCCCGGGTCACAGCGGCGGCTTGCGCGGGGTCCTGTCCGAAGGCCTGACCCCCCCGCGCCACGTTGGGGCAAGAGACGTTCACTTCCACGGCGGCCACGCGATCATCGCTGCACAGGCGCGCGGTCAGTTCCGCGAATTCCTGGGGTTCGCAGGCGTACAGGTTGGCGATGACGGGCGTTTTTTCGTAGGGCAGGGGGGGCAGTTTCTCGTTGAGGAATTTCTCCACGCCCACGTTTTGCAGACCGATGGCGTTCAGCATGCCGCAAGGCGTCTCGGCGATGCGAGGCATGGGGTTGCCTGCGCGGGGATGGAGGGAGAGGCCCTTCACCACCAGCGCGCCCAGCGATTCCAATGGGCCGAAGGGCGCGTATTCCTCGCCGTAGCCGAAGGCGCCGGAGGCGGTCATGACGGGATTTTTCAACGTCAGGCCGGGGAGTTCGACCTGCAACTGGGGAGCCGGTTTGCTCATGGTGGTCTCCTAGAGGGTGATCTTGTGGGCCCAGAAGATCGGCCCTCGCGAGCAGACTTGCACCGGCTCGTCATGTTCATCCTGAACGACGCAGCCCAGACACGCGCCCACGCCGCAGCCCATCTTGTTTTCCAGCGAAAGCTGCGTCATGGTCCCGAGCTCCAGCGCCAGCTCGCGCACCGTGCGCAGGAATGGCGTGGGACCGCAAGCCAGCACCAAGCCGTCCTTGTAGCGCGTCATGAGTTCCCGAAGCTGTGCGATGAAGCGCGGCAGGTCTTCGGGGGTCTGCTCGTGGAAGTGACGGCGCGTCATGGCCGGCGCGAGGTTGGCGAGGTCTTCGAAAGGGTACGTGGCGATGGGCAGCCGGTGGCCGAAGAAAAGCTCCAGGGACTGTGGATTGGGGTGCTTTTCCGCATACGCCAAAAACGGCGCGAGTCCCACCCCGCCGGCGAGCATGAGCGTGGGCTTCTCCTGCACGGCGAAACCGTTGCCAAGGGGCCCCCATACGGTCAAGCTTTCGCCGGGACGGGTGTCCGCCAGGCGTCGCGTGCCGCGGCCGGCGAGCTGGATGAAAAGCGTGAGGCCGGCGTCCGTCATGCGGCTGATGGAGATGGCGCGGCCCCAGGTCAGCTCTTGACCGAAGCTGGGGTGGCGCACCATGACGAACTGCCCGGGCCGCCACCGCGACCAGTTCGGACGCTCCATGCGGATGGCGAAGCACGGAGAAACGCCCGGCGATGTTTGACCGAAGGGCACCACGTCCAATACGGTAAGGTCTTCACATTGCGTGTTGCGGACGAAGAGCGTCGGTTTCGATTGTGAACTTGCCATGCAGAGCCCCGCGTTACGCGTCGGTAGAAACTTATGGCCCAAACAACGGGCGACCCCGGGGGGCGGTGCGCGCTCCCCGTACAAGGCGATGCGAGCCGATATCCAATGAATACGTCTATGGTGACAGACAATGAAGCCGTCACGGTGGTGCGACCGGAACTGCTGGCCCCTGCAGGGAACAAAGCGTCTTGTCTGGCGGCGTTGGCCGCTGGCGCAGACGCCGTCTACATGGGGCTCAAGCACTTCTCCGCCAGAATGCAGGCTTCCAACTTCGCCGTCAAGGAAACCCTGGCTCTTTGCGCGCTGGCTCATGCCCGTGACGCCAAAGTCTATGTGGCGTTCAACACCTTGCTCAAGCCCGGGGATCTCGGCGCAGCGTGTCGTCTGCTGGAGCGGCTGGCGCGGGCCAAGCGCGACGGCTGCGGTCCTGACGCGCTCATCGTCCAGGATCTCGGCGCGCTGGAAGCCGCCCGACAAGTGGGCTTTCCCGGCGAGCTCCATCTCTCCACGCTCGCGGCGGCCACACCCGCTGCGAGCCTCGCCTTGGCGGACCGACTCGGCGTGCGCCGGGTCGTGCTGCCCCGGGAGCTGGATATCGACGAAATCCGCATGATGGCGCAAGCCTGCCCCCCCGAAATGTCCCTGGAGACCTTCGTGCATGGCGCGCTCTGCTACGCCGTCTCCGGCCGCTGCTGGTGGTCCTCGGCTCTGGGCGGCAAGAGCGGGCTGCGCGGACGCTGCGTGCAGCCATGCCGCCGTGTCTATGACAAGGGGCTCAAAGGACACAAGGAGCGATTCTTCTCCTGCCTGGACCTGGGCCTGGACATCCTCATCAAGACCCTGCTGGACATCCCCCAAGTGCGCTGCTGGAAGATCGAGGGACGCAAGAAAGGTCCGCACTATGTCTTTTACACCACCACGGCCTACCGCATGCTCCGGGATGAAGGCCGCGACCCCGCCATCCGCAAGGAAGCCGTGGCCATCCTGGAAAAGGCCCTGAGCCGCGCCACCACCAAAGCGCGGTTCCTTCCACAGAGCCGGCAGATTCCCTTCGCGCACCCCAAGGAAGCTCGGCAGACGGGCTCCGGCCTATTCGTCGGCGCCGTGAAGCACACTCCGGAGGGCGGCGCCGTGCTGGAGCCCCGCATCCCTTTGCTGGCGCACGACGTGCTCCGCATCGGCACGGAGGACGAAACACACCACCGGGTGCTGAAACTGCAGAAACCCGTGCCCAAGCGCGGTCGTTTCGATATTCTCCCGGAAACGGACGGACGACGCGGACGCCCCGGCCCGCCGGCCCCGCGCAGCCGCCCCGGCAAACCGCCCCACCGCGGGAAAGGTCCCAAAGGCAAGGGCCCTGCGCCCAAGACTGCGCCACGCGGCAGAAAAGCGCTTCCGCTCCGGCCTCGAGGGTTGCCGCCCTCGGGTGCGCCGGTCTTTCTGGTGGACAGACGCGAACCCGAGCTGAACACGCGACTGCGCGTTCTGGAGACGGAACTCGCCGCGCTGGAGGCCTCCGAGGCTGCGCCGAACCCGGGGACGTCCCGCTTCGAACCCAGACTGCCCGCCCCCATCGCGCCGTCCGGTCCGCTGCTGGACCTCTTCATCCGCCGTTCGCCGCCCAAAGGCAAAGCCTCCCGCCCCGCCGGCCAGCTGGGCTACTGGGTGGCGCCGCGTCTGCTGGATCAGATTTCCCGCACGCTCCTGCCGAAGCACTGGTGGCATCTGCCTCCGGTCATCTGGCCGGACGAGGAGCGCATGTGGCGTCTCGTGGTGGAGCGCATGGTGAAAGGGGGGGCGCGGCGTTTCATCCTGGGCGCTGTGTGGCAGCTCGGGCTCTTCCCCCCGGCGGAGGCGCGGCCAGCCCTGGAGCTGGTGGCGGGGCCCCACTGCAATATCGCCAACGGCTTCCACCTCGCGATGCTTCAGGAGCTGGGTGTGACAGCGGCGGTGGTCAGCCCGGAGCTTGGTCAGGACGACTACCTTGCGCTGCCGGCGCAGTCGCCGTTGCCGTTGGGCGTGACCGCAGGCGGCTACTGGCCGGCGTGCCTCTCCCGACACATCCCCCCGGCCGTGAAGAACAGGGACCTCCTCGCCAGTCCCAAGGGCGAGGTCTACTGGGCGCGAGTCTATGGGCAGAACCTCTGGCTCTTCCCGCATTGGCCCGTGGACATGCGCGCGCATCGGCAGGCCCTTGAGCAGGCCGGGTACCGTCTCTTCCTGACATACGACGAAACGCCCCCCGCGCCATCGCAGGGCGCCGGCGAGATTCCCGAACGCACCACCGAGATGAACTGGGAGGTCGGGTTGCTCTGAGCTCCCGGCTCCCGGCCCCCGGTCCCCTGTTGCTCTGTCGCCCTGTCCCGGCTCTCGATGGAGCACGGGCCGGGCGGCGAGGCATACGCATGCGCCGTCGCGGTCCGCTTCAGCAGCCGCAGCTGTCGGGGTCGCCTTCGAGGACCAGGGGAACGCCCGGCTCGCAGGGCAGCATGGCGCAGTCCGGGGCGTAGTCCCGCAAGGCTTGCTCGAAATGGTCCGTGGACTGCTCCAGCACGGGGAACGTCGCCCAGTGCATGGGGATGACGCGCTTGCACCCCAGCATCTGACATCCCAGCGCCGCCTGACGGGGATCCATGGTGAAGACGCCGCCGATGGGCAGCATGGCGAGGTCCACCGAGTAGAGTTGCCCATAGAGGCCAAGCTCGCTGAAAAGCCCCGTGTCGCCGGCGTGATAGAGGACGAAGCCGTCCGGAAGGGTGATGATGTACCCCACGGGGACCCCCGTGGCGGAGGTGTGCGCCGCCTGCGTCATGGTGATGGCCACGCCATGGGACTCCACCGTGCCGCCTATGTTGAACCCCATGCCATGATTGAGGATCTGTTCGGTGGGGACGCCCTGTTCGATGAGCTTCGCCGCGGTCTCCACCACGGCGGCCACGCGGGCTCCCGTGCGGAGCGCCATGGCCACGGTCTGGCCGATGTGGTCGTGGTGATCGTGGGTGACGAGGATGATATCCAGCGACTCGATGGCGGCCGGGTCTGCGGCGGCTTTGGGGTTGCCTTCGAAAAAGGGGTCGATGATGAGAGACACGCCGCGGCTTTCGATCTGGAAGTTGGCGTGGCCGTGCCAAGTGATGGTGTGTCGCATGCAGGTCTCCTCCGGGTGGGTGGTCGTGGCGTTGCGGCGCCGCCTTCCCGGGACGCCGTCAAGGCATTGTGCCACGAATGGCGCGCGGTGGAAACATCGCTGCGGGGATGCCGCAGAAAGGTTTGAAGGGTCTGGACGGTCGTTGCCTTCGGGTCTTCGAGGGGTTCGTTTCTTTTCGGGATGCGCTGTGCGGCGGCCCCGGGCCGGAGGGGATGGTCGTCAGGTCGGTGGCTGGCCGTATGCGAAGAAATTTCGATAGATTGGAGGCAAGAGGCGCGTTCCCGGAACGCTGGGGATATCCGATGGATGTCCCGGGAGCGCCTGGAGGACGCTGGGCGGGCCCCGGGGGAAGTCGATGGCTGCGGGACGTGTTCAAAAAAGGGGGAGCCTTCTTCATCCGAAGGCTCCCCCGGTGTGCGGCATGGTGGTGTGGGGACGGCGGGCTACTCCTCTTCGGAAGGGCACGCCGCCTCGAAGTCCGCCAGGTAGCGCTTCAGGGCGTCGCGCCAGTGGGGCATACGGTCCAGGCCAAGGCCGTGGAGGGCTTTGTTCTCCAGCACGGAATACTTGGGCCGCGGCGTCTTCATGGGGAACTGGCCGGGCTTGGCGCGGTTGCAGGTGACGTGCGTGCCGGTGAGACCGAAGATTTCCTGAGCGAAGTCGTACCAGCTGCACTGGTCGCGGGAGGTGCAGTGGAAGAGACCGTGGTTGGTGGTGCGGGTGAGCTCCACCAGCTGGGCGGC
Source organism: uncultured Desulfovibrionaceae bacterium (assembly GCA_964455395.1). Taxonomy (GTDB): domain Bacteria; phylum Desulfobacterota; class Desulfovibrionia; order Desulfovibrionales; family Desulfovibrionaceae; genus CAYVWB01. Next base: position 57,137 of record CAYVWB010000012.1, read on the forward strand.
CACGTCTTTGGTGTAGGTGGGGGAGACGAACTCGTCGTCCACCACGGCCACTTCGCCGCGTTCGCGGGCCAGCTTCAACATCAGCTGCACGAAGTTCAAGCCGCCTTTGGCGCGGCACGGCGCGAGACCGTAGATGGCGGAGACGCGCACGATCCAGTGCGTGGGGGCGATGGTGGAGACGAAGTGCTCCCCGGCGAGCTTGGAGTTGCCGTAGACGTTCAGGGGGCGGGGCGTGTCCGACTCCACGTAGGGGGCTTGCTTGGCGCCGTCGAAGACGTAGTCCGTGGAGATGTGGCAGAGGCCGTAGCGGAGCTCCTTGGCGGCCAAGGCGAGGTTGCGGGCGCCGATGGCGTTGACGGCGAAGGAGGTGTGGGGGTCCTCCTCGCACTGTTCCACATTGTGGAAGGCGGCAGTGTTGACCACGAGATCCGGACGGGACTCGTTCATGAGGGTGAAGACGGCGTCCTTGTCGGCGATGTCGAGGACGTCATGGGTGAGGCGCAGGACATCGTGGCCGTCGTTCTGGAAGGCTTCGACCACGTCCGAGCCGAGTTGGCCATTGGCGCCGGTGACGATAACGTGCATGCGGTGCTCCTCGGGCGGCGGCGTCCCCCACTCCGGTGAGGTGGAAACGCGCGTCCGGCTGCGGCTAGATGTCGCGATCCAGGGATTTGAACGTGCGGATATTGTAGAACTCCTGTCTGTCGAAGTCCTTGAAGGTGTCGTAGTTCTTCGCCAGCTCCGCCACGATGTCCTTGATGTCGTAGCGGGGGTGGTAGCTGAGAATCTTTTCCGCTTTTTCGTAGGAGACCTTGTAGTTGCGGAAGTCCTTGATGTGCTTGATCTCCAGTTCGGGGTTCACGCCCATGTAGTCGCGCACGCCTTCCAGTACGTAGTCCGCAATTTCGCCCACGGTGTAGTTGCCGGAGGCGATGTTGAAGATGCCATTGATGTTGTAGTCCGCCTCGATGGCGCGGATATAGGCGGAAACGGCGTCCCGAATGGAGAGAATGGGCCGCCAGATGGCCGGGTTGTTCACGGTGATCTTGTTGTCTTCCAAAGCGCACTTGAACATGGTGTTCACCACAAGATCCAGCCGCATGCGCGGACTCCAGCCGCAGACGGTGCCCTGCCGGAAACAGATGACGCTGAAGGCCTCGTCCTGGAGCTGCAGGCAGCTGAACTCGCCTTGCAGTTTGGAGATGCCGTAGGGATAGCTGGAGACGGCGGGGGAGGTCTCGTCATAGAGCTCGTTGACGGTGTAGCCGTAGACGGAACAGGAGCCGCCATGGATGAGCCGCTTCACGCCGGCGCGTTTGGCCATGTAAGCCAGGTAAGCGGGGCAGGCGGCATTGTCCACGAAGTTCTGCGCGGGGGAGTACTCGGCCATGGGGTCGTTGGAGAGACCTGCGAGGAAGATGACCTGCTCGTAGCCCTGGAGATCCTCCTCCGTGACCTTGAGCACGTCTTTTTCGATGACCTTGACGCCTTCGGGGAGGTGGTTGCCGAACCAGAGCAGGTCCAGGGCGTGGACTTCGTAGTTGCGCTGCAGCAGCGCCGGAGCCAGCATGGAGCCGATGTAGCCGGCGCCGCCGGCGATGAGGATCTTCATGGATGTCAGCCTTTCGTGAGAATAGAGGGTGAGAGGATCGGGGCGTGGCCGGGGGACGTCAGCACTGCCCGAAGACGAAGTTGGCGCTGCGCTCGTCAGCGTCCCAGGCGGCAAGGGAGAGGCCGTCGCGGTCTTTGTCGGAGAGGATGATGTCGCCTTGCTTGAGCGCGTCGAAACGGGCCTTGAGCGTCGGGTCGCAGAGGGACCAGTCCAGGTCCTCGGCCAAGGGGGAGACGCCGGCTTCGTTGCCGGGGCTGTACTCGCCGGTGCAGCAGTATTCGATGGAGGTGGGCTCCGGGAAGAAGTTGCCGTGGGCGAACCCCGGCGGCACCCATATCCATTCGCCGAATTCCTGGTCGGGCGTCTGGGGCATGTCGTATGCGATGATCTTGCCGAACCACGGCGAGCCCTTGCGGATGTCCATCACCAGGTCCACCATGTGGCCGGCGAGGGTGCGCACCAGTTTGCCCATGAACGGATTCCACTGGAAATGGAGCCCCCGACAGACGTTGGCGGCGCTGCGGCTCTCGTTCATCTGCACGATCTCACGTCCGCGGAAGCTGCCGGCTTCCACAGCGTTCATGATGTCGCTCTTGCGGAAGGGCTCCGTGAAATAGCCGCGGTGGTCCATGAAGTAGCCGTAACGAATCACCTTGACGTCTGGAATGGCGAGCGCCTTGATCTCCAGAATCTTCATGCCGGTCTCCTTGGCGATGCTTCGTGAAAAAAGAACGCGCCCGGGGCGCGCGTGAGGGAGTCGCGCCGCAACGCCTGCAGGGACGCCGCAGCGGACAGCCAACGCCGTATGTCAAAAACAGGCGTTGGTCAATGGGGAATCCATGCCCTGGACATTTCACCCCGCCTCGACTACCGCACGCACAGGCCCGACGCCAGCCGCAACCCCAAGCCGCGCGACCACGCATCCGGCTGGAAGCAGGCTCCCGCGCAGGCTTCAAATGTCGACAGGCCGCCGCCGCCGCTCCCTTCCATCCCCAGCAGCATCGTGAGAAAGAGCCCCGTCATGCCCACCCCACCCGACGCCACGCCCGCTCCCGCAGAAGACGACTACACAGCCAGACTCCGCGAGCAGGTCGAGCAGTTCCGCCATGTGGAGAACGTCCACGACCTCCCCGCCATCCATCACTACTGGCGCGACGCGCACCTCAAACCCTTGTGGCGACGACTCTTCGGAGGCGAGATCATCACGGACTTCTATGTCAAGTTCATCCGGGACGCTGCAAGCGAGACCGGCGCCCTTGGCCGGGAGACCGTGCGCGTGACCAGCCTCGGCGCCGGCGACTGCGCCATGGAAGTGAAGACTGCCCAAGGCCTGCGCGCCGCCGGTCTGGACCGCGTGGTCATCGAGTGTGTGGAGCTGGCCGACCACGCCATCGAACGCGGCAGGGCAGCCGCCGCAGCAGCCGGGGTAACCGACATGCTCCGTTTCACCCAGGCGGACGTGAACCGGTGGCGTCCCGAGCAGACCAGCCACGCCGTGATGGCGCACCACTCCCTGCACCACTTCGTGGCGCTGGAGGACATCTTTCACCAGGTGAAGGCGGCTCTGACGCCGGGGGGGCTCTTCATCACCAACGACATGATCGGCCGCAACGGCCACATGCGCTGGCCCGAGGCGCTGCTGCTCATCGACTGCATGTGGGCCAACCTCGATGACGCCCGCAAGTACGATCGCCAGCTCCAACGCTTCGACGCGCAGTACCGCAATGTGGACTGCTCCGACGAAGGCTTCGAAGGCGTGCGCGCGCAGGACATCCTCCCCTGCTTGCTGGAACGCCTGCACATGCGCGTCTTCGCGGCGTATGGCGGGCTGGTGGATCCATTCATCGGGCGTCAGTTCGGGCACAACTTCGATCCCGCCGACCCCGCCGACACAACGTTCATCGACACGGTGCAGCGCGCCAGCGACCTGCTCATCGACCTCGGCGTGCTCACCCCCACGGGGATGTACGCCGTCATGAGCGCCAGTCCCGGTCAGGAGGTCTATTACCGCTGGCGGCCGGAGCGCTGCATCCGCGACCCGGACCGCACCCTGCCGGACATCCACCGTACGGACGAATAACCCCGCCGAAAGGCGCCCGAAGACGCCTCCTTTCGGTGAAAAGACAGTGGATTCAGATGCTGGACGTTGTCCGGAACCACGCCCCGGACGTACGATGGCTCCCGTCGCATCGCACCTTCAACAGACGGGAGGCCATCCATGCCCAAGACTGTTTCCCCCGAACGGGACCGCTCCACGTTCTCCACCCTCGCGCATGTGCTGCTGGCCGTGTGCCTCTGCTGCGCAGCGGCGCTGTGCTCGACCGCAGCGCACGCCGAGCGCGACACCCCAGTCGTCACCGGGGCGCACTGGACCAATTCCACCATGCAGGAGAAGCAAGCTTTCCTGATGGGCATGGCCACGGTCATCGAGCTGGAACAGGAGATCCGCGGCGGCGAGGTCCCCGCCGAGGCATGCAAGAGCCTCATTCCCGGCTGGGTGACAGGGCTTTCCGGACACACCCTCACCCAGGTGCTCGAAGGCTTGGATGCGTGGTACGCCGCCCATCCGGACAAGCTGCAGACGCCCGTGGCCGAGGCCTTGTGGGTAGACTTCGTGAAACCGAAACTGGACAACTAGGGGGATCCTCATGCAACGACTTCTCCACTCCTTCGTCTTCCCCCTCGCCCTCTTGACGCTGGTCGCCCTGGCCGCCTGCACCAACATGACGCCTACCCAGCAGGGCGCGCTCTCCGGGGGCGTCATCGGCGCGGGAACCGGCGCAGGCATCTCGGCCATTTCAGGCGGCAACGCCGGCGTGGGCGCAGCCCTTGGCGGCGCTCTGGGCACGGTGGGCGGCGCCCTCTACGGTCAACAGCAGGAACGACAACGTCGGGAAGGCTACCGGCCCGCGCCGTAGGGTCGTCTCCACCCAAACCCGGAGGTTCCGCTCCGAGACGCCTTGGCGAGCCGCGCGCGGCCTTGAGCGGGGAGAAACCCTGCTCGAGGCCGGCGCCCTCTCTTGCGTCAGGAGCCGTGGGCGCACAGGGCGGCTCAGCGCTGCAGTGCGTCGTCCGCCAGGGCGCCCCGGCCGCCCCGCAGCAGCAACCGACGCAGAGCGCGACGTTCTTCTTCGGGCCAGACTGCAGCCGTGTCCGCGGCGGCGTCTTCCAGCTTGCCGAGCAGCCGCGCCGCGGTCTGTTCCTGGACGAGGTACGCCTCCACCAACTCGGCCAGGCTGGCGGCGGCGAGACGTCTGGAGAGCCACCCCAACCCTTCTTGATAGACGATGCGTGACGCCGCCGCAGCAGCCAGCAACGCCGCCAGGTAGCGCGGCGGCAAGCCGGTCAGCAAGCGTTCGGGCCGCCGCTCCGCCAGAAGCGGGGGGCAGTAGTCGAAGAGCAGCACGCGCCACGGCGAGCCCTCGCGCAAGTTCGGCGGATCTTCAGCCAGGGCCTCTTCCAGCAGATCCGCCGCCGCGGTGATCTCCAGAGACAACGCCGAGGACAACGCCGAAAGGGGCGTGCGGTCTCCACTGGCGGCGCGTTCGCGCAGCAGCAGCCGCGCTTCGTCCTCGGCGCGGCGTTCCAGCAGCGCCAGCACCTCGCGGACATAGCGCGGCTTTTCCTCCAGGAATTCGGCTTCCGTCATGGCGAGACCGGCCAGCACTTCGTAGGAAGAGCAGATGACCCCCGTTTTGTTGGCGGAAGGGCCGGGCGCGATCAACGCGCCAGCCTGCTCCAGCTTGGCGCGCGCCTCCGCCGAGAGGAAGAGATTCGCGCCCTCCACGATGACCCGCGCCGTGGGCGAGCCGCGGTCGTCCAGAAAGGTCCGCCAGTTCTTGGCGTTGAGAGTGTCCGGCCGCCCCCCGGCGGGGATGAACAGATCCGCACGGGCTGTGGCGAAGAGCGTGTTGCGCCGCTTCTGGCCCTCAGGCGTGGCCGCAGACTCCACGAAAGCCCCCTCGCCGCGCAGGACGTCGGTCGGGAAGTCCGCAATGGAGCGCTCCTCGGCGATGAGTCGCGACAAGGCGGCGTGGTCCAGTCCCTCGGGATCGAAAGCGGCGCCGCTGCCGTCGCTCACGGCCACGATGCGCGCGGTGTTCGGGTAGTCCCGCATGAGGATGCGCATGGCGTTGCCGGCCACGTCGCCTCGCGGCCCCCCCGTGAACTTGACGGCGAAGGGCTCGCGCGCGGGATCCACGCCCACGGCGGTCAGGAGATGGCGCGCGTAAACCACCACCCCCAGCGACGTGACGCCGTACTCCTTGTGGTTCACGCCGGCGCGGGGTTTGGAGCTCATGAAAGCCAGCGGCCAGCGGTAGCCGCGTTCGCCGGCGCGACGCACGAACCACTCGATGTGGCGCTCGGCGATCTGTTCGTCCGGCCCCAGATAGAGCAGTTCCTCGCGGCCGAGGTAGTCCTTCACCATGGGCGCGGTGTAGCGCGGCAAATCGTCGCCGGAGTCTGCAGGCGCTGCGACGAGGTCCAGGATGGCGTCCGCGAACCCCCGTACACAGAGGTCGAGGTCCGCTTCGGGACCCAGCAGCAACACGGCCTTGGCGCCGCCTTCGGGAATATCCTTGTTCTTGAGTTGTTGCGCATGCGCCAAAGCGGCGGCTTCCTTGTAGAGTCTGTTGGATTCCAGCTCGAACTGTTCCTGGGTGCGGGTGGTGACCACGCGCACGCCGCCGCGGGCCGTCTGCCGATGGCGCACGTGGAAGCCCTGGGCGTAGGGTCCATGGACGAAGTAGATGGCGTAAGGCCGGGGTCGTTCGTGCTGGGAGTCGCCGGCGTGCAGGGTGGGGGCCACCAGCTCCAGGCAGGTCGGGTCCAGTCGGAACGCCAGGCAGCAGTGTCCCGGGAGGAACGCGTTGGTGCGCATGGAGTGGCGGAAGAGTTCGTGGATGGCGGCCAACGACCCTTCGGCCACGGGGTCGTCCATGGCGGCGAGGGCTTCGTCCAGTGCGCGGGAGAGCTCCGCCTGCAGGAGGTCGGCGGCGTCGTCATCCATCGTCGGATCGAAACGGGCTTCAAAAAAACGCACGAGCAGCATGACGGCGTCCGGCTGGCGGAGCAGGGCCTCCACCATATTGTCCGCCGTGTAGGCCCAGAGGTTCTCGGCGATGAGGAACTGGTGTGCGAACTCGCATCCGGCCATCAGTGTCATCACTTGTCGCAGCCGCAGACCATGGGCGTCGGCAAGAGCTTCCAGGCCGTGCGGAGCGTACCATTTCAGCCGTTCCAGGTCATCTTGCAGGCGCGCCCAGGCTTCGCTTTCCGGGTCGAGAAGCGTCTCCTGCGCCACGCTCGGGCGCACATAGAAGCTCAGAACGACCATGCCGCGGCGGCCCTCTTCCCGGACGAAGTCCGGTCCGGCCGCATCGAAATGGTCCAGATACCCGCGCCGTACGTCCAGGCCGTGACGCGCCAGCAGGCGCAAAGCCGTACGCAAGAGCCCTGTGCGCGGGGGGTCCGGCATGGTGAGCATGACGCGGCTTTCTCCGGCGTCTGCAAGCGACTCGCACGATGCAGAGGACCCTTCCCGGTCGGCGATGGACAGCGCCGCCACGAAATGGCGCAGGCTGCGTTCCGGATCGAATTTTTCGATGTAGTCCTCACACGCGGCGGCCAGGAAACGGGCGAACCGGTCCTCCCAGCCGTCGAGGAAAGCGACTGGGACGCCGGTCGTCTCGGGATGTGCGCCCACATGCTGCGTCATGGCCGTGCGTGCTGCTGCGAAGGCGGGGGATTCCGGATCGGCCGGGGGCTGGGGCGCCAGGAGGAAGGTGGCGAGGCGGACGGCGTCGTCGCGGCTGGCGTATAGCCGTGCGGTGTGGATGTCGCGCTCGGCGCGGGAATCCGGAGTCTCGGACGGGCCGCCGTGGCGATTGCCGAGACGGTTCATGATGGCGCCCAAAGCGTCCGGCAGTGACCCCGGCGCGATGTATGTGGCCACGCCGCGGTCGGGATCGCTCCAGCTGACGACGCCCCGCGCTTCCAGCAGGGGCGCGTCCTCGGCGCGAGCAGTCGGGTCCGCCATGGGCGTGACGCCGCCCGTGGCCAGCACCATGAGATGGCGCGTCACCTCTTGCGCAGTGTGGCTGCGGAAATAGTAGGCGGGCATGGCCTGACGGAACCACGGCGCGAGGCGTTCGATCTCACGACGGAACGTCTCCACGGCGACGGCGGGAGCCTCGTCGTGGGAAAAAACGGTGGGCTCGTCGGCCGTCGCGTTCCGGGCGGCAGAGAGCAGGCGGTCGTGCATGAGCGGGACTCCGGTGGGACTCGCGGCCCAGGTGGCGGGACGAGGTGGTGACAACGCGGCGGCGGCCTGCCATGTCCGATCAATCCACTTTCCGCCATCGGGGGCGCGGGGTCAAGTGGTCGCCGGCGCGTCTTCGTGAAACTCGCGGCCAACGCCTTGCCCAACATCGCCGGAGCGGGTAGGAGGGCGCATGCGCCATGCGCAGCCTCAAGGAGGGGCGATGCCCATAGACTACAACCATATCCGTTGTGTGGTGAACGTGGATGTCCTGCGCGCCAACTTCGAACTGCTGCGGGCGCGCGCTCAGGAAGATGAAGCGTGCCTCCGCGAAGGCGAACGCGTCTGCGAGATGATCCCCGTGGTGAAAGCCGACGCCTACGGGCATGGCCTCGTTTCATGCGCCAAAGCCTTGGCCGCGGACCTCTACGCGGACGGCTCCCCCAATCAGCCGGCGCACGCCGGCGCGGAACTCGTCTCGCCGGGAGCGCGGCTGTTGGCCGTGGGCACGGCGGAGGAGGGCGCGCGTCTGCGCGAAGCCGGGTTCGCGGGACGCATCATGGTGCTGCTGGGCGTGGTTGCGGAAGCCTCGGCCGAGGGCGATGCGCTCCACCAGGACGACGCCGAGCTCTGCGTAACCCACGCGCTGACTCCCGTGTTGAGCCGCCTGGAGCAGTGCGCGCGGCTCTCGCAAGCTTCCGTCCGCTTGGGTCGCCCTGCAGCCATGGCCGTGAAGGTGGACACGGGGATGGCGCGTCTGGGCTTTTCCGAAGCAACCTTGCCCGACGTCATCGATGCGCTGAAGACCCTGCCGGGGCTGCGGCCGTTGTGGCTGGTCTCCCACCTCGCCACGGCGGACGAGCCCGAATCCGAAGCGTACGTGCGCGCGCAGGCCGAGCGCTTCGACCGCTTCCGGGACGCCTTCGACGCCGCCGGTCTGCCCATGCGCGCCTGCCTGGCGAACTCCGCGGGGCTCCTCGCGCACAAATGCGTCCATTACGATGGCGTGCGGCCCGGCATCGCCCTGTATGGGGCCAACCCCTTCCATGGCGGTCCCTGGGAAGCCCAAGGCGCCGGACTGCAGCTCGCCATGCGGGTCACGGCGCCGGTCTATCAGGTCCACCCCTTGCGCGCCGGGGAATCCATCAGCTACGGCCGCACATTCACCGCCCAACGCGACATGACCGTGGCCGTGGTGGGCGCAGGCTATGCGGACGGCTATGCGCGAACGCTCTCCAACAAGGCGGCCATGGGGGTGCGGGGCCGACTGGCGCCGGTGGTCGGCCGGGTGTGCATGCAGATGACGGCAGTGGACGTGAGCGCCATCCCCACCGTCCGCGCCGGCGACGAGGCGACGCTGCTGGGCGCAGGGGATACCGCCGCCGGGGAATCCGTCTCCGTGGAGGCGCTGGCCGGGTGGTGGGGCACCATCCCGTACGAGGTGTTCTGCATTCTGGGGTTGAACCGGACTTCGCACACGGGACGGCTCGCTGCGGTGGAGTGGCCGTAGGAGTTTTTGGTTGACTGTGGTCGCCGGTCTCGTGTATGGACATCGATTCCACCTTGCTCCCACGTTGCGCCACGGCCTGGTCGGCCATGGCGGCTGCGCGTGGGGGCCATACGACCACAAGGAGACCGCCACATGCGAACCTATGAAACGCTGCTCCTGCTGAGCCCCGAGCTCTCCACGGAGGAGGCGCAGGCCATCATCGAGAACCTGAAGGGGTTGCTGGAGCGTCAGGAAGCCCAGATCATCGAGGAAGATGACTGGGGCATGCGCGACCTCGCCTACCCTGTCAACAAAGTCATGCGGGGCCAGTATTTCCGCCTGGTGTACGCTGCTCCCGGCGCCGCCGTGGGCGAACTGGAGCGCATCATCCGCATCACGGACGGCGTGTTCAAGTTCGTGACCGTGAAGCTCCAGGACGACTACCAGCCCGCCACCGAAACCGCAGAGGAGGCCAGCTAGCCATGGCGTTCAAGAAACGTTTCGCACCCCGCCGCAAGTTCTGCCGCTTCTGCGCCAACCCCGAACTGCCCCTGGACTACAAGCGTCCCGACGTGCTCAAGGAGTTCGTCACCGAGCGCGGCAAGATCATCGCGCGTCGCATCACCGGCACCTGCGCCAAGCACCAGCGCCGGCTCACCACGGAGATCAAGCGCTCCCGGCAGATGGCCTTGCTGTACTACACGGCCACGCACTCCAGCGAAGTGCTCAAGAAGACGGGACTGTAGGGAGGCCATCATGAAGCTCATTCTCAGAGCAGATATCGACAATCTCGGCCAACTGGGCGAAGTCGTCACCGTCAAGCCCGGCTACGGCCGCAATTTCCTCTTGCCCAAGGGTCTGGCCATGCTCGCCACGGACTCCAACCTCAAAGTCTTCGAGCAGGAGCGCAAAAAGCTCCAAGCCAAGATCGACGCCGCCAAAGCCGCTGCGCAAGACCTCGCGGACAAGGCCGCCGCCGCCGAAGTCGTCATCGAAGTCCGCGTGGGTGAGAACGACCGCCTCTACGGCTCCGTCACCACCGTGGAGATCGCCAAAGCCGTGGCTGACGCCATCAGCGTGGACGAGGAAATCATCGATCGCCGCAAGATCTACCTGGACGAGCCCATCCGCGCGCTCGGCATCTACAAAGCGCCCTTCCGGCCTTACCCCGAAGTGCAGGTGGACATCACCGTCAAGGTCATCCGTCACGGCGGCACCGTGGAGGAAGTGGAGCGCATGATGGCCCAGCAGCAGGAAGCCGAAGCCGTGGAAGAAGCGGCCGAAGCCCTTGCAGAAATGGGCGGCGAAGCCCCTGAAGCAGCGGAAGACGCCGGCCTGACAGCCGTGGACGCCCCCGAAGCGACTGCGCCCGAAGGCTCCGAGCTGGAGACCCCCGACGAAGCGACGCCCCAAGCCTGACCCCGACCCGAAATGTGCATGAACGCCCCGGCCGTGTGACGCGACCGGGGCGTTTTCTCGTGGAGCAGACCGTGAGCGCGCGTCCGGTCCGAGCCGATTCCACCGGCATCCTGCAGGTCGAGACCCCCCCGGAGGCCCGGCTCGAAACCCTTTGCACATTCGACGACGACTGGGTACAGTCCGCGAACCATGAGCGACCAATTCGATTTCCCGCCTCCGGACGCAGAGCCTGCCGGCGACGCCAACGACGACCTCCATGGCGGCTTCGCGCCGCCCGACGACCGCTTCGCGCCGCCCCCTGACGACGCTGGCGACTTCAGCGCGGAGTTCGCTTCCGGTGGTTTTGACGGTCCCGGCCGCCCTGTGTCGCCCGCAACGCGCTTGGCCGGCTCGAACAACGCTCCCGGCGAACCCGCGCGGCCCGGCGACCCCGGCTCGCTGGGCGAACCCGAAGTCCCCATGCGCGAGACCATCGCCAAAGCCATGGACCGCGCCAACCCCACTCGCGGGCGGCACGCCAGCGTCAGCGACCTCGTCCGCAAGACTCCGCCCCACAGTCTGGAAGCCGAACAAGCCGTGCTGGGCGGCGTCTTCCTGAAAGCGAGCGCCTTCTACAACCTGGTGGACATCCTCCGTCCGGACGATTTCTACTATCCCGCGCACCAAGCCATTTTCCGCGCTTTCGTGGAGCTCTACTCCAAGAACGAACCCTTTGATATCGTCGCCACGGCGGAGCTCCTCAAACGCAAAGGCGAACTCGAGCGCGTGGGCGGCGCCGCCTACCTCGCGGAGTTGGCGCAGTCCGTGCTCAGCGCAGCCAACGCCAGCTATCACGCCCGCCTCGTGCGCGACAAAGCCGTCATGCGCGAACTCATCGACGCCGCCAGCGAGACCATCGCCGCCAGCTTCGACGGCGGCGAGGCCGTGGAGACCATTCTGGAGCACGCCGAACAAGCGGTCTTCAAGATCGCGCAGCGTTCCTCCACGGCGGTCTTCGCCGAGTCCAAGTCCTTGGTGGAGAAGGTTTTTCAGGACCTGGCCAAGCGCACGGAGCGTCAGGAACTCGTCACCGGCGTCTCCACGGGGTACCACAAGCTCAACGAGCTTACCGCGGGGTTCCAGCCCACGGACCTCATCATCATCGCAGCACGGCCTTCCATGGGGAAAACAGCTTTCGCGCTGAACGTGGCCATGCGCGCCGCCGTGATGGAAGGCACGCCCACGGCCATCTACTCTCTGGAGATGGGCAAGGACCAGCTCATGCAGCGCATGCTCTGCGCCTGGGGCAAAGTGGACCTCGCTGGCTTGCGTCGCGGCTACATCCACGACGACGACTGGACGCGCCTCTACGACGCGGCGGACCATCTCTCCCGCGCGCCCATTTTCATCGACGACACGCCGGCCCTTTCCACCATCGAACTGCGGGGCCGTTCCCGTCGTCTCAAGATGCAGCACGACCTGGGACTGGTAGTGGTGGACTACCTCCAGCTCATGCGCGCCAGTAGCAAGCCCGACAGCCGCGAACAGGAAATCTCCGAGATATCCCGTTCCCTCAAGGCGCTGGCCAAGGAACTGGAGATCCCTGTCATCGCGCTTTCCCAGCTCAACCGGAAAGTGGAGGAGCGCAGCGACAAGACGCCCATGCTCTCTGACTTGCGCGAATCCGGCGCCATCGAGCAGGACGCCGACGTCATCGCGTTCCTCTACCGCGACGAGGTCTACAACAAACGCGACGACAACCCCCGCAAAGGCACGGCGGACGTCATCATCGGCAAACAGCGCAACGGGCCCACCGGCGCGGTCTCCCTGGCGTATTTGGGCTACTGCACCGCCTTCGAGGAATTGGCGCAGGATTTGGCGCCGCCGGACATGGAGATGGGCGACATGAACAGCGCCGCCTCGGCGAATTCGCAGGGCTAGCCAGTCCTGACTGGGGGAGCGCCCCCTGATGTGCGCCGCGCGGCGTTTTCCCGGGAGGCGGCCGCGCCCCCAGGCGGCGTCGAAGCGGGTGAGCGCTCTGCATTGAATCCGGTTGCGAACGTTTCGCCGGCGCCAGTCCGGTCCCTCAATCCGCCTGGGGAAGAGGGGACGACGAGTGAACCACAGGGCGCGCAGCCGACGCATCATTCGTGTTCAGCCGGAAGCATTAGCCATTGTTGGTCAAGTAGCTATTTGGCAAGACATTTCAAGCCACGACGATCGAGAGTTCTCCATGGAAATCTTCCACCCCGCCGAAGTGCTCTCCCGTGACGAGCTCGCCGCCGTCCAGACGGACCGCTTGCGCCGCATCGTCGCGCACGCCGCCAACAGCCCCTTCTACGCCGAGGCCTTCCGCGAGGCCGGCGTTTCCCCCGAGGCCATTCACAGCCCGGAGGACGTGGTCAAGCTCCCCTTCACCACCAAGGACGACCTCCGCGCAGCCTATCCCTTCGGCCTGCTCGCCGCCGAACACAAGGACCTCGTCCGGCTTCACGCTTCCAGCGGCACCACAGGGGCGCCCACCGTGGTCTATCACACCCGCCGCGACATCGAGACCTGGGCCGACCTCATGGCGCGCTGCATGCACATGGCCGGCGTCCGGCCCGAAGACGTCTTCCAGAACATGGCCGGCTACGGCCTCTTCACCGGCGGCTTGGGCATCCACTACGGCGCGGAGCGTCTCGGCTGCCTCACCATCCCCGCCGGCGCCGGCAACACCATGCGGCAGATCAAGCTCATCCAGGACTTCAACGTCACCGTCCTCCATGTCATTCCGTCCTACGCGCTCTATCTGGCGGAGTGGCTGCGGGACAAAGGCTACGACCCCACGGCGTTGCCCCCGCGCATCGCGCTCATCGGCGCGGAGCCCCACACGGAGGAGACGCGTCGTCGCATCGAGGACATGCTCCACGTCAAGGCGTACAATTCCTACGGCCTTTCGGAGATGAACGGCCCCGGGGTGGCCTTCGAATGCGTGCATCAGCAAGGCATGCACTTGTGGGAGGACGCTTTCATCGCGGAGATTCTGGATCCCGAGACCCTGGCCCCGGTGGCTGATGGGGAGGTGGGCGAACTGGTGATGACCACCCTCACGCGCGAGGGCATGCCCGTCATCCGCTACCGCACCCGGGATCTGACGCGTTTTCTGCCCGGGGAGTGCCCCTGCGGTCGGGTCCACCGCCGCCTGGACCGCATCGCGGGCCGCGCGGACGACATGCTCATCATCAAAGGGGTGAACATCTACCCCATGCAAGTGGAAGCCGTGCTCATGGGCGTCCCCGAGGTGGGCCAGAACTATCAGATCGTCCTGGAGCGCGAAGGGTTCATCGACCAGCTCAAGGTCCGCGTGGAGGTGAAGGAAGAGCACTTCGTGGAGGACATGCGGGTGTTGAACGCCTTGCAGAAGCGCCTCACGGGGCTCTTGCGCGACGAACTCCTCGTCACGCCGCGCGTGGAACTGGTGGAGTCTCACAGCCTGCCCCGCAGCGAGGGCAAGGCGAGCCGCGTCCTGGATACGCGCGACGCCACGGAGTAAGCCATGCCCTGGATGGAGATCTGGACCCTGCTGTACATCGTCCTGCTCTGCGCGCTCATGTTTCTGCACGTGCTGAGCCTGCCAGCCAACTGGGCCGTTCTCGCGCTCATCCTCATCTGGAAACTGGCGCACCCGGCCTTGGAGTTCGGCTGGTCCCTCTTCGGCGTGCTCGTCGTCGTCTGCGTGGTGGGGGAGATCATCGAATTCATCACGAAATATTACGGTGCCAAGCGGTTCGGCGGCTCCAGGCGCGGGGGGTGGGGCGGCATTCTCGGGGCCATAGTCGGGGGTATTCTCGGCGCGCCCATCCTGTTCGGCCTCGGCGCCATCCCGGGCGCTCTCCTTGGCGCCTTCGCCGGCTGCCTGTTCATGGAGATGGACCAAGGCCGGCCATTCTCCGACGCCAAACGCGCGGCTTGGGGCGCCATGCTCGGCAATTTCGCGGGCATGGTCGCCAAGCTCGGCCTCGGCATTTTCATGCTGGTCCTCGCCATTCCCCGTCTCTGGCCAAACTGAACCTGCCGCTCCCCGCCGCTCTTCGCCGCTCTTTGCAGTCCCTCGTCAGCTGGAAGGGGCGCCTGCACGGCGCCGGCGCAATGACGGACGGCGTCGCTCGGTCTCGGCGCCATCCCCGGGGCGTTGGTGGCGTGCGTCGGGGAATCAATCAAGGATCGAGATATGCTACCCCATTTCGCAGTGGTGATGGTCGGCACGAAATTCTCCGAGAACGTGGGCTCCGCGGCGCGGGCCATGGCGAACATGGGGGTCGGCGAACTGGTGCTGGCGGCCCCGCGCGGCTACGACGAAGCCAGAGCGTTGTCCCTGGCCACCCCCAAAGGCGCAGCAGTCTTGCGCAACATCCGGGTGGAGCCGGACCTCGCCGCGGCCCTCGCCCCCTACGCCAAGGTGTACGCCACCACGGCGCGCACGGGAGGATGGCGCCGGGAAGTCGCCACGCCGGCGCAAGTGGTCGCCGAGATGCACGAAGTGATGGCCGAAGGCGAGGCGGGTCGCGTGGCCGTGGTCTTCGGGCCGGAGGATCGCGGCCTCACCAACGAGGAGATCGAGGTCTGCGGGCAAGTGGTCACCATCCCCACGGTGGATGACGCCAGCTCCCTGAACGTGGCGCAAGCCGTGCTGGTGCTCTGCTACGAGGTCTTCAAGAGCCGGCCCGGCAAGCCTTTCCGGCCTGCGGGCGCCGGCGGGGAGTCCCGGCTGGCCACCCATGCCGAGCAGGAGGCCCTTTTCGCGGCCATGCAGGAGGCGCTCACCGTCATCGACTTCCTCAAGGGAGACAACCCCGCCTACTGGATGCTGCCGGTGCGGCGCTTCCTGCAGCGCATGCGATTGCGTCGGCGGGAGGTGAACCTGCTCATGGGGGTGTGTCGGCAGGTCCTGTGGATGGCCTCCCTGCGCGAGCGACCCGGGCCATGACGACCGGACGCTGCTACAACCGGCCCAGCAACAGCAGGATGAGCAATATGAGCAGGATGAGACCAAGGCCGCCGCTTGGTCCGTAGCCCCACCGGCGGCTGTAAGGCCAGGAAGGCAAGGCGGCGATGAGCAGCACGATGAGGATGATGAAGAGCAGCAGATTCATGACGTCACTCCTGATGTTTGGCTTCGGCGACAACTTCGTGAGCGCCCCCCCTGCGAGGGGCGGCTCGTGGGAACGCAGGGCGGCGCTGGATGCGCGCTAGCGGCCGCGGGGTGTCGTCATCCACTGGTCCACCTCTCGTTCGGCCTCTTCACGAGACTTGCCGTACGCTTCCTGCACCGCGCCCACGAGCTTGTCGCGTTCGCCGTCCACCTGCTCCAGATGGTCGTCGGTCAGCTTGCCCCACTGGACCTTGGCTTCGCCTTTCAGCTGATTCCACTTGCCTTTGAGCTCTTCCGTATTCATGAGGAATCTCCTGTGTATGGGTGTCTCGGTGGAAGGATGCGGGCATCGGTCATGCATCCACCACGCAACCATACGCCATGTCTCGGGGGAGCGGCTGTCAGGGGAAACCCCGGCGCGGTCTGGGACAATGGCGCGCCATGCCGTGAGCGACGCGACTACCCCGGCCCGGGGCCGATTCGGTCAGACGTCATCGGAAGAGGGGGAGGACAGCGCGGTCGGGGGGTGACGCAGCGCTTTCGCGTAGCGTTCGTGTTCGCTGTAGAGACATCCGCAGTACTGCTGACGGTAGACGCCCCACGCTTTGGAGAGACGTATCCCCTCGGCCCAGCCCTCGCGCCAGTCCTCATGGTGGAACACGACAGCGGAGTTCCCGGCGACGTCGCGACCGAGCTGCGCGATGACTTCGTGCTGCTGCTTGACGGAGTAGAGCAGGGTCGTGCTGAACGCCTGGAACCCGCCCCGCCTGGCGATGGCGTGGGTGCGTTCCAGGCGCATGGCGTAGCAGTGGAAGCAGCGGTTGGCTTCCCGGTGCGCCACAGCGCGAAAGAACGCCTGGGGGTGGTGTTCGTCGTCCTTGTAGATGACCTTCACGCCCAGCCGCGAGGCTGTCTGCGCCACGCCTTCGCGACGCCGCAGGTACTCTTGCAGGGGGTGGATGTTCGGGTTGGTGAAGAGGCCCGTGACCTCGAAACCCTGGTCCTGCAAACGCTGCACGGGGTGGATGGCGCAAGGGCCGCAGCAGATGTGGAGGAGGAGGCGCGCCATGGCCGCACCATAGCGCGAAGACGCGTGCGGGGAAAGGCCTGCGCCGAGGCCTCCCCCCTTTCCCCCTGCGTGTGGGGCCCGCAGCGAGGCTACTCGATGGACACGGTCACGGTGGTCTGGAAGTCCTCCTCCAGCTGGAGAAGCTTTTCCTTCTTGTTGTTGAGCAGATAGAGGGCGAGCTCCGGTTTCGTCTTGAAGACCAGGCCAGCCTCCCGCGGCGCTTGCGCGCGCAACATCTGGTAGATGGTCTTCAGCGCCTGCATGGATTGCCACTCCATGTTGCGGCGCGAGCCGGCGCCGTTGCAGCACGGGCAGGGCTCCGTGGAGACGGAGAGCGCAGAGGAGCCGATACGCTGGCGCACCACCTGGAGCAGACCGAATTTGCTGAGCCGGCCCACGTCGTGGCGGGCGCGGTCCACTTTCATGGCGTTGCGCAGCGCTTTTTCCACCTCGGCGCACTGCTTGCGGTCCTTGATCTCGATGAAGTCGATGACCACTTGGCCACCCACGTCGCGCAGACGCAGTTGTTCCGGGATGGTCTCGGCGGCTTCCAGGTTGGTGCGGAAGGCCATTTCCTGGAAGGAAGCCTTGCCGCCGATCTTGCCGGAGTTGATGTCCACCGCCATGAGCGCTTCGGTCTGATCGAAGACGAGACGGCCGCCCGAGGGCAAGTTGACCTCGCGGGCGTAGATCTGCTCCAGCTGTTTGCCCACGCTGAAACGCTCCCACAGGGTGCGCTCCGTGGCGTCGTGGTGTTTCACCATCTTGGCGCGGCGGGGGAAGATGAGGGAGGCGAACTTGTCCACCTCGTCGAATGTCTCACGGTCGTCCACCCAGACCTCGGCGACATCCTCGGTGAGATAATCGCGGATGGAGCGCGCAGCGAGGCTGGGCTCCTGGTAGACGAGCTCCGGCGCAGTGGCCTCCTGGCCTTTCTTGCGGACTTCTTTCCAGAGTCGTTTGAGGAACTGCAAGTCCTTGGCGATGTTGGTCTTGTTGGCGCCCATGCTGGCCGTGCGCACGATGGCCCCCAGACCCTCCTCCAGCTTCACGCCCTCGATGATCTCCTTGAGGCGCGCGCGTTCGGCTTCGTCCTCCACCTTGCGGGAGACGCCCACTTGCTCGCGGCCCGGGGTCAGCACCACGTACCGGCCCGGCAAGGAGAGGAAAGTGGTGAGAAACGCGCCTTTGGAGCCCACGGGCTCCTTCACCACCTGCACGAGGATGTCCTGGCCGGCTTTGAGCACCTTCTGGATGAGCGGGTACTTGTGGCCTTTGTGGGGGTCGTGGGGCTGGCCGTAGTACTCGGGATGGATCTCGTCGATCTGGAGGAAACCGTTCTTGTGCGCGCCGTAGTTGATGAACGCCGCTTGCAAGGAAGTGTCTATATTGTGGATGACGCCGCGGTAGATGTTGCCTTTGGTGCGGTGCTGATGGAGCATCTCCACATAATATTCCTGCACTTTGCCGTCTTCGGTGAGAACCACCTCGACCTGTTCTCCCGGCAGCACGCTGATGAGCATCTTGCGCCGCCGTTTTACGGATGGAGCCATGAAATAACCTCGAATGTATAAAGATCGTGAAAGAGAGGCCTTTCCCGGTCGCTACCCTCTGCGCCCCTGGCGGTGTGCTTGTCATGCCGTGGGCTCACGTGGCGGCGTCGTGGTCGTGGGCCGCCATGGGGTAACCTGAGCGCTCGGGGGCCGCACGGCGTGGCGTGGGACCTCGCGAAGCGCCCTGCGCCATACCGGCGTTGGCGATGGAGCGGCGCGCAGCCGGGGCGTCCACGACGCGTCAGCCGAAGACGGCGCCAGACGGCCGCGTCAATCGTCCACAGCAAGGGCGGCGACCGGGGGAAAGGCGGCTTTTCGCCAAAAATTTCAAAGAAGCGCAGGGGGTTGGGCGCGCGCTCACGCGTCGGCGCCGGGAACGATGCGGTAGAATGTCTCCCCATGCACATCGCGTTGAGGGTGTATATGCCCGATTTGTGTGAGGATATCAAGCAGTTGGACGAGGTCCGCAGCACTCGCGCCCAGGGCCTGCGACAGCTGCGCAGCCGTCTGGGGTCTGCGCTGCAGGGACGTCAGCACTTCCATGCGCAGGGCTTCCGCGTCCACGCCGGCCGTGGCCAGCCGGGGACCAGCTTCCTCCAGTCGACGGGGGACGCACGCGCCGAGTCCCTCGTCCGCCGCGCACAAGGGGGACAGGGTCTCGCGCCAGAGCGTCAACGTCTCCCGGGGGACGGCTTCGGCCTCGGCGTACGCTCCCGGCCGGGAGAGAGTGGTCACGTCCACGCGATGAGGCGCGAGCCGCGCCACGTACTCGGCGCAGCGCGCCAAGTCCTCGGCCGTGTCGTTCACGCCGCGGCAGAGCAGCATCTCCAGATACAGCCGGCCGGCGAAACGCTCCCGAAAGCGCCTCAAGGCCTCGGCCAGGGCGTCCAGCGCGGCCTGGTCCGGCATCAGTGCGGGGTGCGGTCGGTTCACGGCGCGATAGGCCTCCACGCGCAGGCTGTCCATGGAGGGCAAGACCACGTCTGCGGCGGCCAGCTCCTCGCGCACGACGGGGTCCGTCATGAGGGTGGCGTTGGTGAGCACCGCGATGGGCGTCTCCGGGAAGCGCGCGCGGGCTCCGGCGATGATCTCTGGCAAGGCCGTGTTGAGGCAGGGTTCGCCGGCGCCGCCGAGGGTGACGTGGTCCAGTGGCAGATCCGGGTGGGTGGCTCGCCAGCGGTCCAGCTCCTCCAGGAGGACGGCTGCCGGGACGTAGGGCGCGCGCGTCGTGGTGAGTTTTCGGGTAGGACCCACCTCGCAGTAGAGGCAGTCCAGCGTGCAGATGGGGTGGCCGAGGAGGTCCAGGCCGAGGGAACGCCCCAGCCGAGAGGAAGCCACGGGTCCGAAGATGAAGTGCATGGGCGCTTCTGGTAATGACGAAGGGTCGGTTTGGCAAGTCCCTTTTCCTTCGCGAGGAAGTGAGGGGGGCGCCGCGCTCTTGACCATTCCCCACGGCTGACGTACGCCAAACGCCCCGACGTCGTCCCGAAGGAGCACGCCATGCCAGAGTCCGAGTCCGCGCCACACCAGCTGGCGTACGAGCAGTCCCCCACCATCGCAGGCAAACTCGCCATCCTCGTCAGCCCCCGCGGCAAGCGCTACCTGCGTCGCATCACCGCGGAGGGGGATTTCCACTCCAATGACGGCGTCATCCCCATGGCCGCCATCGCCGAGGCGGGGTACGGCGTGTGCGTTCGCTCCCACATGGGCGCAGTCTACCGGGTGGTGCGGCCCACGCTCTACGACCTCGTCAAGGGCGTCAAGCGGCAGACGCAGATCATCTATCCCAAGGATATCGGCTACATCTGCATGAAGCTCGGGGTGGGGCCGGGGGTGCGCACCGCTGAAGCCGGTGGCGGTTCCGGCAGCCTGACCGTGGCGCTCTCCTGGTTCAGCGGTCCCACTGGCCGCGTCTTCACCTACGACAATCGGCCGGAATTCTCCAAGCTGTGCCGCCGTAACCTGGAGTGGGCCGGCGTGGGCGAGAACGTGGAAAGCCATGTGCACGACATCGAGGGAGGCTTCCTCCAGACCGACCTGGATGCGCTTTTTCTGGATGTGCGCACCCCTTGGCGCTATCTGGCGCAGGCTGAGGCGGCGTTGGCGCCGGGCGCGCCCATCGGCTTTCTGTTGCCAACCGTGAACCAGGTGAGCGAGCTGCTGGCGATCATGGAACGGCATGGCTTCGAAGCGCCTGAGGTAATGGAGATTCTGCTGCGGCGGTGGAAGACCAACCCCGAACGCATGCGCCCCGACGACCGCATGGTGGCGCACACGGGATTCCTCATTTTCAGTCGCAAGAGCGCGCTGCCCGAGTCTGCGCCCGAGCCTGAGGCGGAGGCGACGCCCCCTGCAGCTCCGCACGAGGCGCCGCTCCCGGAAGAAGGCCTTGGCGATGATGCTGACGAGGGTCACGAAGCGCAATGATTTCCAGTGCATATAAAATAATGCTTGCCAGGATGCGTTGATGGGTGTATAGACGACGGTTCCGCGACATGCTCCCTGCAGAGCGACCACGCCCAGGGAACGCGCCAACAGAGCGATCATGGAGCCACCACAATGACCCGCAAGGACAGAACCGAGGGCATCTACAGCCGGCGCGAGGTCCTCGACGAGAGCGAACGCCGTCAGTATTACCTCATCCAGCTCAAGGAGCTGCTCTCCTACGCCTACCGATACTCCGAGGACGTGAAGAAGCGCTTCGACCGCGCTCAATTCCAGGTGGAGAAGTTCCGCCAGATCTCGGATCTCAAACATATCCCCATCCTCAAGAAGAAAGAGCTCATCTTCCTGCAGTCCATGGGGCCGCGACTGGGCGGTCTGCTCACCAAGGATCTCGGCGAACTCAAGCGCATCTTCCTCTCGCCGGGACCCATCTTCGACCCCGAAGACAGAAGCGACGACTACTGGGGATGGACAGAAGGCTTCTACGCCGCCGGTTTCCGCGCCGGCGACATCGCGCAGATCACCTTCAACTACCACCTCACGCCGGCGGGTCTCATGTTCGAGGAGCCCCTGCGCAATCTGGGGTGCTCCGTGGTGCCGTCGGGACCGGGCAACACCGCCACTCAGCTGGAGATCATGCAGAAGCTGCGCGTGACGGGGTACATCGGCACGCCCAGCTACCTCATGCATTTGGCGCAGAAAGCCGAGGAATCCGGCGTGAACCTCCGCAAGGACATCTTCCTGGAAGTCGCCTTCGTCACCGGCGAAAAATTTTCCGAGAAGATGCGCAACACCGTGGAGAAGAAATTCGACCTCATCATGCGCCAAGGCTACGGCACCGCCGACGTGGGCTGCATCGGCTACGAATGTTTCCACAAGAACGGCCTCCACGTGGCCAACCGCGCCTTCGTGGAGATCTGCCACCCGGACACGGGCATCCCCCTCAAAGACGGCGAAGTGGGCGAAATCGTCGTCACCTCCTTCAACAAGACCTACCCCCTCATTCGTCTCGCCACAGGGGATCTCTCCTACATCGACCGCATGCCTTGCCCTTGCGGCCGCTCCAGCCCGCGCCTGGGCAATATCGTGGGCCGCGTGGACACCACCGCGCGCATCAAGGGCATGTTCGTCTACCCCCATCAGGTGGAGCAGGTCATG
>CAYVWB010000013.1:0-12699 GCA_964455395.1 uncultured Desulfovibrionaceae bacterium
AGATGCGTTTCATGGGTGACTCCTATGTGCGCGCCCCTACCCGGTCTCCACCGCCAGTGTCCAGTATGGCGTCCTGGGGTTCGACCTTGACGTTGATCTCCGTATCGAAGGGGCGCTTGAATTGAAGGCGGAAGTTCTCGAAGACGGCGTCCTGCGTGGCGCCGCCTGTTGCCTGCTGGAAGCCCACGTAGAAGGTGTCGAACTTCGCGTGCTCTGCCGGCGTGAGGTAATAGCTGGAGTCCAGCGCAGGGGGGTTCAGGACGACGTTTAGGTCGCCGGACAGGTCCGCGAAGCGGCTGCCGCTGGCGTTGGCGCGCGGCACCCAGTCCTCGCAGTCATGGGTGATGAGCTGGTCGGAGCAGGCTCTGAACCAGGCGCGCAGGTTGTATTTGTAGCGTCCCACGAAGGAGCCGTTGGCTTCCGGCGTGAGGGAGCGGTCCACTTCGAAGCGCATGGCGATGCGGCGTTTGAAGACGCTGTAGTCCGTGGGGTCGAAGCTGGCGTTCAGGCTGTAGTAGTAGTAATCGGAAGCGGTGACTTCGGCGTCGTTGGCCGGGAAGTACTGGGAATTGCTCTTGAGCCGGAAGAGCTTGTCGTAGACGTGGACCATGTAGAGTGGCGTGTCCGTGGCGTCCGTGTTGACGTTTCCGGTGTCGGTGTCCGTATAGAAGAGGTTGCCTGCCCACGTGGTGTTCTTGTCCACGGCGATGTAGACGCCGTCGGAATTGGACGTGTCGTTGGCGTCGCTGTCTCTGGAATACTCGTACTCCAGTTCGAAGGCGTAGTCCCCTCCGGAAACGAGGCGTCTGTTGTCGGGCTCGTTCTCGGCGTAGGAGTCGACGAGGAAGAAGGTGACGAGACGCCAGTCGCTGTTGCGCATGTTGTTGGCGCCGTCGCCGTCGATGTTGCCGTTGCCGAAGAAGATATTCCTCAGGGTATAGGACGTGGGCGTGCCGTAGAGCGGGCCGCCGTCGGGCCGCGCCGTGGAGCCGACATCCCCGCTGGTGTTGTAGACGCGCAGACGGAGCCTGTCGTCCATGTCCGGGTTGCCTTTGAGTTTGACCCAGAAGCTGACGCCGGTGATGTAGAGGTTGTTGTTCAGGAACGTGTCGCGTGTTCCGATCATGTCGTTGGCGGCGGGTACGGTGATGGCGTAGCCCATGCGCACCACGTCATCGTTGTTGCTCATGGGGAAGATCATGTTGACGTCGTCCGAGGGCGCCACATCGGTGTAGCCGAAGGCGGGTTCGACGTAATGCGACATGAAGCTGTGGGTGTTGTCGTCGTAGGTCTTGGCGCCGGCTTCCACGGGGGCCTGGGGCTCCCCTTGGTCCACATCCCAGTAGCAGTGGTAGGGAATATCCAGCCCCCAGCCCACGATGGCGACGTGGTCGTTGCGGGCTTTGTCTTCGTTCGAGCCGCCGCCGGTTCCACTTGGAAGCACGTCCAGCCGGGTGCTGGAGGGCATGTTCTGGTCGTAGAAGTACGGCCCGTTGCAGATATTTCTTCCTTGGTTGCCGAAGTTGTCGAACTCGAAGCCGAACTTGGGCGGCTGCACGCCGTCGCCTTCAGCGTCGATCCATTCCACGATATTCGCGCTGTCGGTGTTGGCGTTGTTGTTGGTGACGCGGCCGTCGCCGGCGTAGCCGATCATCTCGCCTTGCCGGCTGTCGCCGCCAATGGATTCGATTGTGTTGTCATCCCCTTGGAAGAAGATGAGGGTGAGGCCGTCAGCGTCGTTGCGTTCGTACCAGACGGTGTAGAAGGCGCGGAAGCCGAATTCGAATTCGCAGTTGCCCACCACACAATCGTTTTGACCGAAGTTGAACGGCTCCGTGCCGTTGAAGTAGAGGGAGGAAAACTCCCGGAACTGCTGATCGCCGATCCGGAAAAAGCTGTCCTCGCCATCATCGTTGATGACCATGGTGGGGATCGAACCATCGGGGTTCGGGTCGGAGCCACGCGCGAGCATGCGGCCGGCGTCGCCTTTGTCCGTGTCGATGGCGCCGGCGTCGTTGCCGGTGAAGGAGGTGGCGAGCCAGAAGTTGGCTTCATGCGCGGTGTCCTCCGCAGCGACGCCATGAATCTCCACTTCGATGCGGTTCTGGAACCCTGTGTTGAAGACGTATTCGTAGGTGAAGCTTCCGACCACGTTGCCGTTTTCATCTTCAACTTCGAAGGTTTGGTCTTCCAGGGTGGTGTAGCCCTCGTTGAGGCCTCGGATGTAGTTGAGGCCGGACATGGCGGCGTAGCGGGCTTGCGAGTAGTAGCGGTCGTGGATTTCCACATACGTGGAGCTTGTGGTGATGGCGAGCACGCCAGCGCTGAGCGCAGCGAGCAGCACCATGCCCACGATGATGTAGATGAGGGAGAAACCGGCTTGGGCGCGGCTTCGCCGGGGAGTGTCCGTGGCGGTGGTGGGGTGAGCGTGTGTCATGGTCGCCTCGTATGGGTGTGGGGAGTGGCGCGGATCAGGTCCCCAAGCCGTCGGATTACGTAGAGATCAGTCGGTGATCGGATTGATGTCGGGATTGAAAATGGAACGGTGGACGCGCGTCTGGAAGAACTGGTCCACATCGTTGAGCCCCCGCACGGTCATGGCGCAGTGGATCAGCTGGGTGGAGTTTTCGTCCCAGGAGGTGCTGTTGGAGGTGTCGTCATGACTGTCCAGAAAATTCAGCGTGAAGTCCTGCACGCCATCGATGAGGACCTGGTTGTTGTAGGTCACGACATTGCTGGCGGCGTCGTAATCGATTGTGTTGCCGGTGCTTTGGCTGCCGGGGATGGCGTCGAAATCCGCCGTGTAGCTGATGCTGACGGCGGAGGAGGCGGTCACCTCCCTGATGTGCATGAGTTCCAGATTCAATCGGGCCATGGCGTTCTGCGCTTTCTGCGCCACCTCCGCGTTGTCCACGGCGAAGAGGTAGCCCCGGACGGCGTCCGAAAAGCCCACAACGCCCACGGCGCCAATGATGCCGAGAATGAGGACGGTGAAAATCACTTCCACGATGGTGAAGCCGCGGCGTGCGTCTTTGACGGCGTGTTGTCTAAGTGTCATGGCGAAGCTCCTGCGGAGTCTTGCTGAATGATGGGTCGCGTGTCAGCTCGGGTCCGGGGGTGGATCAGGGGCCGTCGGGGACGGGGTCGGGACCCCACTCTTGTCCGAGATACATGGTGTACCTCAAGCCGTTGTCGTGTTCCAGCACCACGCGGACCATGCGCAAGTCCCGGACCTCGACGAGGCCGGTGGGGTTGGGCATGTTGAAGACTGTGGCATCCGCCACGGTGAAGTCGCCGAGCGCGGTCGCATTGACGTCCAGCCAATCGAGAAACGCCGTCATGTTGTCCGTGGAGGCGTCGCCCCAGCTGGCGGCTGCGCTGCTCGGATCGGTGGAGTTGCGGTCCAGCGGCGCGTAGAAATCGGAGTAGTACTGGTCCTGCAGGTTTTCCATCATGTTCTGCAGGTCACGGCTTTCTTCCAGCCGGCCAAGGGGCTCCACGGTGTCGAAGACGCCGGAGTAGAACAGGGGCAACAGCATGGCCCCCATCACACCCACGAGCACGAGTGTGAAAATGAGCTCCACAAGGGAGAAGCCTCGGGTGGAGCGGCGCGCGTCGGCAAGCGGCCGCTTGGCGGTAGAGCGCGGAAGGGAGGTGGCGTGTGTCATGGGATGAACCCCGTCAGTTGGGTGACTGTGATATCTTGCACGTTGGCGCCGCCGCTGATGGTGATGTCGCTGGTCAGAGGGTCGCCCCCGTTGTCCACGGGGCGACCGCGCCAGTCGAAGTAGACATCGATGTCAGGCCACGCGATGCTTGTAGCGCCGGCGGCGTTGGCGGCGTCGAAGGTGGGGCTGTCCGTGCCCGGCACGTTGACGGGGATGGTGTCCGCGTTGCGGACGATGGTGAACTGCTGATCGTCGATCTCGACGCCGTAACTCCAGCTCGCCGGCGTGCCGCCCGCCATGGAACGGGCTTGGACGTACCGCAGCGTGGAGCGCAGTTGATTCTGCATGTCCACATCCGTCATCGTGCGCATGTCGAAGGACATGAACGCCATACCCGCGAGCAAGCCCACGAGCGTCAAGACGGCGATCACTTCCAACAGGGAGAAGCCACTCCTGTGACTCCGGGATGTTGAATTCCTGCTTCTGGTCATGATTCTGTGCTCTCTTCTGTGCATTTGAGGAGCACGGCCCCCAGGAAGAGGCCGATGAGGAGCCCGCTGCACACCAGACCAAGCGACGCCATCAGAAGCGCCGGCGCCGCCAGGGTGGAAAGCAACAGGACGCCATTCGCCAATACGAACAATATATACAGAAGCGCGCCTGCCTGCGCAACACTCAACGCGCGGGCGCCGTTCTTGCCCAGCGCAACGCCAAGCACCAGCAGAAACAGGCCGCTGACGTACGCCAGCAGCGGCTGGTGCGTCACCCACCACGGCAGCAGACTGCGCAACGCCGGCTCGACGACCAGCCCTGCTTTCAGGATCAACCCGTAAATCAAGTGCATGGAGCCGGCGAAGAGGAACGTGGCCGCGCAGCGGCGGGGCTTGCGGCGCGTGTGCCTGGGTCGTTCCCCCAGAAGACGGATCAGCACCCGGTCCTTGTCGAGCACGTCATAGACCGCCCCGAGCATGCGACCAGCCGCGCCTGTACGGCGTGACTGCGGACATGGGAGACGGTCCATGATCCGCTGCGACAGGCTCGGGTCCGGCGCAGGCGGCGACGCGTCACGCACGGCCCGTGCAGTGGCTTCGTACGCCGCCATCAGCGCGGCGTCTTCCGGAGCGCGACTGAGCGCCTCCTTCAGGGCGAGGCGTTCGGCGGCCGTGAGATCGTCGCAGACCGCCCGCACCAGCGCCCGGGTGGCGTCCGTGCGCGGCGACTGCTCGGGTTGGGCGTGCGTTGTATCGACATTCCGCTTGGTCATGGAGTGGTGTTGTCCTTCCTCATGATCGACCATGTGATTGATCATCGTGATCGATACGCCGACGATCCGGCGTGGTTTCGTGCTTTGTCGCAAGGGGGCCCCGTGGCCCTCGTCCTGTTCCCAGCGCGTGCGTCGCCTTGGCTGTCCTCGGTTTGCACGGGCTTGTTCAATCGTCTTCGTCGCTGCTCCAGGGGTCGAGCGGGGCGTTCTCCGTCACCAGCAATGTCTTGAGCGCCGCCACGCCGCGGTAGGTGCGCATCTTGGCGGTGGCGGTGGAGACGCCGAGCAGCTGCGCCATCTCCCCGAAGGCCATTTCCTCGAAGAAGCGCAGGGTCACGGCTTCCCGCTGCGGCAGCGGCAAGGCGGCCAGCGCCTTCCGGAGCGCATCGCGGGATTCATCGCCGACGGCGTCGCTTTCCGCGCTGGGGGCCGCCGACTCGTGGCGGGCCCGCTCCAGTCCGAACGCGGCGAGCATCCGCTGCGCCACACCCTCGCGCCGGCTGCGGCTGCGGATGGCGTTGACGCAGATGGCCGCCAGCCAGGGGTAGAACGGCCGCTCCTGCCGGAAAGTCCGCAACTTCTCGTACGCCTTGAGGAAAGCCTCCTGAGTGGCGTCATCCGCCGCATCCCGGGAGCCTGTCAGCATCCAGGCCAATTGAAAGAGCTTGGGAGCATGGCGCTCCACGAGCAGACCGAAGGCTTCGCGATCTCCAGCAGCGGCTTTCGCGACCACGGCGTGTTCCTGGTCTTTCTCCTGGAAATCTTCCATGTCTATCCTGTATACTCTTCCGGCATGGAAAAGGTAACAGCTCGGTCACTTTTTTTTATCGATTCGGTTCGAACCACGCTGCAGCGCTGCTGCTCGGAGGCGGCATGTTGAGTCTACGCATCGCGGTGGCCTCGCTGAGGGCGCACAAACTCCGGGCCGTGCTGGCCATGCTGGGGGTCTTTCTGGGCGCGTTGGCGTTGACTGGCGTGCAGCATGTCTCCTTGGCGCTGGAACGCAAGGCCGTGCAGGAGGTGGAGAAGCTCGGCCCCAACCTCTTCATGGCGGTGGCGGGGCAGGTGCGGTTCCGGCGCAGCGGCTCGGCTGGTCTTTCCGGCGACGCCGCCACATTCACCTTGGCCGACGCTCGGGCCTTGACGGAGTCGCTCCCCTGGGCCAAAGCCGGCGCGCCGTTCGTCACCAGGCAGCTCGATTTCCGCCATCTGGACATCAAAGTCCCGGCCATCGTGGTGGGGACCACCCCCGCGTACGCGAGCATTCGCAGCTTGCAGGTGGCGCACGGCAGGTTCTTCACGACCTCCGAGCAGGAACGGCAAGCCATGGTCTGCGTGCTGGGGCGGACCGTGGCGGAAAAGCTCTTCGGCGATCCCGCTGCAGCCGTGGGTCAGCGCGTGCTCTCCATCCGCGCGCCCTTGCGGGTGGTGGGGGTGCTGGCGCCCATGGGCGCGGACATCGTCGGCGCGGACCAGGACGAGCAGGTCTTCACCCCCATCTCCACGTTCATGCGCCGCCTCGCCAACCAGGACCACATCCGCGGCGTCTACATCACCTTGCGCCGGACGACGGACGCCCCCGCCGCCAAGGAGGCCGCCACGGCCATCCTCAGGGAGCGCCACGCCATCACCGCGGGGGAAGACGACGATTTCAGCGTCATCACCGCGCGCGACACCATCCAATTGCAACAGCAGGCCCTGGACCTGGTGCAGACGCTGGGGGCCATCAGCTCCTCCATCTCCTTCACCGTGGGCGGTCTGGGCATCCTCTCCATCATGGTGTTGCTGGTGCGGGCCCGTCGGCTGGAGATAGGCGTGCGGCGCGCCGTGGGAGCCACCCGCGCGAACATCGTCCGGCAGTTCCTGCTGGAATCGGGACTCATGGCTCTTGTCGGAGGCGGCCTCGGCGTGGCGAGCGCTTTGGGCCTGCTGGCCGTGGCTTCACGGTTCGCGCCGCTCCCCTTCGTCATGGAGCCCACGCTGGTGGCGTCGGCGCTGCTCGGCTCGGCGTGTCTGGGATTGGCGGCCGGGGCTTACCCCGCATGGCGCGCCTCCCGGCTGAACATCCTCGACGCCTTGCGCTGACGGCTCTTGCGGAAGACGAAAGGAGACGACGGCGCTCACCGCCCCATGAGGACAGCAAGGACGCCCCCTCACCCCAACAGCGCATAAGCCTCGAAAGCGGATGACATTCCCGCCGAGAACGCCTATGATGCCGTGTTGCGACACTCTGCGCTTCGAGGAGCCCACACGCCAACCGCAACGCTGCGAGTCCCCCCTCATGAGCGACCCCTCCACGCCCACGCCGCCTGAAGAAACGTCTTCACGCAAGAAAGCCGGCGCCGCCAAAGCGCTGCTCGCCCCGGTGCGCATGGAGCCCATGCTGTACTACCTCTGCCCCAAGTGCAACGCGGAGGTGGACGTCCCTGCGCGGCCCAAAGCCGTGACGCTGGTGTGCCGCAAATGCGAGACCTTCTTCGGCGCGCACCCCTTGCCCAAGGACTCCCTGCAGGCCATGCGTCGCGCGTTCGAAAAAGGCGCCGCCTCCATCCCCCGCGTCTACGAGTCGCCGGAGGACGCCTTGGTCTTCACCCTCTGCGCGCCGGTGGAGATGGTCTCCTTCAGCCTCGCCCTCTCCCTGGAAGCGCTCTTCAAAGCCTACCGCAACAACCCGGAAGCCACCATGCGCCAAGTGGGCGCCAAACGCCTGCTCATCATCGGGCAGATCTTCAACCTCGCGTTCTTCGAAGGGTTCGCCACGGCGAACATCTCCACCTTGGACACCATCTCCCAAGGATTCTTCGACTTCTCGCTGGACACCCCCGGCGTCAACGACCTCTCCTCCGTCGACGAATACTCACTGGTGGCGGTGCAAGGCGTCTGCAAAGGCCCCATGGGCGCACACAACCCGGAGACGTTGCTCTTCGCGGATTCGCTGCTGGTGGGCCGTGACGGCCGGGAAGCCGCTTCCGGCGAAGCCTTCGGGGAAGTGATCTTCGACCTCCCTGCCGGCTCCAAGCAGAACCGCTCCACAGACCACATCGTCTTCGTCAATCCACCGCGCGGCTGAACCCCGCTCTCCCTGCCCGCCCGGCCTGCCTGCATGACGACGCGCCAGCGGCGGCGGCCCAGCCTTCGCGCCTTGACGGCGCGCGCGAGGCGGGGATGCATTTTTCCCGAAAACACACCTTGACAACCTCGTTGTCCATATTATCATCTCCCTTGCGAGGGGAGCAATCCCCTGTAACCAGACACAGAACAAGCACAGGAGGTTGACCATGTTCGAACGCTATCTTCCTGAACTCCGGCGCAGGTCCCAGACCCAGAACGCGCCCATGACCATTGCGGATCTCATGGAGGACTTCTGGAAAGCCCCCTTTGCGGAGTTCACCCGCAGGCCCGACGGCGGCGTCGCTTATCCGGCGCTCAACATTTCCGAGGGTGAGAAGGAAGTGACCGTGACCGCGGAGGTCCCTGGCATGGAGGCCAAGGATATCGACGTCTCCATCGAACGCGGGGTGCTCACCATCAAGGGCGAGAAGAAGTTCGAAGAAGAGGAGAAAAAGGACAACTTCCACCGCATCGAGCGCAGCTATGGCTCCTTCCAGCGCGCGGTGGCCCTGCCTTCCGAGGTGGACGACGCCAATGTCCAAGCCTCCTACAAGGACGGCGTGCTGAAGCTGGTGCTGCCCAAGGCCGCCACGGCGCAGCGCCGCAAGATCGAGGTGAGCGCGTAAAGCCGCGCCGACCTCGGTCAGCAGTCCCTTTGACGCAGAAATCCCCGGGAGAACGATTCTCCCGGGGATTTTCGTTGAGGGATCAGGGGATGGAAGCGTCCCGGGCTCAGGCCTCTTCGCGGCGGCGGGGAACGAGTCGCGCGCCGCCGGGCGCGTCCTCCACATCGAAGCCGAGGGCGGCCAGTTCGCCGCGCAGGGCGTCCGCCTTGGCGAAATCCTTGGCGGCGCGGGCAGTCTCCCGCTGCGCGGCCAGGGCGGCGGCTTCGGGCGGCCATTGGGAGCGGGGCAAGGGCAGCGCGTCGTGGTCGAGCATGCGCAACACGGCGTCCACCTCGCGCAGGGCGCGCCAGCAATCCGCTGCTTCCTCCGGGGGCATGGCGTCGTTCTTGATGCGGGTGACTGCGGAACGGCAGAACGCGAAGAGCGCCGGCCAGAAGTCATGGAGGCTCAAGTCGTCGTCCACGGCGTCGTCCAGAGCCTGCAACAGCGTTCCGGCGACGTCGCCGGGCTGGGAGGGGGGCGGAGCGTCGCCCGCGGCCAACACGAGTTCGCCGGCGGCGTGCTGGGTGCGGGCCTGGTTCTTTCGCCACATGGCCAAGCTCTGCTCGCTGATGACAAGGGGTTTTCGATACGCCGTGGAAAGCAGCCACATGCGCAGGGCTTGCGGGGGCATGGCTTCCAGCAGCCGTTTGACGCCGGGCCGAATCGTCGCCTCCCCCACGGCGCTTGACGACGTCTCCTGCCCGTCTGCAAAGAATGCGGAGGCTGCAGCGACCGTACCGGCGCCGGCAGGTTCGTGGCTCCCTCCGTGCGCGGTTGCCTGGGGGGGCTCTTGGCCGGTCGCGTCCTTGTCTTCGGCGTGGGCGCGCCCGCAGAGCAGCCAAGCCTCCGGCGCCACGCCGCGGCCAATGGCGAGGATGGCGCGGAAATTCTCCAGATGGGGGAAGCTGTGCGCTTCGGAGGCGAGAAAGACGCTGACCTGATCCAGGCTGTCCACAGCCACGGCGGCGTGCTGCAGGAACCAGGAGGGCCGCACGTTGCCCCACTCGGTCTTCATGCAGTCGCCTGTTTTGAGATCCTGCAGACTGGCGCGCTTGAGGAGGGTGAAATCCTTGGGGTTGTCCTTGGCGTATTCGTCCAGATCCACGGTCTTGCCCAGGGAGAGCTTGTCCAGATCCACGGAGCTCATGGCGCCGTAGTCCGGCGCGCGCAACACGTCGAAGTAGACGCTACGGAGCTTCTCGTACGCGGCGCCCTTGGCCAGCAGCTTGCGACAGATGGCGAGGCCGGTTTCGGCGGAGTCGCCGGCGAGCCGGAAAGAGAGCGTTTCCCCCACACCAAGGGTCTTGCCCAGAGCGTGGGCGTAGTCCAGAGCGCGGCGGGCGTATTCTTCCCGGGGGAGCGTCGCGTCGCGGGCCGCGTGGAGGGCGTTGTCGTCCATGTCCGCCAGACTCACCACGGCGCGGGCCTCCCGACCGGCGCGCCGCAGCCGCGCGGTCATCATGTCCATGAGAATGACGCGTCGCCAGGCGTCCACCTCGTCCAGCCGATCCAGAGCGGGCCCCAGGGTGAAGAGGCCGGCTGCTGGCGCTTCGCCCACGGTCTCCGTGGCGAGCATGGCGCGTTTGCCTGCGGCCACATCGAAGAGGCGCAGCCCTCGCGCCGGCGGCGGCGCGAAGAGCGGTGTGGAGAGATAGCGCTCCCCGCCGTCCGGGAAGATGACGACGATGAGGCCGGGTTCGCCTTTGGCGTGGAGTTCACCGGCCAGCTCCACCGCGCCGGCCATGGCTGCGCCTGCGCTCATGCCCACGAAAAGGCCTTCCTCCCTGGCGAGGCGTCGGCACATCTCGAAGGAGGGTTCGTCCTCCACGGGACGGATCTCGTGGGGCCCGCGGCGGTCGAAGATGCCGGGGGGGTAGGAGGCGTGCATGTTCTTGAGTCCCTGGAGCTTGTGGCTGGGGTGCGGCTCCAAGGCGATGACCTTGGCGGTGTCGCTCAGCTCCCTGAGGCGCTTGGCGATGCCCATGATGGTGCCGGAAGTGCCCAGGGTGGCGACCACATGCGTCACCTGCCCGTTCGTCTGCTCCCAGATCTCCGGACCGGTGCCGTGGTAGTGCGCGTCGATGGAGGCGGGGTTGTTGAATTGGTCCATGAGGACGTACTTGTCGCCCTCTTCGCGGGCCATGCGGTAGGCTTCCTCGATGGCGCCGTCGGTGGAGAGGTGCCCCGGAGTGAGCTGAATCTCCGCGCCGTAGGCGAGCATGATCTGTCGGCGCTCGCGTGAGGCTGTGGAAGCCATGAGCAGCCGCAGTGGGTACCCCTTCACGGCGCAGACCATGGCGAGCCCGATGCCGGTGTTGCCGGAAGTGGCTTCGATGACGGTCTTGCCGGGGGTGAGCTCGCCGGCGCGCTCCGCCGCTTCGATCATGGCGAGGGCGACACGGTCCTTGATGGAGCCGCCGGGGTTCTTGGCTTCGAGCTTGGCCAGAATCTTGACGCCGGGATAGGGGTTCAGGCGTCGGATCTCCACCAGGGGGGTGTGGCCGATGGCCTGCAGCACGTCAGGATAAATCATGGGGCGTTCCTTCGCGGAAATGGCGTGGGGACAAGGCTTCAAGCAGACTCAGCCCTAAGTCAAATCGTTGCAAGAGGCAAGCTGACAAGGCCGCCGTGACGAATCGACGTCTGCTGGCAAAAACCTTGCATACGCATTCGACATGAACGCCCTCCCCTACCTCATCACCAATCTGCAGGCCATGGCCGGCCGTATGCCAGCCACCCTCGCCTGGCTTCGCGACCAACGCGTCGAGCCCGAAGCCGTGGCGCAACGCGTCGTCACCAACGCGCACGGAGTGACGGACTGGCGACTGGAGGACGGCCGCGAGCTCTTCGCCGCCGCGCCGCCCCCGGTCTTTTACCAGGGCTGGGCGAGCGACCTCTCCAAAAGCGACGCCCGCAGCGCCACCATATTGGTCGGATGCAACTTGGGCTACGGTTTGAACGCGTTGCTGCAGAACACGCCGCCCACGCACAAGATTCTGGTGCTGGAGCCGGACGCCGCGTTGCTCACGGCGTGTCTTGGCAAGACGGACTACACGCCCTTCTTCGAGCAGTGTCGGCTCACGTTCATCCCTCCGGAGCGGGCTTCCCTGCAGCGCGCCATCAGCCAGACGGACGCACAGTTCTTCTTTGGCAGTCTGCTGCTGAAGACCGACCCCCCCAGCCAGCAGATGGGCCCGAGCTACGCGCAGTGGAGTCGGCTCGCCAAGGAGCTTCTGGAGAATTTCGCGGTGGAGATGGCCACCTTGCGGGCCAGTCAGGACGTCATGGTCGAGAACGAGCTGGGCAATTACCGGCGCGCTTTCGCGGATGGCTCCATCGCTGCGTTGCGCGACGCCGGCGCCGGTCTGGCGGCGGTCATCCTCGGAGCGGGACCCTCCCTGGAATCCATGGCCGGTCCCCTGGCGGAGGCGCCCGACGAGGCGCTCTACGCCACGGCGCTCCAGACCATGCCCGCGCTCCAGCGGCTGGGGCTGCGGCCGCATTTCTGTCTGGCCATCGACTACAGTGAGGGCATGCGTCGCATTTTCGACCGTCTGGATCCGGATTTCGCGCGCGACATCCCCCTTGTCTACTCCACCAAGTTGCTGCCGGACGTGGTG
Organism: uncultured Desulfovibrionaceae bacterium; assembly: GCA_964455395.1. Lineage (GTDB taxonomy): Bacteria > Desulfobacterota > Desulfovibrionia > Desulfovibrionales > Desulfovibrionaceae > CAYVWB01. The sequence continues at coordinate 12,332 of CAYVWB010000013.1, forward strand.
GCGGCCTATCCCGGCCCCACGCTCCCCCTGTGGACGCAAGGCGGCCTGGCCACTTTGGCGCTGCAGGACCGCGAGCCGATATTCAGCGCCGGCATCAACGTTTCCGTGACGCTCTATCGCTTCCTCTCGTGGATGGGGGTGCGCTCCATCACCTTGGCGGGACAGGACTTCGGATGGCGCGGCGCCATGAGTCACGCCGCCGGCCACCACGCGGCGCGGCGCACGGAAGCCGTCCCGGGCGAGCCCACCCTGCAGGACGCCGACGGCGCGCCCCTGCGTTCCACCATGCCCCTCGTCACCGCGTTGCGCGAACTGGAGGAGACCATCCTCAAGACGCAGACACCCACGATCAATCTTTATGGCGGCGG
>CAYVWB010000013.1:12709-78970 GCA_964455395.1 uncultured Desulfovibrionaceae bacterium
CGGCGCCGTGATCCATGGGGCGCGACCGCTCACCGTGGAAGAAGCCCGCCGCGAGGGCGCGCTGGATTCCGCACCGGGCGCGATGGCTCGGTGGGAATCGGCCCTCGCTGCAGCGCGAGTCCCCCGGCCTGCGCCCCGCTTCACGCCCAAGAGCGCGCAGTGGGCGTCGCACACGCGCCAAGCTGGCAAACTGCTCGACAAGTTGGCCAAAAAACCCGCCAAGCATCGTCGCGAAATCCACGACACGCTGCGGGACATCCACCGGCTCCTGCGCTGCGAACCGCTCTATCTCCCCTATTTGTATAATGAAATAATGGACGTGGCGGGACAGCTCGAAAACCCGGATTTCGCCACGCCGCAAGCCCTGAGCGTGGTCCGCAAGGCGTTGCGTCGGACGCGGGAGAAGGCGGCGCGTGTGGACCGCGAGCTCGGCGGCGCGCACTCTGCTCCGAAACCGAGCCGCAAGGCCTCGCGACAGGCCGCCTGATCGCAGCGCGTTCCGTCATCATCCAAAAAGAGAGCGGGGAGCCTGCATTGCAGACTCCCCGCAGCCGCGAGCAGTGTGAAGGGGGCAGCGCGTTTTCCCTCAGCGTTCCCCTGCCGATCGCACCCCCGTCACGCGTTCGACGGCGATTTTCAAGCCGCGGCGCTACTTCTTGGCAGGGCCGGCGGCGGGCTTGTTCTTGTCGTCCGCCTTGGGCTCGGTCTTGGTGGCGGCGGCGGCGACGGCTGCGGCCGTCTCCACGACTTTCTTGGCGTCTTCCTTGTTGTCGGCGCAGACGGTGGCGCAGACGGCTTCGGGCTCTTCCACGACGATCTCGGGCTCCACGGAGGAGACACGGAAGCTCATCTCGTTTTCACCAGCCACTTCTTCGCGCCATGCGAGCTCGATGGAGAGCTTCTGCTTGTCCTTTTTGACGACGGCTTCGAGCTCGAGGTCGATGGCGTCGGTGGGGACGAGGGTGACGAATTCATCGCCACGCTGAACCACCACTTTGCGGGCCTTGAAGCTCTTGACCACATCATCAAGGAAGCTGTTTACGGAAGCGAAATCCATCACACCTTTGACGACGATACCATTCTTGCTCATGCTGTCCTCCATTCGGTAGATTGCGTTGAAAAGTTGGGTTGCGTGCGTTGCAGTCGGCGGCCGTTCAAGCTTGGGAATCGCCTTCGGCGAGTTCCTCGCGCTGGGGATCGGCTTGGGCTTCGACGTCTTCATTCGTCGCTTTCTTGTGCTTGCCCTTGCCCTTGGCCTTCTTCTTTTCGAAATCCTCTTCCATCTCAGCGAGCTTCTTCTCGGCCTTGACGAGGAACTTCTCCAAAGCCTTGTCGATGGCGGAGTCCACGTCGAGCTTTTTGCCGTAGCGTCTGGAGACATCCTTGGCGCGCTCGAGCCGCTCGGCCACGCCGGCCTCCACGTTGAAGATGACCCGCTTGAAGTCCTTCTCCTCTTTGAATACGCTCATCATCATCACTCCCGGTACAATTTGCGTACGTTTCATCGAAGGGCCTCAACCATGGACGGAGTCGATCGCCTTGCGTATCTTGTTATCCAGGGCTGGCTCCCACTGCCTTAGGGCGCAATCGGCGTCCATCCGTTCGTGCGGGCCTTTCCTCCGTCTCGTTGAGTCAATTTGTACGGATTTCGTACGAACTCGTCAACAGGTTTTTTTGAATTTCTTGCCAATTCATATCCAAACCATCTTAATTGCTTGCTAGTTTATTTCGATTTCGTACAAAGACTGTACAATTCTTCCGGAATGCGACCTGCCACAGACATCGCGAGACCCCTCTTGACCTGCCTGACGCCTTCGCGCATGCTGACTCGCCCGCCGCCACGCCACCCTGCGACCACGCGTCATCCCCACGACGCCCCCCCCACATGAAGCAGCCCAACGAGATCCTCAGACTCGCCCTGCCCCAGACGCTCATGATGATCGCCTATTTTTTCGTGGGCTTCGTCGACGTCCTGGTGGCCGCCCACCTCGGCGACACGGTCCAGGCTGCGCTTGGCCTCATCACCCAGAGCTTCTTCTTTTTCCTGATCATCGCCATCGCGCTCGCCAACGGCGTGGTCGCCGCCGTGAGCCAGTCTCTGGGCGCGCGCCTGACCCGCCGCGCCGAGCGTTACACCGTCTTCGTCACGGCGCTGGCGTTGGTCAGCGGCTTGGCGTTGGCGGGCATGGGGTATCTTTTCCGGGACGTTTTTCTGGATGTGCTGCAGACGCCGGAGGGAGTGCGCCCCGTGGCGCGCTATCTGCTGGGGGTGTACTTGCTGGTGTTGCCCGCCAACGCCGTGCTGGCGGTGACCAACGCGGTGTTCCGCGCCGCCAAGCGTGTGTATGTCCCCTTGGTTGCGCTGACGTTGGTGAGCGTGGCGAACACCTTGGGCGACCTGGGGCTTGGCCTGGGCTGGTGGGGGGCGCCGGCGCTCGGCTACAAGGGACTGGCGTGGGCGACGTTCGGCTCCGTGGCCTTGGGGACGCTTTTCAACCTGGTGATGCTGGCGCGCTCGGGCATGTTGCGGGCGCATCGGTTTCCGCCCTTGCGTTGGATTCGTCCGGCGTGGGGCTACCTCTTCAAGGTATCCTGGCCGGCTGGGGTTTCGCAGACGTTGTGGCAGTCCGGGTATCTGGTGTTGTACGCCATCACGGCGTCGTTGCCTGTGGGGAGCGTGGACGCTCTGGCCGGGATGACGGCGGGCATGCGTGTGGAATCCGCGCTCTTTTTGCCGGCGTTCGCGTTCAACATGACCGCGTCCATTCTGGTGGGGCACTACCTCGGCGCCGGCGATCCTGCTGGAGCGAAACGCGTCGGGTATCAGGTGCTCGGGCTGGGATGCGGGGTCATCACCGTACTGGGGGCGCTGCTGTTTCTGTGGTTGGAGCCCATTGCGAATCTCGTGGCGGCGACGCCGGCGACAGCGGTACAGACACAGGGCTATCTCGTGTACAATCTGCTGGCCATTCCGTTCACCACGGCGACGATGATTCTGATGGGGATTCTCTCCGGCGCGGGCGCCACGTTGTACAGTCTGTTCATTTTCGGGGTGGCCACATGGCTGGTGCGTCTGCCCCTGGCGTATGTGTTGGGACATGTGGTATGGATGGAATCCGACGGCGTCTGGGTCGCCATGCTGGCGTCGCAGGTCGTCCAGGCGTTTTCGGGTCTCTACATCTTCCACTACAAAAACTGGAGCCGGTTCGCCATGCGCGGCAAACGCAAGGCGCAGAAGCTGCACCCCGCGCCGTTGCGCAGCGCATGACCGCCAGCCGCCCCCCTCATCCCTATGCCTGTCAACCGCCATACGCCACTGCTTTCGGAGCAGGATGAATACCTCGCGCGGTTCGCCGCGTGCGCCGAGAAACCTTCCGACTACAGCTTCGCCAACATTTACGGCTGGGCCGAACACTACGGGCTGGAATGGGCCTTCGTCAGCGATTGCGCCTGGATCCGGCAGACACTGCCGCGGCCTGTGTGGTGGGCTCCCGTCGGCGCCTGGGAGACCGTGGACTGGGCCGCCTGCCCGGCCATGGCCGAGGGCGGTCATTTCATCCGGGCTCCCGAAACCCTGGTGACCATCTGGAGGGAGACGCTGGGTGAACGCGTCCACACCGTGGAAGCCCGGGACCAGTGGGATTATCTGTATGACGTGGAAGCGCTCATCCACCTCAAGGGCAACCGCTTCCACAAGAAAAAGAACCTCCTGCGGCAGTTCACCAAACAATACGACTACGACTACCAGCCCATGACGCCCAACTGCGTGGAGGAAGCGCTGGAGCTGCAAGCCGAGTGGTGCCAGTGGCGCGAATGCGACCAGTCCGCAGCCTTGCTCGCCGAGAACATCGCGGTGGCCCGCGTGCTCAAGAACTGGGAGAGCTTACCCGGCGTCTTCGGCGCGAGCCTGCGCGTGGGCGACGAGATGGTCGCGTTCACTGTGGCGGAGGAACTCACGCCGGAGACGGTGGTCATCCATTTCGAGAAGGGCAAGCCCGGCGTCAAGGGCGTCTACCAGGCCATCAACCAGATGTTCCTGGAGCACGAAGCCCACGACTACACCATCGTCAACCGCGAACAGGACCTGGGCGACGAGGGGCTGCGCAAAGCGAAGCTCTCCTACAATCCCACGGCGTTCCTCAAGAAATACGCAGTGGACATCGACCCCGCCTGACACCGCCCTGCCCCCCGCCTGGCGCCGCCCCGACCCGAGGGCCGCGCACACCGGCGTTGCTGCGGCTTTGGTCCAAAGAATGCGGGACGGCTCGCGTCATCCATGGTATGCTGATGCGTTGAAGCGGCGCAGCCGGACCGTGCCGACTTCCGGAACGTCTGCCCCGCTGCTTGTCCCCCACGGAACGACAGGCGGACGGCAGGGGGAGACGACTGCGGCGCGTGCTCCCGGAGAAGCCCCAGCGCGTCGCCATTTGACAGACGAGGCGGCCTGCTCTATGTGCTGCGCGTCTCCTCCAGAACACACGCAACCGATATACACACAGTCACGCCGGCCCGTCCGGCTGGCTGTTCAAGAATCCCGAGGATAATTCCGCATGCACGCCGCCTCCACTGTCGTCACCCGTTTCGCTCCAAGCCCCACCGGCCACCTCCACCTCGGGGGCGCACGCACGGCCCTTTTCAACTGGTTGCTCGCGCGCAGCCACGGCGGTCGCTTCCTCCTGCGCATCGAAGATACTGACCGCGCCCGTTCGGACGCCTCCATCACCGCCGCCATCCTGGAAGCGCTCCAATGGCTCGGCATGGACTGGGACGACGAGCCCATCTACCAGAGCACGAGGGATGCGCTCTACAATACGCATGTGGACGCCCTGCTGGAGCAAGGCAAAGCGTACTGGTGTCAATGCGCCCCCGAGGAAGTGGAAGCCATGCGCGAAAAAGCCCGCGCCGAAGGCCGCAAGCCCAAGTACGACGGCCGCTGCCGCGAACTGGGCCTGGGTCCCGGCGAAGACCGCGTGGTGCGCTTCAAGACGCCCTTGACTGGCGGCGTTCGTTACGAGGATATGGTCAAAGGCCCCATTGCCGTGGAGAACGCCGAACTCGACGACTTGGTGCTGCGTCGCCCCGACGGCGCCGCCACGTACAACCTCGCCGTGGTGGTGGACGACCACGATCTGGCAGTGACCCACGTGCTGCGGGGAGAGGACCACATCAACAACACGCCCCGGCAGATACACCTGTACGAGGCTTTGGGATGGCCCGTGCCGAGCTTCGGCCACGCGCCGCTCATCCACGGGCCGGACAAGAAGAAGCTCTCCAAACGACACGGCGCGCGCAACATCCTGGAGTATCGCGATGACGGCGTCTTGCCGGAAGCACTGGTGAACTATCTGGCGCGCTTGGGCTGGGCCCACGGCGACCAGGAACTTTTCAGCCGGGAAGAGCTGGCAAGGCTTTTCGATGTGAAGGGCCTCTCCTCCTCCGCAGCGTGCTTCGACCAGGACAAGCTGGAGTGGCTCAACAGCCACTACATCAAGGAAGCCTCGCCGCCGCGTCTCGCCGGGCTTCTGGCGGAGCAGTTCGCGCGTCGGGAGCTGCCAGCCGCCTCGCCGGAGGTTCTGGAGAAAATCGTCCTCCAATACCAGCCCCGGGCCAAGACCATGGCCGAGATGGCGGAGGAAGCCGCCGTCTTCATCATCCCGGACGAAGCCGTGGCGTATGACGCGAAAGCCGTGGCGAAATTCCTGAAGCCCGACGCGCGGACGATGCTGGAAGCGTTGCGTGAGACCTTGGCGGCGCTGGAGGCCTTCGACGAGGCGGCGCTGGAAAACGCCATCACGGCGTTCATGGAGTCCCGCGACATCGGCTTCAAACAGCTGGCGCAGCCTGTCCGGGTGGCCGTCACGGGCCGCACGCGCAGTCCGGGAATCTATGAAACCCTGGCCATTCTTGGACAATCGAGCACTTTGGCGCGCCTGGACCGCGCGTTGTCCGTGTCTGCGGACAGTGCATAGTCCGGCGACGAACCATCGTCATGGCCCGACCGGTGGCGAACATGGATGAAGATTTCCGCTTGACAATTCTTGCAGAGAATCTAAAATGGTCATCAGCCTGATTAGATAAAGCCAAACCCGTTGCGAGGCGGGGACGGAAAGCCACGGGCCTCACGCAGGCAGCCGGGTTGCCCCTGAAGACAGGCGCTGCACTTCGCGTCTCCATGACCACCCGACTCGGGTCGCCATGACGCGAAAGTCCCTCCTTCTTCTCGACGCACCCTGCTTCCTGTCCGGCCCCCCACGGACGTCTCACCGCGCCGCGACGTGTCATACACCTCGGCTTGCGCCGAGCACTGAGGAGACAGGGCCATGACATACGCACCAGACTCGGCCTTGAAGGAAGAGCACCTCTTCTTCTCAAAGCAACCCATCTTCACCAAGAACCCCAGGGTCTGGGGATACGAGCTCAGCTACAGGGACAACCCCTTCGCCAGCGTCGCCCCCGACGCCGGCCGCAACGGAGCCTTGCGCAATCTGGCGGCGAACGCCTACGCCCTCAAACTGCGCGGCGACGTGGGCGCACAGAAGCTCGTGCTCAACTTTTCGGAGCGTTCCGTCAAAGCCAAAGCGCCCAACGCTCTGCCGGCCTCCAACACAGTCATCGAGATGGACGAGACCGTCGTCTTGGATGATGAACTCCTCGCTGCGCTGGACGCCTTGCGCGCTGAAGATTACCTGGTGGCCATCAACGATTTCCAGGGTCGACCCGAAGCCGCTGCCTTGCTGGAGCGCGCAGACATCCTGAAAATCAACATCCGCGGCAAGCGTCCCCAGCACATCCTCGACCTGATGAACCGCGTGCCTGCCGGCAAAGCCATGCTGGTGGCTGCAGGCGTGGGCTCGCCGGAGCTGCTCAAGCTGGCCAAAGCGCTCGGCTTCAAGCTGTTCCAAGGCGCCTTCTTCCGCAAGCCGGAGTTCAAACAGGAGCGGCAGCTCACCTCCGGCGAAGCTTCGCGGCTCAAGCTGTTCGAAGTCATCTCCGGCGCGCCGGACTTCAACAAGCTCTCCCAAGCCATCGCCATGGACGCTTCCATCAGCTACCGCCTGCTGATGTTCCTGAACTCCGCAGCGTTCAGCTTCCCGGTGGAAATCACTTCCATCCAGCACGCCGTGGTCCTGCTGGGGTGGGAGCAGATCAAGAACTGGCTGCGCGTGGCGGTGCTCACGGACATCACACCCCCTTCCAAGACGCTGGAGCTGGTGCGGCTGGCGGCTCAGCGCGCCAAGTTCTTCGAACTCACGGCGCTGCGCAACGGCTTGCCCGGCGAGACCATGGACCAGCTCTTTCTGCTGGGCCTCTTCTCCCTGCTGGAGCCCATGCTCGACATGCCCATGGAGAAGATGCTGAAAAACCTGCCCATCGACGACACCGTGAAGCAAGCCCTGGCTGGCAAGAAGACCCCCCTGGCCGGCTGGCTGGCCCTGGCCCAAGCCATCGAGGACGCCGACTGGGAAACCGTGGACACCCTGGTCAATGGCCTTGGTCTGGAGCGCGCGCTCGTCACCGGCAGCTACTACGACTCGCACGTGCTCACCAACTCCTTCTTCGAACTGAGCAACTGACAAAGCCCGCCAATTGGGGTCCGGTTCCGGCCGGACCCCGCCATCATATGACGTTGCGGCCTGCGAGGCCGTCCCGCCTGCATCCCCCCCTGCACCGCCGTCGTCCTCGCGTCGACGGCCGGCAAAAGGCCCCGCTCCCGGGGCCTTTTTGCGTGGGGTGTACCTGTGGAATGCTGCCGCGCGCGTCGTTTTTTTTTCGTGAATATGGCGCATTCGGCGTTGCTGCGCTTCAACCCCCCGACTTCGCGGGGCATCTGGCGGGTGGAGACAAATTTGACAAAACGTTTTAAGTGTGTATTATTCAATCCTGTCGCACCCAGTGATTCTCCGGGAAGGCGACGCGCATCACCACTCTCCAAACTGCATCACACGACCCTGCAGGACGCAATGGCTGTCCCGAGGCCGGCATGGCTGCCGACAGTTGCGTCACACAAACGTCATACAACTGCGACACCACAGTCTCACGGACGCCATGTCGCATTCGCATGGTGTTGATGCGCATCAGCTACGAACGGCACACCATTCCCCATCCGCACCCTCCCGGGCGGCTGTCCCCGCCTGAACCCGAACCAAGGAGTCCTTATGAGCACTTGCTCCCCTGAACTGTGGCGCGCCACCTACGATGCCTGCAACACCGAGCAACTGAACACCGCCTACAAGCAGTGGGCGCAGGATTACGACCGCGACACCGTTCAAGGCATGGGCTACGTTGGACCCGTGCATGCCTGCCGCATGCTCGACACCTACCTGGAATCGCCCAAGAGCCGCATTCTGGACGCCGGCTGCGGCACCGGCCTTGTTGGCGAAATCCTCTGCGATCACGGCTACAACGCTGTGGAAGCCATGGACGTCTCCCCGGACATGCTCCGCGTCGCCGAAGAAAAAGCCTGCTATGACAACGTCTTCGAGGACGACCTCTCCAAGCGCCTCAAGGCTTCCGACAACACCTACGACGCTTCCATCTGCGTGGGCACCTTCACCTACGCCCACGTGGGCCCCGAGGGCTTCGACGAGCTCGTGCGCATCACCAAGCCGGGCGGCTACGTCTGCTTCACCATCCGCGACGGCGCCTATCAGGAATACGGCTACCGCGACAAGCTCCGCAATCTGGAGCTCGACGGGCTCTGGAAACTGCAGGAGCTCGCCACCCTGGACTATCTCACCAAAGAGAACGTCACCGCGAAATTTTTCCTCTACGAAGTGAACTAGCCACACCTGTCCACTACGAGAAAAGGCCGGCCGCTCCCATGCGGCCGGTCTTTTTTTGGGCGATCGCACGCCCGCTTTCTCACCCTGTAGCCGTCGTTGGAGGCAGGCTATGCCTTGTGTGATGCGGTCCTTCCGGGACTGCGCAACCAAGGAGCTCTACCATGGAACTCTCCCCAGAATACGTCGATCAAATCAAGCAACAGCTGCTCCAGCGTCGGGAAATCCTGCTCGACCAGCGCGAGCGTCTTGACGATACGCGGCGCTCCCTGCAAGCCGAGCAAGCCGAACCCGAGGAACAAGCCCGCAACCAGGACGAACGACGCGCCATGGCCACCCTCCACGCCATGGAGACCGACGAACTCATTCTCGTGAACCAGGCGCTCCAGCGCATCGACGCCGGCGGCTTCGGCGTCTGCAAGGAATGCGAAGCGCCCATCGGCATGGCGCGGCTTTTCGCCATTCCATGGACGCCCCTCTGCAGAGACTGCGCCGCCGCCCATGTCATGGAGGACGCGACCTCCGAGACCATGGCCCCAACCGCTCCCCCGACGTCCGGCGCGCCCCTTGCCGCCGAAGGCTTCACGCCTCCGGCGGAATTCGCCGGCATGGACGACAACGCCAAAGCCGACGCCGTGCGCGAGTTGCTCCGTGGCTACGGACGCGCGCCTCTGGATTCGGTGGACATCGAGTTCGAAGGCGGGGTCCCCCGCGTCAGCGGCGTGCTTCCCGGTCCGGACGCCCACGAAGCGCTGCGCCACATGCTGGTGGACATCCTCGGCTTCAGCGGGATCATCGACGAGATACGCACGGAGCGGCCCTACGATCCGCCCGAACGCAAGGCCCCCCTGGGGCCCGCCGACGAAAAATCCGACGAGGAGACGCTGCTCCAGGGCGAAGATCTGACGACGGACCCCGACACGGCAGAGGCCACGGGCGAGCCGATGGACCCCCCGGACCATCTGCGCACGGAGCGTTGACGCGCTCACCCGGGGGATTGTCGCCTGCCCCCCGTCGGGGCAGCGTCCTCTGCTCGGGGGTGTGCCGGGAGCTTTCACGCGCGGACGTCCACCATCGCCGGACCGTCACACGGCTGCGTCGTTCACGCCTGGTCGGGCGCAATCGGGCCGCATCGGGCCGCATCGAACCCGGTCATGCAGGCGACCTGGGCGAGTCCGCCGGGGGAAGGCCGGGCCGGCCGCGTCTTTTCGTGTTCTGCTCGCGGACCCGTGCCGTGCGGCGCTTGCCGTTCGACGAGATGCGGCCTTCGCGCGCGGGGGTCCTCCCTGTGCGCGACCACGACGACAGTGCGACGACAGTGCGGCGTCAGTGCTGGTAGAGGACCGCTGCTTTCTGCTGACACTCGGGGCAAAGCCACGTGGGCCGGCCGTTGATCTCCATCTTGCCCAGAGGTTCGCCGCAGCGTGGACAGCAGTCGCCCTGCAGACGATGCGGCAGTAGCCAGTCCGCAGGCAAGGCCTCCGGATTCGCGTCGCTGCGGATGGCCTCCTCCAGCACTTCGCGCATGGCGTCGTGGAGGCGGCGCAGGTCGGCGCCGAGCAGATCCGACGTGGCGGATTCCGGATGGATGCGGGCGTGGAAGAGGATTTCGTCTGCGTAGACATTGCCCACGCCGGCGAGCAGCGACTGGTCCATGAGCGCGTTCTTTATCCGACCCCGCTTGTCCGAGAAGCGTTGCACGAAGGCGTCCCGGTCCAGACTCAAGGCGTCCGGCCCAACCTCCTTGGCGCGGTAGAAGGCCTCCAGGTCCTGCACCAAGCGCACTTCGCCGAACTTGCGCTGACAGTCGTAGGCGAGCGCGCCGCCCCCTTTGAAGCGAAAGAGGACCCGCGCGTGCTCCGGTTCGTCCGCTTCTGCTTCGAAATACCGGAAGAATCCGGTCATTCCGAAATGGAAGACCACCCAGCCGCCGCCATCCACCGCCACGGCGAGGTGTTTGCCTCGTCGTTGCAAGTCGGTGAAGCGTTTGCCCGTCAACACGCGCGCAAGCTCCGCGCCGGAGGTGTTTTCCAGCAGGGAGGCGTCCTTCACCTCCACGGCTTCCACGGTTCTTTCGAGGGCGTGTCGTTCGAAGTAGCGACCGAAGACTTCGACGTCTGGCAGTTCCGGCATGGCTTCCTCCCTCCGCTAGACGGTTGCACACGCCGCCACACTACACCCCGAACGCCGTGGGGTCAGCGGGTAGACGTCGTCTGCGCCGAAGACTCCCCGAGTCGTCTTGTCCATGGTCGCGCCGCGCTTTGGCACGGGCCCTGCTCTATCCCCTGCGGAAACGCCGCGACCCGGCAAGAATTGCCGCAGCGCCGAACCGCTGCAGCACACCACGACGGACGGATAGCCAGATGATCACTTCGCTCTACACCGGCGCCACGGGGATGAAGACCCACACCCAAGGCATGGACATCCTGTCCAACGATATCGCCAACGTGAACACGGTGGCGTACAAGGACACGGACTACCGTTTCGGGACGCTCCTCAGCGAACAGATCACGTCCTCATCCAACGGGGTCACCAACTACTCCCAGAAAGGCCTCGGCGTGGGCCTGCAGGATGTGGCCACCAGCTTCAGCCAGGGCTCGCTGCTCTCCACCAACATCGCCACGGACCTCGCCATCAGCGGGGAGGGTTTCTTCCGTGTGGCCAGCGAGAACGAGGAGATATATTACACCCGCGCGGGCAACTTCAATTTCGACAATGAAGGTCGGCTGGTGGACCCGAGCGGCAATATCGTCCAGGGTCAAGCCGTGACCGGTCTGGACGAGAACGGCGAAAACATCTACGCCGAGACCGGCAACGTCCAGCTGAACCTGAACCTCCAAGGCCAGGCCACCCTGGACGCCAACGCCACCAGCGAGATCAACTACCTCGCCAACCTGGACGGCTCCAGCACGGTCTCCAATGCGGAGAACCCCTACTTCTCCCTGCTTTCCGCCTACAACGCGGAGAACACGGGCGCCCCCGTCTCCAACGCCGCCTATCAGGAATCCATCACCGTTTATGATTCCGAGGGCAACCAGCGCGACTTGACCCTCTATTTCGACAAGGTCGGCGTCGACGAAACCGGCCAGACCACCTGGGAATACGTCGCCGCCATTGACGCCGAGGAAGACGGCTCCGCCTTCGCAGACACGGAGGGCGCCGGCCTGCTCGCCGCCGGAACCCTCACCTTCAACAGCTCCGGCAACCTGACGGGGCAGTCCGCCTTCACCAACACCACCGGCGACACCGGCCTGGAGAACTGGACCCAAGCCACCTTCGATGACGAGGGCATTCCCCAGTTCACCGCCACCTTCGATGGCGGTGAGACCGCCACCATCGCCATCAACTTCGGCTTCCGGGAGAGCCAAGGCGCCTGGAGCGACGGCGCCGCCGCCAACGCCGCCGAGGTGGGAACAGACGCCGCCACACTGCCCTCCTTCGAAGCGCAGACAGACTCCGCCGCCACCTCGGCCTACACCGGGCAAGGCTCCTTCTCTTCCCTGGTGGAGCAAGACGGTTACGACTCCGGCGTGCTGCAGAACATCTCCTTCACCAGCGACGGCATCATGACCGGCCAGTTCTCCAACGGCGAATCCGCAGACCTCTATCGTTTGCCAGTCTACGAATTCACCAACGAAGACGGGTTGCGCCGCGAAGGCAACAACCTCTACTCCCAGACGAACACCTCCGGCGAAGCCGCCGAGCTCATCGCCGGCCAGGATGGCGCCGGCGAAATCGTGGACCATTCCCTGGAGCAATCCAACGTGGACCTTGCCGACGAGTTCGTCAGCATGATCACCACTCAGCGCGGTTTCCAGGCCAACAGCAAGGTCGTCACCACTTCAGACGAAGTGCTGCAGACCGCCATCAACATGAAGCGCTAGGCGCACCACGCGCGCGTGCGTCACAGTCGGGGGTCCCTAGCCGAAAGCGAAGGGGGCCTCCGATTTGTTTTTGGAATGGAGACAGGCAGGCGCCGACGGCGCGGCGCGGCCGCTTATCCGCAGCTGCGATCCACGGGGCCCAGCAGCGTCAGTCCGGTGGGCGCGGTGTCCGGCTGCACGGTCAAGTCGGGGTCGCGCACGGGGAACCGGCCAGCGACCGGCGGCAGCTTGCCGGAAGGGCCCACGCGGCCGTGGTGGATGGTCACGTGGTCTGCTTCGAAGCAGAGGGTCAGGGGCTCGGGGACGTCGTCCTGCTCCGTGGCGGGGTCGCAGTCGTCCGGCGCGCAGAGGTTCGGGGCGGCCTGCGGGGTGAAGCGCTCCACCTCGCCGGTGCTTCGGGTCACGCGTATGGCGTCCAGCACCGTGGAAAGCCGCCTCACGGCTCCGGCCTCGTCGAAGGCCAGGGAGTTCACGTCGCCGGAAACGCCTTCCGGGTCGGGATCGAAAGCGCGCAAGGGTCCGATGGGCGTCTCCACTGCAGCCTGTTTGGCGGGCTCCAGGGTCGCCACGCTCCCGTTCGGATGGAAGGAGACCCCCACCCGGGCGAGGACAGGGCCTTGCGGGGTCTGCACGGTGAGTGTTTCACCGGGCCAGAGCGTGAGGCTGCGCATGGCGCCATCCGGCCAGAAGGCGATGTTGATGAGGCGCACGGCTTCAGGCGCGTCCTGGGGGCGGTGTTTCGGCTGCGCCGGCGCCGGCAGGGGGATGGCCAAAGGCTCTGCGAGCCGCATTTCGTCTTGCCATGTCCAGTAGGCGGAGAGCTTGCCGTCCAGGGGAAAGAGTCGCTTCAGGGCGCCGTCCGGGTGGAAGTGGAGCAGTTCGGCGCGCAAGGGCCCGAGGGGCGTCTGCACGGTCTGCGCTTCCTGGAGCGCGACGCCGACAAGACGGCCTTGGGGGTCCAGCTTGAGGCTTGGCATGGTGGGTCGGCGGGAGTCCTCGTCGCCATGCTGCAGCGGGACGAACTCGCCGATGTCCATGGGCAGAACGCACGGTTCCGGGGTGAAGAGCCGCTCCGGGGCGCCGTCCGGGTGGCGCGTCCAGAGGACGGCGCGCAGTTCGACGGCGGGGCAGTGCGCTGTGGCGGGCAGCGTGAGTGTGAAGGATTCGTCGTGGGGCATGGTCAGATCTCGTCTGTTCGGAGCACGTCTTTGATGAGATCCTTGTAGTCTTCCACGACCTTGTCGCCGCCGGCGTATTCATAGATGGTCATGCCGTAGGCTGGAGCCTCCGCCAAGCGCGTGCTGAAGCGGATGGGCGTGCAGATGTACTTGCCGTAGAACTTTTCCAGGCTGCGGAGAATGGCTTTGGAGTTCTCCGTGGGCTTGGAGAGAAAGATGGGCAGGATGTGCCGCAGCCGGATTTCCTTGTTGTGCTGGCGCAGCTGGGAGAAGCTCTTGAGAAACTCGGAGAGGCCTTGGATGGGCATGATCTCCATGGAGACGGGGACGACGAGCTCCTTGGCGTAGAAGAGCACGTTGACGGTGATGGTGTCCCAGCTGGGGGACGTGTCCATGATGATGAAATCGTAGTTCTTTTCGAGGGGCGCAAGCTTGCTGGCCAGCAGCTTCTCGCCGCCGAAGTCCATGCGGGTGATGTAGCGCTTCACCCCGGCAAGGCCGCGGCCGCCCACCAGCAACCAGAGGTTCTCGCGGGCTTTCACCACGGCGTCTTGTTCCGCAGCGTCGTCCATGAGGAACTTGGCGAGGCCATCGTTGCCGTTGACGCCGAGCATGTAGGCGGTCTGGCCTTGGGTGTCCGTATCCACCAGCAGCACCCTGTGGCCGTTGAGGGCAAGGCCGGCGGCCAAGGTGACAGCCGTGGTGGTTTTGCCCACGCCGCCTTTGGTGATCATGATGGCGAGCCGACGCGCGTTCTTGAGGGTGAAGCGATGGTCGCAGGACTCGCAGCGCACCGCGACGTTGCCGCGGGGCAGCTTGGAGGCGTCCACCACGCGGCGTTTCTTGCAGTTGGGACAGACGATTTCCATGGCGCGCGACCCTTGGCTGCGGTTACATCTTGCGCTGGATGTTCTTCATCAGCAGCTTGAGCATCAGGCTGTTCTTGCCTTTCATCTCGAATTCCCGCAGGGCGATGCGCAAAGCGATGGTGACGATGTCGGACATGGTCACGTGGGAGCGCAATTCTTCCGGCGCGAGCTTCTTGGCTTGGTGTTTGGCGGAGCGCAGCCGGATGTGGAGCTTGTTGGGGAAGTAGATGGTGGCTTTCTTCTTGTCGCGGGGGCCGCCGCTGAGCCGGAAGGAGCGGTACTCCATATCCGGTTCGCGATCTTCCGCTTCATCCAGTAGTGCGGCGCGGCCGGCGGGTCCCAGCTCCGCATGGAGGTCCGTCAACCGGAACGCACGGTGATGCGTTTGCTCCAGCTCCTTGGGGTCGCGGTAGAGCAACGTGTTGAGATCCTCGGCGTCGGGCAAGGTCTCATCAGACTGCGCATTGCTCAGGAGGTCCGAGAGGATATCGTGTTTCTTCGCGTCATCGTCCGTCATAAGGGCACACCTCGGGGGATGGCGGGCGGGGCTTTGCGTCGTGGTCGGCGGACCAGCCTGCTCACGTCATCAGGCTGTCCTGGCGGGACCATGGTAGCCCAGAGCCGCGCAAAAGGCCAGCATACGGGCTATTCCGTCCCCGACGCAGCGGGGCCGCCGCCATGGTCGCGCTCCATCATCTTGATGAGCTCCTCGTAGGACTGCTCTTCATCGATGGTGAAGGGCTCGCCGTCGCTCAAGGCGAGGCTGGCGGCGCTCTTGTCCGTGGCGTCAGCGGCGCCGTAATTGCGGGGAACGTCGCGCATGCGTTGCTGAAGAGCGACGTCATCCGTGGCTTCGAAGGCGGCTTCATCCATATGGAAGCCCAGCGTCTCCGGCTCGGGCGCGCGGCTCGGCTTGCTCCGGGCGGCGGCGCCCGTTTGCGGCAAGGAGACCTCGGGCGAGAGGATGTCGTAATCCACCAACCGGGAGCGACCCACCGCTTCCGGCTCCGAAGCCCGGCCTTGCTGGAAGGCCACGGAGGGCGGCACGAAGCGCTCCTTGCGATCCAGGAACTCCTCCCGGTAGCGCTCGAAGGTGAACATGCCCTCCGCCTGCCCCATGGCCACGATGTTGTCCAGCTGGGAGAGCTTGTTCTCCCGCAGGGTGTTCTTCACCGAAGTCGAATTGCGCAGGATGGAAAGAATGGGGAGCCGGTAGCCCAGTTTGGGCATCATTTCCAGCTGCTGCACGATGACCGCGATGAGGCTGGAGGCCAGCTGGAAGCGCACCAGCTCCTGCGCCTCCATGGGGAAGGCGTTGCAGAAACGGTAGATGGCTTCCTCCGGCGTGCTGGCGTGCAGCGTGCCGAAGACCAGATGGCCGGATTCCGCGATGTTCAACGTCTGCCGCATGATCTCCTTCTCGCGCAGCTCTCCGATGAGGATGACGTCCGGCATCTGCCGCAAGGCGTCGTAGAGGCCGCGTTCGAAGTCCTGGAAGTGGACGCCGAGCTCGCGCTGCTCCACGAAGGAGCGAACGGAGCGGAAGCGGTATTCGATGGGGTCTTCCAGGGTGAGGATGTGCGCTTCCCGGCTGCGGTTGATCTCGTTGAGCATGGCCGCGATGGTGGAGGTCTTGCCGCTGCCGGTGGCGCCGCAGAACAGGATGAGCCCCGAGCGCTTCTTGAGGATCTCGTGCAGGGTGGGGTGCAGGTTCAAATTGTCGATGGTGGGGGGAGAGCCCGGCAGAAACCGGAACGTGTAGCTCAACCCGCGCTGGGTGGCGACCACGTTGCACCGCATGCTGGAGCCGGCCAGGAAGAGGCCGAAATCCACGGACCAACGCGCGCGCAGCGTCTTCAGGTGGCGGACCTCCAGGATGGCTTCCGCCAGAGCGTCGCACTCTTCCACGGTGTAGACGATGTTCTTTTGCGGATAACAGACGCCGTTCTTCCGGAAGATGGCGGGGTGCTCGCCTGTCAGATGCAGGTCGGAGACGCCTTGTTCCGTGCAGGCGCGGATGATCTTCTCCAGTCGTTGCTTCATGGGTCGCGTTCCCCTTGTGTTCCTGCGCTGCGCTGACATTGATCCGGCGCTGTCACATCGTTGATTCGTTGAAGCGCTGGCGCTGCTGCATGCGGTTTCGGCGCGCGGCTTCCTTGCGCAGACGCACCCAGCATGTCAGCGCCCGCATCCTGCATGCTGCAGGAAAACCGACGTCCCACATAAAACGCACGCACGCCTCGCTTTTCCACACTATCATGCACCACACAATGCGCTGCGTGTCAAGGAGTGCTGCGCCCGGAAAACCCCCTCGGGAAAGCTTCGCGCGCCGCCTGCATGCCATGTCGGAGCCGCAGCTTCCGTTTCCCGAAGTCCCGGAGCGCAACGACGCGCACGGTTCGAGCAGGCTTCATCACCCCTCAGAAGGGTTCGCGCACGATGGCGTCGCCCACGATTTCCTTGGCGCGTTTTTTCACGTCGGCCATGCGCGCGGAGAGCTTGGCCATGGAGAACGCGCCGGTGAAGTCGCAGTCCACCACGGCGATGGAGAGGGACGTGAGCGGGTAGCGGCCCACCTGACCGTCGCGGCCTTTGCCGACGATGAAGCCGCGCTCCACGTCATCCTGGGTGTACATGCGGGGGACTTCCTTGCGGAAGAGGGCCGTGGCTTCATCGCAGACGGCGCGCGCGTGTTCCGGCGCGAGCAGCAGCACGAAGTCGTCGCCGCCGATGTGCCCCACGAAGTCGGCGGAGTCGCCGGCGCGCTCCACGGCGCGGTTCAGCACTTCCGCGGTCAACAGCAGGATGCGGTCCCCCCGCTCGAAACCGTAGACGTCGTTGTAGACCTTGAAGTGGTCGAGATCGACGTAGGTGACGGCGGTGGGCTCGCCAAGCTTGGCGCGGCGTTCTATTTCCCGTTCGATGACCACGTTCCCCGGCAGCCCAGAGAGGGGGTTGGCGCCTTTGGCCAGCTCCACTTGCATCAAGGCGAGCTGGTCCAGCATGCCTTGCACGGAGACGAGCCCCACCAGCGCTTCCTCCTCCACCACGATGATGTCGTCGTAGACTTTTTCGCTGTCGCGGGACATGGCCAGCCGCGCGGTTTCCTCCACGGCTGTGGAGCCCTCCACCACCAGCGGCGCCGTGTCCATGATGCGCTCGACCTCCCGGTGGTAGTAGAGGGACATGCCGAACTGCGTGGAGAGGTGCCGGTCCGTGTTGTACTGCATCAACAAGCCTATGGGCTTCGGTCCCTGCGTGACCACCACGCTGGTCTGCGGGGGGGTGTCCGCCAGCATTTCCTTGATCTCCCGGACAGTGGTGCGGGGGGAGGCGGTGTACGCGGGTTTGGCGAGGTCCTTGATGGGAAAACCGTACTGGGAAGATGCGCGCAGGGAGAAGAAATTCGACTTGAGGGGTATGGAAACGCTCTCCGAGGATCTCTCCGGCGCGGGCTCGCCCAGCAGCCGGCCTTGCCCGCCAGCTACGCCCATGGAGACGAGGGAAGAAAGCTCCGTGTCCCGTTCAACCCCCACGGCGATGACGTGCGCGTCCAGCTTGCCGGCGAGGTGCACCAGCGTCTCCACCATGCAGCGGTGGAAGGGATTGGAGTCCACCCCGCCAATGAGGCCGATGTCGATCTTGATGTAATCCGGCCGGATCTGCGTGATGGCGCGCAAGCTCGAATCCCCGGAGCCGACGTCGTCAATGGCCACATGGAAACCCTTGCGACGAAACTGCTGCAGGGCTTGATGGAACATGGTCATGTCGTGGAAGCCTTGGCGTTCCGCGAACTCCAGCACTACATCGCCGGGCTGCAAGCCGTGGGGCTCCACCAGCGCCAGCAAGTGTTCCGGCGAAAACCCCGGCGAGGAAAGCTCACTGGAGAGGTTGTTCAGGAAGAGCTTCTGCCCGGGTCGGATGGGCCCCAGGTTGCGCAGAGCCGCTTCCCGACAGAGCGCCTCCAGCTCGAAGGCGGCGTCCAGTTCCTCCGCGAGCTTGAAGAGCGCTTGCGGCCGCTCCAGGACGCTGTCCGCCGGCCCGCGGCTGAACGCTTCCCACCCCAGCACCTGTCCGGTGCGGAAATCGTACACCGGCTGGTAGAGGGTGGAGACCCCGCCGCGCTCCAGAATGCTCCGGAACTCATCGTACAGCGGCAGATTCTTCAGCTCGCCGGGACGGCTGGCCTGCCGCCTGGCGTGACAATACGCCCTGAAGAACGCCTGCGGGAGAGGCCCCTGGTCCCGTGGAGGGAGATGCGCAAACCCAGCGCGCACCTCGCCCACGCCACGCACGGAGCGCAACAAGGCGGCGTCCAGCCGTTCACGTATCTGAATGCGGAAGAGCTGCGCTGCGCTGGCGAATGCCACAGCGTCTCTGGTGATGCGAAAGACGAGCAGGACCGTGGAGAAATCGACGCGTTCCAAGCACAGCAGCACTGCTTCCGGAAAGATCTCCGGGAGCTGGCGCATGGCTTCGAACTCCAGGGTGTCCATCACGCTGGGACCCAGAAGCTCCTGGTCCGCCGAGCGTAAGGCGTAGAACTCCGCCAGCTCCAGCGTCACCAGCCCTATGTGCGCGTGGGTGTACTCCTTCTCCAACGTGCGCCGCTCCCGCTCGTCCAGCAGGGAAAGCAACGCGGCGCAACTGGCTGCGCAGGAAGACTCCACGGTTTCCGTGTAGCGCAGGCGTTTGGAGATGTACCGTTTCAGGGCGGCCATGGGTCCTCCTCGCGGCGCGCCGGCCCGGAGTGCGGAAGGCCCTTCCCCCTGATGAACGAAGGAACGCGCGGGGCGAACGAAGTGTACGGAGCGGAAACCGCCCCAGCCGAGCGAGGCGTCATCCTCGGCGGCGGCCCCCATGGCGACTGTAGGGAAAGATCGTTACATATGTATGACGCATGACCAGCGGGGCCATCGGCCCCGGGACAACAGCGCCGTCCCGGCGCGGGGACGCCGTGCGGGCCGCCCCGGCGCGGGGAGGGAGGGTGCGGAGGTGGTCAATCCACGATCTGGAGCAGCTCCTTGGCCAGCTCCACCACTTCATCCGGATCGAATGGTTTCGTCATGTAATCGTAGGCGCCGATCTCCAAGCCCTTGCGACGGTCCGCTTCCTGCCCCTTGGCCGTCAGCAGCACGATGATGGTGTCTTTCAGCTCGGAATCTTCCTTGACGGCGCGACAGACTTCATAGCCGTTCATGCGCGGCATCATGATATCCAGAAAGACGGCTTGCGGGCGCTGCTCACGGATAATCTGCAGACCCTCCTCGCCGTCCGAGGCGGTGAGGATCTCCACGGCGAACTCCTCTTCCAGATCTTCCAGGGCCTGCTCCAGCAGGGTGCGGATATGCAGCTCGTCTTCGACAATGAGCAGCTTCTTTCCCATGCGAAAACTCCGTCGCCCCCCGGCGCCATGGTTGAAGAAAAGTGCGGCCTGCGCCTGTGCTCCGCGCACAAGGCGCCCCGGAAAAGCCGGCATGGACGTCGCCGGCTGCGCGACCGCGCGACATCCCCTTCAGTATAGCGTATTCGCACGTGGAACGCCACACCATCGATCAGGGATGAATCGGGATGGCGACGTACGCCAACCGCGTCACGGGGTGTGTGTCGGTCAGCAGCAGCGCGCCGAGCGTCTCCCCCCTCCCCTCCTCGCCTGCTCCGTGCTGGCCATGACGGCGCAACAAGGCGAGGCCTTCCCAATTGTTGGGCAAAAAACCCATGGCGAGCTGGACGGGAGGCCGCGACGCCAAGGTGAACCCTGCGCCGGAGCGTGTGGGCGGCGTCAACGCGACCAACCGCTCCACGGCCTCCGTGGCGGCGTGGCTCGCGCCTTCGCCGTACCGCGCCGCAAGGGGATCGGCGGCGGGGTTCAGCACGCGTCGCTGCCCCGGCCAGAAGACGTTCGTCACCCACAGCGTCGGCTCGGTGGTCGCGATGTCCTCTGCCGAGGCCGCCGTCACCCGGTATTCCAGCGCCGGAAAAGGAATCTCGCCCAGGGGCTCGCCATCCAGGCTGAAGACGTGGGCCACGGGCTGCGGCGTCACGCGCCGGCCGTTCGCCTCATACAAAATGTAGAGTCGATCGCCCGCCACCGCAGCGGCCTCGAAACCCATGTTGCGCAGGGCCGAGGGCGCCGCCAGCGGGACGAGGCGGGGATTGAGCCGCAGCGTTCCCGCTTCCACCCAGCCCAGAACGAGGAAGCCCACCATGCCGCGCCGGTCCGGACTGCGCGCTTCGATGACCAGATAGATACGACCCCCGGCCGCGGCCACCGCCTCGAAGCCTTCATACCGCGCGCCGCGGGCGCGCACGGCTTCGACCACGGCTGCATAGTCGCCGGGGTGCATCGGCAGCGGCTCCGGAGTGAGGAAGACGCGCCGACGGGAGTCGAGCGCCGCCTCCACGGCGGTGCGCTGCAGGAGGAAAAACCGCGGCGGCTGGGGAGCGCCGTCACGCTCCGGTGCGAAATCGGGGTACTGGGGCGCCAGGAGGAGCGCGGGACCCTGCGGGGTGTCGATCCACGTCATGCCGGAAAACTGTGCGCGTGGAGAGGCCGCCTCCCCATCCAGACTGAGATGACGCACCCGGGCCTCGGCAGGAGAGACCGCAGCCGGCTGCGGGGCCGTGTCGTGGGAAGACGTCTGCGCCGTGCTCATGACAGGGCCGACCGCGCCGACTCCGCAGCCAAGCGTCACCATCATCAACAGGAGCAACGCCCGCTGCGCCCGCTGCGCCCGGTGGACCCGGTCTCGAGGCGACGCCGACGGCCTCATGCTTTCCCTTCGGCCGCCTTGGCCTGGGCCTTGCCCAGCAGCGCGCCGAGAATCGCGCCGCCCGGAGCCGTGAGCCAGCCGCAGACAATGAGGCTGAAAAGACTGTAAGCGGCGGCGCCCCACGCCGCGACGAGGGGATCGGCCGGGGGTTCGCCGAGGGAGCTGACAGGGCTCCCCGTGAGTTGATAGGCGATCCATGAGCCGGCGAGCATCAGGAACCAGGTTATCCAGTGTCCCAGCACGCCGGCGAGGAATCCGGCAAACGCCCCGCGCGCCGGCCCCGGTCTGGCCGCGGCCACGACACGCCAGCAGAGCCCCCCGGCGCTGGCGGCGCCCAGAGCGCTGGCCAGCCAGAAAAGCTCATAGCCTTGGCCGATGGCGTTCAACGAGACCCACCCCCCGGCGGCGGCGCCCACAGGCGCGCACGCTGCGGCCATCACAAGGGAGCGACGGAGGAGCAGACGCTGCGGCATGACGGGTTCTCCGGGAAGCGGACGGGGCAGGTTGGCGTGGTGTGGACAACCGGGGGTCGGGATGGGCTTGGGGCCGGGACGCCGAGGGCTGTGCGCGCGACCGATTCAGCAGAGGCTACTCGTCGGCTTTGGCTTGATCCCACAGGTGGTTGAGCTCGTCCAGGGACATGTCGGCCACGTCGCGGCCCTGGGCGCTGGCGGCGGCTTCCATCATCTCGAACCGTCTGAGGAACTTGAGGTTGGCGAAGTCCAACGCGGCGTTGGCTTTGATTTTGTGCCGGCGTCCCAGTTCGGCGAGGGTGAAGAGGTAGTCGCCGAACTCGGCTTCCATGGCGGCTTGGTCGCCGTCGGCCACGGCTGCTTCCCATTCGCGCCATTCGTCGTCCAGCTGTGTGCGAAGATCCTCGTCGCTGGCCCAGGTGAAGCCGTTGCGGGCGGCCTTGGAGTGGATGCGGTACGCCTTCAGCAGGGGCGGCAGGCCCTTGGGGAGGCTGTGGAACACGCCTTTGCGCGGCGGCTGGGCAGCGTCCGTCGCCCCGTCGTCGCCTTGACGTTCGCGGCGTTTGATGCGCTCCCAGTTGGCGAGGACTTCGCTTGCGTCCTGCACCGTGGTCTCTCCGAAGACGTGGGGATGGCGGCGGATCATTTTTTCGCGCGCGCTGACAAGCGCCTGTTCGAGGAAGGCGTCTGGTTCGCGACCGGGCTCCTTTTCGTAGCACCGCGCCAGAAAGCTCAGCAGGAACATGAGATCGCCGAGTTCCTCGGCGGCTTCGGCGGCGTCCCCGGCGCGGATGGCCTCCACCAGCTCGAAGGCTTCTTCCACAATGTAGTCGCAGAGGGTCAGAGGCGTCTGTTCCTGATCCCATGGACAACCGCCGGGGGCGAGGAGGGCGTCGATGACTTCAAGGAGTCTGTCGTAGGAGTCGCTCACGCAAGGGCTCCGGGGTGATCGGGTTCATCCCACGACGCCGGCGTCCGTCCCCTGACGGGGCGGAGCTGGGGTGGGATCCGGCGGCAGTTGCCCCGGTCCAGGCTTGGAACCGGGGTGGAAGCGCTTCCACAACGGCTCCTGGGGCGTTTCGGGCGCGGTTTCGTTGCGCGCTTCGGGAGCAGGCTGGACGCCGGGGGCGTTGGTTCCGGACTCGCCGCCGGAGTCATCGGATTCGGGCGTGAATTCGCGGATGGCCTTGGGCGCGTATTCCTTGAGATACTCCGTGTACTGACGGATGTACGGCGCAAGCTGGGAGGTGCGCGCCTCTTCGGAGTTGGGGAAGACGGCCACCAGCAACCAGAACGCGACAGCGCAGATGAGGCCGCCTTTGGCGAGCCCGAAGAGGCCGCCGCCGAGGTGGTCCAACCAGCCGGCCATGAGCGAGCGCGCCACCTTGCGCAACAGGCTCGCCGCCACCGAGACCGCCAGCAACACGCCGAGGAAGATGACGGCGTAGGCGGCGATGGTGGCCCAGCGAGGATCGCCGAGCAACCGTTCCAGCTGGGGGACGATCTGCTCGTAACGGGTGATGGCGAGGTAGACGCCGAGGATCACGCCGCCAAGCGAGGCCACCTCCACGATGAACCCGCGGAAGAGACCGCGGATGGCGCTGAGGGCGAGGATGACCACGAAAATGATGTCGAGTATGTTCATCGGCTGGTCTGACGACGGGTTGATGGTGCGCCGGGAAAGCGCCGCTCATGGCAGGTCTGTACCAGAAGCTTCTCGGAAAAGGAAGTCTTTCTCCAGTCGCAAAGGTCCCTTGCGTTCCCTCCTTGCGGGGCGTATACAGCACGGTATGGGGGAATGGACGCAGCGTGCGTTCCGTACCGTCGCCCCCCTCCAGGCATTGCATTCCCCAGAGAATCGGACCGCCATGGGCATCGTCAGCATCTGCTCTCTCCAGCCGGGCATGGAGCTCGCCACAGATATCGTCGACCGCAACGGCCGCAAGCTGGTCGCTGCGGGGGTGGTGCTTGACGAGCAGCATATGCGCATCCTTCGCATCTGGGGCGTTTCCGAAGCGGACGTGGTGGGCGTCAACGAGGAGGAAACGCAGGAGCGCAGCCTTGCGGAAATGGACCCCGCGCTGGTCAAGGCCGTCAAGCGTCATCTCGTGGCGCGGTGCGCGTACAGCAACCTGGAAGCGCGGTCCGTCCGGGAGCTGCTGCGTTTCCTGCTGCTGCACAACGCCCGCGAAGCCGAGCGCCAAGGCCTGACGCCGGAGGATCTGCTGGCGCTGTCGCCCCCTGCGCCGACGCAAGACCCCACGCCCCTGGACGCCCCCGAGGTGCAGCTCACTCCCCGGGAAATCATCCGCGACGATTTGAAGCTGGGCTCCCTGCCCGTGGTTTTCCACAAGATCGTCGAGGTGGTGAACGACCCCCGCAGCTGCGCTGCGGACGTCGCCGAGATCATCAACAACGACACGGACCTCGCTGCGCGTGTGCTGAAGCTGGTCAACAGCCCCTTCTACGGTCTCGGCGTCACCATAGACACGGTTTCGCGCGCCGTAGCCATCCTGGGGAGCAACCAGCTCGTCTCCTTGGCCATGGGCATTTCGGTGGTCACCTTCTTCCGGGGGATCACCAGCCAACTGGTGGACATGCACGCGTTCTGGCGCCACAGCATCGCCGTGGGCGTGGGCGCACGGCTCTTGGCCAGCCGCCACTTCGCCGCCAACTCCGAACGGTTCTTCGTGGCCGGCCTGCTCCACGACGTGGGCCGCCTCATGCTCTTCAAGCTCCTGCCCAGCATCGCCCAGAAAGCCTTCGAACGCGCACAGGAGACAGGCGCGCTCATGGTGGACGCCGAGCGCGAAATCCTCGGTTTCACCCACGCCGCCCTCGGCGCCGCCTTGCTCAAGGAGTGGCGGCTGCCTCTCTCCCTGGAGAACAACGTGGGACGCCACCACACCGCCACCGCCGCGGCTTCGCCTCAGGAAGCAGCCATCCTCACCACGGCGGACTGGCTCGCCCACGGCCTGCAAATCGGCTCCAGCGGCGAGGGGTACATGCCCCGCTACGACGACGCCGTCTGGGGTCTGCTGGACGCGCCCCTCTCCTGTCTGCCTGAAACCGCGGCGCAGATGCGCTCCCAAACCGAACAAATATTCAGGTTCTTCATCACGGATGAGTAACGGCAAAACCAAACAGGATCTGGAAGACAGGATCCGCACCCTGGAGGAGCAGGCGCGGCTCACTCTGGACATCCTCGAGATGGCCTCCACTCTTGGCGACTTCCAGACGTCCATCAACAAGCTTCACGAACCCGTCGAAATCTTGCGGGAAACCCTCGGCCGCATCCGCCGGCTGGTGACCTTCACCACCTCCGCCTTCTATCTCGTCAACGAGGAGACCAGCGACTTCGAGCTCACCCTCTGCGAGCCAAGCCGCCTCGCCGACGTCGTGCGCGCCGAGGTGGACCAGCTCATCGAGACCGGGGTCTTCGCCTTGGCGTTGCGGGAGAACCGGCCCATCACCGTCTACTCCAGCACCAACGCGCACCGCATCCTGCTGCACGCGCTGGCCACCAGCTCGCGTACGCGGGGCATGTTCGTGGGGCTCATGCCCCGCCACGAACGCAACATCAGCTCCGTCTTCCTCGCGCTGCTCTCCATCGTGCTGAAGAACTGCGCCAACGCCATCGAGAGCTTCGAACTCTACCGCCTTTACCGCGAAGGCCATCGGGCGCCCGAATCGTGACGCGCCCTTCCAGGCGTCGTCGTTCCCATTCCACCCGTCTTGTGCTAAGCTCATGGGATAATACAGGCGCCCCCCCGCCTCCAACCACGACCATCGCGCCGCCACGCGCCATCAACTCGACCAGAGACGCACGTGCCACAAAACGTCCCCAAATACGAACTCATGCAGTGGGTGAAGATGGTGTTGGTGCGCCACGGCGTGGACCTCTCCGCGCTGCAGTTCACCTGCACGCCCACTACCGTTTTTCTGTCCGGCCGCCTGCTCAAGGACCCCCGCGGAGAGTTCTCCGTGAACGCGCTGGAGACCATGCTGCGCGAGCTGGAAGGCCCGCCTTACGTCCTGCGGGTGAACGCGGAGCTGGACAACTGGGTAGTGGAGAGCCGCTTCGGCGAGTGGACGCTGACGCCGCTGAAACGCCAACGTCGGGAGGGGTGACCGGGGGGTGAGGAGCACTGGAGCGCCACGCCGTCGCGCCGGCGACTCGGGAGGCGGCCCACGTCAGCCGCCACCTCGCGAACCCTTTAAAGCCTTCCATCCCTGAACTGAAGCGCATATATCGCACGCAGCGGAGACACGCGCGGAGACTGTTCCTCCGCAGCATGGCCCCCGGAGCTGGCGCGTTCGCTCAGAACCGCACCGGTTCGAACGTGCCGTCGGCGAGGTCGAAAAGCAACCCCTCGCCAGGGCGGCCCTTGCCGAGCAGCAAGTGGATGACGCGCGCCGCCTGCAGTGAGCCAGCCAGCATCACCGTGGGCGCGGGCGTGCCCAACTCGTCCTCCACGCCGCCGCCGGCAGGGAGCAGGTCCGCGGGGCTCAGCCCCCCCGGCGCTGTCACCGCCACCACGCCGCACCAGCCGGCCACCGCAGCCGTCACCAGAGGGGCGCCGGCGCGTTCGGCAGCGTCTTTCAGGGGTTTGCGGAAATCCAGGCCGCCCAGGGCGTCCACCACCACGTCAGCGCCCTCCAGAAAGGCGTCCACCGTGGCTTCGGTGAGGAACTCCGCCACAGGCTCGAAGTCCACAGCCGGGTTCAGCCGCGCCACCCGCGCCGCCGCGGCTTCCGCTTTGGGCCGATCCAGGGCGTCCGTCTCCGAGAGCAGCTGGCGGTTCAGGTTGGAGGGCTCGAAGATGTCGCCGTCGGCGCCGCGGATGGTCCCCACGCCCATGCGGACCAGAGCCTCCAGGACGTAGCCGCCCAGGCCGCCCAGGCCCACCAGCGCCACGCGGCTCTCCAGCAGAACGCGCTGGTCCTCCCGTGTGAGACTCTGTTGACTGCGGCGATAGCGTTCGGGCGTCATGCCGAACTCGATGGCCGCAAGCTGTGTTTCCCGCACGCTCACGTCAGCGGCGCGCGCCAGCGTCAGCTCTTCCTCCGGGGCGAGCCAACGCTCCTTGAGGGCGAGTCGTCCCAGCCGTTCCCGCACGAGGGCCATGCCGTATTCACTCATCGTAACCTGCTTTTCCGGACTGGCGCGTCACGCTCGCGTGGTCTTGCTTTGCGGATGGCGCCAAGCCTGGCTTGGGCGTCCTCGGGCGACGCCTCCGTTGCTTCATCGGGAGGAGCCCCGGGACGTAAGGGGATGGAAGGGGACCACGTGGGGGCTGGGTCCCGCAGCGCACCATACCCTCTCGCGGCCGGCAAAACAAGCCGCCCCCCTGCCGAAGCCGAGTGCGCAAGCGCTTCAGCCCTGGGGAGAGGCTTCGCCGCCGGCGCTTTCCCCGGCTCCGCCCGCGAACATGAGTTTGGGGCAACGCGGCTGCAGGTGGCAGACTTCGCACCCGCCAATGTACGGCATATGGGTGAGCATGGCGTACTGCCGCGCCAGGCTGTGTTCGTGGGTCCAGGCCACGCCGGCTTCCTCCAGAGCCTTCTCCAGAGCGCGGTTGGGCGCAGGCACGGGAGCGCACCCCCCGGCGGAGGCCTCGGGCACGTACTGCCGCACGGCTGCCATGAGCACGGCTTGCGCCAGGGCCCCCAGCATGAAGGCATGGGATGGCGCGGAGCTCCAGCAGGCGTCTATCTCCTGCTCCACGGTTTCGTCCAGCCAGACGAGCAATGCCTCCACGCCGCCGGCGTCGATACGTCTGCCGTGGAGCTTGTCCGCCCAGACGTCCAGCCGCCGGGTGAGCTCCGCCGCGGTCTGGGAGTCCAGCCGATTCGTCTGCGCGAGCTGCATGAAATCCTCCATGTGGAGGGTGGGCGCCATCTCCAGCGGTTCGATGGCATAGCGAGGGCCGCGGCGTTTTTTCCGTGCGGGACTGGGGGGATTTTGCGGGGCCATGGGGACTCCTTGGGAAGGTGAAGAAGACGAAAGCAAGGGGAACAACGGTGCGGGAGCGGGCGGTATACGTCACGAACAGCGTCTTGTGCAACCCCGTGTCCCTTTACTTTGCGTCGCCTGGGCCCTATACTCCGGAGTGGGCCGCACCCGCAAGGAGGACGCCATGGGCATCATCGCGCGCACCGTCGAAACGAGCAGCTACGCCTTGGGTCTGGAGGGCTTCACGGACATCTTTCCCCGTCCGCAATTCCTCTCGTTCAAGGACCTGCCGTACCTGCCGGAGCCCTACACACCGTTGCTGGAGGACGCCGCAGCCATCGCCTCGTCCCTGCGGGCCACGGGAGACGCCCACTGGGATGCGAACTTCGTCAACAGAACGCAATCCGGAGCGTTCGCTTTCGCCGGCCCTCCCGGGTTTCCGGAAAACCGCCCCTTGCGCGCGCCGGAGGAATCGTCCGGCGCCATCTATTCGGGGCTTGTCTGATTCCTGCCCCACCCTGCCGCCCATCGACGGATGACCATGGCGAAAGGGTTGCCCCCGACCGCTTTCCCGAGTAGAGAAACCCTGCCACGACCCGCCACCACCAGGACGAGGCCGGCGCCTTGGGCGCGTCTCGCAGGCGTTCGACGCTGCGCCCGGTCATGTCGTCCTCGTGTCGTGGCGCTGAAGTCGCTTGCGGCCACGGCCCCTGTCCCACCAGTTCGCAGCCGGCGCGTCGCTGCTGCACAACCCTGACGCTCTCTGCGGAAGCCGGCGCACAAGGAGCGCGCATGAGCAAACACGAATTCAAATATCCCAACAAGATCCATTACCGGTACGCCACTGCCAAGAACGCTCCGACGTTCCTCGCGCATGGGGTGTGGGGCGGTGTGAACGCACACGGCGAAATAGAGCTTAATCTATACACGGAAAGCGACGCGCTCCCCGGAGAATCGGAACAGCTGGTGCATCCCGACGGCGGAGTGGGTCCGGAAATCCCCGATCTCCAGGAGGAGACACGCGAAGTGGAGCGCACCGTGCACAGCAAAGTCATCATGAGCTATCACACGGCGCGCGCCATCGTGGATTGGCTGGAGGACAAGATGCAAATCCTCGAGATGGAGGGGGAGAATCCCTACTTCATGGTGGACGACGACAACGCCGGTCCTGCGCAGTGAGCCGAACGCGCGCTCAGGTGAATGCTGCTGCGCGCCCTATTGAACGAACATTCACTCCCTCTCGACACGCCAAACGTCTTGACTTTTCGAGGCGTTGCACCCTGGTCCCCGCCACATAGCACGAGGCTGGGACGCCTGCTGTCTGAACGTGTTGTTGACGTGCTTGGAAATACCCTATAGGATTTCCCCAACAACGCGAGCGGCCATGCGTCCAGCACCCTGACCGGCAGCCTTCCGGGCCCGCCGGACTCCCGGATCGCGACATGCCCGAAGCGACGCCCCCACAAGGCGTCGATGGTCTCCGATCCTGCAAGGATGGTCCCGCACATCGCCCTCCCCCCGGCGAACGGCATGAGCAACACCCCCACTCCACCCCACTTCGGCGCTGCTGACACACACGACGTGACAGCCGCCCCCACGACGATACTCGTCATCGACGACGACACCCATGTCCGACGCGCCGTGCGCGACTATCTGGAGGACATGGGACGCGTCGTGCGCGAAGCCGCCACCGGTCTGCAAGGGCTGGAGGCGTTCCGCGAAAGCCCTCCGGACGCCGTGCTGCTGGACCTGCGCATGCCAGAAATGCACGGCCTGGACGTGCTCGCCGCGCTCCGGGAGCTGGCTCCGCACACGCCGGTCATCGTGCTCTCCGGCGCCGGCGTCATGGAGGATGTCATCAGCGCCTTGCGGCTCGGCGCGTGGGACTTCGTGACCAAGCCCGTGCTGGACTTCGCCGTCCTCGGCGACTCCATCGAGCGGGCTCTGGAGCGTGTGCGCCGCATCCGCAAGGAAGAACGCCGCCGCGCCGAAATGGAGCGACGCGTGGAGCAAGGCGCGCATCAGCTGCAAGAGGTGCTCGCCCAGCTGGAAGCCCATTACGACTTCCTGGAAGACATGCTGGACTCCATCCCCACACCGGTCTTCTTCAAGGACGCCGGCGGCAACTACTTCGGCGCGAACACGAGCTTCTGCCAGTTCGTGGGTCTATCCCAAGCACACGTCATGACCGACTCGCCCGAAGACGTGCTGCCGGAGGCTGTGGCCAAAGCTCTGGCCGACTACGAAGCCAACCCCCGCGCCGCTGTCACCTGCGAGCTGCGGTTCCCCGCTCAGGACGACGCAGGCGAAACGCGCGACCTCTGTCTGACGTTCGGCCCCATCACCCTCACGGAACAGAACGACGCGTCGCCTGGCCGCACGCGTCATGGCGTGGTGGGTGTCATCTTCGACGTCACGGAGCAACGCCGCGCCGAACGGGAGCTGCTGCGCCAAGCCTTCCACGACCCCCTGACCGGCCTGGCCAACCGCGAGCTTTTCATGAACCGCGTGGAGGGGGCCATGCACCGCATGCGCCGCGAACCCCGCTGCGGCTTCGCCGTGCTCCATCTGGATCTGGACCGCTTCAAGGTCATCGTGGAGAGCCAAGGCCACTTGGTGGGCGACAAGGTGCTGCAAGAGGTGGCCAAACGTCTGGAAGAGGTGATCCGCCGCTCGGACATGTTGGCGCGACTCGGCGGGGACGAATTCGCGGTGATGGTGGAGGACTTTCCGGAACGCTGCGCCAACGACGCGCTGCAATCGCCCTCGGCTTTGCGCGTGGCTCAGCGCATCCAACGCTCTCTCAAAGCGCCCATCCTCGTGGATGGCGAAGCGTATTTCATCACCGCCTCCATCGGCGTGGTCATCGCAGATCCGGACTACGAATACCCGGCGGAACTTTTGCGCGACGCCGACATCGCCATGCACCGCGCCAAGTCCAGCCGCGACGGCGCCTGCCAGCTTTACGACAGCGCCATGCACGTCCAGGCCCGCGAGGCCCACTATCTGGACACGGAGATGCGCCGCATCCTCCAAGGCCACACCCACGGCGCGGAAGGCTTCTTCGCCCATTACCAGCCCATCATCCGGCTGGAGGATCACACCGTGGTCGGCTTCGAAGCGCTCTCCCGGTGGCGACACCCGAAGACCGGCTTCATCGAGCCCGGCAAATTCATCCAGATCGCGGAAGAAAACGGCGCCATCCACGAACTCGGCCGCCTCGTGATGCAAAGCGCTTTGCGCGACCTGCGCGACTGGCGTCGGGAAACGCCTCTGGACGACCTCTTCATGAGCGTCAACATCTCCGGCAAACAAGCCATGCGACCCCGTTTCCAGGACGAGGTTTTCGACCTCCTCGCACACATGGACATGCCGCCGGAGCGCCTGAAACTGGAGATTACCGAGAGCGTGCTCATGGAGGACATGGACGCCGTGAACGCCGTGCTGGAGGAAATCCACGGCCGTGGCGTGGCCCTCTGCCTGGACGACTTCGGTACGGGATACTCCTCCCTGGCGCACCTGCACCGCTTCCCCATGGACGTCATCAAGATCGACCGGTCCTTCATCTGGCGGCTGTTGCCCGAACACGGCGTCCAGTGCGCGAAGACGGCGGGACTGGTGCGCGCCATCCTGGCCATCGCGCGCAGCCTCGAACTGGACGTAGTGGCCGAGGGCGTGGAGAGCCAGGCCCAGACGGCGCTCTTGGCCTCCATGGGCTGCCGGATGGTGCAGGGCTTCTATTACGCCCCGCCCGTCTCCACTGACGAAGTGGCGGAGCGCCTCCGACGCCAAGGGCTTGTCTGGACTCCGGAAACACCCTCTCCAGCCGCCTGAACACGCCTTTCCGCCGGAGCCTCCTTCCCACACGCCGGGATTGCGCTTTCGCCACCTCCCCACGCGCCGGCAAAGCGTCACCCCTTCCCCACGAGGTCACATCGAAGAGGCCGCCCCCCCGTCCACTGCCTTGCCCAGCGATCCGGTCCCTTGGAATCGCTCCATATTTCCGTCTGGGACGACATGACGCCACCGCCTGCCGCCCAGACCATGCCGAATCTCGATCCCGCAGGAGACGCCCCCCCCCCAATTGAAAGAGCCTGACGAACGCCCGGCTCTCCCCAGCCAGACATTCCCCAGGCTCTCCCGGAGGAAGCGACGCCGCGGCCATTCGCGGCGCGCTCGGAACCGCGACGCGCGGTCCCTTGTCTCTGACAATTCCTATACGCTCGCCATACCGCGACCAGCTAGACCGTCACATCCAGCTTGCCGCCCAGCCCCGTCACGGCGCGTCCCGTGGCCAGCGGCGCCGGCCTCGTCTTGTCCGTGGCGTTCGTCACGCCCACGGTTTCGCCGGCGTCGGGGCGCACGGTGTGTTGCGAGGTGTCCTGCATGAGGCGCTGCGCCTCCATGGCGGCGGCGGCCATTCCCATGCCACCGTATGCGTTGATGCTGTCCATGCCTGCTCCTTTGGCTTGCCGCCCCGTCGAGAAGGGGGATGCGCGTGGCGTCTTGATGAACCGCTTCACCCGTCGTCATGCGTGGGGCCCGGGTACGGTCCTCTCGCCTTCATCCATTGTATCGGCAGCCACGAGACAAGCCTTTAGGGCGCCCCATGATTTTTTTTTCTGGATATCGCGAAAACGCCACCGCGCGGGCGGCGTGCATCCCTCCCGACAACGATGGCGTCCAACCAACCTTCCCCATGATGCAGATTCTTCATGACCCCCCAAACGGGAACGCGCCTGTTCCGGAAACGATCGCGCGGCGGGGGTCCCTTCAGAAGCTCACGCCGATGGTCGCAGCAGGGGCGATCTCGCCGTCACGGGTGCGGCTCACGCCCGGGGCCACGTGGAGCCCTTCACGTTCGCCCACGGCCACCCCGGCGAAGAAGGGCGGCGCCCCCGTGGTCGCCTTGGGCTGGGACCGCGCGTGCATCGTCGAGGGCCTGGGGTCCGCCAAAGCAGCAGCGTGGAAGAAGACATCCGGTTCCTCGGACGCGCCGTCCCCATCGAAGCCGGAGCGCGGCGTCGTGAGCGTATCGAGACGGGACGGCGCCGCCACGACTTCCCTTGCCGACCGATCCGCCCTTTTCGTCTCAGCGCCCCCCCGGACGCCATCAGGCGCAGGCCCAGGCTTCACCACCCGCACGGGATGCGCCGCCGCGGCCTGGATCTCCGCCGGGGTGATGTGGCGGATCCGCACGGCGAGCCGTTCCTCCGCGGGCGCGTCGCCATCCGCCATGGCGGCCGTTCGAGCGCTTGGCGCGGCCCTCTCGGGAAAGGGCAGGACCGCAGCGTACACGCCTTGACGTTCAAAATTCCGACACACGGCGGCCGCGGCGTCACGATTCGGGAAGGGGCCTGCGATGAGCCGGGTGAAACGCCCCTGGTCCGGCGCATGGACCACGGCGCGGGCCGGCGCGAGGCCGCCGAGAAGCGTCGGATAGGCCGTCTGAAAGGCGCGCCACCCTTTGTCCACATTGGCTTCCACCCGGTACGAAGCGAGATGGACGCCCCACTCCCGCCCATCCCGGCCGTTCCCGTCGCTATGCCCGTGCTGGGCGGCCCGGACACCCGGCGCCCCCATGAGCACCCCGCAGCACAGCCCGAAGAAAAGGCCCGGGGCAATGATGGTCATGAGCCGGACGACATGGGCGCGTGCTGGCCAACGCATGGGATTCCTCCAGGTTTGTCGCGTGTTCCGACGCGCTACCCGACGCGAAAGCCTCGGGGCGACGTATTCGATGACTGCGCAGGCGCTCCCGGGCAGTCCGAGCGTCATGCAAGCAAGATGCAGGCCAATCCAATGCATCGAGGGGACGCCGCTTGCCAGGGGCCGACTTCTCTGCAACCATCGTCGTGGCGCAGGCGGCGGCCGACGGTCTCCCGTGGAGACGCGTCTCCACACTGCTCGAGAAGGGCGCGCCGTCGCATGGGGCCGTCTCGTTTCACATACAACCACAGGGAGTGGCTATGTTGTTGCCGCAGAATGAAGCAAAGTTCAAGCACTGTCCCTTGTTGACGACGAAAGACGACAAGCTGCGCTTCTGCCTTGGTGCGGCGTGCATGATGTGGCGGTACGCCAACCCGGAGAAACGCGGCGACTCGGACCAGGGCTACTGCGGCGTGGCGGGGCGTCCGGTAGGGGCGTTGTAGCTCATTTCGGACTTACGCCGCCTTTGTGCATGAGAATGCGTCGCCCTTGACGGCAAGACGCGTTTCAACGATGGACGGAATGCATCCTGATGCGTGACGACGCCGGGCGTTGTCTCGCGCAATGGAGTCTTGACGCACGAGCCCTCTGCATCGTCCCGCGCTCCCACGACGCAACTTCGGTACGCCACGCCAGACGCCATGCCTCGGAACTGGCAGTCTGACGGCGGACGAGAACGCCCAGTCCGACGGGCGAGCATGCGGCTCATCCAAAAAGAAAGGGCCGACAACGTTCACGCCGCCGGCCCCGCAAGGCGTTGGGGGTCCCCTGTCAGCGTGTCATTGCTGCATGGCTGCGACATCCAGGTTGTTGACCACGCGCACCGCGCCGCCCTCCAGCGCGTTTTCGGTGGCGGCCCGGCGCTCCGCCATGGAGCCCACTTCGCCGGTCAGGGTGGCCACGCCATCGGCGACGGCCACGTTCACGTCGTCGCTGTCCACGAAGGGGCTCCAGAAGAGCTGGTCCTCGATGTCGTCCAGGATCTCGAAGTCGGATTCCAGGGGCGTCGCGATCACGGGATACTCGAACCAGTCGTAGTCGTAGACCGTCCATTCCTCATCAATATAGGGATCATGGATGTAGGGCTGACGATCCTCGCCCACGTCCAGCAGATTGCGCACCCGGGAGACCCCCCGCGCACGCGACGCCGCCAGCTCCGCCTGCTGCTTCTCGTATATGGTGTCCACGACGCCGCGCAACGTCACCACGCCGTCTTCCACGGCAGGCTCCACTTCGAGGACGTTGACGTCCGGACTCAGCACGAGGCGGCGCTCCACGGCGTCGCGGATCGCTTCGTCACCGATCTCGGCGCGGACCTTGAGAAGGTTGCGCACCCGCTGCACGCCGAGCACGCTGCGGGCGGCGCGTTCGGCCGCGGCTCTGGCGGCGGCGCTCGCCACCACGCCGGTCAGCGTGGCCGTCCGGTCCGCCACGGCCACTTCCACGTCAAGCGCCGCAACACGCGGTTCATAAACCAACGCGCGCCGCACGGCGGCCGCCGTCTCGGCGGGGTCGCGGCTCACTTCGAGGGCGTCGCTGGCGGCGGGCGCGTCGTCTCGTTTTTCCCCGGCTTCGGGCAGGGGGACCACCTTCAGTTCGGCGATGTCCACCGCGCGCACGCCTGTCACGTGGGCCAATGTGGCGGCGCGGACTTTCTCCGCCAGGCTGCGCACGGCGCCGCCGAGCCGCACCACGTCGCCATCGGCCGACACCTCCACACGACCGGACTCCACCAAGGCGTCCCACTGGAGGATGGCCTTCACTTCCTCGACGATCTGGCCTGCAGGACGCTCCGTCTTGACAACCACGTCGATGGTGTTCTCGATGTCTCGCACGCCGGCCACGTCCGCCACGGCGTTCTCCACAAGCAGCTTCTCGCGCCAGGAATCCACTTCGCCGGTGAGGGTGACCACGCCGTCCTCCACCCCCACCACCAGGACCTCCCAGGACTCGGTCACAGCGTCCGTGACCAGCGCGTCGCGCACGTCTTCGGCCACGGCGGCGTCCGTGCGCCCTTCCAGGCGGTCGGGGGGACGCACGTCGATCTCGTTGATCACCACCGACACGCCGCGCACCGTGCGGGCCACACGCTCGGCGCGTCGCTTGTCGCGGAGGCTGGTCGTCTCGCCGTGCAGGGTGACGATACGCTCGCTGACGGCAGCGTCCACCGTATGCTGGTTGACGACCTCGTCCAGCCGCAGGGCGTTCTCCACGGCGATGGCGAGCTCCGCGTCGCTGTAAGGTGGCGTCTGTGCCGCGGCTCGCTGGGAAATGGCTCCCAGGATCAAACAGGCAAGCAGGCAAAATGTCAGAAGGATTCGCATGGTCAACTCCTTTGGCGGGGGGTATGCGCGGCTCATGAGGCGCGCCGGGTTTCAGAGGGCTGGGGGTCGCTTCCCTGGACCACGAGACGGGGGCTCTCGCCAAGTTCGCGGCCGTCTTCGAAGTCCGTGGCGTTCTGCAAGGTTGTCCGACTGATGGCCTCCAGCGCTTCCTCGGTGAAGAAGGCCTGGTGGCTGGTGACGATGACATTGGGCAACATCAGCAGGTGCGCCAGGTCCTTGTCGTCCAGCACGTGGCCCGAGAGATCCCGGAAGAAGACGCCGCGCTCCTCCTCGTAGACATCGATGGCCATGCCGCCGAGCTTGCGGGGCTTGCCGTCCGGCGTGGCGCCGTGGACGCCGCCGGGCAAGCCCTGGACCAGGGCTTCGATGCACGCGTCGGTATCCACCAGGGCGCCGCGGCTGGTGTTGACCAGCAACGCGCCGTCGCGCATCCTGGCGAGGGTCTTTGTGTTGATGATGTGATGCGTCTCGTCGTTGAGCGGCAAGTGGAGGGTGACGATCTTCGACCGGGTCAGGAGCTCATCCAGAGGGACGAACTTCACGCCGAGGGCTTCCACCTCCGGCTTCACGGTGCGGTTGTAGGCGAGCACCTTGCAACCGAATCCTTTCAGAATCCGGCAGACCACCGCGCCGATGCGGCCAGTTCCCACCACACCCACGGTCTTTTCGTACATGTCGAACCCCAACAGCCCGTCCAGGGAGAAATTCATCTCCCGGGTGCGGTAGGCTGCGCGGTGGATGTGCCGGTTCGCCGCCAGCATGAGCGCGATGGTATGCTCCGCCACGGCGTGGGGGGAGTATTCCGGCGTGCGCAGCACGGTAAGGCCCAGCTCGCGCGCGGCTTCCCGGTCGATGTGGTTCACCCCGGCGCTGCGAGCCAACACCAGCTTGGCGCCGTTGCGCTGCAAGGTTTCCAGGACCTCGGCGTTGACGATGTCGTTGACGAAGACGCACACCGCCGGGAAGCCCTGGGCGAGCTCCGCGGTCTCGGGCGCGAGTCGCGTCTCGAAGTACTTGATCTCGTGGCAGGTGTCTTGGCAGGCTTGGCGGAAGAAGTGCAAGTCGTAGGACTTGGCGCTGAAGAATGCGATACGCATGCGGACATCTCGCTCAAGGTTTGGACGCCGCAGAGTATTCCGGACGTCTCCATCCTCCAGCAGAACAGACCCCACGCTCCAGGCAAAGGGGAAGCGCAGGGGAGAAAGCCGGTAGATCACGGGGCCCGACGGAGCCGGTGGGGATGTCAGCCGTGGTCCAGCAGCCGGCGCAACCGTCCGAGGTCCGTGGCCATGGCGTCCCGTTGCTGCGGAAAACGCATGGCGGCGGTGGGGTGACAGGTGACCAGCGCGGGGAACCCGCCCAGGGCCTCCGGCAGGTCGTGCGGTGCGCCGCGCAGAACATGCAAGGCGTCGCGCAAGCCGAGGACCTGCCGAGCGGGAATCTTTCCCGTCACCAGGACGAATCGCGGCGACAACGCCTGCAGCTGCCTTGCCAGCCAAGCCTCGCGGCAGATCGTCAGCTCGTCCAGGCGGGGATTGCGGTTCCTTGGCGGCCGGCACTTCACCGCCGGAGTGATGAAGAAATCCTCCCGGTGGAAGCCGTGCGTCTCCAGGAAGGCGTCCAGAAACACGCCGGTGCGGCCCACGAAGGGCCGTCCGGTTCGGTCCTCCATTTCGCCGGGCGCTTCCCCAAGCAGGACGACACGTTCGCGAAATGCGCCCTCGCCGGGCACGGCGCGGTTTCGTGTTTCGCCAAGCCTGCACCGCCGACACCGCTGCGCCCCTCGCGCCAGGGTCTCCAGCGCCTCGTGCTGTTCTCTGTCCATAGTCTATGGTACCATGCCTTATCAGATGAGCAAACGCCGCGGCGTATTCGCGCATGCGTGCGCGCCGCAGCAAGGAGCCGCCATGTCCCATGACGACCGACGCGCCGACGCCTTGGCCAAAGCCCTGGATGAGATCGCCATCCTGGACCTCGCCTGCCTCGGCGTGGCCAGCTACCTCTACCTGGCGCTCGAGTCCCGCCAACCGGGGCCCATGTGCATGGGCGCGGCCCGGTTCATGCTGAACGCCCTGAAGCGCACGCGCCAGACAGCGCCCCCCCTCGCCTCGAACTCCGCCGAGTCCCCGAACGGCCGCAACAGCCATGCCGGACCAGGCCGCAGCCCTGTCGTCATGATCGCCACCGGCTTCCCCATGGGCGGCGGCGTGCCCGAGACGGACGGCCCCGTGGGCGCCGCCATGCTGGCCCGCGCGCTGGCCAAGACCTGCGGCGCGCGCAGCGTCATCGTCACGGACGAAGCCTTCGTGGAAGCTGTCAAGGCCGCCTGCATCGGCGCAGGACTGGCGCCCCGGCTGGTGGCGCCGGACGGTCTCGAACAGGTCTCCTACCTCAACGCGGTCCACATCCTCCCCTTTCCTCTGGAAGATGACGCCTGTCGCGCTCGCTGCGACACGGCCCTGGACTCCATGAACCCCGCGCTGATGGTGGCGGTGGAGCGCCCCGGCAAGAACATCAAGGGCGTCTACCACGGGATGAACGGCCGGCCCCTGGCCGGTTACGTGGCGGACATCGAACCCCTGTTCAGCATGGCGCGTGAACGCGGCGCGCCATTTCTCGCCATCGGGGACGGCGGCAACGAGGTCGGCATGGGCCTCATCCGGGAGGACCTTTCGGCCGTGCTGCCCCAAGCGGAACATTGCGGCTGCCCTTGCGGCGGCGGCGCGGCCGCCGTGCTGGAGGCGGATTACCTGGTGACCGCCAGCGTCTCCAACTGGGGGGCGGCCTGCGTCATCGCCGCACTCTCCGTGCTCACGGACCGGCCGGACGCGCTCCATGCCCCCGAAGAGGAACGCCGCGCCATCGAGCTGTGCGCCAACTCCGGCGCCGTGGACGGCGTGAGCCTCTCCCCCGTGCCGGCGGTGGACGGCGTCTCCGCCGAAGAGTGGGAGGGGCTGATGACGGTGCTGCACGGCATGGTTCGGCGCGGCGTGACGGACCAAGGCGACTGGCGTCGCGACGTGCATTCACAGTCGCCATGATCTGCGCCCCCCCCGTGAAACGACCGGCCGGAGGTCTTGCCCTCCCATGAGCCGCAGGGTAGATTGATCACCATCCACAACCATCTGCGCCAGGAGAAGGCGGTATGGACCCTCACGAAAAAGAAGAGCTACAACAAGAAAAGGCCGAGATGGCCGCCCAGCCCCCGGTCACGCCCACAACCGTCGTCACCCGAGCCCCCGAGCCCCCCACGGAGTTGACGTTGGACCCTGCCCAGCCGGTCCTCTCGCTGCTCTCCGCAGTGCGCGCCTACTCTCTCTCGCGGCGCGAACTCGGCGTGCTGCCCAAGGACGTGGCCAAGCAAGTGGACGAGGATGTCATCGACGAAGCCTTTTCCCAAGGACTGGTCGCCTTCACCTCCCTGGAGGAAGCCGACGGCAAGGCGAAAGGTCTGGTGCTGACGGACAAAGGCTACGCCCTGCTGGCGACGCAGAGCGACACCGAAAGCGACCCGGCCGATATGACGCCCTGAAGTTTCCTGCTGAAGCCTCTTGTTGACGCCTCCTGCTGACGCGGCCTCCCCTCGCATGGGGGGGGGACGCACGCCCTGAGGACGCGCATTGACGCACTGCCGGGCCCTCCCCGAGCGGCCCGCCCCGCAGCCCACCGGCTCCCGGACGCGGCCACCTTGGGTGTGGCGTACGCACCCGACGCGCGCCATCCGGACCGCCCACGCCTCCACGCGCTGCGCCGCTTCGCTCCAGAACAGGCTCCGGACCACGTTTCGAGACAGCATCCAGGCCCGCGCACGTCCCCCCGGACGCCCATGCGGCCAGCTCCCTCCAGTT
This sequence comes from uncultured Desulfovibrionaceae bacterium, assembly GCA_964455395.1. GTDB lineage: Bacteria > Desulfobacterota > Desulfovibrionia > Desulfovibrionales > Desulfovibrionaceae > CAYVWB01. The sequence goes on from CAYVWB010000013.1 coordinate 52,525, forward strand.
CCCTCCAGTTCCCTGGACGCGCTGGCGCACTCTTCATGCGCCGGCAAAGCCGCGGACTTCGGCCCCGCGCGTCACGCTTCCGACCTTTTGTCCACCAGCGCTTCGGCCCCCCACGCGCCTCCAGAGGCCTCCTCACTCGCACATCAGGCCTATTAATATAGTATTAACGGATACTTACCGCCACCCTCAATCTCCCACTGAATAGCATAGCCACTATAGATGACAAGGCTCGTCTCCCCCGACAGCTTGAGCGCGCGCCACCTCGACCGGAGACGCCATACTATGGCGCACCCCGCCGTAAGGCCCTTCCACCGTGGAGCCTTGCGTCATAGACCCATTGCCGAGCCCTCCCCCCTTCGCGCAGCCGGGCGCGCGCACCGCCGCAACGTCCAGGCATCGTTCCCGCTCTCAGCGTCCGGGCCATGCGCGACGCCATCCCGAGCCGCCAGCGGTTGACCACCTTCCGGAAACAAGCCTGCGCCCCACGGTCGACAAAACGATACAGCAACACACCACACCCTCAGACAATATCGACTGGAAACACATTGCTGCGCCTACTCGAATTTATGTAACACTCCTGCAATACACTCCTGCTAACAAATGCTTAGATGCTGGCATTTGCTTGTTGCAAACAGCGCATTCAGTTGCGACATTAATATAGTATTTACTATTTTCATAGCCTGTTTCAAACCTTCGACTCAAGGAGCAGACCATGCAACCTACCGGTTTCCATGGCGGCGACGACCGCGACTCCGCCGGTTCCGCCAGCAGCGCCGGGGGGCGCTTCGGACGCCTTTTTCCCAACCTGCCGCCCCGCGCGGCGGGAAGTCTCGATCTCTTCGCCCTGGGCGCGGCGGGCGGCCCCATGGATGGCGGCCCCGGCGGCAATGACAACCAGCGCATCAAGGCCGGGTTCACTTTCCTCGGGCAGTTCATCGATCATGACATCACCTTCGACCCCACCACCCTCACCGAGCGGCGGGTCGATCCGAATTCGCTGCAGAACTTCCGCACCCCGGCCCTGGAGCTGGACTCTCTCTACGGTCTCGGCCCGCGCGTGCAGCCCTACCTCTACGACGAGGACCTCACGTTTCTCATCGGGAACAGCGTCAACGCGACCAGCGACCTGGCCCGCAACGCGAAGGGCGCCGCCATCATCCCGGACCCCCGCAACGACGAGAACATGATCGTCGGCCAGATGCACTTGCTCTTCCAACGCTTCCACAACACGGTGTTGAGCACCCGGACGCAGGGCTCGGACCCGGCGGAGCGTTTCGAGGAAGCCCGCCGCCTGGTGCGCTGGCACTATCAATGGATGATAGTGCATGAATACCTGCGGCTGATCGTGGGTGACGCCATGCGCGAGGATGTGTTCAGGAACGGCCCCAGGTTCTTCGACTGCGCGTCCTGCTGCATGGAGCACTTGTTCCTGCCTGTGGAATTCGCGGTGGCGGCCTTCCGTTTCGGACATAGCCAAGTGCGTTCCGGCTACGGCATCAACGGGTTCAACGGAGGTTTTGGCGCCTCGCTGTTCCCCGAAGATCCCGCACAGGTTGAAAACGGCGCGGCCCGCAACAGCCTGGTCGGGGGGCCGGTCATCCACGCCCATCATGTGGATTGGCGCCTGTTCTTCGATCTGCCGGGCGCAACCCCCGCCTTGAGCAAGCAAATCGACACCACCCTCTCCGCTCCGCTGCTGAATCTGCCTGTCAGCGTGGTCCCGCCGTCCGCGGACCCGCGCGTGGCCGGACAAAATTCCCTGGCGGTGCGCAACCTGCTGCGTTCGGACTCCAACGGTCTGCCCTCGGGCGAAACCGTGGCCACGGTCATGGGCGAAACGCCGATCCCCGACAGCGTCCTGTGGCAGGGCGTTCCCCCGGCTGTTCTTGGCGACGCCCCGGGGGAATCCCCGTTGTGGTTCTACATTCTGCGGGAGGCCGAAGACCTGCCCAATGGCGAACACCTGGGTCCGGTGGGCGGACGCATTGTCGCCGAAACATTCTACTGCATGCTGATGCGGGACGCCGAGTCGTACCTGGCTCAAGATCCCATGTGGAAGCCCACCCTCGGGAGCAACGAGGACTTCACCATGGCGGATCTGGCGCAGTTCGTGGGGGACTTCCCCACCCCCGAAGCGGCTCCCGCCGAGGCCTCCTGAAGGGGAGCGCGTGGGGGGGCGGCGTCGAGCGCAGGCAAGGGCGCCGCTCCTCTCGCGCTCATTCGGATGGCAGGGAAGGAGAATCACCCACGAAGCGCCGCCGTGGGGACCTTGACGGAACGCTTGTGCGCCTGGCGACGGCCCGACAGCGACGCGCGCGATCACGGCTTGTTCGGCTTCTTGCGGCGAGGCCCTGGCGGACACGACGACTTCACGAGACCCGACATGGAGACACACACCCTGCGCGAAGCGGCAGCCACAGCCCGACGGTCTCCCGTCCTCCAAGGCGCCATACCGCATACGACGCATTCGTCCGCAACATCACGGCGCACGGTCGCTTACGTGGCGCGCGCCATCATGAAACTCGCGCCGGGACTGGCGGCCCGTCATGAATCGGCCGCCGGCGTGGCCTCTGCGCAGACCGTCGCCGCGCCGGCACGCAACGCCCACTCGGCCCCATGAGGATTCCCATGAAGCTTTCCAACAACTATCACAGCATGGTCGTGACCGGCGTGGTCCAGAAAGTCGATCCGGTCAATCTTAACTTCACCTTGCAACTACTCTCGGGCAAGTCGCTTTTAAAGGTCTCCGTCACCAAGACGACATGGTACGAGGTGCTGCGGAACGTCGGCGACGAAGGCCGCGACCGAGTGCCGGAGCCGCCTGAAGCCTACGTCAACGAGGTCCTCGGCGCGAATGATCCTGCTGCCGACCAGTCTCTGCGGCAGGCCCAGTACAACGTCTTGAAGTATCTGCGGAAGGGCGTCATGGTCTCCATCCGGGGCGTGGCGAGCGAGCACGAGACCGACCGGGCTTTCAGCGCGCGACGCGTGGTGCTCATGCACTCGGAGCCGGGGATGTACGGTTGGGAGCAGACACACTGGTGGCTCCAGCAGATCAACACCCTCTTCGAGCAGTGGATGGACGTGCTCTTCCAGGACAAGCGGGAGATCACCGAAAACGATTTCGCAGCGTTCTACCGCACGAATCTCGATCTGCTCGGGGGACACACGGCGGACGACATCCAGGAATGCGCCACCATGTCCCGGTTCCTCTACGGGTTGTCCTCTTCGTACATGCTCACAGGCAACGACCGCGCCTTGAGCGCCGCCGCGGCGTGCGCCAAGTACCTCATCAACGCTTTCGCCGTGGTCTCCCACGACCACATGTACTGCTTCTGGAAATTCGGGAGGGTGCAGGACAAGAAGAGCGTCAAGTCCATCATGAGCTCCCAGAACCCCGACGATCTGGGAAGTTACGCGCTCTATGAGCAGATCTACGCCCTGGCCGGCTTGACGCAGTACTACCGCATCACCCAGGACACGAACATCCTCTACTACATCACGCGCACCATCAGCGCTTTCGAGAAGTTCTTCCGCGATCACGAGAATCGCAACAACGATTCGTGCTTCAACGGCGAAGGGGGGTACTTCAGCCACATCGACCCCGTGACCATGCGTCCGGATTCACCGGCGTTGGGCAAGAATCGGGAGCGCAAGAACTGGAATTCGATAGGCGACCACATCCCGGCCTATCTCATCAATCTGCTGCTCGCCATCGACCCGCTGCCGAAAACCGCGAATTCGCCTTACGATTGGGACAAACTCCGCCAACTCTGCCGGGATATGCTGGACAGCTGCGTAGAGGACATCCTCGAACACTTCACGCCGGACGAAGATTCTCTCTTCGTCAAGGAGCGGTTCCACGCGAACTGGGAGCCTGACAGGACCTGGGACTGGCAGCAGGACCGCGGCATCGTCGGACACAACCTGAAAATCTCATGGAACCTGACGCGCTGCGGCCACTACTACACATACCTCGCCAAGCTCCCGGGCTTGGCCGAGGGCACGGCCCTCGACTACACCGACATGGCCAAGAAGTGCTACGAGTTCTCCAGACTATTGGGCAAGAACATGGAACGCGCCGGGGTGGACCTCATCCGCGGCGGCATCTTCGACGCTTTGGAGCGCGTGCCCCAAAACAAAAAGTTCTTGGATTTCGCCTGGGAGCCGACCAAGGACTTCTGGCAACAGGAACAGGCCATTCTCGCCTACTACATCATGGCGGGCATCGACCCCAAACACGGCGACAGCCCGCGGTTCCTGGAACTGGCGCGGTACTGCACGGCGTTCTGGAGCCTCTACTTCGTCGACCAGGACCACCGCAAGATCTACTTCCGCACGGACGAAAGCGGCACGCCCATCGTCCAGGACGGGTACGGCGTTCAAGGCGGCCACGCCATCGCCGGCTACCACTCCTTCGAGCTGAACTTCCTTGCGCACATCTATATCCGCGCCTACGTGCAGCAAACTGGCGGCGGCGACGACTCCTTCTGCATCACATACCGGCCCTGCAAGAACGACCACAAGACGCTCAATGTCCTGCCGGACTTCTTCCGCCCCGGCGACCTGAAGATCATCACCCTGAAATTCAACGGCGTGAAACAAAAAATCTCCGACCCGCACTCCTTCCAAGTCGACATCAGCGAGCTTGCGCCGGACACCGAAGTCGTCGTCGAATTCCTCCCCGGGCGCAAAAGTGCGCGCGGGGAACAGGACATCAAGCAGGAACGCTCCACCATCAAGGACATCTACTCCAGCAAGACGCCGTAGGGAGGGTGCGAATGAACAAGCCGCTTGCAGGAAAGGCCATCGCCGTTATCGTGGAGCACAAGTTCATCCCCGAAGAAATCGAAGCCTATCGAAACGGCTTCCACATGCTGGGCGCCGACGTCCACTTCATCTCGCGGCTCTGGTACGGCGACTACCGCCCCGGCCACCCCTCCTGGACGGCGCCGGTCTTCCATAGCGACGTGGACCCCACGGAGCAAGCGCCCTGGAACACGCCTGCCGCGCTCAAGGTCGACTCGGAACGCGACGTGAGCGCCATCAGACCCGAGGCGTACGCAGCCGTCATCATGGCGGCGAACTACGTGAGCGTCCGGCTGCGCTACCCTGATGCGCCCGACATCAGCGACCCCCGCAGGCTCGTCCAGTCGGCCCCCATGGTCCGCTTCTTCGCGCAAGCCATGTCCACGCCCGGTCTTGTCAAAGGCGCGCTCTGCCACGGTCTGTGGATCCTCACGCCGCACCCCGAGCTCCTGAAGGCGCGACGCGTGACCTGCCATACCGTCGTCATGGCGGACATCCTCAATTGCGGCGCGGAAGTCGTCTTCGAGGATACAGGCGACGGTCGGTCCGCGCCGGCCAAAGTGGTCACGGATAACGACTTGGTCACCGGTTTCAGCAGACACGACGTCCTGCCATTCATCGAAGCCATTGCCGACCGCATCCTCGCGATCGAAAACGCCTGAAGGACCCCACCCATGCAACTCGCACCCGTTGAATTCTCATACATCCCGAGCCTCTACGGCGACTTCCTCCCGGGATGGCAGGCCGTGCTGGTCGGCAGCTGGGATGCGCGCGGCCAGCTGAGCGACGCTTGGTCGGAACACCCCATGACGCGAAGCGTCGCCGCCGAGCACGAACTTGGCGTCCATTTCACGGCCTCGGTGGCGCTGGACCCCACGCAAGCCGGCCGGGTCTTCGCCTGGGGCGTATACTTCGTGAATGATGCGGGCGACCGGCGCTGGGCCATCACCACCGAGGAGGACGACCCCCTCTCGACACAACGCCACTGCACCTTCGCTTTCTCGGGCGGTCCCCAGGAAGCGCGGTATTTCCTGACTCACTGCCGCCGGCTGGGCGCGAACAGGACGCGCCTTGGCGACGAGGAAGCCACCCGGTTCGCCGTGTGGGCGCCCAACGCCTTGGCGGTGGACCTGGTCTTCGGCGTCATCTGGAAGTACGGCGACCCCCAGCGCACCATCAAGGAGGGCCCCCTCCTCAAGACGGAGCTGGCGGGCGGTTACGTCCATGACTGCGGCTTGGGGCTGGACCCGACGTTTGCCCCGGCCCCCATGACGAAAGGCGAAGACGGCGTGTGGGAGACGGTGCTGCCGGGCGGCTTCTCGGCATACGATCACCAGCCGTATATGTTTCGTATCACCCGGGAGGACGGACACCCCGTCTACCGCACGGATCTGTACTCGCGCTGCCAAATGGGCTTCGGCGCGCTCGACCCCGCCGTGGCGCCATGGTCCGGCCTGCTGAGCGAGCTGATGGGCACGGTCAGCTGCTCCGCCGTCATCGATCCGGAAACCGTGACCCAGTTGTTCGACGAACCCGAGTTCCCGGAGCGGACTTTCATCCCCGAGAGCGAATTCTGGGCGGACGAGTTCACCGAGAGGCGCACGCCGCAGCACATCGATGATCTGATCATCTACGAACTGCACCTGGGCGCGCTCGGCTTCGGCAGCGACAAACCCGGAACCCTGGCTGACGCCATTGCGCTGCTGGACCATATCCAAGCAGCGAACTTCAACGCCGTGGAGCTGTTGCCGCTCTCCGAATTCGGCGGCGGCGGCGAGAACTGGGGCTACGCCACCTCGCACTACTTCGCCATCGAATATTCGGGGGGCGGCCGCGACCAGTTCAAACACTTCGTCAAAGAGTGCCACCGCCGCGGCCTGGCTGTCATTTTCGATGTCGTCTACAACCACTACACCGTGGACGGCGGCGACCGCGCGCAGTGGCTGTACGACTCCATCCACCACCAGAATAATATCTACTACTGGTACGAAGGCGACCCCGCAGACCATGGCGCGCCCACCGGCGGCTACGTCAACAACAACTCCTCCGGCTGGGCCCCCCGCTACCATGAAGCCATGGTGCGCACGATGTTCATCAGCAGCGCCGTGAGCCTGGTGCGCGACTTCCATGTGGACGGCTTCCGCGTGGACCAGACCACTTGCATTCACCGCGACAACTCGCTCAACGAAGACGGCCGGAGCGTGCCGGCCGCCAACCAGTATGGCGCCAAGCTGTTGCGGGAACTGGGCGCCACGCTGCGGCTCATCAAACCGAACATCTTCCTGATGGCGGAAGACCACTCCGGCTGGGATGCCGTGACAACCCCCGTGGAGGCCGGCGGCATGGGGTTCGACGCGCAGTGGTTCTCCGAATTCTACCATGCCTTGAGCGGCGACACCAATGCCGGCGACGCGGCCAAGCTGCTCCACCGTGCAGCGCTCACCCAAGGCAGCGGCCCCTTGGCCATGGACAACTTCGCCCACCGCCTGTGGGAAACGCAATTCGCCAAGGTAGTGTACAGCGAATCGCACGACGAGGCGGGCAACAGCGAAGGACCGCTCTTCGACCCCACATGGGATGGCGACGAGCCCAGCAAACGCCACACCTCGCACCGCTCCATCGTCGTGGCGTCCAACAACGCTCCGCTGATCGACGAAACCCGACGCTTCGCCGAAGCGCGTTGTCGTTTCGCCTGGGGCGTGACCGTGCTCTCCGCTGGCGTTCCCATGGTGCTCTTCGGCGAGGAAGTGGGCGCGCGCAACCGTTTCAAATACAACGCGGTGCTCGCCCACAAGGAAGACTACCTGGGCATGGCGCAAGAGGAGGGGCGCGCTCTGCTCGCTTTTTTCACCGACGTGAACGCCTTGCGTCTTGCGCGAAGCGGGCTGCGGTCCCGCTCCATCGACATCGTCCATGTGTCCAACGACAACCGCGTGATCGTGTTCCGCCGCTGGAACGACACGGAGCAATATCTCGTATGCGCCAGCCTGGCCGACCACCCCTATGCGCAGGGCTATGCGATCCACAACGAGCGCATCCCCGTCGGCCACTGGCGCGAGCTCTTCAACAGTGACAACAGCCTCTACGGGGGGGACGCCATGGGCAACCACGACAAGCTCATCACCTCGCAGGGCGGCGCCATGACGGCGGTCATCCCCGCCGCCGGGTTCGTCGTCCTGGAAATGGAGCGGTAGCCGCCGCCCCGGCTGCGCCACGACTCCCCCTCTCGACGTGTGCAAGGCGCGGCGGCGTTTCCCCTTGACGAGGGAGCCTCGGGCTGTCGGCTCCATGCACGGTCTGCCGCCGGCCGGACGACCGACGTTCTTCGGCCGGGCGCCGGGTCAGCTCGTGGTTTGCTTTCGCCAGCCTTCGACCGCTGCGTGGATGACGTTGTTGGAGACGCCGTCGCGTTGCGCCCAATCTTCCCAGAAAGCGACCGTGCCGCTTGCTGGCGCATAGGTGGGCGGATCGACGCGAACCCGCGTGGGCAGCAGACTCGCGTCCCCCACGAAGAGCGCTTCGCCCACATCCAGAATCGGCAGCAGATCGCTGACGCCGCCCAGACTGTCGGGAAGCATCCGCCGCACCACGTTCTGGTCGTCCATGTTCGTCAAGCGCATGGCGATCATGTTGCCGCACTGGCTCAGCACCGTTCTGCTCACTTCCGAAGGCCGCTGGCTGGCCAGAAGCAGCCCCACGCCGTACTTGCGGCCCTCCTTGGCGATGCGCTCGAAGGCCGTCGACGCCCCTTGCGCGGAGGCTTCGCTCTGCGCGCGGTCGGGGATGTAGAGGTGCGCTTCGTCGCACAACAGCGCGATGGGATGGCGGTCCTTGGGCGGCGTCCACTGCTGGAGGGTGAAGACCATGCGGGAGACCACGCCCACGACCAAGGGCAAGACGTCGCTGGGGACCTCGGCGAAATCGATAATCTTCACGCCGCAGCCGTCTTCGCGGGTCGAGGCGGGGCCTGTCAGCGCCACGCAGAGGCGTTCGAACCAGTCGAAGGCCATGACCCCCTTGCCGCCCTGGAAGAGAAAGCCGAGCCGCCGGTCGGTGCGTTTCGTCTCCAGACGGGTGATGAGTCTGGCGAGCTTGCCGTGGTAATCACCTTGCTTCTTTTTCTCCTTATTCCCTTCGACCATTTCTCTGTTCAGGGACTCGAAGCGTTTCAACAAGGCGCCCAGGTCGAAGGGGATGGGGCTCTCCACGGTGAAGTTGGCGAGGAGGTCCTCGCGCTTGTGCTTTTTGAGATAGGCGTGTTTCGCCGCGACGACTTCGCGGTTCAGCAACATCGCCTGGTTGGGGGCGTTGTGGTCGGTGCGGTCGACGAGCAGGCCAAGCAGCGCGTCGTAGCCGAGGAGCCAGTAGGGCAAGTGGAGCACGCCATCGTCCAGGCCTCTGTTGGCCTCCAGGTCGGCTGGCCCGGCGACCCGCAGTCGACGGATGCCCTGGCCCTGCGCCAGAGGCTCGTACTCGCCGTGGACATCAATGACGATGGCGTTGGCGTGCGCCAGTTGGGCGATCTGTTCGAGCAAACGCGCCATGGTGTACGATTTGCCCGAACCGGTGCTGCCGACGACGATGGCATGGCGCTGGAACAGCTTGTTGCCGTCGATCCAGGCGTCGGCGTCCTCGCCCAGGGCGTACTTGCCCAGCTTGAGGCTCAATCCGGAGTCGGCGGCGCTGGCGAGCGAGCGCATGAAGCGGGAAAGCGCTGCGCCCTCCAGGGGCATGCACGGCGCGTCGACCTCCGGGACTGTCTCCAGAGCGCGCCGGAAGATGTTGATCCGAGTCCCCTCCTGGGACTTGAAGGTCCCGATGAGGGTGACGCGGAGGAGGTTTTCCTCCGTGGTGTCGCAGAAGGCGTCCCCCTTGTCCCCCATGTCCGAATCAGCCACCTCCTGCACATCCTTCACGGCGCGGGTGATGCGCTGCACCACGCCGACGAGCGCCTGGCCCGGCCGGCTGCTCCGCAACCACACCAGCGAGTTCACCTGCACGCTGCGGAGCGTGTCCACATCCGTCACCCGGATGACGACGGAGGCGGTGTCCACGGTGACGACGGCGCCGAGGGGCTCAATTGAACCGCTGAACAAAAGTGTGCTGTTCACGCGCGACTCCTTGCAAGGCGACTTGTTCCATGAAGGTGTCGAATCGCCACAACGGTTTATCGATATGGTAGCCTTCGGGTTTCTCGTGCGACAAAGCCCGTGCGCCCTCGCCGTCCTCCTCCAGCGCGAGATATCTCGCCCCATGGGATCTTTGGAGCATATCCAGGCAGGCTGGGGTGAGCTTCTTGGCCAGGATGAGCAGCGGCGCCCGGTCTGCGAGCCAGCTGTTCACGAGCTTGGGCTGGATGTGTTCGTCATTGAAGCCAAACCCGACGCACAGGAAGGCCCTGGCCTTTTTCAGCACCTCGTCCGCCTGGTAGATCATGGTGCGGAAAGGTTCCCGCATGGCTTGCTGATACTTGGTCGCCCCCGGCGTGACGATGGCGGGCGTCATCGCTTCGGGTATCGCCGTGGCGCCCGGGTACCCCACCACGTCATTCCGCGTGTTCGTAAACCAGTCGATGGAGCCGTGCGCTTTCCAGATGCACACCGTCTGCTGGCCGCCCCGCTTCTGCTGTTGACAGAGGTCGTTGGACAGGAGTGATTGGATGTAGCCGTGCCTGAAGCCGGTGGAGTAGGCGTGTTCCGCCCTGTTGGCGCAGTACTCGGCGATGCGGTCGTAATTCGTCGTGACGATGTGGACATGCGGAATCGTGGAGTTCAGCAGATACGCCAGCAGGCGGGCGAGGGGCGGCGGTGTGGAGTCCTTCGTAATGCTCAGGAAGGCCTCCCTGTCCCTCTCGGCGATCAGCTCCCATGTGCGCCGCACGATGTCGTCCAGCAAGCGGCCACTGATGTTCGCCGCCTGCAACGCGCCCTCCAACCCCTTGTCTTTCAGCAAGCCGGAAAACTCCTTCCAGGCGGCTTGATCCGGCGGCTCGTACCCCTTCGTCTTGATGCTCTTCTGCAAGTGCTCCGCAAGGTCGTCCATGGAGGGGAGCCCGAAAGGGATGGATGCGCCACTGCCGAGGATGATGGTGGGCGCTTTCCACAAATTGTCTTGGGCCAGCAACAAGGTTCTCTTATAAAGATCTTCCTGATCCATACGCCCCCCTCTTCGCTCATACTGTTCGATTACGGCATGACGTCCGCCACGTCACGCCAGGCCACGCCACGACGCACCCTTGCACACAATAGAAAAACAATCAACTATGCATGAATAAATAAAAATACCGCAGGGCACAACACGACGCCTTCAGCCGAAGGCTGGCGCATGCGCCGCGGCGCGGCCGGGCGAACCCCGAAGCCTGCTTACTGGAGGGGGCCTTGCGGCTCTGTGGTGGGGGAGGGGGTGTCGCCGTGGTCCTCCGGGGAACTCGCAGCGTTCACATCCCGTGTAGGACGAGCCTTGGCGTCGACAGGTTCGAACGCGTCGTCCATTGGATCCCCGAGGCCGGATTCCGCAGCAGATCGGCCGGCGGGCGCCCCACTCCCCTGCTCGGCCATTTGGCCTGGGGGCTCGGCCGACGCCGAAGTCGCCGTCGTGGTGTTCAGGCGTTCGGGAGCGAAGGGTTCGGCGTACTGTTCTTCGTCGATGCGGTCAGGGTCGGGGGCGTTCAGCCGCACCATTTCCCGCAGGTGGGGGTAGCTCTCGGGCTCTATGCCGGTGAAATCCAGGGCGATTTCGGAATCATCCACGCGCACCACCACGGCCTGCGCCGCCACCTCGAGCTCCGCCGAGAGTGGGATGCGCACCAGACACGTGGTCTCGACCGGGGGCGGCGCGACGTCCGGGGGCAGTTCCGCCAACACGCCTTTCAGGCTCAGATCACGAGTCACCACCTCCACGGCCCGGTTCTCCAGCATGAGCACCAAGGGATAACTCCCGTGCACGCGGCTGCGTTTGCGGCGGTCTTCGGCGTGGTCTGTCATGAGGTCTCCTTGGCGTGGCTCAAGCGCGAGGCTTTTCAGGGCGATTGGATCCGTTCCTGCGGGGCGCCGCGCAAGGCCGGCGAGATCATCATGTCACTGACGGGATACGGCATCATCTCCAGCAGGGTGCGCGTCTCGCGCCGGTCCGGGGTGGGCTGGGTGATGACGAGCGTCTCTTGCCCGAACTCGGCGAGGATCTGGAGGTCGTCGCCCAGGGGGGTCAGCACCCGTCCTTCGGCGTCCAGTTCCACGGCGGCGCGCAGCACCGTCTCCCCGCTGGCGATGGCGTTCTGGGAGGCGACCCGCAAAGCGCTGGCGGAAAGCCCCGGCTGGCGGTTCTCCACGCTGACGCCCGTATAGATGGCCCCGGACGCCCCCAACACGGCGGCGGCCTTGGGGTTCTGCGTGTAAGGCGCGTAGGCGTTGACCAGGGTGTTGGTCGCCGCCTGGAACATGCGCTCCATCTCGCGCGGGTCCAGCTCGCGAACGAACCACTTGCGGTAGAGCGTGGCGTACTCGCCGCTGTTGTAGAGATTCCAGAGTCCGGCGTTCAAGCGACTCATGAGTTCCTGCGCGTCCTGGCTGCCGGCGAAGAAGACGGAGGCGACGCGCAAGGGTGTGCCCACGGGGGTCACATTGCGCAGGCTCAGTTTCTCGATATAATAGGATGCGGTCTTGTCCGCGCCCCCGAAAGCGTCCACATCGCCCTCGGCCAGGGCCCGCAAGGCGGCGTGCTCCGTGGGGTAATCCTTGACGTTCAGACCGCCGTATTCCATGAGGATACGCTCATACAACGACCCATCCTGGACAGAGACGGCGCGGCCCCGCAGTTGGCGCACGTTGGCCACGCGGTTCTCCAGCCGGGTGTAGAGCCGCACCTTCAGCGGAGCTGTGGGCAACTGACTGAACTGATAGAGCAATTCGCGCTGGGGGGTCTTGGCCATGCCGGATGTCAACTGAATGACGCCGCCTGAGAGGTCCAGTTGGACTCGCTCCCAGTCCATGGGCCGCATGGTCAGCTCCACATCCCGGCCGGCCAGGGCGGCGCGCAACAGATCCACGTCGAAGCCCGCGGGCTCGCCGTCGCGTTCGAAGCTGAAGGGCGGGAACTCCCGGTCGAACCCATAGATGGCGCGGATGGTCTGGGGATTTGTCGGCGCCGTCACCGTGGGGCCTTGCGCCGTGGCGGAGCCGGGGACCAGACAGCACACCCACGCCGCCGCCACAAGAAGCAGCCCCAGCAGGCGGAAGCGACAGGAGGGGGCGAAGCGTTCAGACATGCAAACTCCCGGGGCGGGCGGCGTCATGGTTCCCGACGCAGCTCGGCAAGACGCGCCTCCACGGCCTTGGCGCGCGCTTCATAGAGACGTTTGGCGAAATCGAGGACATGGTGTTTCACCTCGGCGGGAGGCGGTGTTTCCGGCAGCGGCGTCAAGTCCAGGGAAGCGCAGTCCACCAAAGTCAGGGCGAGGTTCTCGTCCACGGAGCATGCTTCCACACCCTCCACCGCGCCGGTCACGCACTCCTTCTCCACGGTGTCCGTGTCCAGCCGTTTGCAGAAGCTCAGCACGCATGAGGGCGCATGGTCCCTGTTCACCTTGCGGATGGCGTCATTGAGCGCTTCGCAATGGCCCAGCACGTCGGCGTAGTTGGGGGTGAGCATCTTCCGGCCGGCTTCATCGGTGACGTAAACGCCGTTGACATAAGCGTCCAGTTCTCCATGCAACCGCTCGTACGCGCCAAGGAGGCGCTTGGCGAAACGGGACTTGGCCGTGAGCCCCAGCACGTTCTCCAGGCAGCAGGCTCGCGAGCGGGCGCGGGTGAGCCGCAAGAGCTCGTCCACGGCGTAAGCGTCCATTCCCAGCCGTTCGTAGAAGGCGCGGATGGCGCCCTCGTCCAGCAGCAGCGCATGCAGCAAGACCGCTGCATCCAGCGCCTTTTCAGCGCGGGAGCGCAACGCTGCAGCGCGTTCCCGCAGCAGCTCCTCCTCGCGATCCAGGCGCACCCGGGCGCCGAAGAAGACGTCTGCAGCCTCACGCATGGCCTCCTGAGCGAGGCCGTTGCTCAAGTCGTCATACGGGGTCATATCGACTCGCTTGCGAAACGCACGGTTGCACGGCGTGGCAAGGGTTCGGACGCGGCCGCGCGTTGAATTCGCATTGGAGGCGCGCAGTCCGTCCGCTCGCCTTGATCCACATGAAAGCCCGGGAGCCCGCGGGACGTGCGGCGATTCGTCACGGACGCCGACGTCGTGTGTCATCCCTGGCGACTGCGGCGCCGCCTTCAGGCAGCCAGAGGCAGCCGCGCAGACTCCCATCCGAATACCTCCGACTTTGCCTCCATTCCACAAGAAACGCAAGACGGCCGGGCTCGCCTCCTTTTGCCGTCTGCACACACCGCCCACTTGTCGCGCCGCCGTCCGCCGGGGTACACTGGAGGAGAGGCCACGACTTGTTGCAACCCATGACACCCCTTGTGACGGGAAGAACACGCCGCCATGCTCCACCCCACCCGAGACGAACTCCTCGACGACATCGCCGTTCTCGGCGACCTGCTCACGGCCCGCGGCTGCTGGTTCGCTGCAGCCGAGTCCTGCACTGGCGGTCTGTTGACGGCCACCATCACCGACGTTCCCGGCGTTTCCGCGTGGCTCAAGGGGGGCGTCACTGCATATCACAACGATGTCAAGGAAACGCTGCTGTCCACCCCGGCCCGGGTGCTGGAAGATCACGGCGCAGTGAGCGAGCCCGCCGTCCGCGCCATGGTCGCCGGGGTGACGCGGCTCATGGAGGCGCAAGCCGGGATAGCCATCTCCGGCGTGGCGGGTCCGGGCGGCGGGGCGTATCACAAACCTGTGGGCACGGTCTGCATTGCATGGCGTCTCCATGACGAGACCCGCGCAGTGACCGAGCTCATCTCGGGAGACCGCGTGGCCGTGCGGTGGGGCAGCGTGGCGCGGGCCGTGCGCGGCATGGTGACGATGGTGCAGGAACAAGGGTGATGCGCTGTTTTGTCGGCCTCGCCCTGCCGGCGGCGTACGGGGAGACGCTTCAGGCCGTGCGCGATGCGTGGGCCCCCCGTCTGGACCGCGCCGCCGGGGCCACACGGCGGCTGGTGTGGACCCGTCCCGGAACATGGCACTGCACCCTGAAATTTCTCGGCGAGGTGGCTCCCGCCGCGCTGCCTCGCCTGGAAGCCGCGCTCCTGGCCATCCGGCAGCCGCCGTTCACGCTGCAGGCCGGAGGCGGCGGCGTCTTCCCGCCCATGGGAGGCCGCCGGCCGCCGAGAGTCGCCTGGGTCGGTCTCCGCCAAGGCGCGGTCGAGACCACCCGTCTGGCGAACGCCGTGGACGAAGCCGCAGCCGCCTGCGGCGTTCCTTCGGAGGAACGCGCCTTCACGCCGCATCTGACGCTTTTTCGGGTGAAGGACGTGCGGGGGAACAACCGCAAGGCGCCGGCCGGTCGCGCCAGGGAACGCCCTGCGGAGCGTTTCGGGGACGCGCTGAACGACTTCCTCGCGGCTCTGGAGACCATGGACCACACCGCGTGGCCTGCTGTGGAGGTCGCCGCCTGCACCCTCTGGCGCAGTCATCTGCACGCCGAGGGTCCAAGGTACGAGCCGCTTTGTCAAATCCCCCTCAATTACCCGACACCGCGCCCCTGAAGCGAGGTATCCTGGCATCATGAATCAAGAACGCCCCAATAACGCCGCTCTGACGTCGCGACGCAAGGCCGCCGTGCCCAGCGCGCTGATGAACCTCCACGAGACCTTCGCCGTGCAAGCCCGCAATGCGCTGGTTCGGGACGCCGACGGCCGGGAGTGGATCGACCTTACCGCAGGGCTGGGCGTTTGCAATGTGGGCCACGCGCACCCCAAGGTCGCGCAGGCCGTGGCGGCCCAGGCCGAAACGTTCACGCATACCTGTTTTCATCTGTTCATGTATGAAGGATACGTGGAGCTTGCGGAACGACTCTGCGCCCTCGCGCCCGGCGACTTCTCCAAGAAAGCAGCGCTCTTCAACAGCGGCGCCGAAGCCGTGGAGAATGCGGTGAAAGCGGCGCGCGTGGCCACGGGCCGGCCGGCGGCGCTCTGCTTCGACGACAACTTCCACGGCCGCACGCTGCTGACCATGAGCCTGACCAGCAAGGTGGCGCCGGTGAAGCAAGGGTTCGGGCCTTTCGCGCCGGAGACGCACCGTGTTCCCTTCGCGTATTGCTACCGCTGTCCCGTGGGCAAGACGTACCCCGCGTGCGATGTGGCGTGCGTGGAGCTGGTCCGTGAGGCCTTTGTCACCCGCGTGGCGGCGGAAAGCACGGCCTGCGTGGTGGTGGAGCCGGTGACGGGCCAAGGCGGCCACATTGTCCCGCCGCCGGAATATTTTCCCAGGTTGCGGGAAATCTGCGATGCACACGGCGTCCTGCTCATCCTCGACGAAATCCAGGCTGGCATGGGCCGGACGGGGACGATGTTCGCCATCGAGCACTGGGACGTCGCGCCGGATCTCGTCGCCGTGGCCAAGAGCCTCGCCGGGGGGTTGCCGCTCTCCGCCGTGGTCGGTCGCGCCGACGTGCTGGATGCGGTGCAGACCGGGGGCCTGGGCTCCACGTTCGGGGGGAACCCCGTGGCCTGCGCTGCAGCCAACGCCGTGCTGGACGTCTTCGAAACGGAGGACTTGCTGGCGAAAGCGCGCGCCGTGGGAGAGACCGTGGCTGCGCGTTTTGCGCACTTCGCGGAATCCGTCTCCATCGTGGGGGAAGCGCGTGGGTTGGGCGCCATGCAGGCGGTGGAGCTCGTCTCGGACCGGCAGGCGCGCACGCCCGCGCCGGAATTGGCCAAGGAAGTCATCGGACACTGCCTGCGCGAAGGTGTGGTGGCGCTGGCGCAGGGCCGTCACGGCAACGTGGTGCGCATCCTCCCGCCGCTGACCATCTCCGAGGAAGCGCTCATGCGAGGCTTGGACGTCATGGAGGACGCGTTACGGCAGGCGTCGAAAAAATGATCCAGATTGAAAGGGACTTGTCGCCTGCGCGGCTTTCCTGCTACACTCCGATGAATTGCTTCCCCGATCATGATGTGCAACACGCCGCCTTTGTCCCGAACAGCATTCGTTTTGCTGGAGAATTCCGCCTGGAGCCAGACGCGTGGATGAGCCGCAGCAGAACCGGTTGAACGCCCTCCTGGAATCCATCCACGCCATGGTGGAGCGTGATCTGGCCCTGGAAATTCCCCCCGCGCGCCGCGGCGACGCCGCAGTGGTGGACTTCCAGGCGGTCTCCGAACGCGCCGGCGATATCGTCTGGGCTGTGGACATCCACTTCCGCTACGTCTACGTCAGCCCCACCGTCGCCATGCTGCTGGGCCACCGCCCTGAAAACCTGCTGGGACATTCCATCTTCGAATTCTACGCGCCGGAAACTGCCGCCATGGTGTTGGACCGACTCGCCGCACGGTTCAGCGCAGAGGATCCCCTGGACTACGCCTCCGAGCTCTTTGACGTGCAGCTCCGCCACGCGGACGGTCATTACATCGGGTTCGTAACGGCCACCCTCCCCCTGCGGGACGACACGGGACGATTCCTGGGATTCCAGGGCCTTGCGCGAAACATTCAGACCCGCAAGGACAACGAACAAGCTCTGCGCCGCTCCGAGGAGCGCTTCCGCCGCGTCATCGAGAAGACGCCTGTGGGCATCTGCATCACGGACAAGGAAGGCCGCTTCGAGTACGTCAACCAAGCTTATCTTGAATTCTACGGCTGGTCCGAGGAAGATCTGCTGGGCAAGTCCTTCCTCATGGTGGTGCCGGAAGAGAACCGGGCCACACTCTGGGAAGCCTACACGAACTTCATCCAAGGCCGCGGCGAAATTCGCGGCGAGTGGGTGGTGCAGACCCGTAGCGGCGAACAGAAAGCCATTCTGGCGGACGCGGCCTTCATCCGTGGCTGGGACAACCAGCCGCGCAAGGTCACCTTCGTGCTGGACATCACGGACCGCAAGGCTCGCGAGGAAGCCGAACGCCGCGCCAAGGACGAAGCCGAACGCGCCAACCTGGCCAAAAGCGAATTCCTGGCCGCCATGAGCCACGAGATCCGCACGCCCATGAACGCCGTGCTGGGGCTGACCGACCTGACCCTGCAAGGCGAACTGACCCCGGAACAACGCGATAATCTCGAAACCGTCAAGGACTCCGCAAACCACCTCCTGCTCATCCTCAACGACCTGCTCGACCTCTCCAAGATCGAAGCGGGCCGTCTGGAGCTGGAGCGCCAGCCCTTCGACCTGCACGCCCTCATCGCACGCGCCGTGCGGCCCTTCGAAGCCCAGGCGCGCCAGAAACGCATCGCCTTCACCCTCTCCATCGAAGACGACGCACCCCGCTTCCTCCTCGGCGACGAATTGCGCCTTCGGCAGGTCGTGTTGAACCTCGTCTCCAACGCGATCAAATTCACGGAGCAAGGCGGCGTCACCGTGACAGTGCGCGCCATGCCCACCACTGCGCCAGCCCTCCCCTCGCGGGACGACGCCCCCGACAGCCACGACACCCCCGACACCCCCGACAGGCCGGCGCGCATGCTGCGGCTGCAGATCCTCGTGCGGGACACGGGGCTGGGCATTCCCAAGGAGCGCCAGCAATACGTCTTCGAGAGCTTCAGCCAAGGCGAACTCTCCACCAGCCGACGCTTCGGCGGCACGGGCCTGGGCCTCGCCATCACCAAGGAGCTGGTGGAGCTCATGGGTGGGGAAATCGCCCTCGCCAGCGCGCCGGGCCAGGGCTCGACCTTCGCCGTGAGCCTCGCCATGCCCGAAAGCGCCGCGTCGCTGGCGCAGGAAGAGACGCTCACCTTCGAGGACGCTGCGGCCAAGCGTTCCCTGAATATCCTCCTGGTGGAGGACAACCCCATGAACACCAAGGTGGCCAAACGCTTCCTGAAGCGCCTGGGCCACATGCCCTCCTTCGCGCCCAACGGCGCCAAAGGGCTGGCGATGCTCCAAAAAGAGGCCTTCGACCTGGTGTTGATGGACGTGGAAATGCCCGGCATGGACGGCCTTGAGGCCACCAGACGCATCCGCGCAGGCGAAGCCGGCCCCGAAGCCCAGCGTGCGCCCATCATCGCCATGACGGCGCACGCCTCCGCTGAAGTCCGTGAGCAGTGCCAGCAAGCCGGCATGAACGACTACGTCACCAAACCCGTGGATTTCTACGAACTGGGCGTCATCCTGAACCGACTCTCCGCCCATGGCGGTCAAGCCGTGCGCCCTCAGGAGGAGCCCCAAGCCGAGGCGTTGCTCAACAAGAAGGAAGCGTTGCGTCGCATGGGCGGGGATGAAGATCTTTACAACGAAGTCTGCGCCATGCTCGCCAAGGACGTGCTCATGCGCGCGCAGTGGATGCGCGACGCCTTGGAGAAAGCCGCCTTCCAGGAGCTCGCCACCATCTCCCACACCTTGAAGACGGTGACCGCCACCGTGGGGGCGTACAGTTCCCGCGATGTGGCGCTGAAGCTGGAGATCGCCGCCAAGAACGCCGCCAACCAGACGCCGGACGCCCTGTCGCCGGAGGAACTCGCCGCTCTGGTGGAGACGCTTGCGGACGAACTGGCCGCGCTCAAACGCGTGCTGGACGCCAACCCGGCTGCGCGCGCTCCCGCTGCGTGAAGCGCTTGCGTCCCCGCCCCCTTCTCCCGACTCTCCGTCGCTTGTCGTCCCCGGCTCCTCCGCTGGACGCGAAGCCCTACTTGTCTGCGTGGCGCTCGTGTTCCTGCAGCCCCATGCGATTCGGGCGATTCGGGCGATTCGGACGATTCGGACGATTCGGACGATTCGTGGGGCTCGCACCATGCACGCTTATCCGGAACGCGCGCTGCGCCTGCCTCCTTGCGCCTGGCCCGCTTCATGCGATGCAGCTGGCGGCGAACCCCATGCGAAGACGGCCCTGCCCGGCGTTTCGCCAGCAGAGCCGTCAACACGGCGGCGAGGGGTCGAGGGGGAATCGACCGTCTCGCCAAAGGGGTTGGATCGTAGCGGCTAGAGGTAATCCCCGCGATTGAACTTGAAGCGCTCTGTCACGGTCATGATCTCCAGAGTGTCCACCATGGATTGGAGATCCCCGCCCCCGTCCTCCAAGGAGCCGGCGGCGGCTTTCAGGCCTTCCACCTCGCTGGAGATGTCTTCCAGCACTCCGTACGCTTGCCGCAAGTCGCCTTGACGCATGGCGCCCAAGCTGTCTGCGTAGCTTTCCCACTTGTCGAGGACGGCGTCTAGTGTGTCCATGACCTCTCGCTCTGTGATCTGCGGTTGAATCGCCTCCGCCCGGTCCACTGCCTGAACGGCTTCCGCCCCGGTGGCGGCTTCCGTCCGTCCGGGGGCTTCGAGCCCCTCCGCAGCCTGCTGGACATCGCTTTTCCGCACTTCCTGCGCGAGCATGTCCCCGAACTTCCCTGTCTTGTCCGGCTGGGAGCGGGACCGGAGCTCTTCCTCTCGCCGCAAGGCCTCGAGTTGTTCCGGTCTGATCTTCATGGGCTCCCCCTTCTGTTTGCCTTCTTGACAGCATGAAGCATGCCAACTCGACAGATTCCACAATAGCGTTGAAATATCAGCGTTTCATGAAACAGGGGCGGCGCCTTTTGCCGCGTTGACGCACCCAGGCGGCGTCTGCCGGCCCACTGTCTCTCGTCTTGGATGATACGAAAGAAGATTTCGCCTGTCCATCCATGGCGTCCGGCGCGATTCTGGGGCATACTGACGGCAAAAGCGGCCATTGTCGCACCCGTTCCGCGTTCCGCATGGTCTCCCTGTCCGTATCAGACATGAGACGCCCACCCGGGACGGGTCGAGCCCTCAGCACGCGCCAAGGAGGTCCCCATGAAACGTGTGAACAAGATTCTCTGCGCCGTTGATTTCTCGGAGTTCAGCCCCGAAGTGGCTGATGCCGCCATCACCATGGCCAAGGCCTTCGATGCGGAAGTCGTCGTCATGTATGCAGCGCCCTCGCTGGCGCAGTACGTGGGCTTCCACGTGCCGCCCACCTCCATCGAGAGCTTCGTGGGCGAAATCGTCAGCGGTGCGGAGAAAAGCATGGACGCTTTCCTCAACGAGCGTTTCGAAGGCGTGAACGCTCGCGGTCTGGTGGCCACAGGGTACGCCGCGGAGGAAATCCTCCGCGTGGCCGAGGAAGAAGCCGTGGATCTCGTCGTCATGGGCACCCACGGCCGCAAAGGCCTGGACCTCATCCTCTTCGGCTCCGTGGCGGAAAAAGTGGTGAAGAGCTGCTCCCGCCCCGTGCTCACCATCCGCCCCGGCGCGCAGGGTTAGCCCCTCCAGCACGCCCGCCCACCCCCGGGGGAAACAGCCGCACCCGTCAACGCTTGCTTCCTGCGCCGTTCGTCAGTACACAGGGGCGTCTTTCGTCGGCATGCGGCGCGACGACGCCCCCCGCCAGAAGCCGCCAGGGCGAGCCTTCCTCCACGGATGCCGCCCAGCGGCGCGGCGCAGTCCGGGGCCCTTCACGGAGCAGGGAGCCCCGCGCGTGAAGACTGCGCCCTGGCGAGGCGGCTTGTCGCCCTCGCGGCTTACCCTTCAACAAGGCGGCTCACCGTGGTTCAGGAAACGCCCGATCTTTCCCCTGTCAGCGCGCTCCGCAAGGAGGTGCTGGACTTCGAGCCATACAGCGCCGGACTCTCCATCGAGGAGATTCAAGCGCGCTACGGCCTCGCGTCCGTCATCAAGCTCGCCTCCAACGAGAACCCCCTGGGGACCTCCCCGCTGGTGCAGAAACGGCTGCGCGCCAAAGCGGACGCTGTCTTCCGGTATCCCAAGCCGGACACGCCGACCCTGACCCGCGCCATCGCCGCACGGGTGCAGGTCGAGCCTGAACGCATCGTCGTCGGCAACGGCTCCGACGAGATCATCGACCTGCTCATCCGTGTGCGCGCCACCCCCGGCCGGGACCGCGTGCTCGCCTTCCAGCCATCCTTCTCCATGTATCGACTGCAGACCCGGATGCAAGGCGCGGAGTTCGTCACCGTGCCCCTGGAGGACGATCTCTCCCTCAACATGGACAAGCTCGTCTCGCGGGTGGACGCCTCCACGGCAGTGGTCTTCGTGACGACGCCGGACAACCCCTCCGGCCACGCCACCCCGCGGGAGGAGATCCTGCGGCTGGCCCGAGAACTACCGCCCACGTGTCTGCTGGTGGTGGATGAAGCCTATGTGGATTTCGCAGACCCCGTGGAAGCGCATACCCTGCTCCCCTTCGTGGAGCGCCATCGCAACCTGGTGGTGCTGCGCACCTTCTCCAAGGCCTATGGCCTGGCGGGGTTGCGGCTGGGGTTCGGCGTCATGGATCCGGAACTGGCGGACTACCTGTGGCGCGTCCGGCTGCCTTTCAGCGTGAGCATTCTGGCGGAGACCGCAGGCGTCGCCGCTCTGGAGGACCTCACCTTCTACAACGCCACGCTGGACACGGTGCGACAAGGTCGTGTTTTCCTTGCAGAAGCTTTGGCCTCGCTGGGTTGCCGCCCCCGGCCCTCCCAGGCAAACTTCCTTCTCTTCCGCCTCCCGGACTACTGCGCTCTGGCCGCGCGCGCCGTGTTCGAACGCCTCCTCGCGCAGGGGATCATCATCCGCCCCCTGGACAGCTACGGTCTGCCGGACTGCCTGCGCGTGAGCATCGGGACCGAGACGGAAAACCGCGCCTTCATCCAAGCCCTGGAGCGCGTGCTGGGGGAAGCCCACACTGCGGGGCCGCATGCGGACTCATCCCTCGGCGCGCACGACTCCACCCCCCGGGAGAACGAAGGTGGCTAGCCCGCAGACGCCGCCCCAGCGCCAGCGCGTCATCACCCTGGACGGCCCCGCCGGCGTCGGCAAAACCACGCTGTCCAAACGCCTCGCCGGCGCGCTTGGGTTGCCCTACCTGGACACCGGCGCCATGTACCGCGTGGTGGGCAAGACCCTCTGCGAGACCTACCCGGCGTTGGCGGCGTCGCCTGCGCCTGAGGACGCTCCCGAGGACGATCGCATCCGCGAGGCGCTCGCCGCCATCCACTTCGCTCTGGAAGACTCCGGCGCATCGACACGATTGGTGGTGAACGAGGTCGTCGTCGGCGACGAGATCCG
This sequence comes from uncultured Desulfovibrionaceae bacterium, assembly GCA_964455395.1. Taxonomy (GTDB): domain Bacteria; phylum Desulfobacterota; class Desulfovibrionia; order Desulfovibrionales; family Desulfovibrionaceae; genus CAYVWB01. The sequence goes on from CAYVWB010000013.1 coordinate 75,431, forward strand.
CACCGAAACCGTGGCGCGTTTCGCCTCGCTCACCGCCACGCGCAAGGTGGTTCGCGAACGCCTGACCCAAGCCCAGCGCCAGCTCGGCGAAGCCGGCCCGCTGGTGGCGGAAGGCCGGGACATGGGCGCCGTGGTTTTCCCTCACGCCGCGCCCAAGTTCTTTCTGGACGCCGACCCCACGGTGCGCGCGCAGCGTCGGCTGGACCAACTGCGCGCCATGGGCGTGGACGTCCTCCCCACCCTGGAGGACCTCGCCACGGCCATCGCCGAGCGGGACCACCAGGACCGCACCCGCGCCGAAGCCCCACTCCAGCCCGCCGACGACGCCATCCTCGTGGACACCAGCGACCTGACCGAAGACGAGGTCTTCGCGCTGCTCTTGTCGCACTGCGCCGACTGAACGCCATCCCACACGACGCACGTCAGCCGCAAGACGCACTCCACGGCGGGCATCCCGTCCTGCGCCTGCAGCATCGGACACCAGGAAAGGGGAGCGCCCTCGCCGGACGGCTCCCCTTGCATGAACATCCTGAATTCAGGTGGTTACTGTACGACGAGCTTGAGAAAACGGCGTTTGCCGAGCTTGATGACGTACTCGCCGGCAGGCAACTCGGCCTCCCCGTCGTGGAGCTTTTCACCGTCCACAGTCAGCGCGCCCTGCTTCACCAGCCGGCGCGCCGCCCCCCGCGAATCCGTGAGTCCCGCCTCGGCGAGAAAAGCCGCCGGCCGGCTGGCTTCGCCCCGGGAAACCACGAGCTCCGGCATGTCCTCCGGAAGCTGGCCTTTGGCGAAGACGGCGTTGAAGCCGGCGCGGGCCTCCTCGGCGGCGGCATCGCCATGGAACCGCGCAGTGATCTCCTGAGCGAGGCGCTCCTTGGCGGCCTTGGGGTGGAGCACGCCTTCCGCCACCTCGACGCGCATGGCCTCGATGTCCGGCAAGGAGCGGTCGGAGAGCAGCTCGTAGTAGCGCCACATGAGCTCATCCGAGACGGACATGAGCTTGCCGAACATATCTGCCGGGGGTTCCTCGATCCCCACGTAGTTCCCCAAGGATTTGGACATCTTCTTGACGCCGTCCAGCCCTTCGAGGATAGGGACGGTGAGCACGATCTGCGGTTCCTGCCCGTGGAGCTGCTGGAGGTGGCGGCCCATGAGGAGGTTGAATTTCTGGTCGGTGCCGCCGAGCTCCACGTCCGCTTCCAAAGCCACCGAGTCGTACCCTTGCACGAGTGGATACAGGAATTCGTGGATGGCGATGGCGCGGTTTTCCGTGTAGCGCTTGTGGAAATCGTCCCGCTCGAGCATGCGCGCCACGGTGTAGCGGCTGCAGAGAGCGACGAAATCCGCGGCGGTGAAAGCGTCCATCCAGGTGGAATTGAAAGCGATTTCGGTGCGCTCGGGGTCGAGTATCTTGAATATCTGTCGTTTGTAGGTCTCGGCGTTGGCCAATACTTGCTCGCGGGTAAGAGGGGGCCGTGTCTCGGTCTTGCCGGAGGGGTCGCCGATCATCCCCGTGAAGTCCCCGATGAGAAAGATGACCTGGTGCCCGAGGTCCTGGAAATGCTTGAGCTTCTGGATAAGCACCGTGTGGCCGAGGTGGAGATCCGGCGCGGTGGGGTCGAAACCGGCTTTCACGCGCAAGGGGCGTCCCTTGGCGAGCTTTCTGGTGAGTTCCTCGTTGCTGATGATCTCCACTGCGCCGCGTTCGATCTGCGCCAAAGCCTCGCTCACTGCATACTCCTGATCGCTTGAATATATGTTCATCTGCTTGAGCCACAGGGGCGGCGGGTCAACACCGGTGGTCCACCAGCCCCAGCGCCGTGGCGCGGCCCTCTGCGGGGTCCACGTCCACCCACACGCCGGAGACGGCGCCATCGCCTTGCGCCAGCCGGAAGCGCACGGGCATGGCGCTCATGAGGCGTCTGGTCACGGCGTGGGCGTCCATTCCCAAGGCGGAGTCGCGCACGCCGCACATGCCGGCGTCTGTCAGCGCGGCGGCGCCGCCGGGCTGCAGGCGCGCGTCGTTGGTCTGGACATGCGTGTGGGTGCCGATGACAGCGCTTACCCGACCATCCAGGTGATAGGCAAGCGCGATTTTCTCCGAGGTGGCCTCGGCGTGGAAGTCCACGAAACGCACCTTCGGGGGGGTGTCCATGGCGTCCAGTTCGGCGAGCAGCGCATCGGCTTTGCGGAAAGGGCAGTCCACGGGCTCCATGAAAGTGCGTCCGATGAGATTCAGCACCGCCACGGCCACCTCGCCGCGGGCCGTCCTGACGGTGTAGAGTCCCACGCCCTTGCCCGGGGCGTCGTGGGGGTAGTTGGCTGGACGAAGCACACGGGGCTCCGTGTCCAGGTAGGGGTAGACGTCCTTGATCTTCCAGATGTGGTTGCCTGTGGTGATGACGTCCACGCCGCAGTTGAAGAGTTCCCGAGCAGTCTTCACGCTCAGTCCGAAGCCGCCGGCGGCGTTCTCTCCGTTGACGATGACGAGCCCCGGAGCGAATTCGCGTTTGAGCCGGGGCATGGCCTCGGCCAGGGCCTTGCGGCCGGGCCGACCCACCACATCCCCCAGGAAAAGCAGCCGCAGCGTCATCGCGCGGGCTCCTCCCCGAGCATCGCCTCAGGGGGCGCCCCCTCTCCCCACAACGGACAGACCATGACAGGCGCGCCGGTTGGCAGGCCTTCGTCCCCGGCGGGAATGCGCACCAGGCCATCCGCCTGGATCAACGTGCGCAAGAGGCCGGACGCGCCCAGCACCGGTTCGGCCGTCAGGGTCGCTCCCTCGCGGCGCAACCGCACGCGGATGTAGTCTTCCCGACCCTGCTTGGAAGCCACGTTGCGCGCCATCAGCGCGGGGATGTACGCGCGGCGGGCCCAGCCGAAGGGCGCAATCTCTCCGCTCAGGCGACGCAGGAACGGCAGACCCAAGGCGTGCATCACCACTTGCGCGGAAGTCACCTGTCCCGGCAAGCCGAAGACGGCGACATCCCTGCCCTCCACCCGCGTGCGGGCCAGCACCAGGGGTTTGCCCGGCCGCATGGCCACGCCATGGCAGAGCAGCTCCGATTCGGGCAGCCGCTGGACAATCTCCAGGGTGAAATCCCGCGCGCCGATGGAGCTTCCTCCGGAGAGAAACACGACATCGTGTGCAGCCACGGCGTCCCGGAGGGCCCGCTCCAGGGCGGCGGCGTCGTCCGGAACCACCCCGAGGGGGGTGGCCTGCGCGCCCACGCGGCGGATCATGGCGGCGAGGGCCGGTCCGTTCACGTCCCGGACCTGCCCCACCCGCGGCGCGGCCGTGACGGGCGCCACTTCATCCCCTGTGGAGAGCACCGCCGCGTGGGGCCGCCGTACCGCTTGCACGGTGGTCACGCCCAGCGCTGCAAGCAGTCCCACCTCTTGAGGACGCAGCCGGAGCCCTGAGGGCAGCGCTTCCGCGCCGGCGGCCACGTCTTCCCCGCGGAGCATGACGTTCTCCCCGGGAGCCACGGCGCGACGGATCTCGATGGAGCCGCGCACCCCCCCGCCCTTGGCGTCTGC
>CAYVWB010000014.1:0-17035 GCA_964455395.1 uncultured Desulfovibrionaceae bacterium
CTGCGCGTCTCGGCAGCGTGTGATCCTCCCCATCGTCGTCCTCCTCCTCGGAGGGAGCAGCCGCCATGGGGGGGCCGTCGGCATGGTCGGAACGTCGTCCGGGACCGGGCGGCGGGACCAAGTCGTCGTCTTCCACCTCGGGTGTGGGCACGGTGCGGACGGGACCCGCTGCACGCTCTTCCTCATCCGGATAATAGATGTCGTCGTCTTCCTGTGGCGGCCCTTCCGGAGGCGGAGCGTCATAGCCGGCCGGCGCGCGGCCTTGGGGGGAATGGTCCTCCGGCTCGAAGTAGATGGGTTGCTCCGTGGGGAGCTCCCGGAACTTGAACTTGTGTTCGCACTTCGGGCAGGTGGCCACCTGGGCTGATGCGGGGATGCGGTCGTCAGGCACATGGCGGATGAAACCGCATTGGGGACATTGTATTTCCATGGGTGAATCTTTGGTTTCTTGCGTGGAATGCGCTGTCGAGCACAGGCGACGTCCGCGCGACGTCCGCAGGACGTTCCTGCAGCGTCATGGCGTTGTCACAGAGTATCGCCTTGCCGTGACTTGATCAAGCAGCTCCCGCATCCTTCGCCCGGGTCACGGGATACAAGGGGGACCGACGACTGTCGAAGAGCCGACGTGCGCGCTCCAGCATGGAGCGTTCGAAGAGGGCGCCGCGGACGTCTTCTTCGTCCACACATGCGAAGAGCTCCGCTCCCCACGGCGAGATGAGGCGCGAGTGGCCGGCCATGTCCCCAAGGGGAGTGGGCCCGCAGGCGTTGCAGGAAAGCACGAAACATTGGTTTTCGATGGCGCGCGCACGCAACAGCGGCATGATATGGATGAGTCGCTTGAGCGGCCACTGCGAGCTGACGACGAAACAGTCCACACCCCCTGCATTCTGGATGCGGAAGAGCTCCGGAAAGCGGATTTCGAAGCAGATGGCGAACCCCAGGCGGACGCCGCCCAGCTCGTACACTTGCGGCGGCTGTGGGCCGGCCTGGAAGTACTGCTCCTCCTGTGTCGAGGGGAAGAGGTGCTGTTTGCGATGCACCACCGTGGGCGCCCCTTGCGTGGGGTCCACCATGTACATGGTGTTGTAGAAGACATCGTCTGCTGCTTCCCACAGGGTGCCAGCCACGGCGATCCGCGTTTCCCGGCTGTAGTCCATCAGGGTGCGCAGCAAGGCGGGCGTGCGCGCCGCCCACGCTTCCCGAGCGGGGTAGTCGAACCCGCCATGGAACAGCTCCGGCAACAGGGCCAGCCCTCGGACTTCGTCCTGGCCCTCGGCGGCGCAGGCCTGGGGCATGTTCGCCGCGGCCTTGCCGAGGGCGCGCAGCACTTCATCCTCGGTCTGGGCGACGGGTATCTGGCATACGCAGAGTTGCAGCGCCACGGAAGTGCTCCTGTCCATCATGCTTGAGCGTGGGAAGGCCGGCCCGGCCTGCAGTCTGGCGGCTCGCCGGGGGCGGTGTCCCGGGCGACGACAGAGGCCCGTGCAGGCCGCGTCGGAGACGTCATCCCGACTCACGCTTCGTTCGTACGGGCGGTTCAAGAAACAAGGCCGCTCTTCTTTCGTCGCCACACGCAGTCCGTAGAGAGCCAGGAGGCGACGCCCTCCGCCGGAACGGGCTCGCTGGCGCCTCTCGCGGGGGGGGGACGACCACGGCACGGCGGCGTGATGCGCCGCAGCACGGCGTCGGCGTAGCAGGCCGGCCCAGCGACCCGGGGCCGTATCCATGCCGCGAGTTCCCTTTCTAGGCGGGATCGCCGCAAAGAACAAGGGCCTCGTGGCGCGTCGGAGCAAGCGCGCCGGGCATGGCGTCCAGTACGGCCAGGGGGATTGTCGGGTACTCCAGGTTGAGACGGTGGCGCAAGGAAGCCGAGGAGGAGCCGCTCACGAAGGACGTGGCGGACGCACGGTCGAACCCGACGAGCTTGGCCGCCAGCGCGGCCTCGTCCTTCAACAGCCGACTGTGGTGGAGCAACGACGGCGCGGCGACCACCCCCGTCGGCCCCCCCAGACCCCGCAGCCGTTCATGAACCGGACGCTCGAACCGCGTCTGCGAGGTGCGTCGGAAGAGCCGGAGTTGGAGGTCCGGCCACAGACCATAGCCAGCCTTGCAGTGGGCGGCGTCGGGATACAGCGTGCGCCGTGGCGTCCAGAACCCGTGGAGCGCCGGGCCCCGGTCGTTCCCGTCAGCGCCTGTTGTCGCGGTCGCCATGACCGCCAGCGCGGTGAGCGCGGCCCACCCGGCGGGAGCCAGCCGCTCGTCGCCGTCCAGCATCAGCGTCCATTCGCGCGCGCACACCCCGAGGGCATGGTTGCGTTGCGCGGCGAAGTCCCCGGCAAGCGGCCGGGCGTGGTGCCGTACAGGCAGGGGAGAAGCCTCGTCCAGCCGGCGGCGCAACGCTGCAGGCGCGTCCGCCACCGTGGGGGCGTCCCAGAGCACGACCCATTCGTGGAGCCGGGAACGCACGGCCTCGTCCTCCGGGATCTGCGCAATGAACTCCTCCAGACGCGGTTCTTCCGGATGGAGGATGCTCATGACGCTGATGAGGTCGCGCGCCTGCGTCTCGGGCGACGTCGCGGGTATGGGGAGTGGGCGCCGCGGCAGGCGCAGGATGGCGGCGGCGTCGCGCAGCAGCGGTGTCCGGGGGGCTTCCGGATTGTGAAGGATGACAGCTGATTCGGGATGGACGCCGGCGGTGGTCAGAGCCAGCCCGAGCGCCCAGGAGGAGTCGTCCGCCAGCAGCTGATGCGGTCCCGTCGGCGTGACCCAGCAGGGCATGCCCGAGCCGGATTCCGCGCGGCGCAGCACGGCAGGCGACTCGCAAAGCGCCAAGGCGACGTGCTCGGGCAATGCGTGAACCAGCGCCTCGGCGAAGCGTCCCTCACCATACCCGAACAGCACGACGCGCCGCCGACCTGTCTCCTCCACCATGCGGAGGACGCGCGCCAAGGCCCGGTCGTGGGCGGCGGCGTCCACCCGCAGGGGCGGCGGCGACTCGGGCGCGCCCTGCAGGTGGAAGGCGAGGACCTCGCGTGAATACCGGTGGAAAGGGTGCGGTTCGACGTCATCGGGACTGGCGGCGATCCGGCGCGCGGCGGGGGCTCCCGCCATGTCCGAAGTATCATGATGGGCCGAATTGGCGGAATTGGCGGCTGCGGATGGATGCCCCGCTCTGCAGGACGCCGCTGGCTTGGCGGCGCGGGGCGAATCGTGCTGTCCGGCCATTGTGATGCGTCCGCCGTCTTTGCCCGGTTCAGTCGATTCGGCCGGTTCAGTCGATTCGGCCGGTTCAGTCGATTCGGCCGGATCGGAGGGTTCGGCCGGATCGAACGGTCCGGAAGATCCGAACGGCTGCGACGGGGCCTCGAAGACCAGACCCTTCCCGCAGCGTCGTGACGTGGCGGCAGCCTCTCCGCCGTCGCGAACCGGCGTCGTCCTCATCAGGATTGCGCAGACATCTTCTTGTACAGGTTGGCGCCGAGCAGCTTGGCGCGGTTGGCCGGCGCGCGGGGCGCGGTCTCGGTCTCGCCGGCGGGGGTCGCGTGCTGTCCGGACGCAGCGTCGGTCTCGGCGGCTGGCGCAGGGGGGGCGGGCTCGGCCATGGCGCGCAGGTTCTGCGGCCGCAAGGTGGTGACATTGAGGTGCTGGCCGGCCGACTTTCCGTCGTGGCCATTGCCCCCCGAGGCTGGCGCCGGGCCCGGCTGGCCGGTCGGGGCGTGACTGCCCGGAGGGGGGGCGGGCTGCGTCGGCGCAGCAGGGGCGGGTTTTCTGAAGGCGAGGGGGTTGCGCAGGGACGTGGCGTCCTCGGCGGGGGCAGGATGTTTCTGCTGGGTCGCTGCTGCAGTGGATTGGGCTTGGAGTTGCGCTTGCGTGGACTGACCGGACTGACCGGGCTGGGCGGCTTGGCCCGATTGGGAAGACTGACCCGCGACTGTGGCGGGCTGGGCGGCGGGCGCGCCGTCCACGATCTGGGAGTAGGCGGAGCGCAACTCGCCGAGGATATGGATGACTTCGTCAACCAAGGTGTTGTCCATGCGCATGTTGGCCATCAACAGCCTGGTGTTGCAGTAGAAATAGAGATTGTGGAGATTGGTGGCCAGCTCGCCGCCGCGCTCTGCGTTGAGGCTGCTGTCCAGTTCGGCGATGATGTCCAGCGCGCGGGAGATGAGCACCCCTTTGGCGGCGTAGTCCTTCTCGTCGATCTTGGTCTTGGCTTGCGTGAGGAACTTGATGGCCCCGTCGTAGAGCATGATCAACAGTTGCCCTTGCGTGGTGGTGTTGATCTGCGTGCTGAAATACGCTTGCGCCGCTTTGTGCATGGGTTACACCTTGCGTCTTGGGGTTACGATGTGGGGAGCTGGTTGATCTGTCCGGCGATGGACTGACTGATGCCGTCGTACTCGCCGAGCAGCGCTTCCAGTCGCGCGTACTTTTCCCGAAGCATCTGGGACCGCTTGGCGAGACGGGACTCCTCGAATTCGATCTTCTTGTCGATGTTGTCGATGATGTCTTCGTAGTTTTCTTCGAGGATGTTGAGGGGGCCGGATTCGCCGTTGGTCAGGTCCCCCAGCAGGTCCACCATCTCGCCGGCTTTGCCTTGCTTCACGGTGACTTGACCCGAGCCGGAGCCGTCGTTGGGGAAATCGTTGATTTTGACGACGAGACCTATGCTGTCGCCTTGGGTGGAGGTGATGAACCCCTCCGTGTTGTCGATGGTGGCTGCTTTGCCGTCGATGAACGCGCTGGTGATCTGACCGCCGGAGACGGTGTACTCGACGTCGTAGGAGCCGCCTTTGGTCAACCCGGTCACTTGCGAATGGAAGGAGAAGTTGCCTGAATCCACGAGCTGCCCGCCGATGTTCTGGGCGGCAAAAAGCTGCGCCACGGCGTTGGGGTCGTTGGAGAGCGCATCGTCCAATGCTTCCTCGTCGATGCGCAGCAAGCCCTTCTCCGGATCGCCTTCCTCCGCCACGGTCAGAATGCCGATCTGCGAGAGGGAGCTGTAGATGTCGCCGGAAGGCGGGGGGCCGGGTTCGTAATAGTTGAAGCCCCGACCGAGGTTCGCGGTGATCTGCTTCAGACGGCTGTCCACCAGCTGCACGGCGTAGTTGCCGGTGAGGATGGAGCCTTCTTCCGTTGTGTCGTCCACCTTGGTGATGTCCTGAATGAGCGAACGCACTTCGTTCACCTTCTCCACGAACGTGCGCACGTTGTTCTTCACGGACTCATAGTCCGTGGTGACGGCGATCTGCACTTCGGTGGGCGGGGCGCCGCCGTCGCTCTTCAGGTTGATGGTCAAGCCTTGAATGGCGTCATCGATCGTGTTGGAGTCGGCTTGGACCCAGGCGTTGGAGCCCACGGGCCAGCCGTTCACCTTGAACTGCGCGTTCTGATTTTCCTGGGTGGTGGAGAAATCCCCGGCGTCGTCGAAAGCTGCGTTGGTCATGGTGGACGCTGCCGCGTTGAAGGAAAGCGACGCGTTGCTGCCCATGTCCAGGCCACGCATCTGCAAGTAGAACTGGCTGCCGTCGCTGATGAGGCTGGCGCGCACGCCGCCGTTCTCCGGGTCGGAGTTGATGAGGTTCGCCAGGTCTTGCAAGGTGGCGCCTGCTGCGGCTGTGACAGCGTACTCTTCGCCTTTGTAGGTGTAGGCGAAGGTCTCGCTGCCGGTTGTGACCACCTCCGAATCCTTGGCGGCGAAGCCGGTGTTGGCGACCACGATGGCGTTGGTGGCCAGCTGGTTCACTTGCAGGCGATGAGTGGCTTCCTCGGCGTCGGCTTTGGCAGTGACGCTGGCGACCGAAGAGTTGGAGCTTTCCACGGACTTGGTCAGGAACTCGTTCATGGAGTCCATGCCTTGCAAGCTCGTGCGCAAGTCCAGCATGGCGGTGTTGACCGTCTGCAAGGTCTCCACCTTCGCTTCCCAGCCAACTCTCCAGCGCTCAAGCTGCTTCTTGTGGTTGCCTTCGATCTCGATGAGCTTTTCGATCATGGTGCCGAAATCTGTGCCGGAACCAAGACCTGTAAAGCTTATCTGACCGGAAAGGAGATCGTCCGCCATCGTTGTGAGCTCCTGGTGGGTAAATTCTTCCGAGAGGGGCGCTCCGTGTTGGTGTGTATGCAAAGGATGGACCAGGGCCGTTGGAAAACGCGGCGCGCCGGACCGTCGCGAGGACGGCCCGGCGGCGCGTTGGGATCAAGAGGTTGTCGTCGGTTCGCTCATGGTTATCCGAGCAGCTGCTGCGCCATCCGCGGCAGGGAGTTGGCTTGCGAGAGCATGGCCACCGCGGACTGGGTGAGAATCTGGTTGCGCACGAAGTTCGTCATTTCCAGGGAGACGTCCACGTCGGAGATGCGGCTCTCGGCAGCTTGCAGGTTCTCGGACTGGATCTCCAGGTTGGTGATGGTGTTCTCCAGGCGGTTCTGGAGAGCGCCCAGGTTGGCGCGGATCTTGTCCTTGGAGATGATCGCGTTCTGCAAGCCCTCCAAGGCCTGTTGCGCGCCTTGCTGGGTGGAGATGGAGTAAGCGTCCTGCGAAGCGTCCGCTTCGTTGCCCACACCCAGGGACGAGGCCGTGGAAGACTCGATCTTCACGTAGTAGTAGTCTTCCGCAGAGTCGTTCATGGTGCCGAAGTGGACTTTCATCTTGCCCGAGGCTTCAATGCCGGAACCGTCGTGCGTGTCGGACGAGAGGTTGCCGTTGAGCAGGGAAATGCCGTTGAAGTCCGTGGCGTTGGCGATCCGGGTGATTTCCGAAGCCATGGCCTGGTACTCGGAGTCGATGATGAGACGCTGGTCCGAGTTGTACGTACCCGTGGCGGCCTGTTCAGCGAGCTCTTTCATCCGGATGAGCTTCTCGTCGATGACCGCCAAGGCGCCGTCCGCCGTCTGGATCATGGAGATGGCGTCGTTGGCGTTACGCACGCCTTGGTTCAACGCGGAGATGTCCGCCCGCATGAGCTCGCGGATGGCGAGACCGGCGGCGTCGTCCGCTGCCGAGTTGATCCGCAAACCCGAAGAAAGCCGGTTGACCGAGTTGCCGAGGTCGCCGTAGGCGGAACGCAGGTTGCGCGCCGCATTCATCGCCATCATGTTGTTGTTGATAACCAGAGACATATACTTCCTCCTTGAAGTGATGCGCCGCGGCGTCCTTGCCGGGGCGGGTTGAGCGGCGGGAACCGTTTTCCTGCCGCGCACTTACTGAGATCGACCGGCGCTGCGAATGCTTTAGGGCCGCGCAAGGTTCAATCTGGAGGATATAAAAGCATGAAATGATTGACTAAGGCGAGGGTGCGCCGCGACCGACGCGAAAAAAACTCGTTAACAACGACCCTGCGTGAGGCGCAATGCGCGCCTTCGTCCAGTCAAGCGGGACCACTTCAGGGGGTGTGTGCCGGGTTTCGCCGCAAGTCATGGCGGCCGCACCCTCCCGACGTCCATGAAACTGTCGCAGGCGCGGCGCGGTGAATCGGCGCGAAGCGTTACCGGGGCGGGGAGGACTGCAAGAGCTCGCGGAAACGGCGTTCAGCCTGCGCGGCGTCCAAGCCGCGGGCCCGGGCAAGTGCGGGCAGGTTCTCCTCCGCGTCGGAGCCACGGAGGTACGCCGCCTCTATGGGGGCGCGGCGGAAGTGGAGCAAAGGCAGCGTGCGGAGCCAAGCCTCGGGTCCGGGGGAGCACTGCGCATCGTGCAGAGCGCGGGGGCGCGGTGCGTCCGCAGCTTCGAACAGCGACGCCAAGGCGGCTTCGTTGCGGGCCACGCCGCTCCCCCCCCAGAAGAGACGCTCGCCCACACGCGCACGGAGGGCGTCGGCCGCTTCCGGCAACGCGGCTGTCCGGACGACCCGAGGCGCGTCGTCATGCACGAGACGCAGCGCAGCAGGAGAGCCGTCGTCGGACGTGGGCGTCGCCTCGATCAGGAAAGATTGAATGAAGACTTGCCGCCGGCGTGCGTGGCTCACCATCAGCAGACCCGCGGGGGCGTCCTCCATGCAGACCGCCGCCAGGGCCGGGAGCGCCGCCGAGGCCTGGAGCGGGAGCCAATCCACGCCAGCCATCGGCAGTCCCTGCGCCTCCGCGAGGCCCAGCGCGTACGCCAAGGTGAGCCGCAATCCCGTGAAGGAGCCGGGCCCCCGCACGCACGCCACCCCGCGTAGTGGCAGGCTGTCCTTCGGCGAGGCGGTCTTCGGGCCGGCGCAATGGACGCGGGCCATGCGCAGCAACGCAGCCACGGCTGGCGCCAGCACCGGGTTGGCGCGGCCTCCCGTGGGGAGCTCCAGAAAGGCCAGGGGCTTCCATCCCGAGGCGTGCGCCCGCTCCCCGCCGGGCAGGTAGCCGTCTGCCGGCGGTGTCGTCAGCGGCGCGGCGAGGAAGAGCTGCAGCCGATCCTCCGCGCCGTTGATGCAAAGCGCGGCGCCGCCTTCGATGAAGTCCCGGGCGTTGGGCGCAGCGTCAGCTGGTGAAGAGCCGCGCGATGTCATTGTACGTGGCCAGCAGCATCAGCGTGATGAGCAGGGCGAAGCCGATTCGGTAGAACAGCTCTTGCGTGCGTTCGCCGACGGGTTTGCCGCGGACGGACTCGATGGCGAGGAAGAGCAGGTGCCCCCCGTCCAACACGGGGATGGGCAGCAGGTTCAGAATGGCGAGGTTCACGCTGATGAGCGCCGTGAGAATGAGCACGTTGTTGACGCCTTGGTCCGCTTGCTGACTCACCATCTGCGCGATCATGATGGGCCCGCCCACGGTGTCCAGCGGGATGACGCGTTCGATCAGTTTGCCGAACCCCACCACCGTGAGCGAAGCGATCTCCCACGTGCGCGACACCGCATGGACGGCGGCGGAGCCGATCCCCAGGGAAACCTTGCGATATGCGTCCTGGTCCAGCGCCACGCCGATGAGATACGCCTTCTTCTCCTCCCCGAAGATGGTGGGTTGCGACATCAGCTCGGGGATGAGCTCCATGGTGATGGTCTCGCCGCCACGCTCCAGGGTCAGCATGACGGGGGCGCCGCCGCTGGCGGAGACGGCTTCGGAAAGGTCGGCCCACACGTCCAGACGTTGTCCGTCCACGGTGAGAATCTCGTCCCCGGGCTGGATGCCAGCCTGGTCGGCGGGGCTGCCGGAGCGCACGTCCCCCACCACGGGCAGGCTCTCGCGCAGGCCCTCGGCGTAGAAGACGCCCCAGAAGATGAGCCACGCTAGCACCACGTTGAAAATGGGCCCGGCTGCGATGATGAGCATCCGATGCCACGCCGGGCGGCGGTTGAAGTGCTCCGCTTCGGAAAAGCCCGATTCCAGGGCGGAGCCGCCGTCTTCCGTCTTGGTTTCTCCCACCAGGGAGACGTATCCGCCCAGGGGCACGACGGAGAGGCGGTAGTCCGTGCGGCCGTAGCGGAAGCCGAAAATGCGCGGACCGAAGCCCAGAGAGTAGGTCTTCACGCCCACGCGCAGGACCTTGGCGACAAGGAAGTGCCCCAGCTCGTGGAAGGCGATGAGCACGCCCAAAACGATGATGAATGCGAGAATGCCGGTAATGGACATGAGGAATAGCGCTCCTTTATGACAACGCGCGGGGGCGCCGCGCACGGGGAGAGATGCGGTTTCGTGGCGGCTCGACGCCGGTAGGCGGGGCCGCCTTGTGGTGGATGTGTGTCTGAATCGTTACGCTACAGTAAGCCAATGTCCCGCATTTGCAAATATCGAAGGCGACGCAACGCTTCGGTTCCGTCGCATTGTCGCCCGCAAACGTACAGCTGGTGTTGCGTGACCCGACTGCTCGCCTGCTTGACGACTCGACGGTTGGAGGAGCAGGCGTGGCGGCATGGCGGGCTGCTTCAGGCGTCTGTCCAGGCGATGACCTGCCGCCGGACCGCTTCGTCCAGCTTGAGCCGCGAAGCGAGGTCCATGGGGCCGAACTCCTCGGCCACGGCGTCCAGGCTGCGTCGGATGAGCTGCGCGATGGCCGGAAAAGGGATCCGGCGCTCCAGAAAGAGTTGCACGGCGGCTTCGTTGGCGGCGTTCAACGCGACGTACCCTGCGGGCATGGCCTGTCGGATGACTTCATAGGCGTACTCCAGGCAGGGGAAGACTGTCGTGTCGGGGCGCTCGAAGGTGAGCTGTCCCACGGCGGCGAGGTCCAGTGGCGTCAGAGCGTCAGTCTCGCCGGCGGGGGCGTCTCCATCAGCAAGCAGAGGGAGCCGCTCCGGCCACGCCAAACAGTAAGCGATGGGGATGCGCATGTCCGGAGGACCCAGGTGCGCCAGCTGGGAGCCGTCGTCGAATTCCACCAGGGAGTGGACAATGGACTGCGGATGGACCAGCACCTCGATGCGTTCCGGCGGCGCGCCGAAGAGCCGCCACGCCTCGATCACCTCCAGCGCCTTGTTCATCAGCGTCGCCGAGTCGATGGAAATCTTGGCGCCCATGGACCAGCTTGGATGCTTGAGCGCATCTTCAGGCGTGACATCCGCAAGGGACTCCGCGCGCCGACCCCGGAAGGGACCGCCAGAGGCCGTGAGGATGAGCCGGCGCACGCCCTGCGTATGGTGACCGGCCAGCGCCTGGAAGATGGCGTTGTGTTCCGAATCCACAGGCAGAACGACGGCTCCGGAATCCCGGCACGCGATATGGATGAGATCCCCCGCCAGGACGAGGGATTCCTTGTTCGCCAGCGCGATGATCTTTCCAGCGCGCGCCGCGGCCAGCGTGGGCTGCAGGCCGGCGGCGCCCACCATGGCGGAGAGCACGACGTCCGCTTCCGGCAAGGACGCAAGCTGTTCGTACCCGTAGACGCCGGTCAGGATATGCGGCCTGTAGCCCGCCGGCAGCAACCGAGCCAGCTCCTCGGCCAGCTCCGGCGTAAGGATGGCCAGATGCGCCGGTCGAAACCGCGTGGCCAGCTCCGCCAGTCGGGCGACATTGCGGCCTCCGGCCAACGCGCACACGGAGAACGCCTCGGGGTGCGCCGCCGCCAGACGCAACGCACTGTCGCCGATGGAGCCGGTGGCGCCGAGGATGGAGAGTTGTCGTGGCGCGGCAGGCAGATGGACGCCGGATGGAAGCGATGAGATGTAGGCCGTTTCGAAGGGCATGGGGGGCTCGTCTTCTCGGGGGATTGGCAAGCAGCGTCTCGCGGACGAACACGGGGTCAACATGCGTGGCAGACCCGACGCCATCCAGGTCATGGACGTTCGTTACAGGCCCAGACGCGTTGGAGTCGTCATATACACAAAAAACAGGCGACACGCCATATACACCGGCGCCGCCAGCAGCAGCGCATCGATGCGGTCCAGCAAACCACCGTGGCCGGGGATGAGCGAGCCGGAGTCCTTCACCCCTTGCGCGCGCTTCATGGCGGACTCGACGAAGTCCCCAAGCTGCGCCGCCAGGTTCACCACGACGCCGAGACAGAGCCACCACTTCCAGGACGCGCCCGCAAAGCCCGGAAACGCTTCGGAGAAGGCCAGGCCCAGCGCCAGCGCCGTGAGCGCCGAGGCGGCCATGCCCCCCAGAGAGCCCGCCCACGTCTTTTTCGGACTGAGGCTGGGCCACAGCTTGGGGCCGCCGATGGAGGACCCCGCGTAGTAGGCGCCCGAGTCCGCTGCGACGGTGATCGCCAACAGCAACCCGACTTCGGCAGGCGGAAGAACCACAAGCCACATGAGCGAGCAGGGGATATAGAGCACGCCGGCAGGCGTCAGAAGCGCCGAGGCCAACTGCGGCGGCCTCGCCGAGGCCCGTGCGGCGGGGTCCCCCATGCGGAGCGTGAACGCGATGGCTGTCGCCCAGAAGGCCGCCAAAGGAACGCCCAACCCCCAGGCAGGGGACACGGCATGCGTCAGCAAGAGCGCCACGGCGCCCAACAGCAGCCCGCTTACGCGACCCACCATATGGACGCGGTGCATGGCGTAGAATTCCCACTGCCCCACGGCTGCAGCTGCGAGGGCCAAGGCGAGCGCGGCCCAGCCGCCGACCACGAGACAAACGGCCACCAGCGCGATGAGACCTGCCGCGGAGAGCAGGCGGTTGCGATGTTTGCGACTGAGCGACACGGCGGCTAGCGCTTTCTCATGAGCGTGAACCCTCGTCGCGAGGGCTTGGCGCTGCGTCGGTCGTGTCGGCTGCCACGGTCGTGGACGAAGCGGTTGGCTCCACCTGTTCGCCGGTCTTGCCATAGCGTCGCTGGCGCGAAGCAAAGTCTGCGAAGGCCTCGTCGAGGGCGGCTTCATCGAAGTCCGGCCAGGGTATCGGCGTGAAGTGCAGTTCGCTGTAGGCTGCCTGAAAGAGCAGGTAGTTGGAGAGCCGCATTTCCCCGCTGGTGCGGATGACGAGGTCCGGGTCGGGCTGGTCTGCAGTGTAGAGCCGGGCGCGGAAGGCGGCTTCGTCGATTTGGTCGGGCTGCAAGCCGTCTTCGGCGAGGAGTCTGCAAGCGCGCAGAATCTCGTCGCGGCCGGAGTAGTTGAACGCGAGATTGAGGATCATGCCGCGTCCGGGCGCGGTTTTCTTGATGACGTGCTTGAGCACGCTGCGCACGGGGAGGGGCAGTTCGCCCATCTCCCCGAGCACGCGGATGCGGACTTCCTTGCGGACCATCTCGGCCAGCTCCCGTTTGAGGAAGGCGATGAGCAAGTCGAAGAGGAAGCGCACTTCCGTCTCCGGCCGCGCCCAGTTCTCGCGGGAGAAGGTGTAGAGGGTGAGGTGTTGCACGCCGCGTTCGTCGCAGGCGCGCACGATGCGCTTGGCGGTTTCGCTGCCGGCGCGGTGGCCCTCGCTTCTGGGCAGGCCGCGGCGTTTGGCCCATCGGCCATTGCCGTCCATGATGATGGCCACGTGGGCTGGGACATTGGCGGAGTTCAGCGCTAAATCTCCATGATTTCCTTTTCTTTGGCGTCGAGAGCCGTGTCCGTCCTGGCGACGTAGTCATCAGTGAGTTTCTGCACTTCGTCTTGCCCGCGGTGTATCTCGTCTTCGGAGAGGCCGTCGTTTTTCATCTTCTTGAGGGTGTCGTTGGCGTCGCGACGTACGTTGCGGATGGCCACTTTGGCGTCTTCACCATACTTGCGCGCGATCTTCACGAGTTCTTTGCGGCGTTCTTCAGTGAGGGGCGGGATGTTGATGCGAATGAGTTTGCCATCGTTGACGGGGTTCAAGCCCAGGTCCGACTTCTGGAGGGCTCTTTCGATGTCGGCGAAGGCGTTGCGGTCCCAGGGTTGGATGGCGATGGTGCGGCTGTCCGGTACGGAGACGGAGGCGACCTGATTGAGGGGCGTGGGCGTGCCGTAGTAGTCGATCTTCACGCCGTCCACCAGCGCAGTGGAGGCGCGGCCGGTGCGCAGCTTGCCGAATTCCTTCTCCAGGTTCTGGAGGGCCTTCTCCATGCGGTCTTGAGCGTCGTCGAGCACATCTTGCATAGTCTAGTCTCCTTGCACGAGCGTGCCGACCTCGTCGCCGAGCACGACACGTTTGATATTACCTTGCGCGAAGAGATTGAATACGACGATGGGGAGCCTGTTGTCCATAGCCAGGGAGAGGGCTGTCGTATCCATGACGCCGAGACGCTGCTTGATGGCTTCCAAGTGGGAGAGCTTTTCGTAGCGGATGGCGTCCGGGTGTTTGACCGGGTCCTTGTCGTAGACGCCGTCCACCTTGGTGGCTTTGAGGATGGCGTCCGCCTTGATCTCCATGGCGCGCAAGGCGGCGGCGGTGTCCGTGGTGAAGAAGGGGTTGCCGGTGCCTGCCGCGAAAATGACCACGCGGCTTTTTTCCAGGTGCCGCATGGCGCGGCGGCGGATGTAGGGTTCGGCCACTTCGCGCATGAAGATGGCGGAGAGCACCCGCGTGCCCAAGCCGGCTTTTTCCAGCGAATCCTGCAGAGCCAGGGAGTTCATGGCGGTGGCGAGCATGCCCATGTAGTCTGCGGAGACGCGGTCCATGCCTTGCTCGGAAGCAGCCATGCCGCGGAAGATGTTGCCGCCGCCGATGACCATGGCGACTTCCACGCCAAGGCCCACCACTTCCGCGATCTCGCAGCTGATGGCGTTGACGGTGGCGGGGTCGATGCCGAAGGGTTGGTCCCCGGCCAAGGCTTCGCCGGAGAGCTTCAGGAGGACGCGTTTGTAGCGGAGTTCTGCCATGGTGGTGCCTTGCTCTTACGGTTTCCGGACGGTGTTGGGAGCAGCGCCGTGGGAGCCTTCCCTCCCTGTCGTCTGGCTGCGCCTGTCATCACGCCGCGTTGCGGGTAGCGCACGCGTGGGCGAATCGGGCGGGTGGGGGGAGGGAGGGCCCCTGCGGTGGTCACGGCGAAAAAAACGGGCCTTGCGGCCCGTTGGTGCGGCGTGTCGCGCTAGGCTTCTTCGCCCAGTTGCAGTCGGGCGAAGCGCCCGAGGGTGATGGTGTCGTTGATGGACTTGCCCACTTCCTTCAGCAGCGCTTCGATGGACTTCTTGTCGTCCTTGATGAAAGGCTGGTTGAGGAGGCAGACTTCCTTGTAATACTTGTTCAAGCCGCCTTCGACGATCTTGTCGAGGATTTTCTCTGGCTTGCCTTCAGCGATGGCGCGTTCGCGGAAGAAATTGCGCTCCTTCTCGATCAGCTCTGCGGGGACGTCGTCGGAGGAGACGCAGACGGGGTTGGCGGCGGCGATCTGCATGGCGACGTCTTTGCCGAGCTCCTGGAGTTCGGCTTTGCCGGCGCTTTCCTCTTTGAGGGTCTTGAGCTCCACGATGACGCCGATCTTGCCGTTGGCGTGGATGTACGACCCGATAATGCCGGGACTGTCGAGCTCCAGGCGAGCGTAGCGGCCGGCTTGCATGTTCTCGCCGAGGGTGGCGATGAGGTCGTTGACCATGTCTTGCACGGTCTTGTCGGCAGCGACGACGTGGTTCAGGAAGCACTGGTCGTCAGGGGAGTGGACGACCTCATGGCCGTGGCCGCACGTGGGGGGGGAGTCCAGCACGGATTCGGTGATGGCGGTGAGGGTTTCCTGGAACTTCTCGTTGCGGGCGACGAAGTCGGTCTCGCACTGCAGCTCCACCATGGCGGCGGCGGCGTCGCCTTTGGCGGCGTACCCGACGAGGCCTTCGCCGGTGGCGCGGCCCGCTTTCTTGGCGGCTTTGGAGAGCCCTTTCTTGCGAAGGGACTCAATGGCTTTTTCCTCGTCGCCGTCGCTTTCCATGAGGGCTTTCTTGCAGTCCATCATGCCGGCGCCGGTTTTGTCCCGGAGCTCTTTGACCATCTGAGCGGTGACAGCAGCCATGGCTACGCGTTCTCCTCGTTGGATTCGGGTTGGGCCGCAGGCGCGGCTTCAGGCGCGGGGACCTCTGCGGCGCCGGGCTTTTCTTCATCCACCACGGCGTGGGCGCCGGGTTGCGCGGAGGTCTCCACCACAGGGGGTGTCTGTTCGGGTTGGGTCGTGGCGGGCGCGGGGTCCGTGGCGGATTTCTCCGCGGATTGCGCCGGCGTTTGCAGTTCGGGGGTCGGGGCCGCGGGCGGGACGTCCGCTTCGGAGCCTTCGTCGGCTTTGGCGGCCATGGCGGCTTCCACGTCGTCCTTGCGTTGCGCTGCGCCTTCCAGGCACGCGTCCGCGATGTGGGAGACGAAGAGTTTGATGGCGCGGATGGCGTCGTCATTGCCGGGGATGATGTAGTCCACCACATCCGGGTCGCAGTTGGTGTCCGTGATGGCGGCGATGGGGATGTGCAGCTTGAGGCATTCGCGCACGGCGATATCCTCGCGCTTGGGGTCCACGATGAAGGCCATCTCGGGCAGTTTCTCCATCTCCTTGATGCCGCCGAGCACGGCGTTGAGCTTCTCTGCTTCGCGGGAGAAGCGCAGGGCTTCTTTCTTGGTGAAGCGTTTGATGGTGCCGCTTTCGAACATTTCCTCGATTTTCTTGAGGCGTTCGATGGACTGGCGGATGGTGGCGAAGTTGGTCAGGGTGCCGCCCATCCAGCGGTT
Source organism: uncultured Desulfovibrionaceae bacterium (assembly GCA_964455395.1). Classification (GTDB taxonomy): domain Bacteria; phylum Desulfobacterota; class Desulfovibrionia; order Desulfovibrionales; family Desulfovibrionaceae; genus CAYVWB01. The sequence goes on from CAYVWB010000014.1 coordinate 15,952, forward strand.
GGTGACGTAGTATTGTCCGCCCCGGCTGGCTTCCTTCTCCACGGTTTCCTGCGCTTGGCGCTTGGTGCCGATGAAGAGGATCTTGCCGCCGTTGGCCACCGTCTTCACGATGGCGTCGTGCGCGGTCTGGAAGAGCTTCACCGTCTGTTGCAGATCGATGATGTGCACGCCGTTGCGCGCGCCGAAAATGTAGGGCCGCATCTTGGGGTTCCAGCGGCGGGTCTGGTGGCCGAAGTGGACGCCCGTTTCGAGCATCTGCTTCATGCTGACATAAGCCATGCGAATCTCCTTGGAGTGGGTTTGCCTCCACCCCGGCGCATGGGGATTCCCTCTCCAGCCCGCGTCAACGCCTGATGCGGGACCCCGGAGGGACGCCGAGGTGTGCGATTTTTTTGCAAAGCAGGGCTACATACGCCACTTGAGCGCGGTTGTAAAGCCCTTCGGGGGATGACGCAGCGCAGATCGGCGCATGCCGACCGTACGAAACGAACGCTGCGAGCGCCGGGTCTCGTCGCGCCAAGCGCTCAGATCTCGATGACCACCGGCACCACCACGGGGTCGCGGTCCAGAATCTTGCGGAAGAACCGCCGCAAGGAGCTGCGAATGCGCTCCTTCAGTTTCACCGTGTCGCCGGGGGGGATGTTCTCGTAGATATCCAGGATGATGCATTTGGCGTCGTCCAGCACGTGGGAGTAGTGCTGTTCGAAGACGAACCCCTTGGACTCCACGTTGGGCCCCACGATGACTTCCCATGTCTCCGCGTCCAGAATCATCACCGCCATGACGAGGCCTTCCCCGCCCAACAATTGACGCTCCTTGATGACGGTGTGGCCCACGTCGCCCACGCCTTTGCCATCCACGTAGATGGCGTCCACGGAGGCGGTGACCGCGTTGACGTGGATCACCTGCGCCGCGCCGGCCTCGCCCGCACCCTCGAGCGCGGTCCCTTCCAACTCCCCGGGATCGGCGTCGCCCATGATGAAGGGGGGCTTCTCCACGACGTCGTGGCCGACGTTGATGATGAGGTCGGCGCGATCGATAGCGCAGTGCAAATAATCTCCCTCGGAGAGCGCGGCGGTACCGA
>CAYVWB010000014.1:17045-41422 GCA_964455395.1 uncultured Desulfovibrionaceae bacterium
GAGGCCCGGTCCTCCATGCGGATGGCGCCGTCGGCCTGGAAAGTCACGGGCTGACCGTCCTCCACCACCAGAGCCCGCTCTGGCGCCACGCCGCACGCTGTGGCCAGTCGGGAGTGCTTCACCAGATGCCGGTATTCGCCGTGCACGGGAATGAAGAACTTCGGTTTGACGGTTTCCAGCATCAACCGCAACTCTTCCTTGAACGCGTGACCCGAAGCGTGGATGCCTTTGATGCGCTCATAGAGCACCTCCGCGCCCAGGCGGTAGAGATTGTTGATGACGCGGGTGATGGCGCGCACGTTGCCCGGGATGAACCGCGAGGACATGATGACCAGATCGCCGCGGTTGATCTTGATCTGGCGGTGCTCCCCACGCGCGATGCGGGTCAGTGCGGAGAGGGGTTCGCCTTGCGAACCCGTGACGATGAGCACCACCTCCTCGTCCGGCAAGCTCAGCACCTCTTCCATGTCGATATAGACGCCCTTCTCGATGGTGAGGAAACCGAGACGCTGCGCCGTCTCGATGTTTGACATGATGGAGCGGCCCGAGACGGCCACTTTGCGGCCTGTCATCGCCGCAAGCTCGAAGATCTCCTGCATGCGCTGGATGTGGCTGGAGAAAAGCGTGATGAGGATGCGGCCCTTGGCGTCCTTGAAGAGCTCGGCCAAGGTGGCCATGATCTCGCGCTCGTTGGGGCTGTGGCCTTCGCGTTCGATGTTGGTGGAGTCGCTCATCAGCAGCATGGCGCCGCCGTCTTGACTGGCGAAGTGGCGGAAAGCGTCCAGATCGGTGGCGTTGCCATGCATGGGGTTGGTGTCGATCTTGAAGTCCCCTGTGTGCACGATGCGGCCAGCCGGCGTCTCCACGCCCAGACCGAAACCCTGGATGATGGAATGGCAGACGGGGATGAACGTCACGGCCATGTCGCCCAGCGGCACGCGGTCCCCGGCTTTCACTTCGATGAGGTCCACGTAGCGGTCCAGGTCGTGTTCGCGCAGCTTGTTCTCCACCAGCGCCAAGGTGAAGCCGGAGCCGTAGACCGGAGCGTCCACGTAGGGCAAAAGCCACGGCAGCGCGCCGATGTGGTCTTCATGGGCGTGGGTCAGCACCACGCCGCGCAGCTTGTCTTTGGCGGCGATGATGTGGTCGAAGCGGGGGATGACCACGTCCACGCCGAGGAGGTAGTCGTCCGGAAACATCAGACCGCAGTCCACGGCTATCATGTGGTCCCGGGTGGCGAGGGTCATGCAGTTGAGGCCGATCTCGCCCATGCCGCCCAGGGGGGTCAGAGTCACGGCGCCGTCGGCTGTGCTCATGAGACGTTCTCCTGATGGACGCGGCGCAGTTCCTGGTAGGCCTCGCCCATGACGTGCTGAAGGTATGCGGTAAGCTCGTCGCGCTGCTTCAGGCTGAAGCGCTCCGGCTCTATGGGGGCTAATGCTTTCACGCGGACCAGCCGGCTGGCGCCCAGCCGCCAGTCGCGCGGCTGGAGGATGTTCCCTGCGCCGTGGTGCACCACCGGCACGATGGGCGCGCCCGACTTGATGGCGAGGATGCTCCCCCCGGTCTTGAACTCGCCCAGGACGTCCACTTGGCTCTGGCGTGTTCCTTCCGGAAAGACCACGGGGCAGAAGCCTTCCTGCACGCGGGCGGCGGCTTCGTTCAACGCGCGCATGGCTTGGCGCTGATTCTTTCTGTCCACGGGCACATGGCCTGCAGTGCGCATGGCCGCGCCGAAGAGCGGGATGCGGAAGAGACTCTCCTTGGCCATGAAACTCAGGTCGAAGCGACGCAACAGGCTGAAGAACAGAAAAATATCCACTTGGCTCTGGTGGTTCGCCACCAGAACGAAGGGTCCTGCGGCGGGCAGCGCGTCGAGATCCGCTTCCACCCGCGCGCCCACGGCCCACATGAGGACCCGACCCCACAGCTTTTCGCTGGAGGTGGTCAACTTCCGCCAGCGCAGCACGCCCCCAAGGATGCAGCCCAGGCTGAAAAGCGCCGTGGCGGGCAGAAGGACAACGTAGAACAGGAGCGTGCGCAACATGGAAAGACAGGCGCCCTTGGGTTGGGATGGAGCCGAGAATGGCGATGCGGGTGAGCGCCTGCGACTGCAAGGATGCGGGGCCGGCGGTCACCCGGAACACACGGTCTGCGCGCGCCGCGTACCCATGGATGACGCGGATGGCGCATTCCTGTCGTGTCGGAGAAGCGTTGCGGACGCCGAAGCGGTCACCCTTCGAAAACGCGGGACAGAAGCGCACGTTATATAGACTCCACCACGCGTGGCGTCAACCCTGCCCCTGCGCCGGGGGCTCGCACCGTTCCACCGTTCCATGGATCCATCGATCCCCGGACCAGCTCGACCAGGCCCTCGTCGCCGTCAGGACGACTCGCCGTCAGGACGACTCGCGGTCAGGGCAGCTCGCGTTTCAACGCAGCGTACGCCTCGCCCATGGCGGCCTCCAGATCGCGGGTCAGGCGGTCGCGGTCCTTCAGGGTGTACTCCCCCGGAGGGATGGCGGGCAGCGTCCGCACCACCACCCGACGCCCCCGGCCAAGACGCGGCGTCTCCCCGGCCATCACGTCGTACGTGCCGCGATGCACCACGGGCACGATGGGCAGACCCGTCTTGATGGCGAGAATGACGCCTCCTGTCCGGAATACGTTCAGTTCGTCACGGCTGGCCTGGAATCCGCCTTCCGGAAACACCACCGGGGAGTACCCCTCGGCTGCGCGCGCCACGGCGTCGTCGATGCACCGCATGGCTGCGCGGCGGTTCTCACGGCGCACCGGCACGTGACGGCCCGCGCGCATGGCGGCTCCGAACAGCGGAATCCGGAAGAGACTCTCCTTGGCGATGAACGAAAGCGGCCGTGCGCCGAAGACGCTCGTCAGCATGGGGATGTCGAACTGGCTGACGTGGTTGGCGATGAAGACCACGGGCTGCTCCCGCGGCGGCAAAGACGCGCCGCGCCTCTCCACCGAAACCCACGCCACGCGCAGCAGCAGGCTCGCCCAGAGTTTCTCCAGCTGCTTGTCCAGACGAGACCAGCCCAAGGCGTCGCAACAAGCTGCAGCGCTGCATGCCAGCACTGTCAGCGGCAGAGCGAGACTGTGGAAGAACGTGGTGCGCATGGCGGCGTGGGCAGGACGTCAATCCCGTGCATGTCCTGGTGGATTCGGGGTGATGGCGGCGCGCCTGGCCCGAGTGCTTGCGTGTGCGGCGCAGTCTTGCGTGTGCGGCGCGGAACGGACTGTCGGGCGTCGTTCGCGTCTCGGGCGGAACAGCCCGGCCCCGGACATGGCAAAGGGGAAGACGACGCGACTGCGGCCTGCCGTCTTCCCCATACAGGCTTCGAAGTGATGAAGATTACTCGCTGGCGTTGGCCTCCGCAAGGACTTTCTCCGCCACCTGGGGCGGCGTTTCCTCGTAGTGGGCCAGCTCCATGGTGAAGACGCCTTGGCCGCCGGTCATGGAGCGCAGGTCCGGCGCGTAGCGCAACAGCTCGCTCATGGGGGCGTGGGCGCGGATCTCCGTGACGCCGCCATTGGAGTCAGAGCCGAGCACTTTGCCGCGGCGGCTGGAGAGGTCGCCGATGACGTCGCCCATGAACTCGTCCGGCACGGAGACGGTGACCAGCATGATGGGCTCCAGCAGCACGGGTTTGGCGTGCTCCATGGCTTTCTTGAAAGCCAGTGAGCCGGCGATCTTGAAGGCCATTTCCGAGGAATCCACGGAGTGGAAGGAACCGTCGTACAGAGTGACCTTGAAGTCCACCACGGGGAACCCGGCCAAGTGGCCGCGGGCTGCGGCTTCCTGCACGCCTTTGTCCACGGCGGGGATGTACTGCCGGGGGATGGCCCCGCCCACGATCTGGTCCACGAACTCGTAGCCCGCGCCGTGGGGCAGCGGCTCCATGCGAATCCAGCAGTCGCCGAACTGGCCACGGCCGCCGGACTGCTTCTTGTGGCGACCCTGCACGTCGGCCTTGCCGCGGATGGTTTCACGGTAGGGCACTTTGGGCGTTTTCAGCTCGATATCGACCTTGTAGCGCCGGCGCGCGCGCTCCACGGCCGTTTCGATGTGCAGTTGCCCCATGCCCGAGAGGAGGATGTCGCCGGACTCTTCGTCACGGGTGAGGGAGAGGGTGATGTCTTCCGGCAAGAGCTTCTGGACGGCTTGATAGACTTTGTCTTCCTCACCTTTTTCCTTGGGCGCCAAGGCGTAGGTGATGAGTTGGGGAGGCAGCGGCGGCGTGGCGAGCCGGAAGGCGTCGTCCTTGCCGCTGGTCAGGGTGTGTCCCGTGGCGGTGGTTTTCAGCTTGGCCACGCCCACGATGGCGCCGGGACCAGCGGGGGTCTTGGTGGGAGTGTGCGTCTTGCCGGTGAGATGGAGGAGCTGGCCCACGCGTTCCGTCTCGCCCACGGTCGGGTTGAAGTAGGTGGCGTCCGGCGCGAATTCGCCGGCGAGCACCCGAAAGATGGTCAGCTGGCCGGCGAAGGGGTCCGCCAGGGTCTTCAGCGCGAACGCAGCCACGGGGGCTTGCAGGCTGGGCGCGCGCTCCTCGCCTGCCGTGTTCGGGAAAGGCGCGCGCTCCATGGGGCCAGGGAAGAGGTCCGCCACGACATCCAGCAGCACGGCGCCGCCCTTGTTCTCCAGCGCGGCCCCCGCCAGCACGGGGGTCAGTTCCCCGCGCAGGAGACCTTGGCGCAGACCCTGACGCACGTCCTCGGCGGAGAGTTCGCCCTCTTCGAGGTACTTCTCCATCAGCGCTTCGTCGCTCTCGGCGATGTTCTCGATGGCCGTTTCCTGCAGGGTGAGCACGTCTTCAGCCAGATCGTCGGGCATCGTTACGGGCGCCATGGCGCCGTCTTCGCCGAAGCGATAGGCTTGGTTCTCCAGCACGTGCGCCACGCCCTCGAGCTGGCCGGCTTCGCCCATGGGCAGCGTCATCAGCACGGGCTTCACGTTCAGCATGGTGGAGAGGCTCGCCAGGGCCTGGTCGAAGTCTGCGCGGTCGCGGTCCATCTTGTTGATGAAGACCACGGCGGGCAGGCCGGCGGCCTGGATCTGGCTCCAGAAACGCTTGGCCAGAGGCCGTACGCCGTCCACGGCGTCCACCACGAAGACCACGGCGTCCACGGCGGCGAGGATGAGCGGGAGGTCGCCGACGAAATTGTTGTCCCCGGGGAGGTCGATGAGGAAGTGTTCGCCGTTGTTCCAGCTGAAGTGGGCGAACCCGGGCTGGATGGAGCCGCCGCGCCGGGTCTCTTCGGGTTCGTAGTCGAGGGCGGTGGCGCCTTCCTCGATCTTGCCGAGGCGGCTGACGGCCTTGGCGTGGTAGAGCAGCATCTCGGCCAGAGACGTCTTGCCTGCGCCGCCGGCGCCGACGAGGGCGTACGTTCTCTGGGCGTCCAACGATTTGGCCATGTCCCTCTCCCTTGGGCTTGTGTGAAGGTCCCCTCCCTGCGGAGGAGGCCGAAGGACGACGTTCATCCGTCATAGGGAGGCGCGGCGACCGTTGTCAACCCCTCGTAACATTGCGTGATGGACAGGAATCGTCAGTACGGCGCGCGGACGCCGTTCAGGCGTGGAAGAACGCCGCGAGGCCGACGGGATGACGGCGGAGGGAGCCGACCGTGCGCTGTAGGCGAGGAGGCGACCAGAGAGACGTCGCCATGGCCGTCGCGCCCATCGCTGGCGGCGTGGTGGTCAAAAAGCATCAGGGATGATGTCGTCAAGATGGAAACGTCGCGTAAGCGACAGGGAAACGGATACCGCCGCACGCTGCATTGACTTGGGGGGGCTGTGCAACGTGCGGCGGCAAGGGGAAGTGACGTCTGGGGGGGCGTCACGAGAAAGAAGATAACGCATCCAGAGGAAATACGCAAGAGCTGTTAGCAATATTTGCAAATATTGTTCAATGCGGCGCTAATTCTGTATACGTATAGAAATTATCGATGCGAAGAGAGCGCTGGGGCGATGGGCGGTATGCGTGTCGCTGGCGTCATGTCGGGGAGAGCGTACGGCGTATGCGGCGGCGCATGTCGTGTCGTCAATACTGCACCGCGTCTCCCTGGCGGACCTGCTCCACCCGGGCGCCGGCGTGTTCCAGAAGCTCCAGAACGCCGTCTTCACCCACGTAATGCGCCGCGCCGATAATGACGAAGGCTTCGCGATCTTGCCGCAGCATGGCGAGAATGCGTTCGGCCATGGCGGGGTTGCGCGCATCCAGCAGGATTTCATAGAAGGCGTCCATGCCGGGGTCTTCGCGGCGGGCGGCGGTGATGTGCTCGGCGAGCCCCTCGGCGTCGCCGGCGCGCCAGAGGCGGGCCAAGGCGTGGTATTCCTCGGTCACGGCGTTGGGTTTTTCCAGGATGGTCTCCAGATATTTCGCCTGCAACGGCAGGGGGATATCTCCGATCATCTGCAGCTGCCACGCCACGGATTCCAGTTCCTCCAGGGGCTTGGCGTCCCGACGAGCCTGAGTGATGAAGTGCATGTCGATGCCCTCGGTGGCTTGGGGCAGCGTCTGGGAAAGCTCCGTCCCCACCAGCATGAAGGCGACCATCATGGGCTTCAGACCGCGGACCAGCTCCACGCCGAGGCCTTCTCCACCGCCGAGTCGTTGCTGCAGCGCGCGCCACGCCCGGGGGGAGAGCAGCGCTTGGAGGTCTTTGTCGGGCGGCAGCATGGCGAGCTGTCCCATGTGCATGAGCCCGGCCAGTTGCGCGGTCTCGTCGATGACGGCTTCCACCACCACCACATCGGCTGCGCGGTAGGCGGCTTCGATGGTTGGATGCAGGGGGAAGATGGAGCTGTCCACGATGTGGATGGAGCCCAGCAGATAGGCTGCGCCGGGGGTGTCCGGCAGGGTGACGCGCCACATCAGCAGGTCCCTCCCGGAGGCGGCGTGGCTCTCCGGCGCGGCCTGGGGGTGCAGGGCGATCCAGAGGGCGATGAAAAGCAGGGGGGCGAGTCGGCGTGCGCGCCATGCGCTGCCGGGGCGACTTGGCGGCGCCATGACGTCAAATCCTCGTGTAGACGAGCTTGCCGGTGGTCATGCGCAGGCGTTGGCTGATCATGCGCGCCATGTTCTTGAGCATCTTGATGCCGATACTGGGGTGCTGCGTGACGAGATTCTCGAAGTTCTCGTTGGAAAGCACCAGCAGGCTGGCGTCGTCGCGAGCCACAGCCGAGGCGGAGCGGGGTTCGTCGTCGATGAAGGACATCTCGCCGAAGTGGGTCCGCGGGTTCAAGGTGACGACGATCTGCTCCAGATCGTCCAGGCTCTCTTTGAGGATGTCCACCCGTCCCTCCACGATGAAGGCCATGTAGTTCTCCTTGTCGCCTTGGCGGAAGATGGTCTGGCCCTTCTTGTAGTTGTGGAGAGAGAGGAAGCGCGCAATGGTTTCCACTTCCGGCCGGGTGAAGTCCTTGCCCCACTTCGTTTCATCGAACATATTGGCGATTTCTTTGAGGGAATTCATCTGCAAACTCTCCTGCGCCGCGTGTTCGGGTTGCAGGCGGCGGGGCGCGGCGCCATGTTGATTTTGAAACCCTCGCGCCCGAATGGCAAGCCTTTTCTCTTCGTCCCGAGCCGACTCCGGGAGGTATCGGATGCAACAGCGCACGCCGCCGAGAGAGCGCGCCAGCGAAATGTTCAAGGCGCCTCGCCTGCGCGCAGGGTCTTGCCGTGCAGCGCACGGGGGTCCTCCTCCAGCAAGGCGACCAGGCCCATGGCGGACTCTTCCGGGCTGATGAGCTTGCCTTCCTCCTTCCAGGGCCGGAAAATCTCGTGCAAGGCGTCGGCGCCGCCGCCTTCGGCTTGGCGGGCCTGGGTCTGCATGCGCGTGTCCACGATGCCGGGTCGGTAGATGAACGCCGAGACGGTCTTGGTCTCCGCGGCGAACTGGCGCAAGAGATGCTCCTCTCCGGCCTTGGCGGCGCAGTAGGCGGCGATGCCCGGCTGGATGATCTCCGCTGCGCCGCTGCCGAAGACCACGGCCACGCCGCGCTCGGCTTCATCCATCTGCGGCGCGCAGGCGCGCATCAGCCGCCACGCGGCGGTGAAGCTTGCGTTGACCACGGCCCAGAAGGCCTCCTCCGAGAGTTCGGTGAGCAGCGGCCCCGGATGGAGCACTCCGGCGGCGTGGATGAAGCCGGCGAACCGGCCCATGGCTTGCGCCTGTCGGACGAGCGCTTCCGCCACCCCGGGCGCAGACGCGTCTCCTGGCGCAGCCACGGCTTCGGCGCCGTGGCATTCGGCGGCGGCTTCGCGCAGGGCGTCTTCGCTGCGGGCGTTGAGCGTCACGCGCACGCCCCGCTCGGCGAGCAGGCGCGCCAAGGCGCGGCCCACCCCGGAGGACGCGCCGGTGATGATCACGGTCTTGTCGGTGAGATGGCTCATGCAAGCCTCCTTCTTGTTCGCTGTGCAGTCTCGTGGGACGAACGGCGCCACGCGGCCCCGGTCAAAGAGGATATGTCGCGGGGGCTGCAGCGTTTGCAGAACGCGATTGCAGAAGACGCTTCCAAGTTGGCGCGGTTGTGCTACCATGCCTTCCATGACGTCCGGAACATTTCCCCCAGGCGGCTTGTCTGTCGGGACGTCTGCGGCGCGCGCTCGGGGTTGACGTTCCTGCGGGGAAGCGCCTACCAATCGCTGCGGCGATCGTACCACATGTTCGGCACAGGAGGAATCATGGCATCGGTCCCGGAACACGATCTGCACGGCTTCGCCCTGGTGGAGGAGACAGCCATCCCGGAGCTCGGCTCCCAGGCGCGGCTCTATCGCCATCGCAAGACTGGCGCGCGGTATCTCTCCCTGACCAATACGGACGAGAACAAGGTCTTCGGCGTCTGCTTCCGCACCCCGCCCGAAGATTCCACCGGCGTCGCCCACATCCTGGAGCATTCCGTGCTGTGCGGCTCCCGGAAGTACCCCGTGAAGGAACCCTTCGTGGAGCTGCTCAAAGGCTCCATGCAGACCTTCCTGAACGCCTTCACCTTTCCGGACAAGACCTGCTACCCCGTGGCTTCCACCAACGAGCAGGATTTCTACAATCTCATGGATGTCTACCTGGACGCCGTCTTCTTCCCCTTGCTCAGCCCGGAGAAGCTGGCGCAGGAAGGGTGGCGGCTGGAGGCGGAATCCGTGGACGGGCCGCTCAGCTACCGCGGCGTGGTCTACAACGAGATGAAAGGCGCTTACTCCTCCCCGGACGGCGTCTTCGCCGAGCGCGTCCAGCAGTCCCTCTTCCCGGACATCACCTATGGGCTGGACTCCGGCGGCGATCCCAAGATCATCCCCACCCTCACGTACGAGCAGTTCGAAGCCTTCCACAAACGGTTCTATCATCCCTCCAACGCGTGGCTCTACGGCTACGGCGACGATCCCGAGGAACGCCGGCTGGCCAAGGCCGCCGAGTTTCTGGACCGGTTCGACGCCATCGAGCCCAGCTCCGAAGTCCCGCTGCAGCCCCGTTTCGAGCAACCCCTGGAGCTGACGGAGCGCTACGCCGTGACGCCCGGCGGCGACTCCAAGGCCATGGTCGCTTCCAGCTGGCTTCTGCCCGAGACCTACCCGGACGACCCGCGCGCCGGCGAGCTCAACCTGCTCATGCATATGCTTGAGGAGCTGCTCATCGGTTTGCCGGCTTCACCGTTGCGCAAGGCGCTCATCGATTCCGGTCTCGGCGACGACCTTGCTGGCGTCGGCTTGGAAAGCGACCTCCGGCAGATGTATTTTTCCGTGGGGCTGAAAGGCGTGGACCCGGCCCGCACGGCGGAAGTCCCCGCGCTGGCGCGCACGGTGCTGGAGGGCATCGCGACGGAGGGCGCTCCGGCTCGCGCCGTGGAGGCTGCAGTGAACTCCGTGGAGTTCGATCTGCGGGAGAACAACACCGGGAGCTTCCCTCGCGGCCTCGCGTTGATGCTGCGCGCGCTCACGGCATGGCTTTACGACAAGGACCCCATGCAGGCGCTGCGCTTCGAGTCGGATCTGGAGCGCATCAAGCAACGGCTGGCCGAGGGCGAACCTGTCTTCGAGAACCTCATCCGCGAACATCTGTTGTCGAACCCCCATCACACGGTGGTCGCCATGCTGCCGGATGAAGACCTCGATACGGAACGCGCCGCCGAGGAAGCCGCAGCGTTGGCCACGCTCAAGGTCCAGCTCGGGGAGGAGGGCGTGCGCACGGTGATGGCCAAAGCCGAAGCCTTGCACGCGCAGCAGGAAGCCCCGGACGCCCCCGAAGACCTCGCCCGCATCCCCCGTCTGAAAGTGGAGGACCTGGACCGCGAGAACCGCGTCATCCCCATAAAAGAGCGCAAACAGCACGAAGCTGTGGTGCTGGAGCACGAGCTGGACGCGCGCGGCGTGGTCTACGTGGACATCGGCTTCGATCTCGTGCGGGCCCACGAACGGCTGCGGCCCTTCACCAACTTGCTGGGTCGCTGCTTCACCGAGATGGGCTCCACCCGGCGGGACTTCGTGGAGCTGGGCTTGGAGATCGCCTCGCGCACCGGGGGGGTGGAGCACGTGACGTACATCGGCTCCATCCACGGTTCGGGCAAGCCCTCGGCGCGGCTCTTTCTGCGCGGCAAGGCCATCATCGAACGCGCGGAAGACTTGGCGGAAATCCTGCAGGAAGCACTGTTGGAGACGCAGCTGGACAACCGCGAACGCTTCCGCCAGATCGTCCAGGAGGAGCGCGCCCGGCTGGAACAACGGCTCACCCCGGCGGGGCATGTCATCACCGCCAAGCGGCTCATGGCGCGTTTCAGCGCGGCGGGGCTCATGGACGAGCGGCTCTCCGGCGCGTCGCAACTCGCATTCCTGCGCGAACTGGCGAAGCAGGTGGACGAGGACTGGGACGGCGTCCTGGCGACCTTGACGGCTTTGCGCGACTGCTTGCTCGCCCGACGCGGCGCCATCCTCAACGTCACCTCCACTGCTGAGGGCCTCGGCGCTTTCGCCAAGCCCGGCGGGGCTTTGCTGAACGCCTTGCCCGAAGGGGAGGGCTGCCCGGAGTCGCCAGAGGTCCCGGCGTGGCTGCAGGCTTTTTCCGCCAAGTCCCTGGTGTTGCCGGAAAAAGAGGGCTTCACCATCCCCGCGCAGGTGAACTACGTGGGCAAGGCCGTGGACCTGGCGGCCTTGGGCTACGCTTATCACGGTTCCGCCAACGTGGCTTCCAAGCTGTTGCGCAATGGCTATATGTGGGACCGTATCCGGGTGCAGGGCGGCGCGTATGGCGCGTTCAGCATGCTGGACCGCATCCGGGGCGTCATGGCGTTCTGCTCCTATCGGGATCCGCATCTGGCGGAGACGTTGGCCGTCTACGACGCCGTGGGCGAGTACCTGGCCTCCATCGAGCTGGACCGCGACGCCATGGAGAAGGCCATCATCGGGGCCATCAACGAGCTGGACAGCTACATGCTGCCGGACGCCAAGGGCTTCGCCTCCATGGTCCGATACCTGACAGGAGATACGGAGACCCTGCGGCAGCGCATGCGCGAGGAGATTCTGAGCGCGACCCAGGAGGATTTGCGCGCCTTCGGCGGGGTGGTGCGACAAGCTCTGACCAAGGGCGTGGTCACCGTGCTGGGAGCCGAGTCGGAGCTGCAGCGCTTCGCCGCCGAGCAGGACGCCGAGCTGACGCGGTTGCTGTGACGTTGCGCCCTGCATCACACGAACCGGTTGGAGCAAGCGGATGCGCGTGACCACACTGAAGGAGCTGGACGGCGAAGGCCCGGTGAGCCGCGCCATGTGCCCCCCCGTGGAGGCGCTGGACCACGCTTGCCCCGTCTACGACGACGCCGTGGCGCGCGTTCTGGACGACCTGGACGCGCGGCTCGTGCTTGCGGACCAGCAGCGGGTGGTGCTCAAGCCCAACCTCGTCAACGCCTCGCCGTTTCCCGTCACCACGCCCTTCGCCTTCACGCGGGGGGTGGCGCGTTACGTGAAGAGTGTGCGCGAGGACATCGAAGTCATCATCGCGGAAGGCTGCGGCGACGCCGTCATGGAGACGGACGAAGTCTTCGATCGCCTGGGCTACACGGCCATGGCGCAGCATGAAGGCGTGGGTCTGCAGGACTTGAACGCCGTGGCCGCCGTGCGCATGGAGGACGCGAGCCGCGCTGTCCATCGGGAGATCCATCTGGCCGGCTTGGTGATGGAGAGCTATGTCATCTCCCTGCCGGTGCTGAAGGCCCACAGCCTCTCCATGGTCACGGGGAGCCTGAAGAACATGATGGGCGCTTTGCCGCCGGAACGCTACGGCGGCGCCGGCAGCTACAAGAAGTCGCGTTTCCATCCCAACCTGCACGCTTCCATCGTGGATTTGAACCATTACCGCGCGCCGGACCTGACCCTTATGGACGCCACGGTGGGGTTGTGCGAATACCACCTTGGGGGTCCGCGCTGCGAACCGCCGGTAGGGCTCATACTCGCCAGTTTCGACGCCCTCGCGCTGGACCGGGAAGCCGCCGGGCTGCTGGGTCTGGACTGGCGCCGCATCCCGCACCTCAGCGAGCTGGAGTAGGGCGGCGCGCGATCCCTTGCCGCCGGGTGCGCCGAAGCCGCCCGGGCGCATCCGTCCGCAATGATCAGCCGTTTTTCTCATCCCGATTTCCCGTCCCACCCTTTCCCCACGTGTCCAATTGGGGTATGGTGGACGCATGACCAGACCTTCCCTCTTCGCACTGCTTGTCCTCGCGACGGCCGGGGCGCTGGCGCTGCTCCTGGGTCCAGAGCTGCATGACGAAGGCGCGTCCACCTTTGTTCAGGACACTTCCGACGCCTCGTTCTGCCCCGCTCGCGACCCACTCCTCGGGGGGGACTCCAAGCCCCACGCCGGCCCGGAGGCTGGCGCCATCGTCATGCCGTGGACGACGCCCACCGCGGAGGAACCGTACATCCTCGATATCACGTTGGATCCGCCGAACGGGAGTCTCCACGGCGAAGCGCGCATCCGGCTGGGGGCGATGGCGCAGACGCCGACTGCCACCGTGTTGCTCGCGCCGGAGGCGACAATCATCCGTCTGGAGGTCGGCGGACGGGACGTGGCGTACGACCGCCGGGGCGACGTCCTCGAATTGGCGCAGCTCCCCCCGGGCGAAGTCCTCGTCATCGAGTACGTCTGTGTCTTCAACGATCCCGTGGAGGAGGAGCCAGCCTCCATGGACAACCCCGGCTTCGGCGTGTTGGCGCACATCTCCCCCAAAGGGACCATGCTGCTGGCCGGCGCGCGGTGGCGGCCTGTGGCGCTGGAGCCTGCGTTGCTGGAGAAACACGTCAACCTGACGGTGCGCGCGCCGGAAGGCGTCCACGCGGTGACCACCGGGGCGCTGGTGGGCCACTCCACGGCGGAGGGCGTGACCGTCTCGCAGTGGCTGGCCAAGTCGCCGCGGGGGGTGGGGGATACGGCGCTGGTGGCCGGTCCCTATGAAGTCCGGCGTCGCCAGAACCCTGACGAGGAAGTCGCTGTCCTCACCTATTTCACCAAGGAGCGGGCTGAGCTCTCGGATCGGTATCTGGAAGCCAGCGCACGCCATGTGGCGTTCTATGAAGAGCTGCACGGGCCATACCCTTTCGCGCAGTTCGCCGTGGTGGAGAACTTCTTCCCCACGGGGTACGGCTTCCCCGGCTACACGTTGCTGGGCGGCCGGGTGCTGGCTCTGCCTTTCATTCCGGAGACCAGCCTGCGGCACGAGGTGGCCCACTGCTGGTGGGGCAACGGCGTGCTGGTGGATTATCTGAATGGCAACTGGTGCGAAGGCCTCGCCACCTATGTGGCCGACCACCTCGCCAAGGAAGAGGAGAGCCCCGCCGCTGCGTTGGAATATCGCTTGAACACGCTGCGTCGGTTCGCGCTGGTGGTCCCGCCGACACTGGATTTCCCCCTGACCGAGTTCAGCTCGCGCACGAGCCCCGCCACCCAGGCCATCGGGTACGGCAAGGCCATGTACGTCTTCCATATGTTGCGCCGCCGCGTGGGGGACGACGCCTTCTGGGCGACTCTCGCCACGTTCTACAAGGAGCGACTCTTCGCCGAAGTTGGTTGGACCGATTTTCAGGACGCGTTCACAGGCGAAGGTCTGATGGGGGAAGACGAAGCCGCGCAGTTCTTCCGCCAATGGGTGGCGCAGCCCGGCGCGCCGCGTCTCGCCCTGGAGGCTGCTCGGAAGCCCCTTGGCGAAGGCTGGGCGTTGAACGCCACCGTACGCCGGGAACCTCCGGGCTACGCCGTACGGCCGGCGTTGCGCTACATGGACGAAGCCGGCGCCATCACGCGCGACGTGGCGCTTGCCCTCGGGGAGGATGCAGTCACGGTGAGCATGCAGACCCAGGCGCCCCTTCTCTCCGTCACCCTCGACCCGGAGGCGGATGTCTTCCGGCGCATGGACCCGGGCGAGCTCCCCGCCACGGTGAATGCGCTCAAAGGCGCGGACTCGCTCACAGCCGTCGTCGCGGATGCGCTTCTGGCGAAGGGCGAGGCCAGGGAGCTGGCGCGGTGGGTGCTCGCTTCGCTCAGTCAGCCGCGGGGACGCATCCTCTCGGAAGAGGAAGCCGCAGCCCTGGCCGAGCAGGGGGAGGGCAGCCTTGCCGAGGAGGCGCTGCTCTTCTTCGGATCGCCGCAAGCCCCGGCGCTCCAACCCTTGTTCGACGTCGCTGCGGAAGCCGCTCCTCCCGCCGAGGCCGCTGCGCCCGATGCGGATACGCGCTTCCGCGTCGCCTTTCCCGCCACATCGTCGCGCGCGGCGTCGCCGCCGCCCATCGGCGCGTTCCTCTTGGATGAAGACGCCACCCTGGAGACGCTTTTCGCTGCGGCCCGCAAGGTGACGCACTACGGCAAATACAGTCATCTGGCCTTCGTGGAAGGCCGTAACGTGGGCAAGAGCGCGCAGCCGGCGCGCCACGACCCCCTGACCATCCGGTTCGACCCATGAGACATGACGCATCCATCAAGTACGGTAAGGCATGGGCCCTGGCGTGTTGTCTTTTCCTTGTAGCCATGAGCGTGTTGAGCGCGTGCGCCGGCGAAGCCTCGGGGCGTTTCGTCCTGCATCGTGTGGCCGATGGGGAGAGGCTTTCCCTGGAAGCCGCCGTGGATGACCTGGCCGCGGCCGAGCTCGTCTATCTCGGCGAATCGCATGACAACATGACGCACCACGAGGCGCAGTTGGCCGTCATCCGAGCTTTGCGGGAGGCTGGGGAGCCACTCGTCGTGGGGCTGGAGATGATGACCCGCCAAGCGCAGCCGGCGTTGGACGCGTGGGTGGCCGGGACCATGGACGAAGCGACGTTCATCGAGGTCTTCACGGAAAACTGGGGCGACATGTGGCCCTACTACCGTGAGATATTTCTCTATTGCCGAGAGCATGGCCTCCCCATGGCAGGGCTGAACGTGCCTCGCGCCATCACCCGCAAAGTGGCGCGGCAAGGCTTCAACTCGCTCACCCGGGAGGAGCTCGGCATGCTGCCGCCCATCGCCTGCGTCGTCCATCCGGAGTACGAGGCCTTTCTGCGGCGCGTGCTGGGCGCCCACGGCGGGGGCAAGGTCTTCGAACGATTCTGCGAAGCGCAGCTGGTGTGGGACACAGCCATGGCCGTGCATGCTTTGGACTACCTGCAACGCCAGGACGCACCCGACGTCATGGTGGTGCTCACGGGCTCCATCCATGCGTGGAAGCTGGCCATGCCGGCGCAAGCCACGCGCCTGGACGAGGACGTGACCCAGCGCGTGGTGCTGCCTTTCACGAGCGGGCGGGTGGAGCCCGGCGCCATTGATCCTGCGGACGCGGACTACATCCTGCTCACTCAAGGGGTGGAATAGTCCCCCGAAATCCGGCAAGCACCGAGGATTTCGGGGTGGTTTCGCTCGACAGCCGCGGCGATCTCAAGTAAATTGGACGTATTGACTTTTCCCGAAAGGCGACGCGACGTCCATGGGGGAGCGCGCGCCATGCGGGAGCAGTACGCCCGCGTGGATCTGCGCGTTCCGCGAGAAGCAACGTGCGCCCGCAGAAATGGCGAGAAGCTGCGACCATTTGCGGAACACGGGAGGGACGATGTCGCAACGTCAATTCGCCGAAGCCATCTGCTATCGCTGTGGCTTCCAACGCAAGACGCCCGCCGGCCTCCATGGTCACAAGGGCCGCTGTCCACAGTGCGGGGAGGTGGTGGACATCCTGCTGGAGCACCCCCGCGACCGGCGGCGCTCCGCCCGCTACGCCTGCAAGGATTGCTACGCCTACCTGGGGCCCATCATCGGCAGCGTGCCTCTGGTTGACGTGAGCGAAGGGGGCGTGGCCATGGACGGGTCCGCCAGCGAATACCCCTTCTTCGCAGGCAAGCGCTTGAACATCACCCTGGAGCACGGCGGCGAAACCGTGGTCGAGAACCTCGAGGGGGAAGTCGTCGGAGTGGGCAGCAAGAAGGTCTCCGTGTGCTACCGCCTGGAGGCGGAGGAAGTGCGCCGCATCGCCAAGCTGGGCCTGGAGACGATCATCGCCCGGGATCAGTACGGCGACGCCGACAATATCCGCATCGTGGATCTCGATACGCACAAGCTCAAGCTCCGCGAACACGACCTCTTCTGATGCAGAAGCCTGCGCTGTCGCCAGTCGAACGCAAGGAACGCGCATGACTGCATTGCGTTGGGACGCCAGCCTGGAGCTCGGTGTGGATTCCATCGACAGACAACACAAGCGCCTGGTGGAGCTCGCCAGCCGTGTCGTGGACGCTGTGCGGCAAGGCAAGTCTCGCGAGTCTGTCTCCGGCGTGATGACGCAGCTGCGCGAATACACCGTCGCCCACTTCAATGATGAAGAGACGCACATGCTTGCGCGAGGGTATCCCGGATTGGCGGCGCACCAGCAGGAGCACAAGCGGCTGGTGGCTGCGGTGAAACTGCATCAACGCAGCATCTTCATGGGGCAGCTGGTGGGGTTCGAGGAAGTACGAGACCTGTTGAAAGCGTGGTTGCTTGACCATATTCTGCAACGGGATATGGAATACAAGCAGTGGCTGGACGCCAACGACGCATCATGAGACGTACCGCTGTGTAGACTGGAAACTCGTGTTTCTCCATTACGAAGTCAACTAACGCCGTTGCTCTGTTCGTCTTCCGGCATCTTGCAGGTAGAATCCACCTTGACGCAGTTGCGTCCCGCCTTCTTGCACAGATACATCAGTTGATCGGCGCGGCCGATGCATGTCTCCACCGAATCGTCCGACCGCACCAAGGTGGCGCCGATGGAGATCGTCGTCTGGATGACGCCGCGAGGGGTCCGGATGTCCGTGAACTCCACCAGAGCGCGCAGCCGATGCGCGATGCGCTGCAGCTCGAAGATGTCGTTGACATGCGGCATGACCAACACGAATTCCTCGCCGCCCCAGCGTCCCACCATGTCGAAGGAGCGGGCGTTGCCGGTCAGCGTTTTGGCGATGGAGACGAGCACGGCGTCGCCAGCGTCGTGGCCGTAGGTGTCGTTGACGCGCTTGAAGTGATCGATGTCGATGAAAAGCAAGCCGAAAGGCCAGCCGTAGCGTTTGGCTTCATCGAAGCGCTGCTGCAACGTGGCCTCCACCAGCTGGCGGTTGCCCAGGCCTGTCAGGTAGTCCGTGAGGCTCGCTTGGGTGAGTCGGGCGATGTGCTCCAACGCGGCCACGTGTTCCCGATTGTCCGAAAACGTTTCCACAGCGCCGATCACCTCGCCGTCGTCGTTGAATATCGGCGCAATGCGCACCCGCACGGGCAAGCGGAAGCCGTCCTTGTGGTGCAGCCAGACGTTGGCTTCACGCGACTCGCCGTCCTGGAGCGTTTTCGCCAAGGGGCACATGGTGAGGCAAAGCTGCACGCCGTCGTCATTCACGTGGCGGAGGATGTTGTCTTGGCAGTGCTTGCCTGTCACGATGGGGGCTGAGTACCCTGTCAAGCGTTCAGCGCCCTTGTTCCAATAGAGAATGGTGCGTTGCTTGTCCACGAAGTAGACGCCATCGGAAAGATTGTCGAGTAATGTATGGAAAAAGGCGTCCTGAAGTTGGCGCATGTGGTCGATCCTTGCGAGTATGGCGCCGCGTGCTGAGAGTTGAAGCGTCGGAGTGGAGCATGCACGGCGTGCGGCGGCGCATTTTCTCTGTACTCCATACGCATGCATGTGGCAAGCGTTGCAGAAAATCCAAGGTGAAGTGGCGCTGACGTGCTGTTGCGTTGTCGTCGATTCCTTGCGAATGGACGTCATCGGAATGTTGTCGCTCCGTTGCAAGGCGGCGTTGCAGAGAACCGGAGCGCATGCTGCATCGTGTTGCAGGAGCAAGGAGCGTCTGCGCGCGCTCAAGGCGGCGGCAGCGAGAAGGGCGGCCTCACGGGGCGTGTGGGTGGGCGCGGCGTGGGCTGGGTGATCGGCGACGATGGCGTTTTCCGCCGCTGTTTCTTCCGGAGTTCCTCTTGCTTGATTGCCTCTTGCTTGCGACGCATCTTGTCGCGCTTGGTCAAAAGCTTCAACAGCAAGTGGCGGTCGTAGGCGTTCAGGCTGTCGTCGTCGGGGTCTTGCGCTTCTTCGTGGGTGAGGCCTTCGATGCGTCTGTCCATGGCCTCCAGCTGCGCGTCCATGGCCTCCAGTTTGCGTTGCAGGGCTTCCCGCTCGGCCTGTTCCCGCTCCAGCCTCTTCTGCAACGCCTCTTGTCGAGCCTGCTCGCGGCGTGCTTCTTCGCGACGCTGCTTTTCGGCGCGGCGTTCGGCGCGCTCCTCGGGAGTCAGCGGCGGCGGCGCAGGGAGTTCTTCGGTTCGCTGCGTTCCGTCGGGCTCCCGCCACTGGATGACGTTGCGTTGCGCATGACCCGGCAGGGGGCCGACCCACGCCACAACTAGCGAAATCACGAAAAGCAGCGCCAGCCCAGGCCAGCCCGCCAACAGACGCCGTTGCGGATGCGACCGGGCGCGCAGAGGCGGCGTCTCCTTCACGGCGAGGCCTGAAGCGTCTTGAGACGCTCCTTGAGGGCGTCGCGTTTCGCCGTCATGGTGTCGTGTTTCGCGCGCAACACCTCAAGTTCGTCCTCGAGTTTGTTGATCATCTTGGTGTAGATGACTTTCTTCTGATGATACTGAAGGTTGCGGGACCGCAGCACGGTGCGCTTCTGGATTTCCGCTTCCTTCTCGGCGATCTCCTTCTCCAGCGCGGCCATCTCGGCGTCCAATGTTCTCAGCTCCGCGCGAATGTCCGTGCGTTCCTTGCGGTCCTCACGTTCCTGCCGGCGTTGCTCGAAGGCTTCACGCAGCCGCTCCGTCTTGCTCGCGGCGGGCGTTTCTGTCACGGTCTTCTGGCTGGAAGCGGGGGGATGCGCAATGATGCCCGCCTCCACTTCCGGATCGATGGCGCCGGACCGGGCGGGATCGCCCACATCCGCCGCGCCTGGAGCGGCCCTTTCGGGGGGCGGCGCCGAAGGGGCGCGGGGCTGCA
This sequence comes from uncultured Desulfovibrionaceae bacterium, assembly GCA_964455395.1. GTDB lineage: Bacteria > Desulfobacterota > Desulfovibrionia > Desulfovibrionales > Desulfovibrionaceae > CAYVWB01. Next base: position 36,514 of record CAYVWB010000014.1, read on the forward strand.
CGTCCAGCCCATCCAGATCCACGGCCTTGGCGTCGCCGTCCTTGTCGTAGACGATGATTTCGTTTTCCTGCGTCGTCGGCGGCGCGACGGGGAGCGACTCCGCCCTCGCGGAGATGGACCACGCCGCCACCACGACGGCGACGAGGAGGAGTCTGAAAACCATGATCTTTTTCATGAGGAAGCGCTCCCTGGCTTGGCGCGAGCCGCGCGAGAATGAGTGCAACAGCGTACCACCCCGGCGCACAAAGAGGCAAGGCGAAGCAGCGATTTTTCATGCAGGCAAGACGGGTATTGCACAGGCGGTCGTGAGGACTGTCATGGGGCTTGCGTGTTTCGTCTTCATGATCGGCGCCATGCAGACGGCGCACGCCCTGGCCGTCGAGACCGGCTCGCCGCAGGACGTGGCTCCCCACGACGGCTCCTCGGCGAACGCTTCGGTCCCTCCCGCGGGCGAGACCCCAGCCGGTCAGCCAACCGGTCAGCCAACCGGTCAGCCAAGCGATCAGGCCAGCCAGGGCCGCGACCGGTTCCGCGTGACTCTCACAGGCCGCACGCTCACCCTGGACGAACTCGCCGAGCCACTCACGGACACGCCCACCGCAGCGCTGCAGCCGGTCGGGCCGGGCTGGTCCCGGCGTTGGCGCCAGCAGGACGCCTACGTCACCCTGTCCTACGCCGTGGTCGACGCGCCCTGGGTGACGCTCGGCCCGGCGTTCCACCTCGGGGTGAGTCGAGGCGAGTTCCTGGCGCGTAATCCGCTGGAATCATTTTATGAACGATGGGAGACGGAGTCCGCTTTCCTCTGGGGGCCAGGCGTATGGCTGGAGCTCCGCACGGCGCGCGACACGGGGCCGTTCTTTCGCGGGCGGTTGGACTATTTCCAGGCCGAAACCGGCGAAGCCGACGAGACCGTGGGCGACGACCGCGGCGGCGGCGCGGCCGCCAACCGCTACGCTTTCTTCCGGTGGCGGCGTACGGAGGCGAGCCTTGTCGCGGGGTGGCGCTTTCCCGCCGTGGAGGCCTGGGCCGGAGCGCGGTGGCGGTATTTTCGGCTGGAGAAGACCCTGACCCACGCCATTCCGGAGACGGCCGGCGCAGGGATGGAGGCGCTGCAGGTGGTGCGGGCGCTGAACTCCAGGCCGGGTCGCTTCGCCTACGAAACGCGTCGGCCGTGGCTGGCCGTGGTGGGCGCGCGGTGGCGTCCCGTGGAATCGCTGGCGGTGGAGGGCGAGGTCTCCCTGGGGCGGGACCTGGACGCTCTTCTGCGGGTGAGCGCCTCGTTCTGAGCAAACGCGCGGCGTCTTCGTCACATCGGCGGGAAGGACGGCGGCGGGGCGCTTACCGTCCATCGGGGTGAGTGGCGTTATGAGTCGAAGCCGTTTTCAGCGTCCTCATCGAAGACGATGTTTTGCCGCTCGGTGAGGAGCCGGCGGATGGACTGGGCGAGGTCGCGCACGCCGGGCTTGGCGATCTGTTCGTCGGCGCCCACTTGTTCGCCTTTGTGCCGCAGGGCTTCGGAGACCAGAGAGGAGAACAGGATGACCGGCAACTTGGAGAGCTCGGGGTCGTCTTTCACCTGCTTGGTGAAGCTGTGGCCATCCATCACGGGCATCTCCACGTCGGAGACGACGATGTTCAAGTAGTCGAGGACGGAGCCTTGGGCGGCTTTGGCTTTGTCGCGCAGGGCCTGGAGCAGTTCCAGGGCTTCCCGGCCGTCGTTGGCGGTGTGGACGGTGAACCCGGCTTTGATGAGGCCTTGGGTGAGGGTCTTGCGGACGGTGGAGGAGTCGTCCACGAAGAGGACGTTGATTTCGATGTCGCCTGCTCGGACTTCCTCGATGTCGTCGTGGCGGATGACGAGCTCGGGGCTCAAGCCGGCGATGATCTTCTCCATGTCCAGAATATAGGTGATGCGGTTTTCCATGTTCACCATACCGGTAATGCTCTCGCGGGCCAAGGTGAGTATGCTCATGTTCGGCGGGATTATTTCAGTCCAGCTCAAGCGGTGGATGCGATGGATGAAGGAAACCACGAAACCATTGGTGACGTTGTTGAATTCCGAGACGATGACCTTGTTCGACGGCGCCTGCACCATGCGTTTGCCGAACCACAGGCTGATGTCGATGACAGGGATGATGCGGTCGCGCAGACTGAACGCGCCCAACAGGCAGGGGTGCTTGGTTTCCGGCAGGGAAATGATCTCCGGCAGGGAGATGATTTCCAGCACTTTGGCGGCGTTGATGCCATAGTAGACGGTGTAGGTGGAACCGTCGGGCTTGTATTGTTCGATGCCGAACTCGACGATTTCCAGTTCGTTGGTGCCGGATTCCAGAAGAATGTTGGTTTGCGACATGGTGACCTCGCAGGTGGTTGTCTCGGGGGAGCAAGCGGCGGCGGCCGCGGCGCGCCGGCGCACGAGCGGGCCTGTGAGCTGGACCCTTGCGCGCTCGGCGCATCACCTGAAGCTGCAGCCGGACATGCGCTTCGGGTGTCGCAGGCGATGCGCAGTCACGGTCTCACGGTCGAGCCGGCTCTGGACACCGCCAGAGAGCCGCGCTGCGCGACGCTCCCTTCCAGAAAAACGTTACGCCTTGGTGGCGTTTGTGTAAAGTGTTCCCATAGCTGAAAAATCCTCTCTCGCTTCGGGCGTGGGCGCTGTTCGTCATTCCATGCAGGACGCATACTCGCCGGACCACACCAGCGCAGCCGCATAAGCATCCACGGTCTGGTCCGGGTCCATGCGCAACTGTTCGCTGAGGGCGTCCGCCGTGTCGTAGTCCGCCATCTCCAGCGCCTGAACCAGCCGCAGCAGCCCGCCCAGGCGACTCTTCGGCTTGGTGTACCCTTCCTTGAGCTCGTCGGAGAGGGGCAGCTGCTTCACCACATCGCGCATGGGCGCTTCCAGCATGGCCTCCAGCAAGGAGAACATGCCGTACAGAAAGAGGCTTTCGCCATCCAGGGAGAAGCGCTTCAGCTGCGGCGCCAGCAGCTCGAAGAAGCGCGCGCGCGTCAGCGCCATGGTGTAGAGCTCCGGCGACTTGTTCTCCCCGATCATGTCCGAGAGGATGACCATGCGCAGCCAGTACTTCAGCCGCTTCAAGCCCAACAGCATGATGGCGTGGCGCACGCTCGTCACTTCCACCGAAAAGGAGAACGCCGCGGAGTTCAGCAGCCGCAGCAGCCGGTACGAGACGCTGGGATCCAGACGAATGGCTTGAGCCAACTCGTCCGGCTCCACGTTGGGCTTCTCCATCTGATGGAGCAAGGCGAATTTGGTCTGCGAGGTGGCGGAGAGCTTCTTGCCAGAAAGGTTCTCAGGCTTGGCGAAGTAGTACCCCTGGAAGAGTTCGAACCCCAGCTCCTGCAGGAACTTCGCCTGGGGCTTGTTGTCCACCTTCTCCGCGAGCTTGATGGCCTTCTTGCCGCGGATGGAGTTGTAAAGACTTCGGATGTGGTCGGGCGTCTTGTTGAGCACGTCCACCTTGATGATGTCCGCCAGGTTCAGCAGCATTTCCGGCGCAAGGCGTTCGTCGAAGTCGTCCACAGCGAAGAGATAGCCTTCCTGTTTGAGCTCGATGATGGCCTCGTACAGCTCGTCGCTGGGCTCGAAGTCCTCCAGGATCTCGATGACGGTGACGCTTGGCGGCAACGCCCGAGGGAAACGCTGGATGATCATCCGGTCAGAAAAATTGATGAAGATCTTCTTTGTCTGATTGGTCAGCTCGTCCGAGCGGGTGAACCCGCAGCTGGCGACGCTGATGGTGGCGAAATCCGGCGCTTTGATATGGGCGCCGAGGTGGTCCGCCTTGTCCCGAAAGAGCAGCTCGTACCCCCAGACGGAGAGACGTGTATCCAGGATGGGCTGGCGCGCAAGATGGTAGGCGTGCGCTAAGCGTGGAGGGGGTAGGTCACTCGCCATGGGTGAAGCTCCTCGGCGGGTCGAGAGGACCCCGCCTCGTCAGATTGCGTCCGACATGCGTCATGATACGTGAAGCACTACTCATGCCATCGCAATGTCAAGACTTCGTGACGCCATGGCCCTCCACGCGGCAAATCACGGTTGACACCGCGCTGCGCATGGCGCCACATGGGGTGGACGAAAGGAGCCCCATGAGTCAGCCCAACCGCAATCTTCTTGAATGTTGTCTGTATTTTACCGCCAACTCCCTGGCGCGATCCGTCACCCGCATCGCGGAAGAGTCCTTTGGTCGGCTGGGCTTGGCGCCGTCGCATGCGTTCCTCGTCTCCCTGGTGGTGGAAACGCCGGGCATGTCGCAGAAAGCCCTGGCGGAACAGCTGCATCTCGCGCCGTCAACGGTCAGTCGCTTTGTGGACGCATTGGCGCGGCGGGGGCTGGTGGAAAAGCGGGGACAAGGCCGTAGCTCTCTGGTGTGGCCCACCACGGAGGGCGAGGCCTTGTCCCCGGCCATCCAGGCGGCATGGAAAGACATCTACCACCGATACAGCGCCGTGCTGGGCGAAGCCGAAGGCCAAGCCTTGACACGCGCGGCGGCCGAGGCGTGCGCCAAGCTGGACGCCGAGCCGTGACGCCGCCATCGCGTGCGCCAAGCTGGACGCCGAGCCGTGACGCCTCCATCGCGTGCGCCAAGCTGGACGCCGAGCCGTGACGCCGCCATCGCGCGCGCTGGCGCTGGCCTGTTGCATGACGCATCACAAAGCTGTTGGTGATGGCGATCTCGTGGCGCTGCATGCGCATGACAAGCCGTAGCTCATGATGTTCTGCTCTGGATGAGCAGTGTTGCGTTGTGCATCAAGGTGTTGCGTCACCGCTCCACGCGTTCCAAGGCTTCTTCGCGATCCGCGTCATGGTCCACCGCCTGGAACGGGCCGCGCCTCGGCACTTCCAGCCGGAGCGTTTTCGGGGCGTACAGGACGAGCAGCGGTTCGC
>CAYVWB010000014.1:41432-71830 GCA_964455395.1 uncultured Desulfovibrionaceae bacterium
GTCCAGCGTCACCACGAGATTTTGGCCCCGGACGTCCAGCACATGTCCACCAGCGTCACGAGCGGCGTTCAGGAAGTGCAGGTGAAACCCCACGGCGTTGATTTTCTCCATGAACGCAGGGCAATAGAAGCCCAGCATGGTCCCGTCGAGCACATCTCCACCGCTGGCTGGTGAGAGCTCGAAGACGCGCTGGTCCTTGATCACCTCGGCCAGAGGCCGGTACGGCGGCGTCTGTTTCGGCACGCTTCGAGTGGTGACATGTTCGAAATCGCCCCGGATGCGCACGGCGTAGAAAAGATTCGGCGCTGGCAAAGCCGCCTCGAGCTGTCGCGTCAAATCGCGCCAGTCCTTCACGGCGTCGAGGGTCAGGGTGATGTCCGTCTCGAAAAAAGTGACAACAGCGAAAGGGGTTTGCGTCGCGTTGTCCATGACGCGCACGGCGCCGGCGCTGTCAATTTGGTAGACGACGCCATCGAGCACGGCCATCTCGCCATCCAGTCCGTTGAAGGTCCCCAAGCCGACATCGCCGTGTCGCAGCAGTGTTTCCACAGTGGTTTCGCCATCATAGACACCGGCGAGAAGAGCGTCGATGGTTGCAGTTTGCCAGAGCGTCTCGGCATCGCGAGGAGCGACTTCATCGGCAATGCCAGGGCGTGGCGCGACCAGCAACAGCGCCGTCAGGAGGAGAAATGGGAATCGCATTGAATATCCTGCATGGGAAAGAGGTTGGACGATTGCAGACCGTCATGGCCCATGGTAGAATACGGCCACTTTCCTCTTGCCACAAGGAGTTCCTCCATGCGCTGCATCCGTCTGGCATTTTTGGCGATATTGCTCTGGGGTCTGTGGATGGGCGAGGCCGCCGCGGCGTTGCCGGCGGATGAAAACTATACGCCGCCACGGACGTTCCTGGCGGAGCAGGGCGTTTTTGTGCGCAGCGGCAAAGGCGAGGCTCCGGTGCTCGCCACGTTGCGGCCTGGTGAACGGGTGTCCGTCTCGGAGCGTGTGGAGGGCTACTACGTCGTGCGTCTGCCGGACGGTCGAGAGGGCATGGTGTGGTGGACATTCCTGAAGCCGGCGTCCGGAGAGGCGGCCCACATTGAACCGGCTGAGACGGCGCAACCCCCCGCATCTTCCAAGGAAAAGACGACGCGGCGGCCTGTCGAGGCGACGGATTCCTCGACCGACGCCAGTGAGGAGGCCGTCATGGCTGCCGAGGCCTTGGCCGAGGCTCTGGTGATGGAGGCTCCGGCCAATGCCTCCACCACGCCGGCGAAGATGGAAGAAGAGGTGAGCTCCTTGCCGGAGACGACACTTCCCATGACTGCGACGTTGGAAAAGTACAATGTGGGCTGGTTGCTTTTGCCGGCGGCGAATCCAGAGACAATGTATCAGATTGAAGACGCGCCGGAGACGTTTTTTGCTGAAGCGGAATCGCTCCGAGGGCGTACATTGCAGGTGAATCTTTCAATAATATATACGTACAAGACGCAGACGAAAACCATCCATGTTTCGAAATTGCATTCATTCACTCCGCTACAAGAGTAAGCTGTGTCGCAGTGGAGTTCTGTCAGGGAGACGTTACGCGGCTCACCGTCATGATGAGGTAGATGATGTAGCCTACATACGCCGTGACGAGGAGCCCACCCTCCACGCGGTTGATGCGTCCTGGGCGACGCAAACCGTAGCCCAGGGCGAAAAGCGAGCACGTGAGCGCCAGCATGATGGGGAAATCACGCTGCAACAAGGCTGTGGAGACTGTCGTTGGCTGTATGACGCCTGCCAGTCCGACCACAGCGACGATGTTGAAGAGGTTGGAGCCGACGATGTTTCCCAAGGCAAGGTCGTGTTCGCGCTTCAACGCCGCCATGATGGAGGAAGCCAACTCCGGCAATGACGTCCCTATCGCCACGATGGTCAAGCCAATAGTCAGCTCATCAACCCCTAGCGACTCTGCAATTGAGACAGCGCCCCACACCAGCACCCGTGAACTACCAGTCAATACCAAAAAACCAACCACAAGCCACATCATGGCGCGGGAAGGCGGCATGGTGCTGCTTTCCATCGAAGATTCAACGTCTGCCTGCAATGCGTCACCACGCTGGCGCATACCTTGTATGATGGACCATGTCACAAGGCCTGCAAAGACAGCCAACATCAGCAGAGCGTCCATTCGGCTGAGCGTTGCATTCCACAGTAGCCCATAGACAAGCAGCGAGAGCCCTGTCAGAACGGGCAGCTCCTTGCGTAGTATGGATGAATGCACCGTGATGGGGCTGACCAGCGCCGTGACGCCGAGAATGAGCCCGATGTTCGAGATGTTGGAGCCCACCGCATTGCCCAGAGCCAATCCCGGCGCTCCCTGCAAGGCGGCGATGGTCGAGACGACCATTTCCGGCGCCGAAGTGCCGAACCCCACCACCAGCATCCCGATGAGCAACGGCGACATCCCCAGATGACGCGCCGTGGCGGCGGCTCCCGCCACGAAACGGTCGGCGCTCCAGACCAGAAGGATCAGGCCGGCGATGACCGACAGAACGGGAAAGAGCATGGATTTCTCGGGGTTGCAGTGTTTCGTCACGCGCTTGTGACATGCTGCGAGGCGATGCTGACGCTTGCGAGGTCGAACAGAAATGAGGCGCGGTTACGGGACTGTGCGACTACGCCCCCGGTCAGTCGGGACGGCGCGATGCGGAACGGCGGAGGGCGTTAGCTGGCTTCCTGCGTCACGTCGAGATCCTTGAAGACGTATTCGCGCAGCGCCTTCGCCCACGGTCGCGGGGTGACTCCCGTGGCGCGGGTGAACGCCTCCGTGGAAAGAACGGAATAAGCCGGTCGGGTGGCTTTCTGCGGGTACTCTGCAGAGGTGATGGCCTGCACCACGCATGGCAACCCCGCCAGGGAGCACGCTTCCGACGCGAGCTCGCACCAGCTCGCTTGGCCCGAGTTCACCAGGTGGAAGAGTCCCGAGGCGTTTGCAGCCACCAAGTCCAGGCTGTACCGGGCCAAGTCCCGGGTGTAGGTGGGCGAACCGATCTGGTCGTGCACCACGGTCAGGTTGTCGCGGTCCTTGCAGAGGTTCAGCATGGTGCGGACGAAGTTGCCCCGTCCGGGACCGAAGAGCCACGCCGTGCGCAGGATGAGCAGACCGGCGGGGTCGTGAGCGCGCAAGGCTTGCTCGCCGGCGAGCTTGGAGGCGCCGTAGACGCTCTGGGGATCCGTCTCGTCATCTTCCGCGTAGGGCGCCTGCTTCTTGCCGTTGAAGACGAAGTCCGTGGAGTAATGGACGAGTCTGAAGCCCATGGCGACGGCGAGCTGGCCCAGGTGGTCCGGCAAGGCGGCGTTGAGCTGCATGGCTGCGTCACGTTCCTCTTCGGCGAGGTCCACTTTGGTGTATGCGATGGCGTTGAAAACACAGGCCGGCGCGAGCTTCTCCAGGTAGGCGCCGAGGGCTTGCGCGTCGGTGACATCCACATCGTCACGTCCTTGGGGGATGGCTTCCACGCCGCATTTCTTCAGCTCGGTCATGAGCGCCTGTCCCAGCATGCCCGTCTTGCCGCCGAGCACCACTACCCGGCCCATCTGTGTGGTCGTTGCGTGGTCAGTCATCTAGCGCTCTCCATACCATTTCTGCATGAATTCGAGATAGGCGCCGCTCTGCACCGTTTCGAGCCAGTCGCGGTTGTCCCGATACCATGCAATCGTTTCCGCGATGCCGCGCTCGAAGTCGTATTCCGGGGTGAAGCCCAACTCTTGGCGCGCCTTGGTGAAGTCCATGGCGTAGCGTCTGTCGTGTCCCGGACGGTCTTTCACATGGGTGATGAGGGATTCGGGTTTGCCCACTGCATGCAGAATGGTCCTGACCACCTCGATGTTGGGTTTTTCCGCATCGCCGCCGAAGTTGTACGCCTCGCCGGGGCGGCCTTTGCGCAGGGCGAGGTCCACGCCGCGGCAGTGGTCTTTCACGTAGATCCAGTCACGGACGTACATGCCGTCGCCATAGATGGGCAGGGGCTCGTCGTGTTCGGCTTTGGTGAGCATCAGGGGGATGAGCTTTTCCGGGAACTGGAAGGGCCCATAATTGTTGGAGCAGCGGGTGACCACCACGGGGAAGTCGTACGTCTCGTAGTAAGCGCGACAGAAGAGGTCGGCGCCGGCTTTGGAGGCGGAGTAGGGACTGTTCGGCGCAAGCGGCGTGGATTCCGTGAACTTCCCTTCTGGGCCGAGAGCCCCGTAGACTTCGTCTGTGGAAACGTGGACGAAACGCGGCAGGCCGCGTTGTCTGGCGCATTCCAGCAGCGTCTGGGCGCCGCGAACGTTGGTGTCCACGAAGGGGGCGGGGTCGTCGATGGAGCGGTCCACATGGGATTCCGCCGCGAAGTTCACCACCGCGTCGATGGCGTGTTCCGCGAGCAGCTCCGAGACAAGCGTCTTGTCCGCGATGTCCCCATGTACGAAGGTGTAGCGCGAGCCGCCGTAGCGTTGCTCCAGAGGCGCCACGCTCAGGGGGTTGCCGGCGTAGGTGAGCTTGTCCAGGTTGACGACCACGGCGTCGGGGTCCGTCTCGAAAAGATGGTAGAGATAGTTCGCGCCGATGAAGCCGCAGGCGCCGGTGACGAGCAAACGCATAGAACATTCCTGGCTGGAGGGGGATGGGTGCGAGGACGCCCCCGCTTTATCCTGTCGTCGCCTCAGGGTCAATGTGCGCAATGTGGTAAAAAAGTGCTTGCATCCTCCGCGCAAAATCCCTATGTACTCCCTCGGGCGATTAACTCAGCGGTTAGAGTGCCATCTTCACACGGTGGAAGTCCCCAGTTCAAATCTGGGATCGCCCACCACCTCACATGCGAAAGGCCGGCTTCCACGCCGGCCTTTTTTCGTGCGCGCCGAACTCCGCACGTCCGCCATCGCGTCCGCCATCGCTTCTGGCGTAACGCCTGTGGCGGCTTCACGCAGCAACTATCCAGCCGCACGCCGTCCTGCGCGAGTCATATCCTCCGGAGCAGCACGGGCCCCGCCATCGCGATTCCCGCTGTCCGCCTTGCGTGGACCAGGGTCACGCGCCGCGCGTCTGGCGGCGCACCTGGCGCATGCGCCAGCCCTGCTGGAGGAGCAACCCCGCTGGCGTCGCCATCATCAGCAGGCCTACGGCGGCTCCGCCGATGAGGCCGAACCATGTCTTGCGGAGGAAGTCTTCACAGGCCGCCGTGTCTCCCGGTTCCAGCACGGCCATGGTCGGCGCATCCGGAGAGTAGCGCACTTCGACAGCTTCTCCGGAGGCGAAGCGGCGCGCCACGGCTTCCGCTGCGTCCCGGGTGGCGAAGGACTGCGTACAGAAGCCGAGCAGGCGGCCTTCGTAATCCATGTATCCCACTTTGTAGAGATAGCGCACCCGCACGGCATAGACGGTCCGGGAACGGCCTTGCGTCTGGCGTCTGGTCTCCACCTTGGCGTCGAGCATGCGTCCTGTGGCCACGGGCCAATCCACGCTGGCGCGCGCCAGGGCCATGTCCTTCTGCGTCGTGAGGATGGTGGTCCCCAGCAGCGTGGCGAGGAGACCCGTCATCAGCAGGCCCAGGGCGATCAGCGCCAGATAGGTCCACCGCGCGCGATTCCAGCTCTGCTCCAGGTCCTTGGGCGTGCGGCGTCGGCCCCAGAGCGCGGCGCCGTCCTTGCGGAGGAGGGCCACGGCGTCGCGGGTGGGTTCGTGGTGGAGGGTGACCGGCTCCTGTCCCGTGGTGAAGCCCGCGGCGTTGCGGCCGGCGTGCACCGTGGCGATGAGCGCTGGCGGTCCGGCTGTGGCTTCGGGCGTGGCTGGCGCGTGGCGGGGGTGGTAGAACAGCGCCACGCTCCCGCGGTGGTCGAACAAGCCGGTTCGCCGCATGACCATGGGCTGCGGTGTGGCGTGGTCCAAGGCGTGGAGGGCGGCTTCGGTGTATTCAAGCTGGGCGCCGAACAACCGCTTCATGATCAGGTAGGCGCCGAACAGACAGGCGGCCACGAACGCGCTCACGACGAGGGGGATGGTGAAGGATGTCTCGCCTTGCAGGAAAAGCGGAATGATCGCGATGGCGCCAACAGCCGCCATGATGGCGGGGGCGAAGCGCTGCGCCAGGCGCAGGCCGCGCAGGTGCTTGACGATGGCTTCACGACCTTGCGGGGGCTTGAAGAGCGGCATGACGAATCCTCCCTGTAGCTTGCCCGGAGAATACCACCCTTCGCAATCATGCGCCAATGATTCCGGCACAGCAATATTCCGCAAGAAAAAAGGCCCCGCCGGTGACCGACGGGACCTTGTGCGGCGCATGGCCGCGAGCTGGCGGGGGGCTACTCGCCTTCCACCATGGGTTCGCCGCAGCAGACGAGCTCGCCGCCGCCGTCAACGATGAGTTGGACCACGTTGCCGCAGAGTTCGCACTTGTACTTCTTGCCTTCGTTGCTCATGAGATTCTCCTTTGCGGGTGGATGACGCCGGGAATGCGGATTCGGCGCACGGTTTGGAGCAATCATAGACTCCTTGCGGGAGCATGACAAGCGAGGCGGCGCATTTTCCGCACGGGGGACGCATGATTCACGCCGCGACGGGTATATTTCATGCGAGATCCCCTGCAGTGGGTCGAGGCATGGTAGCATGTGCAAACGACTCTGGTCCTTTCATTAAATCGTATGCATAGTACAAGGAGACACGTATGACCATCGACGTAGCCCTTCGCCCCCTCATTTCCCTCATCGCCGGCATTCTCATTCTCGTCATGCCGCGGTTGTTGAACTACGTGGTCGCCATCTATCTCATCGTCATCGGGTTGCTTGGTCTGCTGCAGTACTGAGGGACGTCGAATCGCATGGACAAGGCGCTGGCCATTTCCCGCATAAACGCGTTATGGTGGCGGTATGGAACTGCCAGATTTTCGTGACGCCATCGCCTCGGAGGCCGACTCCTCCTCCATGCGCATCCTCATCTGCGGGGGAGGACGCGTCACGCGCGAGTTGCTGAAGCTGTTGGGAAGCGGCTGGCGGGTGACGCTCATCGACAAACGCACCGAAGCCGTCAAGGCGTGCGAAGCCATCTTCCCCAATGTGGTGGCGGAGTACGTGGAGGACGCCTCCAGCCCCGTGACCCTGGAGCGCGCCAAGCTCAAAGCGCACGACTACGTGCTGGCGCTGACCCAGGACGACGACGTGAACTACGCCGTGGCCAAGCAAGCCGCAGACGCCGGCGTGAAGCACGTCTTCTCCCTGGTGCGCTCCACAGGCCAGATGGAGCGCTTCCACTCGCTCAACATCCGGCTGGCGGCCATCGATTCCATGACGGCCACCTCCATCCTCCATTACCTGCAAGACCCCGGCATCGAGGTCACGCCTTTGGGCGTGGGCAGCGCTTCCGTCTTCGAGGTCGCTGCAGCACGGCACTTCCGCGTCATGGGCCGGCCCGTCTCCGACTTCAACGGCCCCGACCACCGGCTCTGCGGCGTGGTCCGCGACGGCGAACTCATCTTCCCTGAGCCGGACATGCCCATCGCTTCCGAAGACCGGCTCATCGTGTTGGGCAAACCCGACTTGTTCCAGCGTTTCTGCGGCCTCATCGATTGCGCCAACCCCCACTTCCCCCTGGCGTACGGGGAAGGGCTGCTCATTGCGCTGCCGGGGTCGTCCTACTCCCAGGTCTCCCGGCACCTCAACAAGGCGCTTTTTCTTGCACAGAACACCCGGGTGCGGCGGGTCACGCTCGTTTGCCAGGCGTTGGACTGCGATTTGAAACAGTTGGCCAAGGACTGGCCCCCGGCCATCGCCCTGGAGGTCAAACACGCGGAGCACGACCTCATGGAGACGGTGCGTGCGGAGTTCAAACGCGGCAATTACGGCCTGGTGGTGACGCCGCCGCTGGAGCCCTCCTTCCTGCAGAAGCTGGGCAAGGCCCGGCTCATCGGTCTGGCGCACGAGCTGGGCGCGCCGGTGCTGGTGGCGCGGCTGACCATGCCGTACGAGCGCATCCTCGTGCCTTTCAACGGGACGGTGCGCGCCGAACGCGCCGTGGGCGTGGCCGTGGACATCGCGCGTCAGCTCGACTGCGAAGTGGCCGTGGCCGTGGTGGAGGAGCCGGAGATCATCAGCGGAGAGTCCCAGCAACCGCGCACGGAGAAGGCGCTGGCGCGGCTGCGTGAGCTGTCGCACGTGCACAAGTTCGCACTGCAGGAGGTGGTGCGAAGGGGCAATCCCGTCAAGGAGCTGGTGAAGCTTTCGCCCTCCTACGATCTCATGGTGATCGGCTCCACCCGACGGGAGGTGGGCATGTTCACCACCAACGTAGGCGAACACCTGGCGGAGAAGGCTGTCTGCAGCGTGCTCATCGTGGCGAATTAGCGTATGGCTGGCGCCGGACGCGACACAACGCCCACCCGGACCGCCACGGCGGCATGCGAGACAACCCCCGCGGCCGCAAGCGTCGCATCGAGGCGGGCTCGCCCCATGAGCTTACGGCTTTGCGCCTGGCGCGGCCTCGAGGCAGGGGAGCCGACCGAGCGCGCCGCCTTGCCAACCCCTTTCAGAACGCCGGGCGTCCCCGGCCAAGCCGACGGGATGTTCCATGGAGCTTCATGACGCCATGCCGCTCTTGCTGGTGAGCGGCGCCGCCGCCGTGCTGCCGCTGGCGGCGCGATGGCTGGGCGCGCCCGCCGCCGTGCTGGAAATCGGCTTCGGCGTGCTGCTCGGCAAGAGCGCTCTGGACTTGCAGATGGGCGGCGAATGGCTGCCGTTTCTGGCGCACCTGGGTTTTTTGCTGCTCATGTTCCAGAGCGGCATGGAACTGAATTTCACCTTGTTGAGTCGCAGGTTGGGCAAGGAAGGGCCCTTTCAGCTGGCGCTTTTCGGCGCCACCCTGGCGCTGGCGCTGGCGGCGGCCTTCGTGTTGGGGCAGGGTTCCTTCACCGCGCTCATTCTGACGACCACCTCCCTGGGGCTGGTTATGCCGGTGCTCAAGGAGCTGAGCCTGGGCCGCAAGGATTTCGGGCAGTCCCTGTTGATGGCCGCGACTCTTGCGGATTTTCTGACGCTGTTGGGCGTCACGTTCGTCATCCTCTGGCATCGTTACGGCGTCAGCTGGCAGATGGTGCAGCCTCTGCCGCTTTTTCTGGGCTTCGGGGTGCTGCTGTGGGCGTTTCGGATGTGGGCGTGGTGGAACCCGGAGCACGCGGAGAAACTGGCCGGCGCAGGCCGCAGTGGCGACGACGCGGATCCTCAGGAGCAAGGCGTTCGCTTTGCGCTGGCGTTGCTCTTCCTCTTCGTGGGCTTGTCGCTGGTGACGGGGCTGGAGCCCGTGCTGGGGGCGTTCATGGGGGGCGCGATAATCTCCTTCGTGTTCCGGGAGAAGGAGAAGCTGGAATCCAAGATATCGGCGCTGGGCTTCGGCTTCCTCACCCCCATCTTCTTCATCAACGTGGGCATGCAGTTCGACCTGGGCAACGTACTCTCGCCGGAGCGGTTGCTGTTCACGGGCAAGCTCGTGGTGGCGGCCTTTGCGGTGAAGTGTCTGCCGGGGCTGCTTTTCCCGTTGTTCGGAAGGCCGTTGCGGCAGGGCGTGCTGGCCGGAGTGCTGCTTTCCTCGCGGCTCTCGCTGGTGGTGGCGGCGGCTTCCGTGGGGCTGGCCGAGGGCTTGGTGTCCCCCGCCGTGAAGGACAGCGTGGTGCTTTTGGCGCTCATCACCTGCTTGAGCGGGCCCACGCTCTTCAAAGCGCTCTATCGCGCGCGGGGGGTGTGAGCCCGCGCCTTGTCACGGCGCTGCGCGACGGGGCGAGTCCATCCGGCTCTTGCGCTGCACGTTTTTGATACGTTTCGGGATCGTGAATTTCTTGCATGGGCTGGGCGCAAGGTGTTGATGTTCGATTGCGTCATGATGTATTGGTTAGACGAGTCTTGCATTCGTGATTGCGAAGGGTCGTTGCTTAGGGTACGTCGCCACGCAAGGAGTCAATACATGCAGCTCATATCCAAGGACGCGGGATTCAGCGCGGTGTTCGATCGCGGCGTTACCCTCTAAACGAATCATTTCATCAGGGTGTACCTGACATTCGCCCTCGCGGTCACGCCAGCGATTGTGGGCGATGCCGCCCGCGTCGCAGGGCTGTCGCCGAGCGTATTCGAACGCCATGCAATGCTCGTCACAATGTTGTTGGGCGTGTTCTGCGCGGCGATGGTCGTCGCCTTGGTCGGCTCACGCGTCGCGGGGTTTGCGACCGCGAAACCCCTTGCCCTGGCCGAAGCCTTGCGGCTTGCGGTTTGTCGTCTGCCACATTTGATGGCCCTGGGCGTCGTGTCTTCCTTGGTGTGCGTGGGCATGGTGTTCGGCGTGGTCTTTCTCGTGACGGCGCTCAAGACGCTGATCCCCGGGGGCGAGCTCCCCGCCGTGCTGTTATTTCCGATTTACTTGGCGGGCGGCGTGGTCGCGTTGGGTGTCTTCGCGCGGCTGCGCCTCGCGCCCTTCGTCATGGTGTTCGAAAAAAGAGGCGTGCTCGGCAGCCTGCAACGCAGCAACACGCTGGTGCGGGGCCGCACCAAGACGGCAGTGGGTCTTGTTGCGCTTCAGGTCGTCACGCTGCTTGTCGTCTATTGGGGCATTCGATTGGTCACGGCGGCCTTCCTGCATTTGGGAATTGCGAAGCTGTTCCTGGTCGTGACGAGCCTGATCGTTCTGTACCTTGTGTTCGCCCTGGTGAGCGGCTTGTTCACCACGTGTGTCACCCTGTTCTACATGGCGCGTCGGGAGGCCGTTGATGGCGACGCCGGAGCCGAGGTCTCGCGTTTCGGACTTGCCGCCGATCCGGGAAAGTCCATCGGATGACCCGACCCTCTTCCTGGTCGGAGGCCGCGCCCCCGGCCAGACGCGCCGCCTGAGCGCCTGGTCGGCCATCCGACAGGGTTTGCAGCTGCTGGGCGGCATTGGCGTCTCATGCTGGGCGTAGCGGCGTTGGCGTGCGTCCCGGAACTCGTGACGCTCTACGCTCACAAAGTGCTGCTGTATGGGGGCGACCGACTCCCCGCGGGTCTCATCGAGGCGTCAGGCGTCTTCTTCCGCTTCGCGCGTCAGGCGGCGGAGGTCGTCCGCAACGCAGCGCTGTGGGGCGCTGTGCGGCGCTGTGGCGTGGATCGTGGCGGAAGTCTGCGCCGGCAGAGCTCCTTCGTTCCTGGAGACGTTCCTGCAGCTTCATCGGCGGTTGCGCGCTGCCGCTTCCGACCATATTGCCGTGGAATGATGTGGTGTTGTTGCAAATTCAGATGGTTGCGGACGATTTGAAAAGAAGACGCAGGAAAGAACCAAGCTACGGCGTGGTCGCCCGTGGGGGCTCCCGCGCACCGGGCCGCGCCGCGTCGACAAAATCCCCGAAGTTTTACACCGTTTCGTTTCTGGACTATCATGGGGACAGTCGAAGCGAGTGCGCCGGTGTATGGCGCATCCTTCATCAACGTCAGGTGACCGCAGGGGCGCGGCTTGCGCCGAACGCCATGAATGCAAACCACGGGGTGGGCGGATGCGTTATCGAATCGGTGAACTCAGTGTCGGGCAGGTGCTGGATGTCTCGTTCAACGTCTTCAAGGATAATATCAAGGAGCTGCTCCTTGTCGGATTGATGATCTTCGGCGTGCTGGCGGTCATCACCGCGGCGGTCTCGTTTTTCGTGCTGTACCCGATGATCTCGGAGATGGAGAGCTTGTCGCAGTCGGGATTGCAGCCCACGCCGGCCAACGTCTTCAGCATGTTCTTGCCTCTGATTGTCGGGGCGCTGGGGCTGGGCCTTTTGTGGTGGATCGCCTTGACCCTCGCCGAGGGCGCCATCACCTTCTCCGTGGCCGGGGCTTATCTGGAAAACCCCGTGCCTGCGAAGGAAGCGGTGCG
The DNA here is from genome assembly GCA_964455395.1 of uncultured Desulfovibrionaceae bacterium. Taxonomy (GTDB): domain Bacteria; phylum Desulfobacterota; class Desulfovibrionia; order Desulfovibrionales; family Desulfovibrionaceae; genus CAYVWB01. Next base: position 53,320 of record CAYVWB010000014.1, read on the forward strand.
CTATGCGCTCTCGCAGTGGTGGCCGCTCATCAAGACCTCGCTCTTCGTCATGCTGCGGTTGCTGCTCGTGCTCATCGCCGGCGGCGCCATCGTGGGGCTGATGGTCTTCGCCCTGGGGGAAGGCGGCGCGGCGGCCTTGCTGGGCGTGCTTTTCTTCCTGGCGCTGTTCGGGTTCCTGGCGTTCCTCTTCATTCGGTATCTGTTGTCGCTGAAGGTTGTCGTGCTTGAAGGCGTGGACGGCCGCGAAGCCATCGGCCGCAGCGCCACATTGATGAAAAAGACCTATGGCCGGGCTTTTCTGCTGCTCTTTCTGATGGGCGTTGCGGGGAACATCGCCGGCAGCGCAGCCAATTTCATCCCTTTTCTGCCGGTGGCCATCCTCATCTCCATGGCCGTTCAGCTGGCGGTGTATATCTACACCTCCTCCATGTGGACGGTGTTCTACTTTTCGAACCGCTGCAAGCATGAACAATTCGATCTGATGGTGCTCTCCCAACAGGCCGGCGTGGAAGGGGTGGAGTAACCCGACCATGGCCGCCACGCTGGATCCGCAGACCGCGCGTCAGGCCGCCGAAGCGACCCTCGCCCGGGACCACTACGACCTGACGCGCAACGAAGCCTCCGAATTCGCAGCGGACTGGCTCTTCGAGCTCCTGGAGCCGGTGCTTCGGTTCCTTGGCTGGCTTTTTGAGGGACTCGTGGAGCTTGGAGAAAACCTCCACGCCACGAGTCCGATCCTCTACTGGATTGTGATCGTCGTGCTGGTGCTCATTCTCTTCGGCCTCATCGCGCACATCATCTACACCTTCCGGGTGGCGCTGACGGAACGCCAGCGCGGCAGAACGCTTACTTGGTCGGAAGCCAAGGAAGAAGGCCCGGAACGACTGGAGCGTCTGGCCGCCAAAGCCGCCGCTGCAGGCGACCGCGTGTTGGCCCTCACCCTCTACTTCAAAGCCGCGGTGCTGCGGCTGGAGATGGCCAGGGAGGGGGCCTTCAAGCCCGCCGCCACCAACCGGGAATACGTCCGCCGCTACGCCGAACACCCCGCCCACGAGCCCCTGCAACGCATGACCACCCTGCTGGAGCGGTGGTACGCCGGCAAGGACCTGGACGAGGCCGAATTCTCCAGCGGCGAAGCAGCCTTCCGCGACGCCCGCCGGCTCGCCGTCTCGGGGTGACGATGCTCACGCCGCGTCGGGTCATCACAACCGCCTTGATCGTGGCGGTGGTCAGCCTGGTGGGCGTCGTCATCACGCTCATGCAGCCCCCGGACAGGCAAGGCCTGGGGACGGACTCCTTCGGCGTCCGGCCATGGGGGCTCCGCGGGCTCTACGAGACGACTCAAGCCCTGGACATCCAGACGGAACGCCACCTCGCGCCGCCCACCGCGGAGACCCTCCAGAACGCGGACTGGCTCGTGCTCTGGTTCCCCTACACCTTCGTGGTCTCCCGGGACGAGCAGTACCTGCAGGAACTGGAGCAGTGGATTCGTCAAGGTGGCCGCGTCCTGTTTGCGCCGCCCATGGATATTTCCGAGCATGTCCCCTACGACCCCTACGACTTCTTCGGCGATGACGACTGGGAAGACGACGCGGAACAGGAAACGTCGGACGCCAAGGCCGAGCCCGAAACGCAATTCGATGGCGTCCATGTCGCGACGCTCTTGGGCCTTCCTCTGGATGGCCTCGCCCTGGCGGATTACGACGGCGGCGCCACCGAGATGCGCGACCGCCTGGACAAGGCCCGCGACGCCAAGGCCAAGGGCGAAGGATGGAATGTAGAGGGGGTGGATTACTGGAGCTTTCAGCGCACCATGGAGCCGGAAGAACGGATGCGCCGCGCCGTGAACGCCACGGCGACCCCCGTGGGCGAACAGGCCGGACTCTGGCGCGGGCTGGAACGACTCAAGCTGCCTTCGCCGGCGCAGTACCTGCCCATTCCGGAAGATGACGCCGCAGCAACCGATCCCCACGATCCCGGCGATCCCCACGATTCTCCACGACTCGTGGCCGCGTTGGAGTTCACCCCGCCTGACGGGTCACTCCACGCACGGGGCCGCCTTGCTGCAGCATACGCCCTTGGCGAGGGGCTCGTGGTGGTGGTTGCTGAACCCATGCTGCTGGCCAACGGGTTGCTGGGCGAACAGGACAACGCCTTCGTGGCGCTGGGCCCCATGAGCGTCGGCGAGGGCAAAGTCGTCTTCGATGGCTTCTACCACGGCCTCTCCATACGAGGACAACCCGCCTGGCTGCTCACCCGACGCCCCTATGGCGTGCTGGCGGCGGTGGTGCTGTTCGCGTTTGCGGTATGGGCGTGGCGCAGCTGCGTGCGATTGGGGCCGCCGCTGGAGCAGCCGGAGCCCAGCCGTCGCAACCTGGAAGACTATCTGAACGCCATGGCCGGCCTCTTCATGCGAGGCTCCAAACAGGCGTTTCTGGCGAGGGAGCTGAAAGCCGGGGTGCTGTGGCGGCTGGCAAGACGCCTGCGACTGCCCCCCGGCGAGGCCGACGTCCACACCGTGGCGGAGGCCCTTGCACGGCGTGACGAGGTGACCGCGGACCGGCTCGTGACCGCGGCGGAAGAACTGGATCTATTGGCGCGGTCGCGCAAGCCCTCCACGGAGAAGCTCGTCGCCGCAGCCAGGGAGCTCACGAAATGTCAGTGAAATTGTTGCGCGATCGCATCCGGGACGAGGTGGGGAAAGTCGTGTTCGGCCAGGAAGAGGCGCTGGATTTCGCCTTGGCCGCGATGCTCTCGGGGGGGCATGTGTTGTTGGAGGGCCCTCCCGGCTCCGCCAAGACCCTGCTGGTCAAAGCACTCGCCGCCAGCATGCAGCTGGCCTTCGGCCGCGTCCAGATGACCTCGGACATGCTCCCGGGCGACATCACCGGAGCCTCCATCTTCCGCGAAGACACCCGCGAGTTCGTCTTCAAGCACGGCCCCATCTTCACCAACTTCCTCCTGGCGGACGAGATCAACCGCGCTTCGGCAAAGACCCAGTCCGCCCTCCTGGAAGCCATGCAGGAATACGGCGTCACCCACGACGGCGTCACCCACGCGCTGCCCACGCCGTTCCTGCTCTTCGCCACCCAGAACCCCATCGACCAGGAAGGCACCTACCCCTTGCCCCTGGCGCAGCAGGACCGCTTCATGTTCAAGGTCCTCATCGAGTACCCGGACGCCGGCGCCGAGGAGCGCATGTTGACCGAGCACCACGTGGGCAGCCCGCATCAACGACTGGAGGATCTGGGGCTGACCCCCGTGGTCAAGGATGCGCACATCACGCAAGCCCGCAGCATCATCCAACGCACCTATGTCCGTGAGGAAGTGGTGCGCTACGTGCGACAGCTGGCGCAAGCCACACGAGAGGACGACGCACTGCTCGTAGGCGCCTCACCCCGCGCCGCGCTCATGACGCTCATGGGGGCCAAGGCCCTGGCGCGCTTCGAAGACCGCGAATACGTCATTCCGGACGATATCAAACGCGCGTTCATCCCCGGCTTGCGCCACCGTGTAGTGCTGAGCCCCTCGGCAGAGCTCGAAGGCGCGCATGTCGATCACATCCTCTTCAATGTCCTGGACCGCGTCGAAGCCCCCCGAGCCACCCAGGCCGCGACGCCGCGTCCGCAAGACGCACCCATGCAACCGAACGCCACGGCGTCGGCGGGCGAGGAGTCGCCTCTGTGAAGCGCAGACCGGCAGGCCGGCTCCTCGCTTGGGGGCGCCGCCTCACCGAGACAGGCGCGCGACCCACGCAGCGTTTTGTCTGGTGCGTCGCGGCGTTGGCGCTGCCGGCCCTGGCCAGCATCACGCTGCCGGCGGCGGTGTGGGCGGTCTGGCTGGGGCTGGCGGGACTCTTCGCCGCATTCGTGGCGGACGCCATCGCGGCGGGGGCCCGCGTGCACAACCTCCGCGCGGCTGTGGAGGCGCCCCGGGCGGCCGGGCGCGGACTCGTCTTCCCGCTGGAGATCGCCGTCCACAACGAGAACGCCGAAGCGGTGCGCGGCGAGCTGCGCATCGTCATACCCCATATCCTGAACGTCGCGCCTGCTGCGGCGCCGGCGACCGGAGGGACGCGCGCCGCCGTCGGGACCGGCGCGCCAGGGGAGCCGGGCTGGTGGTGCGAGCCCTTGCGCCTCGCTCCCGGCGAGACGGTGCGGTATCTCGCCGAGGCGACCTCGCCCCGTCGGGGGCTCCGGACGGTGGGGCCCTGTTGGGCGCGCGTGGCCGGCCCCTGGGGGCTGGCGGAACGACGCCGCGAGTTGGAGGGGACTGCAGCGGTCAAGATCCTTCCGGAGTCGTTGGCCTCCTCGGAGTCGTTCCGGGAGATGCGGGGCATGCTCCATGCGCCGGATTCCAAGGAGAAAAGTCGCCGCCGTGGCGAGGGCATGGAATTCGAATCCCTGACGCCATATCAATATGGGGATGAGGAGCGGCACATCGACTGGCGCGCCACGGCCCGCAGCCGTCGTCTGATGGTGCGGCGCTTCCAGCTCGAATTGAACCGGGAAATATTCGTGGTGTTGGACTGCGGTCGGTTGATGGGCGCGGACGTGGACGGAGCCGTGAAGATGGACCGCGCCGTGGACGCGGGGCTGGCGCTCTGCAAGACGGCCATCCACCGCGGGGACAAGTGTGGCGTGGCCATTTACGACAGCGCCGTGCGCGGTTTTCTGCCGCCGCAGGTAGGGCCGGCGGGGTTTCGCGCCATTCTGGAACAGGTCTACGATGTCGGACACACCAACCGGGAAAGCGATTTCGCCGCGCTCTTCGCGCAATTCCAAAGCCGACAACGCAAGCGCGCCATGGTGGTGGTGCTTTCGGACATAGTGGACGACCAGGGCTCGCTCGCCTTGCGGACCGCGTTGTTCCACATGGCGAAACGGCACCTCGTGCTCTTCGCGGCGCTGCGCACGCCCATGCTGGAGCGCATCCTCTCGGAGGAGACCACATCCTACAGCGACATGGCGCGTCAGGCCGTGGCTGGCCGCCTGCTGCGGGAGCGGCAGCGGGGGCTGCACCTTCTCCGTCGCGCCGGCGTGCATGTGGTGGACGTGGCCCCGCATGAACTGACCGTGAGTTTGGTGAATGAATACGTGTCGTTGCGGGAGGCTGGTCGACTCTGAGGGGGGGAAGGGCCGCGTCGTCTCGACCTCGAACCGCGGCGCCGTTGCACGGTCTCCGTGACCAGGAGCCTGCGCCACTGGTCGATCAGAAGTGGTCAGGGCCGATCAAGGATGATCAAGGGCGATCAAGGGCGATCAGGGTCAATCAGGGCCGATCAAGGGTGATCAGAAGTGATCAGCAGTGGCCAGGGGCGGCGACATGAGCGCGTCAGCTCGAGATGGCTCGGGATTGTTCGGGACCGCTCGGGAATGTTCGGGATGGGGCAGGGCGCGCGTTCAGTGGGGATCCGGGAGAAGCGCGTTTCGTCTGGCGCCCCCGCCGTTCCAGCACGAAACCCACGGCGAAATACCCGGCGAGCAAGGCGAAGAGGGTCCCCGCGACGGCAAGGCGGGCCCATGTCTCCATGTGGCTTTGTCGCAGATAGCTTTCGATGATCGCCGCCGCGACGAGCAGTGCGCCCACGCCAAGGAAAACCTTGACGGCGTCCCGACCTGTCTCGGCGAGCCGGCGCATACGGTCCCCGCGGCCGGGGTTGATCACCGCCGCGCCCAAGGCCAGTCCGGCGCCTCCACAGAGGATGATGGCCGTGAGTTCCGGCACGGCGTGTGGAAGAATCCACGCCCAGTACTCTGCGTGAATGCCTTTGGACGTGTGGATGAAAGTGAATGTTCCCAGTATCATGCCATTGTACAGGATGAGCAGGGCTGTCGGCGCGGCGGCAAGAATGCCCACCGCGAAGGAAAGTATGCCCACGGAAAGGTTGTGTTGGAACAGAAAGGACGCGAAGAGGAATTTTTCGTCGCCGCCGTGGTCTCGTCCGCTCCGCAGATGCTCCAGCAGTTCGGCGCGCGGGGTGCCCGGTAGACGGACTTCCTGTGCGGGAAGAATGGCGTAGGCGGCGATGGGGTCCACATGGGGCGCGAGGAACCCCAGGACGGCGCCGGCGAAGAAAATGATGGCGGCGAGGCCATGATAGACTCCCATGCGAGCGACAGTGCGGGGAAAGCCGGTTATCAGGAAGGTGAGCACGCCTTGAATGGGACGGCGCCGCGGCGGTGCGTAAATGACGCCATGTGCGGCTGCGGCGAGGTCGTTCAGATAGCCCGCCAGGACCGGATCGTCGCCTCGCGAGGCGGTGCGGGCAAGATGGACCGTGACGTGTCGGTACAGGCGGTCCAAGCGGTCCAGCTCCTCCGGGGAAAGCTTGGCGGGCCCTTTTTTTCTCGCACGCGCCACAAGGCGTTCCAGTTCTTGCCATGCCTCGCGGTTACGGAGTAGGTATTGATTGCTGGGAGCATTCAAGCGCCCCGTAGAGGTTGGGTCGGTCGTCAATGCACCGCTTGGCGAGGGCTGGAGAGCCATGGTCGTTCACCTTGTCGAGCCGCCGTACAGCGGACTTGGGCGTCGTTGAGCGTTGTATCCTGAAGCATCCCTTCTGGAGGCGGCGCATTTCGCCATCATGAGGATTTCCCGATGCAAGATTCCCGCGCAATAACCTTCGAGACTCCTGAAAACGTGGAAGTTTCGTACGAACCTGCAGGGCTCGGGTCGAGATTCATCGCCTGGTTCATCGACTCATTCATACTCTCTCTTCTGATGCTTGTCATGTTCATCCTTCTTGCCGCCCTTGGAGCGCTGAGTGGTGAGGTGGCTGACTGGTTCGGCGAAGTCGCTTCGGAAGCCATCGAAGCGGAGCAGGAAGGGTATGGGGGGGAACTGGTACTGCAAATGTACCTGTGGGGTATTGTGACATTGATAGGCGGCTTGGGCTCCTTCCTCTATTTCGGGATATTGGAATACGCCATGGATGGCCGTACATTCGGCAAGAAATGGCTTTCACTGCGTGTTGTCAAGACTTCAGGATTCACCTTGGATGCGGGGAGTGTATTCATACGTAACATTTTCCGCATTGTGGATCAGGTGACGCTGCTGTGGATCGTGCCTATCATCTCTGGAAAATCTCAACGCCTGGGCGATATGGCTGCCGGAACTGTTGTCATCCGTGACAAACCGCGTACACTTTCGCGAGTGCGTGAGGAATTGCTGCTACGACCGAAAACTTCCATGCGACATCGATTTCAAGGGACTCAGCTTGCGAAGTTGGACAAGCCTTTGCTTGAGGCTGTAGAGCAGTTTTTGGATCGGTACGACAGCCTGGAAGAGTCGCAGAAACGCATGCTGAGTGAGCGATTGGCCCATACCGCCGCAATGCGCATGGGCTTGGAGCCTCCCGAACCTGGGCTCGAGATGGTTTTCCTGGTGGACGCCATGGCGCAACTGTTTCAGCGACAAGCTGAGAACATGCGGTAAGAGTGGCTTGGGCGACGTTCGCGTTCTGATATGTGCGCATTGCATGGGTGTATATCCACCGCGCAGTGGGCCGCTTCCACTGGAGCTGCGCCCCACCTGAAAAAACACAGGGCTCAACCGGCGTTGCGTCCCGGTTTCGTGTGAGCTCGAACCCTGCTGGCGCTCCCGACATCAAACGCACGCGACCATGTACAGCAAAGTGGTACAGTATACCGCTTGAATGTGGGGAGCGCAAACCAGCCGCCTGAGTCCCGACAGAGTCATGAACTCCGAAGCGCTGACATCGCTGCGTGCAAGTGGGTTATCCAGATGTCGGCCAAAGCCGGATTCTGCAATGCGGAACGCATCACCGGCGCACATCGCAAACCAGCCGCCTCGATGCGCGACTGCCACGAACCCGCATGCGCACCCACCATGTCGTGCTGCACATGCGCACCCACCACCGCCAGAAGCGGCGTCAGCCACACCGTCTCCACGCCGGCGGCGCGCAACTCCTCCAGCACGGGCTCCAGCGGCGCGGAGCCATCAAGCGTGCGCAACACCAGCAGCGGGTCGCGCGCGCGCAAAGCCGACGCCAGGGACGCGTACACCGAATCGCCGGGATGCCACGCGCCGTGACCCATCAGCAGGACAGCCTCGTTCGGCAGACGCTCCGTCGGCAAATGGCCCGCCACCGCGTCAGCGGCGCGCTCCACGTCCGCAGGGGCAGCCAGCAACGGCGCGCCCAACGCCACGCGCATCGCGCCGGTTGCAGCCCTCTCCTCCACGGCGGCGCGCAAGTCCTCATACTCCTTGCCGGGAATGACATGGAGCGACTGCACAGCCACGCGCTGGAACCGCTCGAAACGGAAGCGGTCCAATGCTTTGCGGACAGAATCCGTCTTCTTGCCCTCGCCAGCGAGACGCTCCCGGATGATCCCGGACGTGAACGCCCAGCGTACCGACGCGCCGGGAAAAGCAGCGCGCACCTTGGCTTCGAAGCCGCCCAGCAACCGATGCGCCAGTGGTTCGCTGGAGCCGAACGCCGCAATGAGCACGCCCTCGCGGAGGGGAGGATGGCTCTCGTCGTGCGTCATCGCCGCCTGCTACGGAACAGTTCCTTCGCCATGAGTTTGGCGAAATCCCACATGGCTTTCGAGCCGAACTTGGATTCCCCCACCTCACGACGGTGAAATACGTAGGGCGTTTCCTCCAGACGCACAGGGCGCGGAGAAGCCGCGATCAAGTCCAGAAAAATCTTGAACCCTTCACCGCTGAGATTGGGGCGGACCTCTTCGTAAAAGGTGCGCGGCAGCAGCATGAAGCCGGCTTGCGGATCCGTGACCTTCACCCCCATGGCCATGCGCGCCATCCAGCACGCGACTCGGCTCGTGGCGAGCCGCAGCGGCGACCACTGCTTGTCCATCACGCTGCCGTCCATGTAACGGCTGGCGGAGACGATGTCCGCGCCGGTGGTCTGCAGCGTGGCGTACATCTGGGGAATGACGGCGGGGTCGTGTTGCAGATCCGCGTCCATGACGCCAACCACGGGGGCGCGCGCCGCGTCGAAACCGCGCCGGCACGCGGAGGCGATGCCCCGTTCGTTCCTTCGATGAATGACGCGCAAGGCGGAGTCCCTTGCCCCCATCTCGGCGACCAGCGCCGCCGTGCCGTCCGGGGAATCGTCGTCCACCACGATGGCTTCCCAGGCGATCGTCCCATCGAGCGCCTCGTGCAATCGCGCCGCCAGCACGGGGATGTTCTCCCGCTCGTTGTACGTGGGGATGACCATGGAAATGGCTGGCGTCGGCGAACCGGGGCCGGCGGCCTCCGACGGGGGGGTGTCCTGGGGTGGCATGGCGTGCGATCTCCTGCGCTCAGTTGACAAGTGGACGTATGCTTACACCTGCGACGACAAGGCCCGTTGAGTTCTTTGTGAGGGCGAGGGGACGGAAACCTTGTCGGCGTGCGTGCGCTCCATGCGTATCCCGTCTCGCCATGGGCCGTGTGTGTCCGCGCATGGTGCGCCGTGGGTCGGGGTTCAAGAGATGGCGGCGGCTTGTCAGGCCCACGCGAGCGCGACTTCTGGACGCTCCCCGCCCCGCGCGAGTCGGGAAAGACAACGCGCCCGACGTCAAAGCGTGATGGCGTCCCGGATGGGCGGCTTTCGTGGCGCAGCGCCGCATCGATCGCGCCGGCGCGCTGAATCCGTTCATGGAGTCGGCGCTCCTGGGGCTCCATACGGAACCTGCATGGTGTTCAAGGCCGCCAAGCGGCCTCCGCTGCGTTTCGGCGATCATCTGCATGAAATTGCGACCAGAATATGGATAGCTGAGAGTTCCGGAAAGGACAAGCCCCAGCCAGTATCGCGTGCGTGTCGCCTAGTCGTGGTCGCGCGTCGAGGCCCGCCGGACCGGTTGCGTCAGTCACGATGCCCTGCGCTTGCCCCGCGGAGCATGCCGTTATTCCTGGCGGGATGGATTCGGACAAGCCATCACTCCCGCTCCACGTCATTGACGATTTGATGAAATGTACGCGTCGGGACCCTTGCAGCTCTTTTGCTTGCTGACGCTCTGTGATAGGTGACGGTCATGCAGCAACCTCCTCAATCGCCCCAGCCACCCCCATCGCCCCGCAATCCCATGCTTTCCCCCGAGGAAAGCGCCGCCCGCCGTCGACCTGCGCGCGGCGCTCCGGCGCATCGGCCCCGCAAGCTTCTGGGGCAGATGCTGCTGGAGGAGAACCTCATCACCGCCGAACAGCTGGAGACGGCGCTGCGCGAGCAGAAGAACTACGGTCTCAAGCTCGGGCAGTATCTCATTCAGCGCAACCTGGTGGACGAGCACGACATCGTGCGTCTGCTCGCCATTCAGCTGAAGGTGGAGCGGTACGACAAGGAGCGTTTCCCGACGGACGCGGGCATCGCCGCGCAGGTGCCGGAGGCCATTGCGCACAAGCACCTGCTGGTGCCGCTGAAGAAAGAAGGTTCTTTGCTCTGGCTGGGCATGATGGATCCCACGGATCTGGAAGCCGTGGATGCGGTGATGAAGACCTCCGGCCTGGACGTGGAGCCCGTCATCTGCACGGAGCAGGAATACGTCACCCATTTTTACGGGGTGTACGGACGCATGCTGGAAGGCATCGCCGACGTGGAAGTGGAGCAGGATAATCCCATCACGGTGGAGGACTCCACATTCACCATCAGTTCATTGCAGTACATGGCGGAGGATGCGCCAGTCGTGAAGCTGGTGAACTCCACGCTGGTGCAGGCGTTGGAGCGGGGCGCAAGCGACATCCACATCCAGCCAAAATACGACACCGTGTTGTTGCGCTTTCGGGTGGACGGCAAGCTGGAGGAAGCCCCCGCGCCGCCGAAGGCCTTTTTCCTGCCCTTCATCAGCCGCATCAAGTTGCTGTCCAACATGGATATTTCCGTTTCGAGAGTGCCGCAGGACGGACGTTTCACCTACCGCACCCGAGACAAGGAGATCAGCGTACGGACTTCGACCATTCCCACCATCTTCGGCGAAAAGGTGGTGATGCGTTTGCTGAACCAGTCCAACGAGGTGTTGACGTTCAGCCAGCTCGGCATGAGCGAGCGTGAAGTGCGCATTCTGGAGAAGGCTGCGTTGCGGCCCTATGGCATGGTGCTGGCCACCGGTCCCACGGGCAGCGGCAAGACCACGCTGTTGTACTCCTTGCTGAGCCGTCTCAACAAGGTGGACGTGAACATCGTCACCTTGGAAGACCCCGTGGAGTACCGGGTGGAGAACATCTGCCAGATCCAGCTGAACCGCAAAGCTGGGATGACCTTCGCATCCGGGTTGCGCAGCGTGCTCCGCCAGGATCCGGACATCATCATGGTGGGCGAGGTCCGCGATCTGGAGACGGCGGATATCGCCATCAAGTCCTCCCTGACTGGTCACAAGGTGCTCTCGACGCTGCATACGAACAACGCCGCCGACACCATTACCCGTCTTGTGGAGATGGGCATCGAGCCTTTCCTGGTGGCTTCCACGCTGCTCGTCTCCATTGCGCAGCGGCTTGTGCGTCGGGTGTGTGGGGACTGCGCGGAAGAATATCCCGTCACCGAGCGGATGTACAAAGTGATGGGCGTGAAGCCCGGCGAAGCGTTGACGGCCAAGCGCGCCAAGGGATGTCGCAAGTGCGGGCAGTCCGGTTACCGAGGCCGCGTGGGTGTTTACGAGATTCTGGAGATCGACGAGATGGTGAAGGATCTCATCATCCAGCGGGCATCGGCGCATCAGATCCGCAGCGCTGCAGTGAAAGCCGGTTCGCTGGTGACCCTGCGGCAGAATGCGGCGATCAAAGTGCTGGAAGGGGAGACGACCTTCGAGGAGTACATGACGATCGCGTTCGAATCGTAGTGGATTCTCCTGGATCGTGGGGTCATTGGGCGTCTGTTGTTGGGGAAAATCAAACGGTTTACTGTACCACATGCGTTTATGATTGGAGAAGGTCCTTCGACGCCCCTGGCTCATGAACACAAGGACAGGACGGCGCGTCTCCCATTGCACATTCAATCGGTTTACTGTACCACATGCAAGTAAATGAAGGCGCATACCCTTGCAAGAAGCGGTCGCCCTGGGATAGTTGGCAAGCGCAATGTGGTCATATCTATACGTGGTGATGCAAAACGACATCGTCGCACGACTTCCGAGCAGGTGTACTTATAATGAAGCTCTCTTCATACGAAATGATGACATTGTTGAAAGATGCATTGTCAACTATGGATGCCTATAGCCGTCAGTATTCGAGGGCTATTACGGTCATGCATACCGTTGTGTTTCTCCAGCTCGCATTACTGACAAGTGATAAAGAGAGTGAAAAAGTATTCGAGCAAGATCTGTACAATTCACTTGGATTCACGCAAATGTCTGTCAATAGGGCGACAACATCTTTGTTGCAAATTCATCTTATCCATCGAGAGCGAGAATTGAAGCATCCGCGACGTAATATATTGACTATTACACAAGAAGGGCGATCGCTGCTTGAAAACCTGAAGAAAAACGACGTAACCCTCTCATCATGACTATGCTTTTTGCGGAGGGTCTTTACGATGCTGCGGAGCATTGCATGGCCGCCGCACTGTGTGGTGTTGGTTTGCATGTATGCAGTATGCGGGCTGCGCATGTTTTTTGCGTCTTGTAAGAACCCTGGTGGGCTCGCCAGCAAGCCCTTGACCCGGCACAAGCCGTCGTAACGGCGCCCCTCGCACAGCTTTCGCCCTATGATGAAAGGAGCGTCTTCGCAAGCTACTCGAATCCGGTACGCGGTACCGTTAGAATTCCAGCGTACACTTCACGACATTGCCGCTTCATCAGTATCCAACAGCTTGAAATCCTTGATCGTCAGCTCGATGGTGGGATACCCGCTATACCGATCGATGCGTGGTGTATACGCGATACGCACGATTTGGCCTGACAGCTCATCGGGAATTTCATGCGCCCGACGCCACAGCTTGCCGGGCAGTTGCGCGCGGGCTTCTCGATCCAGCAGGTCCAGCGTGGCGTGGCGACGGTCCTTGCCGAAGCGTCGAATGCCGCGCAACACAACCGGCGGCGACGTGAACACCGGCTCCGGGTTGCCCACGCCGAAAGGCTGCAGCATGTCCAGCTCCTTCAGCAAGGTGAAGTCGATCTGGTGGAACGCCAACTCGCCGTCGGTTTTCTGGAGTCGCGCCAAGGGGATGGGACCCAGCTGCGCCAGCGCCGACGCGTGAAAGGCCTCCCGCAAGGCCTCCAGATTGACTGCCGGCATGGCCAGCCCTGCAGCCTGCTTGTGACCGCCGAACCGGCTGAACAGCGCCTTGTTCTCGGTGAGGCTCTTGTGGATGTCGAAATGATGTGCGGCGCGACCGGAACCGGTGAGGCCGCCCTCGCCGTCGCTGGTCAGGATGATGCATGGCTTGTCCGTGGCCTCTACCACCCGAGACGCCACGATGCCCACCACGCCGGCCTTCCAGTCTTCACCCGCGAGCACAAGGCCCAGTCGGTCCGACTGCGTCTCCGCTTGCGCAAGCGCCTCCGTGAGGATGCGCTCCTCCTCGGCGCGGCGTTCGCTGTTCAAGGCGTCCAGCCGACGCGCATACTTCAGGGCCGTCTCCACGTCCGGCGCACGGAGCATGGCCAGCGCATCTTCCGCCATGGCCATGCGGCCTGCTGCGTTGATGCGCGGCGCCAACCCGAAGACCACCTGGCCGGCTCCCAGCGAGGCGTTGCGCGCGTAGGACGCCGTCTCCTTCAGCGCGGCCACGCCCGGTCGCGACCCCTCGCCCAGCACAAGCAGACCGTTCTTGGCGAGCACCCGGTTCTGCCCCTTCAAATCCACCATGTCCGCCAGAATGCCCAGCGCGGCGAGGTCCAGAAGAGGGCGCACATCGCAGCGGGGGCGGTCGGCGGCCGCCAGACGGCTGTTCGTCGCCGCCGCGAGGAAGAAGGCGACGCCCACTCCCGCCAAGGTGGCGAGGTCCTCGCGCAGTTCGTCCAGACGTGGGTTGAGAATGGCTTTCGCTGGAGGAAGGGTGGAGGCGGGCAGGTGGTGGTCCGTCACGAGCACGTCCATGCCCAGTGCGGCGGCGCGTTCCAGCGCCGGATGGTCCGTCATCCCGCAATCCACTGTCACCAGGAAGTCGACGCCTTGCGCCGCGAGCGCCTCCACGCCGGCCGTGTTGACGCCATAGCCTTCTTCCTCGCGATGGGGCAGATGGTGCAGCGCCGAGACGCCGCACATCTCCAGAAATTCCAGGAGCAAAGCCGAGGCGGTAACGCCATCCACGTCGTAGTCGCCCCAGACGGCGATGGTTCGTTCGTTGAGTATGGCTTCGGCGAAGAGCGTGGCGGCGCGCTCCAGCGCAGGCCAATCCGCCGGGGGCGCAAGTCGCGACAATCCGGGGCTCAGATAGTGGTCCATGGCTTGGAGCGAATCCACCCCCCGCCGCCAGAGAAGCTCCGCCACCAAGGGGGAGATGTGCAGTGTCGCGGCCCACTGCGCCAAGTCGGCAGCTGGCGGCTCGGGCGTTGTTTTCCCATGCTCCGTGGAGCCGGGCGGATGGCGGAGGGTCCAGCGCATGGTCAGTGCAGCGCCGTGGCGAAGGCGTCGATGGCGTCGTCCTGGAGGTGTTCGGCAGCTTCGGAGAGGCGCTTCTCCGGAGTCCATCCCCAGACCTCCATGACGCGTCCCGCAGGAGACTGCAGGGGCGCGCCGGGCTCCAGCAGACGGTGGTGCAGCGCATCCGCAATGCAGAGAACGGCGGCGGATTCCTTGAACTCTCCGCCACGCTGGGGCGCGTGGTGCCAGTTGACCGGCTCCGTGAGCTCTCGCGGCAGGCGCCAGGAGTCCAGGGTGATGGCCCCTACCACGCCATGGTCGATGCCCCAGTAGTCGTGTTCGGCTTTGTTCACTTGCAGGGAGCGCACATCGGCATGCGACATGATGGCTCTCCAGTCATCCGGTCGGTGCAGCGCGGTTAGCAGAGTTCCGAAATCGTGGAGCAGGCCGGCGGTGAAGAGAATATCCGGATCCAGCCGAGGCCGCAGTCGCGCGAGCTCCTGCGCCAGCAGCGCCACACACAGCTGATGTTTCCAGTAGAGCTGGAGATTGAAGGCCTCAGGCAGCGTGTGACGCACGGTGACGGACTGCGCGCCCAGAACGAGCACCAGGTTGCGTATCTCCTTGAGACCAAGCAAGGCGCACGCCCGGGCGACAGAGCTGACTTTGGCCTGCAGGCCGTAGTAGGCGGAGTTGGCCAGCGCGAGGATCTTGGTGGTAAGGCCTTGATCCTGGCTGATGGCTTCCGCCACGTCATCCATGGAGGCGCGGGAGTCCTCCGCCGCCATGGTGAAGAGGTCGCGCAGGAGTGTGAGTGAGTAGGGCAGGTCCTGTTTGATGTCGGCGAGTTGCGCGAGAAACTCCTGACTACGCGCGCTGTTGTTCATGATTCTGCTGCTCCGCGCCCCTCTTGTCGTGATGGCGGTTCCCCTTCAGGCGCGGCTTCGTCCCCCCTTGCCGCTGTCATCTCTGGCGCGAAGGCTTCCAGCAGTCCCTTGTCCTGCAGCCATTGGAGGAACTGCGAGGCGGCTTCCAGCTCCGGGTTGATCTCCAACGCTTTCTGCAGGTGTTGCGCGGTCTTGTCGATGAGTCGCTTTTCGAAAAACGCCCGCGCGATGTTGTAGTGCAGATGTTCGTCCACGTGCGCCAGTTCCATGGCGCGGCCGTAGTACTCCAGCGCCTGATCGTACATCTGGTTCTTGCGCAGGGAGATGCCGAAGTCGTTGAACAGGTGCTTGTGTTCGGGTTCGAAGGCGGCGTCCAGCTTGACGAGGCGTTCGAAGATGTTCTCGGCTTTGGCGGCTTCATTGCGCGCCAGGTAGGTGAGGCCCAGGCCGAAGTTGGCGCGCACGTTGTCCACGTCCACGTCCAGCGCGCGTTTGAATTTGTGCTCCGCGGAGAAGAGTTCGCCTTTGGCGCGGTGGGCTTCGCCGTCCTCCACCTGCTTGTTCAGATTGCGGATGGCGGGGTAGACGGAGTGGGTGTAGAACTCCGGCTCCGGCGAAAACTTCTGCAGCAAGTCTTCCTTGGCGATTTTGCGTTTGGGGCCGGAGGGGATGTAGTTGACGTTCAGCGGTTGGATTTCGATAACGCCGTCTTCGAGTTCATTGGCCATCCAGAAGGACTTCTGAATGGTCTTGCGCTGGGTGGTGCCCGTGCCCACCTTTTGCAGCGTCTGCGAGGAGAAGACGCCGGAAATGCGGTTCTGCTCCGCGGTTTCCTTGGGCGCCTCTTCGTTTCCCTGGGGTATGGTTTCGTCGCGCTCGACCATCGTTCGTCCCTAGCGGTTCGCCTGCTCGAAGTCTTCGATGAGCCGCCGCGTGAGCCCAGGCTGCCGCAGCCGCACCAGTTGCTGACTGAGGTAGATGGCGCGCAGCTGGTCGTAAGCGGTCTCCAGATCGTCGTTGACGAGGAGGTAGTCGAATTCGTCTGCGAGACGGATCTCGCCCAAGGCGTTCTCCATGCGGGTGCGGACCACGGCCTCCGGGTCCTTGCCCCGCGCGTTCAGCCGCTCCAGCAACGTCGCCCGCGAGGGCGGCAGGATGAAGACGTAAGCCCCCGTGAGCCATCGCTTCAGGGAGAGCGCGCCTTGTACGTCGATATCGAAAAGCATGTCGTGGCCCTGCGCGAGGTTCTGCACCACGCTCTGCAGGGGGGTGCCGTAGAAGTTGCCGTGCACCTCGGCCCATTCGGCGAAGAAGCCCCGGTCCCGGAGGTTCTTGAATTCCTGCACGCTGACGAAATGGTAATCCAGACCGTCCACTTCCCCTTCGCGGGGCATGCGCGTGGTATAGGAAATGGAATAGGCGAAGGAGTCGAATTCCGCTGTCAGGCGCTTGACCAGGGTGGTCTTGCCTGCGCCCGAAGGCGCGGAAAGGATGAGGGCTTGGCCGGGGCGGTCCAGGGTCATTCGGCGTCATCCTCCTGCGTGAGGCGCTGCCCCACGGTTTCCGCCTGGATGGCTGAGAGCACCACGTGGTTGGAATCCGTCACGATGAGCGAGCGCGTCTTGCGGCCTTGGGTGGCGTCCACGAGCCGGCCCTCCTGGCGTGCGTCTTCACGCAGCCGGCGCATGGGGGAGGAGTTCGGGTTGACGATGGCGATGACGCGGTCCGCCACCACGAAATTGCCGAACCCGATGTTGAGAAGTTTGCTTGCTCGCATGGCGATACGATGAAGAATTACTCGATATTCTGCACTTGTTCGCGGCACTTTTCAAGCTCGGCCTTGAACGCCACGGCGAGCTGGGAGACCTGCGCATCCTGGGACTTGTTGCTGCAGGTGTTGATCTCCCGAAAGCACTCCTGCAAAGTGAAATCCAGCTTCTTGCCGCACTCGCCGCCTTGGGCCGTCAGCTCTTCCAGCAGCCCCAAATGCGCCGAAAGCCGCGTCAATTCTTCGCTGACGTCCATGCGATCCGAAAGAACCGCCACCTCTTGCATGAGCAGGTGTTCATCCGGGGCAAGATTGTGACGCGTCAAAAAGCTCTGCAGCCGCTCCTCCAGAGCCTTGGCCTTCTGCGGCCCCAGCGCTGTCACCCGCGCGGCGATTTCTTCTTGCAGCGTACGCAGATGAGCGAATCGGGCGCGCAAGTCTTCCGCAAGGAGCGCTCCTTCGCGGCTGCGCGCGTTGTTCCAGTCGTGCAGCGCAGCTTCGAGACCGGTTGTGAGCCCTGCAGCCATGGACTCGTTCACCCCGCCGTGATCCTCTTCCCAGACTGCGGCGATGTGCAGCAGACGGTTGTAGTCGGGCAGGTGCTCGCGGCCTTCCTCCGCCGCCAGCGCGCGGAGCTCGTCTGTCATGGCGCGGGCCATGGCGCGGTTCAGCCGCACGCCCAGCAGCGCGGGCTCCATCACCGTGAGGTGAAGGGAGCACTCCACACGGCCGCGGAAGGCGTGGCAGCGCACCAGGCTTTCCCACCCGGCCTCCAGCCGTCTGGTGGAAGCAGGCGCGCGCCAGCGGACATCAAGATGGCGGCCGTTGACGCTCTTGATTTCCCACGCGTAGGCCCACCCTTCGTTACCGGGAACGCACCCTTCCTGTATGGCTTGGTCGGCCGAAGTGGAGGGCGTGGAAGAGGCGCGGCCGTAGCCGGTCATGCTGCGCATGATGGTTCCGGAAATGTTGGAGGTGGTGGGGACATGGGGCCACCGCCATTCCTACGCCACATCCTCCAAAGAGACAAGCCGCCGCGGAACAGCCTCGCCGGGCGACACGGTCCTTGTCGTCGCGGCAGGGCGCGTACGGGCCAGCGCGCCCACCATTTCCGCCGGCAACGCGCCGACCGCCTCCGTCGCCACCGTACACGTGACGTAGTATTCACAGACGCCCCGGGGCTGCGCGCCCGCCTGCTCCAGCGCCACGGTCAGCTCTGACGCGTGCGCCGCCCAGCGCGCGAAGGCGTCGCGTTTCTCCGCGGCGAGTTGACGCAACACGGCGGCGCGGCGTTTGCGTTCGGCCGGGGGGACTTGCCCCGGCAGCGCCGTAGCGGGGGTCCCCTCCCGCAGCGAGAAGGGGAACACGT
>CAYVWB010000014.1:71840-78631 GCA_964455395.1 uncultured Desulfovibrionaceae bacterium
ATGACAGAAGGCTTCGGTGGCGGCGAAGTCCGTCGCGGTTTCGCCGGGGAAGCCGGTCAACAGATCCGCACCCAGTCCGAAGACCGGCCAGACTTCGCGAAGCCGCTCCAGAAAGCGGAGGATGTGTGCGGGATCGTAGTGGCCGCGGCGCATGGCCGTGAGCACGTCGGGACTCGCGCTCTGCACGGAGAGGTGCAGGTGCGGACAAACCAGCTGCCGCGCGGCGAGGGTCTCCAGAGCCTTGGGGCCGAGCTGGCCCGGATCCAGCGAGGAAAGCCGCAGTCGGGCTCGGCCACGCCATTCGGGAGCGAGCCGATCGTCCAGAAAGCGCAGCAGGTCCCAGAAGTCGCCGTCCGCTTGGTACTGACGCAGATTCACCCCGCTGAGGATGAGCTCCCGCGAACCCGAGGCGAGGAGCCGCTCGGCCTCGGCCAGGCAGTCCGCCATGGGGCGGCTCACGGGACCCCCCCGCGCGCGCGGCACGATACAGAAAGCGCATTGATGCGAACAGCCGTCCTGCACCACGAGGTTCCCCCGGGCGCGCCGGCTTTCGCCAACGCGGAAGGGATAGCTCCCGGAGAGTGCGGATGCCGCGTCTCCGACGTTTGCGGAGACTGCGGAGACTGCGACTGCGTGGTCCGACGTCTCGCCGAACCGGGTGAGCAGCCCGGCCTTGCCGGCGCGGTCGATGGGGGTGAAGGCCACGCCCTTGGCGCGCAGCGGCGCCAAGGCCTCTGGGCACGCCTGGGCAGCGCATCCTGCCAGGAGGAGCTCCGCTTCCGGGGCGAGCCGGGCCAACCGAGCGGCCGTCTGCCGGAGCTCGCGCACGGCGCGCGCCGTCACCGCGCAGGAGTGGAGGAGGATGACCTCGGCGGCGGCGGGATCATCCGTCTCCTGGAGACCGGCGGCGGTCCACGCCTCGCGGATGGCCTGGGCTTCGTGCTGGTTCACCTTGCAGCCGAAGACGTGGAGGTGGAAACGGCGGGGCGCGCGCATCATCCCCCCCATTCAGACGAGCAGCCCGCCGGCGAGGAGCCGGGCCTCGGGCGTGTCCGTGGCGTAGACGGCGGCGACCTGCCCCGGCGCGGGCAGGCCGTGTGGCGTCTGGAAGTGGATGTCGTAGCTGTCCGGGGCTTCCTCGCGGCGGTGGAGACGCGCCGGCGCAAGGGCCTGGCGGTATCGCGTCTTGACGAACACGGTGGCGTTCGCCGCAGGGGGCCACCACGGCGGCCCGGCCAGGGGGTTGACCCCTCGCATGACGCAGGTCTCCACACGGGTGGCCGTCTTGGGGCCCACCCGCAGCGTGTTGGCGGCCATGTCCTTCTCGATGACGTACAGCGGCTCCGTATGCGAGACGCCCAACCCACGGCGCTGCCCCTGGGTGTATCGATGCAGTCCGCGGTGGCGGCCCATGACGCGTTCCCCCAAGACGATGGCTCCCGCCGGCGGCAGGGCGCGGCCTGTCGAGCGGGCGATGCGCTCCAGATAGGCGACGTAGTCGTCCCCCGGCACGAAGCACACTTCCTGACTCTCTTTCGGCAGCGGCGGCTCCAGGCCGAGGGCGGCCAGGGCAGCCCCCACCTCGGTCTTGCGTGTTTCTCCCAAGGGGAAGACGACATCTCGCAGGATGGGCTGCGGCGTCAGCGCCAGGAAGTAGCTTTGATCCTTGGCGGCGTCCAGACCACGGCGCAGGGCGGGGCCGTCCGCCTCCGCCGAGAGTCGTGCATAGTGTCCCGTGGCCAGCCGCTGGGCGCCATGCCGACGGGCTGCTTCAAAAAGGAGGCCGAACTTCACTGCGCGGTTGCAGAGGGCGCACGGGTTGGGCGTCTCCCCGGCGAAATACGCTTCGATGAACGGCTCGATGACGGCTTTGTGGAACGGCGCGCGCAGATCCACCGTCACCAGGGGAACGTCCAGCCGGCGACACATGGCCTCGAGACCGGCCGTGGGCGCTGCCGCGGCAGGCTCCGGCAGAAACAAGCCGTGGATGGCGAAGACTCGGGCCGCGCCGCGCTCCGTCGTCAGTCGCGCCAGGGCCAGCAGGCTGTCCTGCCCCCCGGAGACGGCGACAGCCGTGACTTCGTGGTCGGTGAACAACGCGGCGTGGGTCTGTTTCATGGCCATGATGGTGGACAGCTCCCCACGGCGACGGGTGTTCGAGAGCAGTGCGGGGCGAGTGGGGCCGACGTCATTACCGGAGAAAGGCCATGCCCTCGGGCTTTTCTTTCAGACGCGGCGGGCGCGCCGCCAACGGACTTCGAATGGCCTGCGGAGACAGGCGGACGACTGTCCGGGAAAGGAGAACACGCGGGGGGAGACGCCGTTCCGGAGATGCGCTTCTCCCGGAAATCCCGTGGCGGACGCCATGCATTCCCTACTCCAGCGGCGGGACGGCGGTGGGGCGGCCCAGACTGGGGATGGCGCGTTCAAGGACACAGCCGGCCTGGAGCAGGGTGGTCTCGTCGAAGGGTTTGCCGATGAGCTGCAGGCCCACGGGGAGCCGGCTTTCCTGCCCGAGGCCCACGGGGATGGAGATTCCGGGGAGCCCCGCCAAGTTTAAGGAAATGGTAAAGATATCCATGAGATACATGGCGAGGGGGTCGTCGGCCATGGCCCCGAGCGTCCACGCCGTGGTGGGGGAGACAGCCCCGGCAAGGAGGTCGCAGCCCTCCAGCGCAGCGAGAAAGTCTTCCCGAATGCGACGGCGGACTTGCGCGGCCTTGCGGTAGTAGGCGTCGTAATAGCCGGCGGAGAGCACGTACGTCCCGATGATGATGCGACGTTGCACTTCGTCGCCGAAGCCCTCGGTGCGGGATCGCACGTAGAGGTCCATCAGGTCCTCCACGTCGGATGCGCGGCGGCCGTAGCGCACGCCGTCGAAGCGCGAGAGGTTGGAGCTCGCTTCGGCGGTGGCGATGATATAATAGGTCGGCACGGCGTAGCGCGTGAGGGGCAGCTGCACCTCCTTGAGCGTGGCGCCGAGGTCGCGCAGGGTGTCCAGGGATTGGCGCAACACGGCGTTCACTTCATCGCTCAAGCCCTCGCCCCAGTACTCCGCGGGCAAGCCGATGGTGAGTCCCTTGAGGTCCGTGCGCTCGCCCAGCGCAGCGAGGTAGTCCGGAACAGGGGTTTCGGCGCAGGTGGAGTCCTTGGGATCGTGGCCGGCCATGGCCTGCAGCATGAGCGCTGCGTCGGCGACGGTGCGGGTCAGAGGGCCGGCCTGGTCCAGAGAGGAGCCGTAGGCCACCATGCCGTATCGGGAAATGCGGCCGTAGGTGGGCTTCATGCCCACGCATCCGCACAGGGAGGCGGGCAGGCGGATGGACCCCCCCGTGTCCGTGCCGACGGAGCCGAACGCTTGCTGCGCGGCCGTGGAGGCGGCGGAACCACCGCTGGAGCCCCCGGGCGTGCGGGCAGTGTCCCAGGGGTTGGCCGCCGGGCCGAAGTGGGAGGATTCCGTGGTGGAGCCCATGGCGAACTCGTCCAGGTTGGCCTTGGCGATGACGATGGCGCCGGCCGCCTTGAGGTTGGCCACCAGGTGCGCGTCATAGAAAGGGACGAAATGTTCCAGGATGCGCGAGCCGCAGGTGGTGGGCGCGCCCTGGACGCAGATCAGGTCCTTGATGGTGATGGGGACGCCCCAAAGGGGTTTGTCCGGTGCGGGGCCGGCGGCGTCCATGGCGTCGGCGCGTTGGCGGGCGTCCTCGTCCAGCACGCGGGTCAGCGCGTTGAGGGCGGGCTCCGTGGCCTCGATGCGGGCGAGGCAGGCCTCCACGGCTTCGCGGACGGAGAACTCCTTGCGCGCCAAGGCGTCGCGGGCCTCAAGCAGTGTCAAAGCGGCGATGGATGGCATGGGCTCGGGGTGCTGAGTGTTCGAAAATAACGCCACGCGGCTAGACGATTTTCGGCGTGATGAAGAAGGCGCCGTCCGTTTCGGGGGCGTTGGCCAGGATCTCCTCACGGGCGCGTCGGCGCACGGCTTCGTCTTCGCGGAAGGGCGTCTCGCGCTCCACGGGGCTGTAAAGCGGCGCCGTGTCGGAGACATCCACTTCGGCGAGGACATCCATATACGCAAGGATATCGCCGAGCTGGCCCGCAAAAGTCTCCAGTTTCTCCTGGGAAGGCGCAAGCCGCGCCAAGCGGGCGATGCGCGCCGCGTCCTCGGTGGTGAGCGTGGTCTTGTCGGCCATGAGCTTACGGGATGGGTTGCATGGTGGCTGGGGAGTGGCCGCGGGTGTAAGGTTCGCCGCCGGGGGCTGGCGGCGCCTGGGGCGGTTGCTGACTTGGCTGCTGATCGGCCTGTCGAGCAGGCGCACCCTGCCCCCCGGCGTGTTGGCGCGGCGCGTTCACGTCGCCGGAGCCGTCGAAGAGCGCATACCCTTGCAAGGTAGGTTTGAAAAGAAAGAGGTTCTGCGAGGCGCGGCCTTGGCTGTCCCACGTGATGGGGGCCATGGCCCAGCTCATGGAGGACGCCGCCGAACCCAGTCTCTGGTTCACGTCTTGCGGGGACCATGGGGCGGGGAGGGGACCCATGGCGTTGGCGAGGTGGACGAAATCGTACCCCAGCGCGACCCAGAAATCGACCTCATCGCCCCGCACGGAAGCCATGCTCCGCAAGGTGGAAGCAGCAGGCGTGGTGTTGGCGTCCCACCATGGACCGGGAAAGACCGTCTTGCGGAAGTCGCCTTCCACCACATACGCTTGTCGGGAGAGCGTCTGCGCCCACAGCGCGCCGCCCAGAAGCAGCGCGTCCCCTCGCTGATGGTAGAGGAAATGCGGCGCGAGCTGGCTGGCGTGGTCCCAGTCCCCCGGCAGGAAGACCGCGTCGAATTCCGCATTCGTGAGCTGTCCCACGATGTCGTACCACGCATCCGGCGCCTTGGGCGGATAGCTCATCTGCGCCGTCACCTGATGGCCTCTGCCCTGCGCAGCCTGGGTGAAGAGCTGCGACATGCGTTGTCCGTAGGGCTCTTCGGGATAAAGCACAGCGAAGCGCTGCGCCCCGAAGCGCGTGGAAGCGACGTTCAGCAAGGTGGTCACCTGATCTTCCGGACTCGCGAAGAACCGCCAGACGTCGCGGCCTTCCGTCAGGTCGCCCGGCGCGTTCAGGAAGGTGAAGAAGGCGCGGCGGGAAAGCAGGCCGGAGTCCTGCAGGGAGGCGACTTTCGTCAGCCGCAGGGGGCCGCCCACGTAGTCGAATTCGGGCGGCAGACCACCCACCTTGTTGATCCAGTCAGAGGACTCGGTGTTCACGGCCTCCAAGGCGACCTGGAACCCCTGTTGCGCAAGCTCCGCCTGGGCGAGGTTGGCGCCCCGCATGATCTTCCACCCTACGGATTTGAACGGCCCGGAGAGCGGCAACGCCAGAGCCACCCCTCGTACGCCATGTGCGTCGCCGGCGCGTGCGGCATCCAGGACGAGATCGGCGAGGCCGGGGTTGGCCAACAGCGGTCGTATGCGCTCCACGATGGCGATGGCTTCAGCGCGGCCGGCTGGCGCCAAGGCGAGCCGTCGGGCGCGCTCCAGTTCGAGCACCGTGTAGGGGAACCCGCCTTGCCGGCCGGGAGGGATGAGGAACGCCATGGCCTCCAGGTTGCCCTGGTCCACGCCAGCGAGCTCTTCCAGCAAAGCCGCCTCCAACGACGCCTGGAAAGACTGCCCCTGCGTCGGGAACTCCCCAAGCAGATCGTTCAACACGCCGAGGGCCGCGTGGAGATCCGCCATGCGCCAGTAGACCCCGGCCAGCGTGGCCCCGGCCTGCGCGCGCAGGGGCGGCGCGAGGCTGGGGTCCTCCACCAGGGAACGGGCGAAACCGGCCTTGGCGGCGGTGTCGGGCGCGTTCTTCAACACTCGCGCAGCGGCGTCCCGCCAGACGGGGGAACCGGCGCCCTGGGGCGCGGCGGCGCGGAATTCATCCATGATATCCAACGCCTGGGGATAATTCCCCGTGGCGATGGCGGCTTGCGCGTAGCGCTCGTAAGCCAAGCCGAGTACGGCCGGGTTCTCTTGCTGGCTGATGACGCGGCCATAGAGTTCCATGGCGGTGGCCATGTCGCCGGCAGTCCAGGCGGCTTCAGCCTGCTGGAGCAGCGACGCTTCCGCGGAGCCGGGGGGCGGCATGGGCGGAGCCATGGGCTTCTGGAGGGGGCAGCCGGCCAGGCTCAGCGAGAAGAGCACGCATGCTGCAAGGACAAGAAGCGACGTGCTCCGTCGTGGAAGCGTGGGCCCGGTTGCGGTGCGGCGTGTGGTGTGTGGTGTCATGCCGGTGGGTCCCGTCAGGTCTGGCGGGGGAACCCGCCTTCGTGGTGCGTTGGAAATCGTCATCGGTGTCGACCGCGACGTCCTTCGGGAGCGCATGCGGGCGTCGCCTTCGAAAGCCGCGCTGCGATTCGCCGTGGAAACGGGCGAAGCCGCATTCTTATACTGTGCGGCGCGTGAAGGCAAGGCGACTGCTTCGCCGTGCAGGGGGCGGCGGCTGCATGGCGGGCCGTGGATGGGGACGGAGAGTGGCGGGCGCCGTCGTGTCGGGGCGCGATTGACTGCGAAGCGACCCAAAAAGACGCCGCGCCCAGCCGGGAGAGGCTGGCGCGCGGCGTCACGGTGCGTATGGGGAGTAAGGCTATTTGACTTCGGTGTAGTCGGCGTCGACAACGTCGTCGTCATCGTCCTTGGGCTTGCCGCCGCCGGGTTGGCCGCCGGGCTGAGCGCCTTCGGGGCCAGGCTGACCGCCTTCCGCGCCCCCGCTCTGCTGGGCGTAGAGTTGCTCGGCGAGCTTGTGGGAGGCCTGGGCG
>CAYVWB010000015.1:0-74139 GCA_964455395.1 uncultured Desulfovibrionaceae bacterium
ACGGCTTCGGAGGCGGCCACGGCGTTGCCCACCACGTAATCCACCTCGGGGTGCGCAGCCAGGACTTCCCGCAGCAAGGCGCCTTGCGCTTCGGCGCCGGTGTCGCCCCAGCGGACGTCCACCACGTCGATCTCGCCGAGGAAGAATTCGGTGGCGGCCTGGAAGCCCTCCAGGGTGTCGTCCGCCCAACCGGAGCCCCGGGGGCCCGGCAAGAAGAGCACGCGCACGGCTTCGGCGCCGTTGCCTTCGGCGTCCGCTGCGACGTATTCGCCAGCGAAATAGCCCATGTCGTAGAAGGACACGAGGGCCTTGGCGCGGATCTCGCCCGCGTGGATGTCGTTGACGACTTCAACCACGGGGAGGCCTTGCGCCGCGAGCTGCGCCACCAGCTCGTCGTTGCCGGTGTAGCTGATGGAGCCGAGGATGACGCCGTCCACGCCTTGATCCGCGAACGCCAGCAGCTGCGCCTGTTGCGTCTCCAGTTCGTCGTAGCCGCCGGCTTCCTTCAGCACGATGCGCAGCCCCAGCGCGGCGGCTTCATCCACCACGCCGTGGTTCACGGCAAGCCAGTAGGAATCCTTCAAATGCGGAAAAGCCACGCCGATGGTGAAGGGTTTTTCGGCTCTGGCGGGGGTCTCCCAGACTTCCAGTTTGGGACCGCGCAAGCTCAAGGCGTGGCGGCCCGGCTCCTTGGTGGCTGTGTCGTAGTTGCCGTAGAAGCCGGCGATGTCGATGGAAGCGGCGTGCGCCGCGCCACAGAGGAGGAGCGCCGCGAGGGAGGAAAGCAGCCAGGTCATTGCGCGCATGAGGACCACCCGGAGTCTGTTCATGGTTACCGACGATTTCGTACACTGCGCGGCGCCGCCGGGATTGTCATGGCGGCGTCGTCAGCATGCGGGAAGCTGTAGGCGCCGCCATGCATGGGCGCACGTGAATATCGCTATATGGATAACACCAGACCCGAACCGGCGCGCGCCTCATCCCTCCATACACGAAGGCGTCGACCCTGGCAACGTCCGTCACCGGAAAGTATTGCATTTATGCACACATGGCGCACAGGAGCAGACGTCTACTCGAAGTAATTGAAAACCCGATAGCCTTCGCGCACCAGCAGCTCGTCACGCATGGCGGCCACCAAGTCGTAGCGCACCATCTCGCGCACCAGCTCCTCGAAGGTGGTGCGGGGCTCCCAGCCAAGCTGTTGGCGAGCCTTGGTGGGGTCGCCCAGCAGGGTCTCCACCTCCGTGGGCCGGAAATAGCGCGGGTCCACTTCCACCAGCACGCGACCGGGCGTCAGGTCTTTCGTGCAAAGCTCCACGCACGCGCCGTTCACCGCGATGTCTTTGGGCGTCACGGCGACGACCACGCCCCGCTCCGCTGCGCCCTCCCCTTCCCAGGCAAGCTCGATGCCCAACTCCGCCGCCGCCAACGTGACGAACTCCCGCACGGAGTGTTGCCGACCCGTGGCCACGCAATAGTCGTCGGGCGTCTCCGCCTGGAGGATCATCCACATCATCGTCACGTAGTCCTTGGCGTGGCCCCAGTCCCGCTTGGCGTCCAGGTTTCCCAGGAAGAGCTTGTGCTGCAGTCCCAGCGCGATGCGCGTGATGGCCCGGGATATCTTGCGGGTGACGAACGTCTCCCCCCGCAAAGGGGATTCGTGATTGAAGAGGATGCCGTTGCACGTGAACATGTTGTAGGCTTCGCGATAGTTCACCGTGATCCAGTACGCATAGAGCTTGGCGCAAGCGTACGGACTGCGCGGGTAGAAAGGCGTGGTCTCCTTCTGGGGCGATTCCTGGATGAGGCCGTACAGTTCGCTGGTGGAAGCCTGGTAGAAGCGCGTGGTCTTCTCCATGCCCAGAATGCGCAAAGCCTCCAGCAGACGCAACGTGCCGAGGGCGTCCGAGTTCGCGGTGTATTCCGGGGACTCGAAGGAGACCTTCACGTGACTCTGCGCCGCAAGATTGTAGAGTTCGTCCGGCTGCACTTCCTGGATGATGCGGATGAGGTTGGTGGCGTCGGTGAGATCGCCGTAATGGAGCACGAAACGACGGTTGGATTCGTGGGGATCCTGATAGAGGTGGTCGATGCGGTCCGTGTTGAAGCTGGAGGAACGGCGCTTGACGCCATGCACCTCATAGCCTTTGTTCAGCAGAAACTCGGCGAGATAGGCGCCGTCTTGCCCTGTCACGCCAGTGATGAGCGCGCGTTTGATTGCTTTCATGAAAGGCTCCTTGGCTCCCTGCACTCGGGAATAAGCGCGCTTGCAAGGCGCGGAAAGATTGGCGGTGGGAAAGGCTTGCTTGGTAAGCGAGATGCACGCGTGCGTCAAGGCTGCGCCAGTCGCGCGTAGAGCGTATGGTAGTCGCGAGCCATGCGCACGTCGTTGAAACGCGACGCGCCGCGCTCGTATGCAGCGCGGGCCAGACTGCGCGCGCGGTGCGGCTTCGCCAGGAGAGAAGCCGTGGCCGAGGCGAGTTCCTCCCACCGGCCCGGAGGCGTGAGCACCGCCGTTTCGCCGTGCTGCGCCTGCTCGGGCACGCCACCCACGGCGAAAGCGACCACCGCGGCCCCGGCGGCCATGGCCTCCAGCACCGTCAACGGGTGGTTGTCCGCCAAAGTGGGATAGCAGAGCACATCCGCCGCAGTCATCACCGCCCGGACGCGGTCCGGCTCCAGATAAGGCAGCCGCAGCAGATCGCCCTCCCGACCACTCTCCAGCTCCCCCATGAAGACTCCCACAGTCTCGGGCGCGCGCGTCTTGATGATCCGCCACAAGGAGTCCCAACGGTCCCCGGCCTTGTACGCCGCCTTGCGCCCCCCGTGCGCGGAAAACAAAACCACCCGCGCCTCGGGATCCACCCCCAGACTGCGCTTGGCCCTCGCCTTGGCTGCGCCGTCCGGCGGCGTGGTCGGCCAGGGGACGCCGTTGGGGATGAGCCGCACCGTCGGCGGCGTCTCATGCGACCCAGCGAAAGCCTCCGCCGCCTGCCGCTTCAACCACCCCGAAGGACTCACCAAGGCGGGGTCCAACGCCCGGAGCAGCTCCAGACGCCGGGCGCGCGCCGGGCCGGCGCGTTCGTAGCCGCGGGGACACGGCTCCGGACAGCCCCGCACCGTTCCCTCGCATTCGAGCGGATAGACACATCCTCCCGATATCATCTGGAAATCATGCAACGTGACAACGGCCTTCACGCGTCGTCCCTGGAGGAACTCCAGCAGCGCCTCCCAGGACGCAGTGCTGTGCGCATGCACCACCGCCCCCTGCCGCATGGCTTCCTCCAACGCCGCAGGCCACGGCGTGGCGTCCAATTGCGCTTGCCCCGCGGCGGTGACGGCCGCCTCGAAACTGTGGGTCACCCGCTGGTCCAGCTCGGCGGCGCGTTGACGCAACAGCTCGCTCACCCGAGCCGCGCCGCCCCGGCGTTCCAGCAGGGTGTGATGATGGATGCGGATCACGACACGCCCCCCCCCGGCCTCCGCCTTGCGCGCGCTGCGATGCTGCGATGACATGATGACGTGACCACTGAATGCCCGATGACCCGATGGCGCATTGGCCCGATGGCGCGAAAAGGCCCCTTCACGGCGACGCCTCCCCGGCCCGGGCCGCGCCGCCCCGGCGTTCCGGCAGGGTGTGATGATGGATGCGGATCACGACACGCCGCCCACCGGCCTCCGCCTTGCGCGCGCTGCGATGCTGCAATGACGTGATGACGTGACCACTGATTGCCCGATGACCCGATGGCGCATTGGCCCGATGGCGCGAAAAGGCCCCCTCACGGCGACGCCTCCCCGGCCCGGGCCGCGCCGCCCCGGCGTTCCGGCAGGGTGTGATGATGGATGCGGATCACGACACGCCGCCCACCGGCCTCCGCCTTGCGCGCGCTGCGATGCTGCAATGACGTGATGACGTGACCACTGATTGCCCGATGACCCGATGGCGCATTGGCCCGATGGCGCGAAAAGGCCCCCTCACGGCGACGCCTCCCCGGCCCGGGCTGCGCCGCCCCGGCGTTCCCAAGCGGGGCGCGTTCTGGTATGGGATGTGACGTGTTGACCATTGCTTCCACGAATACGCCGTCGAGGCGCCGGTGGCAACGCCTGCTGCAGGGGCGGGTGCGCAGGCGGGTGCGGAAACTGCTGCGTCGCGCCGCGCCGGCGCTGGACTTGTGCCTGACGCCGCTGACATTGGCCGGGGGCGCATGGCTTTGGCTGGCCAAGTGGATCGGCATGTCCCGCCTGCCGACGACACGTCGCTTGCTGGACCGCCTGGGCGTGCACCCCATCCGCCGCCATTTCTATGAACCGTGGCCTGCCGAACAGACGGCGGTGACGCCGGCGCCCCGCACCCTGCCCGGCCTGCGCCTGGACACGCCGCGCCAGCTGCGTTTTCTGGCCGGCCTGGAGGGGTTCGCCGACGAAATCCTCGCCATGCCGGACACGCCCCGCCGTCGCGAGTTCCACTTCGGCAATGACGCCTACGACCTTGGCGACGCCGAAGTGCTCCACGCCGTGCTCCGGGCGTGCAAACCCCGCCGCGTCATCGAGGTGGGCAGCGGCATGTCCACCCTCCTCGCCGTGCGCAGCCGCGCGCTCAACGCAGCCGAAACTCCCGACGGCGGCCACCTCCACACGGTGGTGGACCCCTACCCCCGGCCGTGGCTTGCGACGTGCGGCGTCCAGGTGCTGGCTCATCCCGTCGAGACGCTCGATCCGGCTTTTTTCGACAGCCTCGAGGCGGGGGACATCCTCTTCATCGACTCCTCCCATGTGACGCGGGCCGGCGGCGACGTCTGCTTCCTCTACCTGCACGTGCTGCCCCGCCTTCGGCCGGGGGTTTTCATCCATGCGCATGACGTCTTCACTCCCCGGGACTATCCGCGGGCTTGGCTCGTGGACCAGCGCCGGCTCTGGACGGAACAGTACCTGCTGGAGGCGCTGCTCTCCGGTGGGGACCGTTTCGAGATCCTGGCGGCGGTGAACCACCTGCGTCACGTCGCGCCGGAGGCGCTGGGTCGCGTCTGTCCTCGCTTGAGCGCCCGTCTGGCCGTCCTCCCTGCGACAGGCGCGCACGCTCCGAATGCCGACGTCCTGGAGCCGGGCGCCTTCTGGATGCGGGTGACGCATGAGGAGGGGGAACGGACCGACGCGGACGGGTCGCGCTCGTGACGCCGCGCCGCGTCATCGCACGTGGGTGCGGAGGCGACGGTCCCTCCACGCGACATCGTGAAATCAACAAGCATGCCAAGACCATACGGATGACGGACGGACGCGACAGGCGTGGCGCCACCTGCGGGAACGGCAGACCGCGGTCTCAACCATCCCGCCCCGGTCTGGTGCGCATGCGCTTCACCTCGCTGCGTTGGCGCTTGTTCTCCAGCCGCTTGCGACGGACGCCGTTGGGGACGCGTGTCGGACGGCGCGCCTTGCGAGGCCGCAACGCATCCCGCAGCAGGCTCAACAGACGGCGCTGCGCCAGATCGCGGTTGGTCTTCTGGCTGCGGCTCTCCCGGCTGACGACGGTGAGCACGCCGCGGGAGTCCAGCCGCGAGGCGAGCTTGTCCGCAAGAACCGTCTTGGTCTCCTCGCCGAGGCTCGCGGACTGCGCCACATCCAGGGAGAGGGCCACGGCGGTGTCGCTGGTGTTCTGATGTTGCCCGCCGGGGCCGCCTGCGCGCATGGTCCGCAACTCCAGTTCCCGCAAGTCGAGCGACACGCCAGGCGCAAGGCGGACGATGGGCCCTTCCGATTCGGGCGAGGGTGGCGAAGCCGGAGGGCGTGATGGCGCGTGCATGCGCTAGGGCAGAGGCGGCATGGCGTCCCGAAGGTCCTTGATGTCGCTCTGCAGTGTCTTCTTCTGTTGTTGGAGCTGGTCGATGATGTCTTCCAGTTCGCGGATGCGTTTGTTGTGCCGCAGTTTCCATCGCTGTCGTTCGGCGCGCACCCGGTAATTCTTCTGCTCCTGAATCTCCTCCCGCGCGCCGGCGATCTGGCTGTCGATGCTCTTGATGTTCTTCTCCATGGCGTTGATGCGCGTCTGGATCTCCTGCCGGGCTTCTTCGATCTCGCGGCGGCGTTTGCGCTCCTCGAACTTTTCCTCCAGGGCCTCGCTCTTGGCGGGATCGGCTTCCTCCACCACGCCGTCGGCGCCTCTGTTCTCCGGCGCGTCGGGCGAGCTGGGGGGCCGCCCTGTGGTCCCGGTGGTCCCGGAAGGCCCGGACGCAGCTCCCGGGGCCTCCGGCTTCACCTCGATGACGCGTTCGTCGCCTTGCGGGTCCTCCCATTTGAGGACGTTGCGGGCCGCGCTGGCGCCCTGTGGAGTCGTCAACAGCAGCACGCTCGCCATCATCATGAAGACGAAGGCGACGCGCCTGCTGCGCATCCAGGACTTGAACAAAGGCGACTTGACCATGACAGCACGCTCCAGGATTGTATGTCGCACGCAAAACGATTCAATGCGCACGCGTACCATGCCACATTCCGGTGTCTGGGAAAAGTCCCCCCATCCGGGATGCTTCCGACAGCATGGGAGCCTTGCGCGCATGAGAGACGCCGCTGCACCGAGTCGCCGGAAAGAGGGTGTGACGATTTTCGTCGATGCGTGCCCGAAAGGCCTGGAGCGCACATTCCGGCATGCGTCCCGAAGCGCCGGACGCCGCAAGGCGACGGCCGATTCGATCAGGGATCGAACGACCGCCGCCGTTGGGCAGTGCGGGGGCCGGGGAAGCGCTTCCCACCGGGAAGCACAGGCGCGGCTACAGGGTGGGCTTGAAGGCCATGGCGGCCAGGGGCGGCAAGGTGAGGGAGAGGGAGTATTCGCCGCCGCCTTCCTCCTTGGCGAGGACACGGCCGGCGTTGCCGGTGTTGGAGCCGCCGTAGATCTCGGAGTCCGAGTTGAAGACTTCGGCCCACATGCCCCCTTGCGGGCAGGGCAACACGTAGTCTTCGCGCACCACAGGGGTGAAGTTGAAGACCCACAGCAGCGGCTCGGCGGCGGGCTGCGTCTCCACGGTGGTTTCCTCCCGGGTTTCCACAAGGGCGGGCGCGCTGCGCAGGAAGCTGAGCACGGAGCTGGCGTAGTCGCTGAAGTCCACCCACTGGAAGCCTTGCCACTCGTGGTCGTAGCGATGCATCGCGGGTTCGTTCACCAGCAGGGCGTTCAGGTCCTGCAGGCAACGGCGCAGGCCCTGGTGGGAGGGGAAGGTCAGCAGAATCCAGTCCAGTTCCCCGGCGGCGTTCCATTCGTTCCACTGGCCGAACTCGCCCCCCATGAAGAGCAGCTTCTTGCCGGGGTGCGCCCACTGATAGCTGAACAAGAGCCGCAGGTTGGCCATCTGGCGCCACATGTCCCCGGGCATTTTGGAGAGCAGCGCCCCTTTGCCGTGCACCACCTCGTCGTGGGACAGGGGCAGCATGAAGTTCTCCGAGAACGCGTAGAGCATGGAGAAGGTGAGCGTGTTCTGGTGGTGGGAGCGGTGGATGGGGTCCTTGGCGAAATATTCCAGGGTGTCGTGCATCCATCCCATGTTCCACTTGAAGGTGAACCCGAGGCCGCCCACGTAGAGAGGGCGGGAGACTCCGGGCCACGCCGTGGACTCCTCCGCCACCATGATGGCCCCGGGGTAATGGCCGTGAACCACGCGGTTGAGCTCCTTGAGGAAGTCGATGGCTTCCAGATTCTCGTTGCCGCCGTAGCGGTTGGGAATCCACTGACCCTCCTCGCGGGAGTAGTCCAGGTAGAGCATGGAGGCCACGGCGTCGATGCGCAGTCCGTCGATGTGGAATTCCTTGAGCCAATAGAGCGCGTTGGCGAAGAGGAAGTTGCGCACCTCGTGGCGGCCGTAGTTGAAGATGTAGGTGCCCCAGTCCGGGTGTTCGCCCATGCGGGAGTCGAAGTGTTCGTAGAGGCCTGTGCCGTCGAAGCGGCCGAGGCACCATTCGTCTTTGGGAAAGTGGCCCGGCACCCAGTCCAGCAGCACGCCGATGCCGGCGTTGTGGCAGCGGTCCACGAAGCGGCGGAAGTCGTCGGGGCCGCCGAAGCGGGAAGTAGGCGCGAAGTAGTGGCTGGTCTGGTAACCCCAGGATTCGTCCAGGGGGTGCTCCGCCACGGGCATGAGCTGGATGTGGGTGAAGCCGAGGTCCTTCACGTAGGGGATGAGCTGGTCTGCAAGCTCCCGGTAGGAGAGGAAATTGAAGCCGGGGTCGCCTTCCTTGCGCTTCCAGCTGCCCAGGTGGACCTCGTAGACGGAGAGGGGTTCGTGCAAGGGCAACCCCGTGGCGCGGCGCGCAGCCATCCACGCGTCGTCCTGCCAATCGTATTCATCCAGGCGGCTGGTCTTGGCGGCCACGCCGGGACGCATCTCCGTCTCGAACGCGAAGGGGTCGGTCTTGTAGACGACGCGGTCGTCCGCGCCTTTGATCCCGAATTTGTAGAGGGCGCCGGCCTCCAGCCCTGGGAAGAAGGCCGCGCGGATGCCGGAATCCCCCACGGGATAGAGTGGCGCTTCGCCGTAGCGCCAGTCGTTGAATTCGCCGGCCAGATGGATTTCCTTGGCGTTGGGCGCCCATACGGCGAATCGGTAGCCTTGTTCTCCGTCCTGTTCATGAGGATGCGCGCCCAGCACGCGATAGAGGTCCCAATGTTCGCCGCGGCCGAAGAGATAGAGGTCGAAAGGGGCTATCTCCACGGGCTGCGTCAGCGGTTTCGCCTTCGAGAGGTTGGCCATGTCGGCTCCTTTGCGACTGGCGGCGCGCTTCAAAGCACGGCGCCGAGTTCGCGGTAAAGGTCCAGATAGCGCGTGGCGGCTTTCTCCCAGGTGAACTCCTGGCGCATGGCGCGGTCGCGCATGGCCGTCCACGCGTTCGTGTCTTCCCAGAGGGCCACGGCGTCCTTGGTGGCTTGGAGAAAGGGCGCTGCCTCCGCCGTGGCGAAGGTGAAGCCGGTGGCTTCAGGGTGGGGATGGGAAACGATGGTGTCGCGAAGGCCCCCGGCCGCCGTGGCCACGGGGGGCGCGCCGTACCGCAGGGCGTACATCTGGGTGAGGCCGCACGGTTCATACCGTGAGGGCATGAGGAAAATGTCGCAGCCCGCCTGGATGCGGTGCGCGAGATCCTCCGTGTAGCCCACGATGGCGGAGAGCCGCCCGATGTAGTCCTCCATGTAGCCGAGGATCTGTTCCTCGAAGAGATGATCCCCCTCGCCGAGAATGACGAGCCCCACATCCAGCTTCATGATCTCCGGGATGATTTCGATGAGCAGGTCGATGCCCTTCTGCTCCCGCAGCCGCCCGATGAAGCCCAGCACGGGACGCTCGTGCAAGGCCTCGTCCATGCCGTATTCTTCCAGCAAGTGGGCTTTGCAGGAAGCCTTGCCCGCGACGTCCTCCGCAGAGTAACAGCAAGGCAGGTATCTGTCGTTGCGGGGGTCCCACACGTCGTAATCCGCGCCGTTGAGGATCCCCCGGACGCGGTCCGCCCGTTTGGTGAGAATGCCTTCCAGGCCGCACCCCGTATCCGGGGAGATGCGGATTTCCTCGGCGTAGCTGGGGCTCACGGTGGTCACCACATCCGCGTAGGCTATGCCGCCTTTGAGCAGGTTGAAGTCGCCGAAGTACTCCACGCCGTCCACGCTCCATGCATGGGGCGGCAGCCCCGAGTTGAAGAACAGCCGGGAGGAGAAGCGACCCTGGAAGGCGAGGTTGTGGATGGTGAAGATGGTGTGCGTCTCCCGCCATGCGGGGTTGGACGCGCGCAGGAAGTTGGCGAAGGCCGGGATGAGCGCCGTCTGCCAGTCGTTGGCGTGCAACACGGCTGGCGGCGTCTCCAGCAGCTGCGCCAACTCCAGTACGGCGCGGCTGAAGAAGATGAAGCGTTCGCAGTTGTCGAAATAGTCGCCTTTGTAGGTATTGTAGTAGAAGCGGCGGTCGAAGTACTCGTCCTTGTGGATGAAGTAGACGGGCATGCCGTGGAAGTCCGCCATGTAGACATCGCACGTGATGGGCGGCCACGGGTACCCCACCGGACAATCCGAATAGATGAGATGCAGCGGATATTCCGAGGTGTTCAGACGACCGTACAATGGTGTGACGATGGCCGTGTTCAGACCTTTACGGTGCAACGTCAGCGGCAGCGCGCCCATGACGTCCCCCAGGCCCCCCGTCTTGGAGAAAGGGTACATCTCCGAAGCAGCGAAGAGTATGAGTGGCTTCGGCGGCATTCATCCCTCCTTGGCGGCGCGCGCTCTTCGCGTGAAGCGCCGCTTCGGGTTATGACCCTTCATCTCGGCAAGGGTTTGTGAACTATATACACAGCCTATGGCATGGACGCGACGACTTGGCAACCCGTCTTCACCACTTGCGCCTGCTTGTCACACGACATACACATTCGCCACCCGCCCAATGGACCCTCCGGCCAGCACCGTCTCGCCCGACTTCCATCCGGACTGCGCCTCACGCAGCGGATTTGGGCAACCGCAAGGAGAAATCCCGCAGGATGAGACCATGATCGAACGCCAAGGACGCCGGCGGCGCGTTCAACGGGAAAAACCGCGCTGCGCCTGCGTCGTCGCCCGCCACGAGCTGTTCGGGATGCGACGTCTGCGCGGTGAACACCACCGAAAGCGTATGTTGACGAGGGTCACGCGCCGGATCGGAATAGACGCCCAGCAACCCCGTGAGCGTCACCTCCAGACCGGTCTCCTCCCTGGCTTCGCGGATGGCGGCTGCTTCCACGGTCTCGCCGGCATCCACGAAGCCCCCCGGCAAGGCCCACCCCGGGGGGAAGTTCTTGCGCTCGATGAGCACGACGCCCCGCGCCGGGTCGAAGATCACCACGTCCACGGTGGGTGTGGGGTTGTCATAGCGGCCGGTGAGCTCGCCGCAGTGGGGGCACGCAAGGGGCTTGGCCATGTGGTCTCCCGCCATGTGTCTCTGGATGGATCGAATCGGGCCGGGCCAGGCCCCAACGCGTCTGTTCAAACATTTTCCAGGCGATACCCGGCATCCTAGCGTTTCCTGACCATGATTGACAAGCCGTCTCCCCCTTTTCACCGGATCCTCACCGTGCATCATGGCGCCCTGGGTGATTTCGTCCTCGCATGGCCGTGGCTCCACGCTCTCGCCACCCATTTCCCCCACGCCACGCGGCGTTTCGCCGGTCGGGAAACTTACGCCCCGTGGGCCGCAGCAGCCGGCTTCGCTCCCGCTGCTCCCGATGAACGCGCCGCCGTGGCCCGCCTCTACGCCGCCCGGGACTGGGATGATGCCGCACTGGCGAGGCTCGCGCGGCCCCTCGACGGACGCCGCACCCTCGTCGTCTGGTTCGGCGTGCGACGCCCGCCCTTCGCTGCAGCGCTCCTCCGCGACGACGCCCTCTGGTTCCTCCCCACTGTGGAAGAGCGCGACTTCGCTCCGCCGCGGGAAGTCCTCGGCCGCATGCTGCGCCGCCACGGCGTGGGTCCCTCTCCGGACTGGCGCACCGCCTGGCGTCGAGACGTGGGCGCGTGGCGCGGATTCGACGCGACGCGACACCGTCCGGCGCTGCTGCTCCCCGGCGCAGGGCACCGAGCCAAGCAATGGCCGGCGTCGCACTGGGAAGCCCTCGTCGCAGCGCTCCGCACCCGAAACATCCCCGTCCGGCAATTGCTGGGCCCAGCCGAAATCGAACGTGGCGTAACCATCGGCGGCCCCACGCCGCCCCCCGTCGACATCTCCACAGATCTGCAGACACTCGTGAACGCCATGACCACGGCCCGCGCCGTGGTGGGCATGGACTCCGGCCCCCTGCACGCGGCGGCGGCCATGGGCGCGCCCACGGTGTGCCTCTTCGGCCCCACCGCAGCGCGACAGTGGGCCCCAGAAGAGGCGCGGGTGGTCACCCCGCCCGCCGATGCAGCGCCGTGCCGCCCCTGCGCAAAGACCGCGGATGTGCATTGCGACGCGCCCGAGCCCCACGCGTGCATGGCGGCGATAACGCCTGCCGCGGTGGAGACGACGCTGCTCACGGCGCTGCGGCAATCTGCTGCGTCAACATGAGCGTCTTGTCATGAGCATGCGGAACGACGAGAAACAAGACAAGGACGACGAGGCGCGACCCGCGACAGATGACCACGGACGACTACGGACGACCTCGGATGACTACGGACGACCTCGGATGACTACGGATGACTACGGACGACCACGGACGACCTCGGACGACCTCGGACGACCTCGGACGACCACGGATGACCACGGACACTGGCGCAGGATGGGGAACGAGAGCGGTGGACGGCGTTGAGAACACGGCCCCCAAACAAGAAGCCGGCCTGCTCTTCTCCTCAAGCAGGCCGGCTTCTGCAAAAGCAACTGGGTGGAAGGTAGTCGTATTTAGCAAGTCAGGCGCCAAAAACCGCTCTATCCATAAAAAAAATCATAATATATTGAAATAAATGACGATAATCCTGACGACAGCCCTCCACTCGGAACGTCTCTCCCCGACAATCGGGTAAAAAAACTTGAACCGCTCCCCCCTGGAGCCCCCGACACGCCCTCCCGCCGTTCAAAATTTTCAACCGCCCGCAGCCACCCTGAAGCCGTGCGCATGCAGCGTCGTCACGGCCACGGCGCCTTCCCGCGCCACCACCAATGCGCCGTCCCGCGCCAACGCCACAATGGTGGAAGGCGCCCCCCCGGCGGGGGGTGGGCCTCCTGCCACCCAGCCGCCGCAGGCCTCCACCAGGGCCGGGGAAAGCGCCTCCGGCCGGGAGGCCGGCGGTTCCCCCGCGAAGTTGGCGCTGGTGGCGGCCAGGGGCGCGCCGGATTCCCGAGCCAACGCCCGCGCCACGGGATGACCGGACAACCGCACGGCCACCAACCCCTCCACGCCGCGCTGTGTCTCGGCGTCCTCGCCGACGACGGCGTCATATTCGGCCGGCAGCCCATGCGTCGCCGGGTCCGCGCGATGCCACGCAGGCAACGCCGCCCACGCCGGCAACGCCACGGCCAGTGGTCCCGGCCAGAAGACCTCCACCAGCCGCGCGAAGGTCTCCCGCCGCAAGGCGTCCCGGTACCCGGGGGTCAGTTGCGCCAGCTGCTCCACCGCTCCCACCACCACGGGCAGGGGTTTCCAGGACTCGCGGCCCTTCAGCGCCGCCAAGGCGTCCGCGGCTTCGTGCGCGCGCGGCCCGGCGGCCACGCCGCCCAGACCGTAGAACGTTTCCGTGGGGTAGACGGCCAAGCCGCCATTGCGGACGAGGACGGCCGCTTGCGCCACGGTGAGACTGCCCGCCGCAGACGGCATGGAGGGGATGGAGGGTATGTCGATCATGAGCGTCCAAATTTTTTGACGTGAGCAGAACAGGGCTTGCCCCAGCCGCGGCCGGAGGGCTACTCTCCCGGGGAGAGGCGTCGCGAGCGGGGCGCAGTCGTCAACCAATCAACAGGATTTTGCGGATCAACCATGCGCGCCATCCGCCTTATCGCCGTGGGCAAACTCAAGCAGGCCTTCCATCGGGACGCTGCAGCGCACTACGCCAAGGCCGTGGGCCGGAGTTTTCGGCTGGAGATCACGGAAGTCAAGGACGGACCGGCGAAACTCGCGCCGCCTGAACGGGCCGCCTGGGAGGGGGAGAAGATTCTCGCCGCCCTGGACGCCGGAGGGGTTCGGGATCTGCCGTTGTGCCTGGACGAACGCGGCGCGGCCCGTGACTCCGAGGCCTTCGCGACGTGGCTCGCCGGCCATCTGGAGGACCACAATCGCAGGCCGTGTTTCATCGTGGGGGGAGCGTTCGGTCTGGCGGGGGCGGTGAAAGCCCCGCCAGCGCAGCTGGTGAGCCTGGGCCCCATGACGTTGCCCCACGAGCTGGCCCGTGTGGTCTTGCTGGAACAGCTCTACCGCGCAGCGACCATCATGGCTGGTTCGCCGTATCACCATCGTTGAGTTTCGCATCGGGCGCAGGGGTGGGGGCGGCGGGTTGCGCGTCTTCGGGCGACTGGCGCGTCTGTCCCGGAAAATCCAACGCAGGCTGCGGGCTGACCACTTCATAGACGCGGACCCAGGGGAAATCGTCATAGACCATGGTGAAATGGCGCAGCAGCGGCGAGTCCTCCTTGGCCAACAGCAGCTGGGTGAGCATGCCCTGATAAGCGAGCTCGTCCAGAGCGTAATACTGCCTGGAAGCGGCGTTCAAGAGCAGGTTGGGGCCGGTGTTGCGCGGATAGCCCACGTCCCGGCGGCTTGCCTCGCCCATGGCGTGGACGGCCCGGACATCCAACGACCGGTCCTCACCGGTGAAATGCATGATCCCTTCGCGCCAGTCCAGATTGAAGGAGTCGCGTATGTTGGCGATGCGGGCGTGGACGCCTTCGCGTTTGGTGAAGCTCCATGTGCCGTAGTAAGTGATCCATGGCGAGAGGCGGATGTTCTCGAAGGTGACCACGACATAAATGGGCTTTTCCGGACTGTAGCCCAAGGGCGTTTCCCCCAGTTCGCGGATGAAGGACGACGTTTTCTCCAGGCCCCACCGGTTCCACTGGGTCCAGGGTTCGTCCTCGTGGAGGCTGGAGAACTGCATGAGCTGCGCGGACTGCAGGGGGTTCGGAGTGGTCAACGCCAGACCCAGGGTGAAGACATGCTCGCCGTAATGACGACCGCCGTCAGCGAAGGATTTCACGTGGGCGTAGTAGTGCGTGGCGTAGCCCCAGTCCCACCAGGTCCACACCACGCCGTCGTCGAAGGAGCCCTGGTGGCGCTCGCCCAGCTGGAGGAGCGCCTCCACATGGTGGCGATTGAGCACCGGCGTCGGCGACAACCGTGTGGAGAAGTGCGCCGCAGGCATGGCGAGCCCGATGGTGACGACCGCCATGACCAGCGTCATCACGACAGACGCCCAGGGTTTCTCCCCGAACACGGGACGGAGCGCCCAGTACAGGACCATGGCCAAACCCAGCCCCATGGCCGGAGCCCCGAACATGGCCATGCGCGTGCCCAGCTGGACGGAGCTCAACGCCAGCAGCAGAAACGGCGCGAGAAAGAGCGCCTGCGGTCGCGCCAACAGCAGAATGACGAAGCCGCCGGCGCCCACCATGCCCAGCCACGTCCAGGGATGCAGCCGCTGGAAGGCTTCTCGTGTGGAGAGGTCCTGCGCCTCGATGATGGACTGCCCGATGCCGGGGTAGTCCAATCCGGATTCGCTCAAACTGGTTTGCTGGGCGGCGGGCTTCAGATAATCCCCCACCAGTGAGGAAGCGCCGCCCACCAAGGAGTGCTCGCCCAACTGGGAGACGCCCAGAGTCAACGCCGCCGCGAGCAGGGGCGCAGTCCATCGCCAGAGCAGTCGTCGATGCGTCGCCTGCATGCGCAAGGAGCCCACGAGCCCCGCCGCCAACCCTGCGCCCACCAGCGCGCCGATCCACCCCCAGAACGCGGCAAGGCTGAAGAGGACAACGCCCCACAGCAGTTCGCCCCGCTGGCCGGGACGCCCCGCCGCCAGCGCCAGGATCAACATGAGGAACGCCGAGCCCTGCACGAAAGTGCGCATGTGGCCGTGCCACTCCGCCGCCCACGCTCCGAACAACCCGACGACCACCGGCGCCGCCAACCGCAACGCCGCCTGCTGCGTGGCGTAGCCGAAAACCGCTGGCGCGGCGTCGGGGCGCTCGACAGAGGTGGCGGTCTCGGCGTCGTCCCCCCCTTGAGCGACGTCGAACCACTGCGACCGGAGCAAGGGACTCATCCAGAACGCGAGTCCCCACGAGACGAGCAGCGGGAACAGCAGGGTGACGATATCCGTATCGTAATACCCCAGCCGGGAGCGCATGTAGTACCCCGGCGCCAGCGTGGCCAGCACGCCGGCCAACAACCCCGCAGGCAAGCCGCCCAGGGCCCATGCCCACAGGACCACCGCCACCGCCGCCAACCCGCCGAACACCACCGGCAGGAAAAAGGCCACGTTCGCGACAGAGGTCCCCGTGATCCCGGCGACCCATCGCGCCAGCGTGGCCGGAGGCTGGTCCGCGGCGGAGCCCACCCCTTCGGCGCCGGCGAGCCAATGGTACGCGTCGTGGGTGCCCATGATGAATTCGCCATCAACGATGTATTCGGGGGCCATCCACGCAGGCAGCTCCTGCAAACGCATGGCCATGCCCGCACAGAGCGTCACCAATGCGATCAGCAGCAGGGTTCTCCAGTCACGACGCCAAGACGGCGCCTCGTAGGGGGCGTAGCGTGCGAACACGGTGGGGAGCGCTCTCGGGAGTTGGAGGGTTTGCAAGGCGTAAGCACCCCTTTGGTAAGGACTTCCCGAAGAAAACACAAGGAAAAGCACATGCGGCGCAGCCAGAAACGCCCACCGCGAGCGGCGTGGCGGCTTTCCTTTTTCGCTGGGGTGGTGTATGGCTATCGCCATATCCATGATGACTTTTGCGGACCCCTCGCCGGCGCTGTCCGCTCCAGCCGCCCCTCGGCTGCCCGGCTCGGCTGGAAGGTTCGAAAGCAGTGGAAGGGAGCACAGGCGTCGCAGGAGACCCGCCAGCCCCTCCGCGTCGTCTTTTGACGCCAGCAGTCGCGCCACTGCCGCACCCGGTTCGTCACACGCTCCAACAACAACGACCGCAACCCGCTCACCCCCACGATGGCGCAATTCCACTCCAAACACCTGCTCCTCGCGGCCTTCATCTTCATGAGTCTGGGAGGATTGCTGCTGCACCTGCGCATCCATCCCGTGGAGGAAGGTCTCTTCAACTGGTGGGCGCCGGCGGTGGGCCTGGTGAATGTGGTGGTCATCCCCCTGCTCTTCCTGCGGGAGAAGCTGGCGGCCATGGGACAGCTGCTGAACGTGCTCACGGTCATCGCCGGCACGGTGGGCATGGCGTACTATTCCCTTCATGTGGAGCAGGGGCCGCTGAGCTTCCATCTCGTCTTTCTGCAGTCCACGTTCCCGGATATCATCATTCTCTGGGCGAAGCTGCCGCTGGGCATGGTCCTGCTGCGTCTGGCGCGTCCGGAAGGCGCGCCCCAATCCCGCCGGGGGTGCGCGTCATGAGTCTGCGGCGGCCCATCCCTCCCGCGGCGCGGCGCATCCTCGCCGTGGCGTTCGGCCTGGCGTTCTTTGCGGGGCCCCTCATCCTCGCGGGCTTAAGCGTCTACGAGCGGTGGGACATCCTGAGCCAATACGGCGGCCCGGCCGAATGGACCACGGCCATCGGCAAGGCCTTGGGTCTGGCGGCCGGCCTCTACCTCGTGCTGCAAGCGGTGCTGGCGGCGCGTTTCCGCGTGCTGGACCGCATCTTCGCACACAACGAGCTGATACTGCGGCATCGGCAGACGGCCATTGCCGCGGTCGTGCTCGGCACGTTGCATCCCCTCGTGCTGTACTTCCACCGTCCGCTCGTCGCCGACGGCCTCACCCTCGGCGTCGACTGGCCTTTGCTGGCGGGGGCGGCGCTGCTCGTCACGCTGTGGATGCTCACCACCATTTCCTTGTACCGACTTTTTCTGGGGATGGAGTATTCGTTGTGGTGGCTGGGGCATCGGCTTGGCGCGCTCTCGGCCATCGCGCTCTTCGTCCTCCATCGGCTTTTCGTCACCCGAAACTATGAGGACCCCGCTGCGCTGTGGGGCACGGCGGCGCTCGCGGCGGCGTTCCTGGGCGTGCTTGTCTGGCGGGAGCTCATCCACCCGGCGCTCCTGCGCAAACACGCTTACGCCGTGGCCGGGATCATTCCCATCGGCAAGGACATGCACGAGGTGCGCCTGGCGCCGCCGCCTGGCTGGTCCCTGGCGCATGCGCCGGGACAGTTCGCCTTCCTGCGGTTCTTCGCCCGCGCCGCACGGGCGGAGGAACACCCCTTCACCATCGCCTCCA
This sequence comes from uncultured Desulfovibrionaceae bacterium, assembly GCA_964455395.1. Classification (GTDB taxonomy): domain Bacteria; phylum Desulfobacterota; class Desulfovibrionia; order Desulfovibrionales; family Desulfovibrionaceae; genus CAYVWB01. Next base: position 17,843 of record CAYVWB010000015.1, read on the forward strand.
CACCGTATGAGGAAAACATGCTGCGGTTCACCATCCGCTGCAGCGGGGATTTCACGGCGCGGCTGGGCCGCCTGCGCGCCGGCGATCGCTGCGCCGTGGATGCGCCGTACGGTCTCTTCAGCCACCTGGCGCACGACCCGGAAGGGGACCGACCACTGGCGTTCATCGCCGGCGGAGTGGGCGTCACGCCGTTTCTCTCCATGCTGCGGAGCCTGGCCGCCGAGCCCTCCCGGGAGCGCGAGATCCTGCTGCTGTGGGCCAACCGCACCGCGGCGGACATTCCGCACAAGGACGAGCTGGAGGACTTCCTCCGCAAACTGCCCCGACTCACCATCATCCACGTGCTTTCCCGCGAGGAACATCCCCAGCCCACCGCGCCGGGCCAGATCCGCCTCGGCCGCATCGACGCCGCGCTCCTCAAGGAGCAGGTCGAACCGCTCACCCGCCCCGGCGGCAAGGCCGGCGACCCCCTCGTCATGCTCTGCGGCCCCCCGGCCATGATGGAGGCCATGTTGGAGGCCTTGCAGGCGGCCGGCGTGCCCCGCCGCCACGTGGTCACGGAAGAATTCACCCTCTGAGCCATCACCGATCCACACCACGCGCGCGCCTTCCACCAGCCCGCGCAGGAGTTCCCCATGACGCACAAAGAATGCCTCGCCAGACTGGAAGCTTACATCGATTCCGGCGACCTTGCCTATGACTTCGAACACGGCGAAGAGGAGCGCCGCCACGAGCTGCTGGATCTCCTAGAACTCACCATGGACGTCGCCGAAAAAGCCGACGCCCTCGCCACCAGGCTCATCTTCAAGAACACCGCCCTCGGCCAGATGACTGGCGTCCACAACGTCGACGACGCCACGGACTAGGGGCTGTTTCCAAATTAGTTCGGGAAAAGACCTGCGAGGGGGAAGAACCTTTCTACAGAAAGGTTTTCCCCCGAAAAAGATTTAGGAACACACCCTAGCAGGCCGTTCAGGTCCCCCGCCTGCGGGTTGCGCCGATGTTCGATCACCGACCCGCAGCCCGCGCCCCCCCAATGCGAACCATGAAGCCGGGGCCTTGCGTGCAGGTCTCCCCCCCGTCACGGCAGACCGCCGACCGTTGCGGCCACGCCGGGGCCGAGTCGTCATCGCGCGTGTCTCCCCCCTGCCCTGTCATCATGGAAGAGGCCGCGGCGCGCGGGTCGTCTCTCGGCCCCTGAGGACGCGGCGTCGCGTTCGCCTTCCGGACGCGCTTACAGACCGGACGGTCGACCGGCAAGCCGCCGGCTCCTACGCCGACACGAGCGCGCGCAGAGCGTGGGCGAAGGCGTCCACGTCATCTGGAGTGGTGTCGAAGGCGGTCATCCAGCGGGCAACGGGGTCGCCGTCGCGGCCGTCGCGGTTCCAGAGATAGAAAGGGAACTGCGCCTGGAGCGGCGCCACGGCGGCGGCGGGAAGGCTGGCGAACACGACGTTGGTCTCCACGGGCTGAGTGAGAGCGACCCCGGGATGCGCCGTGACGGCCTCGGCGAGGCGTTGGGCCATGGCGTTGGCCCGGCGCGCGTTTTCCAACCACAACTCCCCGCCGAACATGGCGGAAAATTGCGCGGCGAGAAACCGCATCTTGGAGCCGAGCTGCATGCCCTGTTTGCGGATGTAGGAAAACTCCGCGTCCAGCCCCTCCTTCAGAAAGACCACGGCTTCGCCGTACATCATGCCATTCTTGCCGCCGCCCAGGGAGAGGACATCCACGCCGACGTCACGGGTCATGGCGGCGAGCGGGACGTCGAGGGCTGCGGCTGCGTTGGCGAGGCGCGCGCCGTCCATGTGGAAGGCCAGTCCTTCGCGCGCACAGAACTCGCCAAGGGCGTGGAGTTCTTCCACCGTATAACAGACGCCCAGCTCGGTGGGTTGCGTCACGCTGACGGCGGCGGGCTGGCTGTGGTGTTCGAACCCGCGGCTGGCTAGCAACGGCGCAAGCGATTCCGGCGCGATCTTGCCGTGATCGTGCGCGACCGGGATGAGCTTGGCGCCGAGATGCCGCTCCGGGGCGCCGCACTCGTCCACATTGATATGCGCCGACTGCGCACACAGCACGCTCTGGTGCGGCCGCACGCAAGTCTGCAGCCCCAAGACATTGGCGGCGGTGCCCAGAAACACGAAATACGCCGAGGACCGGGACCCGAAGTGCGCGCGCAGTTCGTCGCAGGCGCGCCGGGTGAGGGGGTCGCCGCCGTAGGCCATGGCGTGGCCCTGGTTCGCGTGCTGTAGTGCTTCCATGACGCGAGGGTGAACGCCGGCGTAGTTGTCGCTGGCGAAAGACCGCCGTGGCGGGGAGTGCGTCGCCGTCATGTGTGGACTCCTTCCTGACGCGCAGCGCCGCGTCTGGCGCCGCGAGTGGCTGAATGTTTGTGCAATCTTGCGCCGACTGTCTTGCGTTTGTTGGCAAAGAGGCGTATTCATTACATAGAAAAGTATGGAGAGATCAAGCCGCGCGGGGAGTCATCACGTCTCTGTCGCGCATTGTCATCGCCGCGAGTGTGCGCCTGCATGTCGCTCGCAATGTTGTGGCCAGGCTCCGTTCAAGAAGGGGAAATTGGCGGAGCGCCAGCCAACCCCCATACGCAAGCACGAGTCCATGATGCATACACGCCGCCCCCTGCATGTTCTCGGTAGAGTCGCCTTCGTCCTGACGATGGCCATGTTGCTCACCCCTGCTCCCGCGACAGGACAAACCGCGCAGGAACTGCACATGTGGCGCGAAGGCGACGCGTTGCGCATAGACGACCGCCGCCCGGATGGCAAGGAAGCCGCGCCCTCGTTCGGGAATCTCGAAAATCCCAATCCCGAACAGCCCCCCGCCGACACTGCGGAGCAACAGGATGAAGGTCCGGTCTTTGCGGCGCCCCTGGCGCAACCCAACCGCGACCTTTCTGCAGAAGAGATGGCCGAGTCTTCCGAACCCATGCAAGCGCCGCAGCAACAAGCCGGGCAGGAGGCGGGCCAACTCCAGCAAGCGCTGGAGGACATGGTCCAGTTCTCGCCGGATGCCGGACAGGTCACCGTGGGCGACCAGACCTTCAATATCTCTGAGAACATGTCGCCGGAAGAGATGATGGCCTTGCAGCAGCAGATGCAGCAACAGATGGGCCAACAGATGCAACAGCAGATGGGCGAGATGGGCGAGATGGGTCCCGCCATGATCATGGCGATGATCGGCGGCGCCATCATTCCCGTCTTGGTTATCGGCCTCGCGTTCTATGCGCTCATCACCTTCGTCTTCTACCGCATCGGCAAGAAATTCGGGGTGGGCAAGTACTGGGAATGGCTCATTCCCATCTACAACATGGTCTTGCTCAACCGCTGCGCAGGCACGCCCATGTACGTCGTCTTTCCCTTCATCGGAGCCATGGCGCTCACCTTGCTCATGATCCCGATGTTCTTCGTAAGCTTCGAGCTCGCCTTGGGACTTTCCTCCATCGCGCAGATCCTCAACCTCCTCAGCATCATCTCGCTCTTCATCATCATCGGCAAGGTCGCCGAACGTCTGGGCAAAAGCTTCATCCTCTGGGGCTTCCTCGGCGTGCTGGGCGGCCTGTTGCTGGGCATCCCGTATCTCATCCTCGCCTTCGACTCCTCCCGGCCCGTGGACGGCGGCGGCGGCGGAGGCGGGGGATCCGGCAAGCCTTCCTGGAGCGAAGACGACAACCTCTTCGGGCAGGGCGAACCCCTCCTCGCGGCGGCTCCACCGACTGCGCCACAACCGCCCAAAGCGCCGCAGCCGCCCCAGGCCCCGCCACAAGCGTCGCCTCAGACTCCCTCCAGGGAACCCTCCGCCCCGCCCTGGACCAAGGAAGGCTTCGACCACGATGAAGGCATCCCCGGACCGGCGGGCCTCTCTCTGGAAGACCTCGACGACGCGCCCCCGCCGCGCCCCACGGCTTCGCAGCAGAAACCCCCGGCGCCGCAGAAAAAATCCGCTGCGCCCAGACAACCTGCCATGAAGCCGCCCCAACAGGCGCCCAAACAGGCCAAACCCGCGGCGGCCCAACAGAAAAAGCGGTCCCAACAAGACGACGACTCCATCGGAGGCCCCCCGCCGCTGCTGGAGATGTAGCGCCCGCCACGGCGCCACCCCCTTGACCCCTTGACGCTTTGACGCCGTCTGCGGCTGCCGCCACAGACGGCGTCGTGCTTGGCAACGCCCTTGACAACCCCATTCGCTGTATTATGATGTCGCGTTGTCACTCGACCCCGACGCGGTCGCCTATAGCGGCGCACAGCCATCCGGTTTCCCAGCGCTCTTTGGCGCGTGCCGTCGCAGGGGAGACCCTGTGCGCGCACCCAGCGCCGCAGCGTTGGGTATGTCCGCGACGCGGAAGATCAGCGACGCCTCCCGACCCGTGGGGATCACGCAGCACACCGCAAGGAGCCTCCCATGCCATTGTACGACTACCGCTGTCGAGAATGCGAAACCGTCTTCGAAGAGCTCGTCACGCCGTTGCGCAGCAGCGAGCCGTGTTGTCCCAGATGTCGCAGCAAAGCCGTCACGCGGCTCCTCTCCAAACCGGCGCCGGCCGGCGCCAGCGTGAAGTCCGGCGGCGGCGGTTGTGCGCCCCGCGGCGGCTTCACGTGAGGCTGAAACCGACCGCCGCAGTCTGCGGCGTCCCTCGTCCATACAACCCCTAGCATTTCTGTGGAGCACTCTCGCCATGACCCAGACCGGCGCTGAACAGTTCGAATTCAAAGCGGAAGTCCGCAAGCTGCTGAACATCATCACCCACTCGCTGTATTCCAACCGCGAGATATTCCTGCGCGAACTCGTCTCCAACGCCTCGGACGCACTGGACAAGCTGCGCTACGAGCTCAATCGCAACGTGGAGCCCGTGGACGCCGAGCTTCCCCTGGAGATCCGCATCGAGATCGACAAGGACGCCAAGAAGCTCGTCATCACGGACACCGGCGTCGGCATGACCCACGACGAGCTCGCAGCCAACCTCGGCACCATCGCCAAGTCCGGCTCCGAGGAGTTTCTGGACAACCTCGCCAAGACAGCCGAGGAGTCCCGGAAAACCGACGCCGACACCTCTGCAGACGAAAACGCGCCGGACGCCGCCTCCATCATCGGCCGTTTCGGCGTGGGCTTCTACTCCGTCTTCATGGTGGCCGAGACGGTCCAGGTCGTCTCGCGCTCCTTCCAGCCCGGCCAGCACGCCTACCGCTGGACTTCCGACGGCCTCGGCGCGTTCACCATCGAACCCCTGGACGACGCCGACGCCGCCACCGTGCAGCGCGGAACCCGCGTGGAGATCTTCCTGAAGGACGACGCGGTGGAGTACCTGGACAAGCACCGCGTGGAGGACGCGCTCAAGCGCCACTCCGGCTTCATCCGCTTCGACATCCTCCTCGACGGGGAGAAGGTGAACACCACGCCGGCCCTCTGGCGCGAACCCAAATTCCAGATCACCGAAGAGCAGTACGCGGACTTCTACAAGCACATCAGCTACGACACGAAGCCCCCCCTCTCCACCCTGCACGTCTCCGTGGACGCGCCGGTGCAGTTCACCAGCCTCGCGTTCATCCCCGAGCAAGGCCGCGATCTCTACGGCCTCTCCCAAGGGCGCTACGGCCTGGACCTCTACAACCGCCGCGTGCTCATCGCCAAGGAATTCAAGGATTTTTTGCCGGAATACCTGGGCTTTCTCACGGGCCTTGTGGATACGGAGGACCTCCCTCTGAACATCTCCCGCGAGACCTTGCAGGAGAACGCGCTCATCCGCAAAATCCAGTCCACCTTGACGAAGCAGACCCTCACCCACTTGGGCAAGCTCGCCAAGGACGACCCCGAGAAGTACTCGACCTTCTGGCGCGCGCACGGCAGCGTCTTCAAGCACGGCTACGCCGACTACGCCAATCAGGAAAAGTTCGCGCCTCTGTTGCGGTTCAACGCATCCGGCCTGCCGGACAAGGACGCGCTCATCTCCCTGGACGAGTACATCGAGCGCAGCAAGGAAGGCCAGGAAGCCATCTATTTCATCGCCGGGACCAGCCGCGAGTCCATAGCCATGAGCCCCCTCATGGAGATGTTCGACCGCAAGGGGATCGAAGCGCTCTACCTCTATGAACCCATTGATGAATTCGTGCTGGAGACGCTCGGCTCCTACAAGGACAAGCCCCTTGTGGCCGCGGAGAAAGTCAAGCCGGAGGACCTGGATCGCTTCGAGAACGCCACAGAGGTGGAGGAAGCCCCCGAGCTCTCCGACACGGACCGCTCCACCATGGACGCCTTGGTGGCGCGCGTGAAGGAGATCCTCGGCGAACGCGTCACCGAGGTGCGGCTTTCCAAGCGCCTGACCACCAGCCCGGCGCTGCTCGTCAGTCCTGACGACGGCATGAGCTCGCACATGCAGAAGATCATGCAGATCATCAACAAGGACGCCGAGCCGCCGCAGAAAGCCATGGAGCTCAATCCGGATCACCCGCTGCTCCGCAACCTTCTCGGCGTCTACAAGAAGAATCCTTCGGACGCCTACTTGACGCAGAGCGTGGAGCAGCTTTTCGAATCCTGCTTGCTGATGGACGGCTATCTCACCGATCCACACGCCATGGTGGAACGCATGAACAAACTGCTGGAACAGTCCAGCGGCTGGTATCTGCAAGTGCACAACGACTGATCAGCGCCAGACGCGTCGTATTGCGTCATCCGCATCCTCTCGGGGAAGCTCTTTTACTGCCAGGGCTTCCCCTTTTTCTTTGGCCGAGAGAGAACACTCTGTCCAGCGCCTTGGTTCATGGCTGCATTCTGTGGTTCACCGCACGAGTTCCTGCAGCTCGACAGCGTTCAGGGGGGCGAAGGCGGAGTCGTCATTGTCGAAGTAACAGAAGCAATCCATGCCCTTCGCGCGCCACTCCTGGAGATGCTTCGCCATGACGCGCAATTGTTCCCTGGTGTAACGGCCTTTGTAGGGTTCGTGTGTGGGACCATGCATGCGGACATAGCCGAAATCCGCGGTGACTCGCCACGGCGTTCTGTATCCCGCCAGCTCGTAGACGCAGAAGGCCGCGTTGTGACGGCGCAAGACATCTTCCACTGCCTGCGTGGCCTCTGCGTCTTCTGCAGCATGTCTCTTACTTGACGCATCCTTGTCATCATGGTGCGTAATGTGAATCCATCGCGTATCACGAAATTCCACGGCGAGGCGCAAGGATTTCGGAAAACACGCCAAGGCGTCGTCCAATCGTCTAGGATTCGGCTTCCAGCTGGGTGGCAATTGCAGCAGCACAGGCCCCAGCTTTGCACCGAAAGGACGAATTGCCTCCAAAAATTTCGTAACAGGCTCTTCCGGGTCCTTCAGCTTCTTCATATGGGTGATGTATCGACTCGCCTTCACGGCGAAGGTGAAATGCTCCGGCGTCTGTCGCACCCATGTGGAGACGGAGTCTGCATCGGGCAAGCCGTAGAATGTGGAGTTCACTTCCACGCTGGCGAGGTGTTCCGCATACCTGGCGAGCATCTGCTCACCGGTGACGGACGACTCGTAGAATGGACCTCTCCAGTGCGCGTAGTTCCAACCGGACGCGCCAATGTACGTGGCGGCCATGCGCGCCTCCTTTCTGGTGCTCTCCTGTCCTCCTAGCCGCTGCGGCGTGCGCGGACAACGGTGAGGAATCCGGAGATGACCGCCTTCCCCCGCCGCTGGACGCAACCGCCTCCTCGCGGTACCCTGCACGCAAGGGAGGCGTCATGGGCCGCAGCGCCGCTCGCCCCGCCGAGCAGCACATTCTTCACACCATCGTCGATGGACTCGCTGAGGGTCTGAGCCAGTTCTCCGGGCCCAGCCGCGCCGCCGTGGTCTACGCCGTGGGGCCCGACGACGAGCTGCGCATCCACGATCCGCAGCGCCTCCTCGACGGTCACGAACCCCGGCTGCAGCAGTACTTCGTGGACTCCGACGCATGGCGGCCCACGCCGACGGACGACGCCTGGGGTCTCATCGCGCCCATTGCGCACGAAGATTTCCAGCCGGCCGGTCTGGTGACCTTCGCCGGCGGCGCTGCGGCCTGCGCGTATCAGATGTGGTTCACGGAACGTCACCCCGAGATGTGCTCCGCCGCGCCGGTCACGCGGTGGCTGGAGCACGCCGCCTTGCTGCTGGCCCAGGATCTGGCCGCGCCGCACCCCATGCGGCCGGATACCTCCGGCTATGTGCTGCGGGAATACGCCACCCACGCCGTGCGTGACGCCTTGCTGGACGAACGCAACCGCCTCCAGGGGTGGGACACCGCCCTGCGCATCTACCCCACGCTGGACGCCATCCTCAATGTTTCCAAGACGCTGGAGGAAGGCGCGCCGCCTCGTGGCCGGCTCATCTTTGCGGAACCAGCCCTGCTGGCCCCGGTGCGCTTTCTGGCGCGATTCCCCCGCGACCAGCGCCCGCTGCTCTCCAACGCCAAGCACGTGCGCAAGCTGATGCAAGTGGTGGAAGACGGCCACGGCGCTCTCGCTTCGGATGGCGAGAAGGTGGTGGGCATCGCCGCGCCGCCTGCGCCAAGCGCCGCTGTCACCGCGGATTTCCATGGCAGTCACGGCTTCGTCAGCCTGGGCGGCGAGGAGTTCTGCAGCTTCTCGGACGGCCGCTTCTCCTCCTCCACGCGGCGGGCCAAGCTGGTGCATCTGGAAGAAATTCTTCTGGAATCCCGACTCCATGCAGATACGGCGTTCATGTTGTTGCACATGGCGCACGCGCTGACGCACTCGGCGCAGGAAAATCGGCACGGCTGCACGCTGGTCGTGGATCTGGGGCTTTCCCCGTTGACGATCCCGGGGCAGCAGTTGGAGACCCCCCTGGACCTGGTGCAGGACCACGCACTCGCCCTGGCCATGGCGCTTTCCCGCGTGGACGGCGCCGTGCACATCGGCGCAGACCTGAAACTCTACGGCTTCGGGTGTCTGCTGGACGGCATGGCGGCGCCGGGGGAAAACCGAGCGCGGGGGGCGCGGTTCAACTCCGCGCTCCGGTTCACGGCTGCGCATCCCCAGACAGTGGCGGTGGTCGTCTCCAAGGATCGGCCGGCTTCCACCTTCCAGAACGGCGTGGAGCTGACGGGGGCTTGCCCCTTGCTGACGTCGCCCAGCCCCTTCGAACAGCCGCCTTTGTTGCGAACGTGGCTCGCCCGCTGAATCCCGAATCATCCCTCGAGTTTTCGCGTGGCCTTCGTGGCGCGGAACGACTGGCGCGTCTGCTGCAGACGCGTCGCGGTTCTTCGGGGCGACGGCGTCTCCCCGGCGTGGCGCACGCCGCATGTGTCTTCGTGCCCTTTTTTTTGCGAAAGAATCGCCTCCGGGACAAGGAAAACAGCTGATTCCACGAAGGGCAGCGACGCTTGTACATTTTATTCACATGCAGATGCAGGGGATTTTCGAAGTATTAAGCGACAGATGGAATCCTACCAAAAGACAATGAAACCAATTTTGTGAAATGGATCACTTTTTATGAGATTTCTTTCCATTTCCGTATTTTTGGACTATAGCATGCGGTAGGTTTTACGTTCCATAACCATGGAGAGAGGCGACGGCGACGTACGATTTCAACGTGCTCCAAAAAGGGGATGGACGCCTTGAACAAGCGGTATGCTCCTATTCTGATCGTGTGCGGCGCGCTGGCCGTGCTGGCCATGGTGGGTCAGCTCACGCCAGCGCCATCCCAGGAAACGCCGGTCCGTCTGCGGCTGGACAACAAAGGCGGCGACGTGGTCCTCGCGCACACCCGCCACACCGAAGACTATGGCGTCTCCTGCGAGACCTGCCACCACGAAAGCGAGACGCCCAGCCCGGACCCCACGCCTTGCGGCGCGTGCCATCCCGCAGATTTCGATGACGCCTGGCTCGTCGCCCACCAGCAGGACATCCCGCAAGACGCCTGCGCCAAGTGCCATCACGCCGTGATGGACGGTCTCGACTGGAGCCATCAGGACCACATCGACCTCTACTCCAGCGACTGCACGGACTGTCATCACGGGCCCGACATCGAACCCGAGCCCATGGCCTGCGGCGACTGCCACATGGAGGAAGGCGATGACGCCATGCCCTCCCTGCGCGACGCCGGTCATCAGAGCTGCATCACATGTCATTCCGACCAGTTCGACGCCGGCCTGGAAGGCTGCAGCTACTGCCACGAGATAACCCCCGTGCAGGAGTTCCAGGCGCCGGCGCCTGCCTGTTCCCAATGCCACTACGACGCTGAAGAGCCCCTCATTCCCGCGCGCATGGAGGCCTTCCACCAGAGCTGCATGGGCTGTCATGAAGAGCTCGGCGCAGGCCCCTACGGCGAAGATTCGTGCAACCGCTGCCACACCAGGTAAAGGGACGACCATGCACAGACTGAACACCGCCGCGCCCGTCTCCGGCGTACTGAAGGAGCCGCCCCAGCCCAAGATGGTGCGCATCCCCTACTCCTCCCGGCTCAAGCCTGTCGTCAAGAAGAAAGCGGAAGTGAAGAAAGGAGACGTCATTGCGGAGAGCCGGACGAGCAAGCCCTATGGCGAAGGCTACGCTCACGCCACCATCTGTGGCGAAGTCTTCGAAGTGCACAAGGATTACATCCTCATCCGCAGCGCGCCGCCGCCGCCTCCCGGCGAAGAGGAACAGGAGACGACGCCCACCATCCCGGATTGCGACACCGTGGAGCTCTCCGACCTCAAGATATTGCGCGACGACGAACTGGCGCGGACGTTGCTGGAATTCGGCATCGACACGGACCGCTTCGACCCCTCGCACACCCTCGTCATCAACGGGCTGAACCCGGAGCCCGGCGTCACCATCTCCGAAGAGGTCCTGCACCAGTTCAAGCACACTCTGGAGGTGGGGCTGGATCTGCTCCAACGCGCCATCGGCCCCGGAATGGTCTACCTCGTGGTCCCGGAAGGCAAAGGCTACGGCCTGCACGGCTGCACGGTGGTGGAGTCCAAGTCCCACTACCCCGGCGTGCTGGATCCTCTGGTGGTGAAACAGGTGATGAACGCGGAGTTCCCAGCCGACGTGGACGTGGTCTCCGTCTCGGATTTGTGGCGGGTGGGCCGTGTGGGCGAGACGGGTCTGCCCCTGCTGGAGGCTCTGTTGACCGTGAACGGCGAAGTGTGGCGCGTCCCCACAGGCATCCCCGTGGAGGAGCTGCTGGAAGCCGCCGGCGTCTCGTACGCCGCCGGCGATCTGGTGATTCTGGATGGCCCCATGCGCGGCGAAGCCATCCACGATTTGAGCCGCGGCGTCCCGGAGAACTGCACGGGTCTCACCGTCATCCCCGCGGGGAGCTATCCGCCCCCTGTGGACAACCCCTGCGTCAGCTGTGGGGAGTGCGTGCTGGCTTGCCCTGCGCGCATCCAGCCGGGTCTGCTTTCGCGTTACGTGGAGTTCAAGCAGTTCGAGGAAACGCGGCGGCGCCACATCAATGCGTGTCTGGAATGCGGCATGTGCGCGTACGTGTGTCCGGCCAACCGCCCCATGCTGCAGTACCTGCGTCTGGCCAAGAGCGAGCTGAAAGCCGCGGACGAATTCGTGGCCACGTGCCGCCTGCAAGACTGAACAAGGCCCTGCGCGCACGCCCTTCTTACGAACGAACAAGGACGGAATACGCCATGACGACAGCCACTTCGCCTGTCCTCAAAGTCACCGCCGCACCGTACCTGCACTGCGGCCGCACCATCCCCAAGGTCATGCGCGACCACCTCTTCGCGTTGCTGCCGGCAGCGCTGCTGGCCGTCTATTTCTATGGTCTGGACGCCGCCGAAGTCATCGCGTGGGCGGGCTTGGCCGCCGTGGCTGCGGAAGCGCTCTCCCAGAAGCTCATGGGCCTGCCTTCCACGGCGGACGATTACAGCGCGCTCACTGCCGGCGTGATGTTCGCGTTTCTGCTGCCAGCCACGGCGCCGGCGTGGATGGTGGCCTTCGGCGCGGCCTCCGGCGTGTTGCTGGGCCGCATGTGCTTCGGGGGCTACGGTTGCAGCCCCGTGTGCGCGCCGGTGGTGGGCTGGGCTGTGCTGAAAGTCTCCTGGCCGGACTACATGGACATCAACGGCATGCTGCTGCACTGGGACAAGACGCATCCCCTGAGCGAGCTGAAATACTTCGGACTGGAGGCCGTGCAGGACGTGAGCTACGGCTCCCTGTTTCTGGGCGAACACCTGGGCGCCCTGGGCGCAGCGCAAGCTGGAGCCATCCTGCTGGGTGGCTTGTTCCTGCTGGCGCGTGGGCATGTTCGGTTGTGGATCCCTGTGGCGTTCCTCGCCGGGGTCTTCCTGACGGGTCAGCTCTACGCGCTCATCGACCCGCAGTCCCACCCGTCTGCGCTCTTCCACATCCTCACGGGGAGCACGCTCTTCGCGGCGTTCTTCCTCATGCCCTACCCCTCGGCTTCGCCCATGGGCCGCATTCCCATGGTTCTCTACGGTCTGCTGGGCGGCGCGCTGGTCATCATCATCAGAGCGTACGGAATCTATCCGGACGGCGTCCCCTTCGCAGTGCTCCTGGCGAGCCTCTTCACCCCGCTCATGGACCTCATCCAACCCCGACCCTTTGGCGGGAGGTAGACAGTCATGATGGAGCTCGTGCGCATGGTCGTGGTTCTTTCCGTAATCACCGGCGTGGCAGGTCTGGCCCTTTCCGGATTGAAAGCGTGGACCGATCCCATCATCGAGGAGCAAGTGCTCACCTTCGTGCAAGGCCCAGCTCTGGAGACGCTCTTCGCGGATGCGGAGAACAACCCCATCGCCGAACGCGCCACCCTCTCCGTCGGGGAGGACGCCGGGGAAGTCATCGTCTTTCCCATCAAGCGTGGCGGTCAGCTTGCCGCCGTGGCCGTGGAAGCCAACGGCAAAGGGTACGGCGGGGCAGTGAACGTGATGGTGGGCTTCAACGTGAACAACGACACCCTGGAAGGCATCAGCATCACGACACACAAGGAGACGCCGGGGCTGGGTTCACGCATCGAGGAACCGGGATTCACCCGCCAGTTCGTGGGGCGCGATATGGAGGTGGCGCTGAAAGCGCAAGACGGCGACATCGACGCCATCGCCGGAGCGACCATGTCCTCCGTGGGCGCTGTGGAAGCGGTGCAGAACGCCGCCGAGCACTACCAAGCGCTGAAAGACGAAATCGCCAAGACTTTCTAGCCCCCTTGAACGACACTCCCGAGGAGACGCCATGGCTCGCATGATGAAGGAATTCACCAAAGGTTTGTGGAACGAGCTGCCGCCGTTTCGTCTGGTGCTGGGCTTGTGTCCCGTGCTGGCGGTCACCACCACAGCCAACAACGGTCTGGGCATGGGCGCCGCCGTCATATTCGTGCTGACGCTCTCCAACGTGATCATCTCGCTGGTGCGCAACCTCATCCCGAAGAAGGTGCGCATCGCATGCTTCATCGCCATCGCAGCATCGCTGGTGGTCTCCGTGGAGATGCTCATGCAAGCCTTCTCCTACCCGCTGTACCAGCAACTGGGCATCTTCGTGCCGCTCATCGTGGTCAACTGTCTCATCCTGGGCCGCGCGGAAGCCTTCGCCGGCAAGAACCCCGTGCACCTCGCGCTGGCGGACGGCCTTGGCATGGGCATCGGCTTCACCCTCTCGCTGACGTTTCTGGGAGCCATTCGTGAAGTCTTCGGCTACGGCACGCTGTTTGGCGCCGACGTCATGGGAGCGGACTTCAAGCCCTTCTACTTCATGGTGCAAGCGCCGGGGGCTTTCATCGGTCTGGGCGTCATCCTGGCGACGATGAACTTCCTGACGGCGTGGCAGAACAAGCGCAAGGGCATGGCTGTGAACCCGGGTCTGGACGCGGGCTGCCGCGGATGCAGCACCTGCCGGAAACTGGAAGAGATCACTGCGCAAAAGAGCGCTGAAAAGGCCAAGAGGTAAGTCATGGACACGTTCCTGCTCTTCATCTCGGCGATTTTCGTCAACAACATCGTGTTGGCGCAATATCTCGGACTGTGTCCGTACATGGGATGCTCCAAGGAAAAGAGCGTCTCCATCGGCATGGGTGGCGCTGTCATCTTCGTGATGTTCATGGCCACCATCTTTACGTGGTTCATCCAGACGTACATACTCATCCCGTTCGGCCTGGAATATTTGCAGACCATCGCCTTCATTCTGGTGATCGCCTCGCTGGTGCAGTTCGTGGAGATGTTTTTGAAGAAGGCGCTGCCGCCGTTGTACAAATCCCTGGGCATCTTCCTGCCGCTCATCACCACCAACTGCGCGGTGTTGGGCGTGGCCATCCTGGTGCAACGCAACGAATACGACTTCAGCACGGCGCTGTTCTACGCGTTGGCGTCCGGTCTGGGCTTCATGCTTGCGCTCATCGTGTTGGCTTCCATCCGCGAGAAGCTGCTCATCACCCGTATCCCCCGGGCCATGCAAGGCGCCGCCATCGGCCTCGTCATGGCGGGCGTCATGTCCCTGGCGTTCATGGCCTTCAAAGGCATGATCGCCTGATTCCCCACGCTCATGACGTCACGAACAAGGGACCAGAGAGGTTGCCCATGATCACTGTTTCCGTCATCACGCTTTTCGGCCTGGGGTTTGTGGCCGCGGCGTTGCTGGCCATTTCCTCCCGGGTGCTCCACGTGGAGGAAGACCCCCGCATCGAGGTGGTGAACGAAGCCTTGCCCGGCGCCAACTGCGGCGGCTGCGGCTACGCCGGCTGCGAGGGCTACGCCGCCGCCGTGGTGCACAACCCGGAAGTGCCCCCGAACCTTTGCTGCGCAGGGGGGCCGGACGTCTCCACCAACGTGGCCGAACTGACCGGCAAAGCCATGGGCGACGCCGAACCCATGGTGGCGTTCCGCCGCTGCACCAAAGTGGAAGGCAACGTGGCGACCAAGTTCGATTATCACGGCTTCCAGAGTTGCCGCGCCGCCGCCTACGTGCAGGACGGTCCCGACGCGTGCCGCTTCTCCTGCCTTGGCTTTGGCGACTGCGTGGAGGCTTGTCCCTTCGACGCCATGTGGATCGAAGAGCGACTCGTGCACATCGATCCTGACAAATGCACCAGCTGCGGAACCTGCATCCGCACCTGCCCCAACGCCATCCTGGAACTGGTGCCGCTCCGCGCGCGCGTCATGATCTTCTGCTCCACGCAAGACAAAGCCAAAGCCGTGATGGACGTCTGCAAAGCAGGCTGCATCAACTGCGGCATGTGCATCAAGAAATGTCCAGCCGACGCCATCTCCACCCAAGACGGCCGCATCCACATCGACCACAAGACCTGTCTCGCCTACGGCCCCGCTTGCGAGGAAATCTGCGTGGCCAAGTGCCCACGCAACATTTTGCGGTGCACCGGTTACGGGCAACCGCCCCTCGCCGTCTCCGACCAGCACACGGCCCAGGCTTCCGAACCGGCCAAGTCCTCTGCATCCGCAACGTAATGGAGCGCGTCCTCATGCACACCTCGCCCGAGTCCTCCCGCCGTCGCTTCCTGCGCGCCGCCCTCGTGGCTGGCGGCGCAGTCCTCGCGCCCACACTGCTGCTGCGCGCTGATGACGCCGACGCCTTTCGCGCAGGCCTCGCCGACGCCAGCGAACGTCGTTTCATGATGGGCTCCATCGTGGGCGTCACCGCCGTGGCCAGCTCCAAAGCGCACGCGCAGGACGCCGTGGCCGCCGCTTTCGAGGCCATGGCCGCGCTGCTCCCCGTCTTCGACCGCCACGATGACGCCACGGCCGTGGCTGCGTTGAACCGTCACGGGACCCTCGCCAACCCACCCGCCGAGCTGCTGACCGTGCTGCGCCACAGCCGCGCCCTCAGCCGCCACGTGGAAGGAGCCTTCGACGTGACCGTGACCCCTGTGGTTGAGCTGCTGCGCGCCACAGCCGGCGTCCCGGATCCCAAAGACCTGCAGAACGCCTTGGCGCTCGTGAACCACGCCGATATCCGTCTGGAGGATGACGCCATCCACCTGGGCCGCGCCGGCATGGCCCTCACGCTGGACGGTGTGGCCAAAGGCTTCATCGCAGACGCCGCCGCCCATGCCCTGGAGCGCGCCGGCGCCCACGGCTTCTGCATCGACGCCGGCGGCGACATCCGCACCGCCGGAACCAAAGCCAACGGCCGGCCCTGGCGCGTGGCCGTGCAGGACCCGGACAAGCGCGGCCGATATCCCGCCGTGCTCTCCCTCACCAATGCCGCGCTGGCCACCTCCGGCGGCTACGAGATCGCTTTCGATGTTGCCGGCCGCGCCACCCACCTGGTGGACCCGCGTTCCGGCCGTTCCCCCGGGCACGTGCGCAGCGTCTCCGTGCAGGCCCCCACGGTAATGGAGGCGGACTCCCTGGCCACCGCCATGAGCGTGCTGCCCACACGCGAAGCACTCGCCCTGGCGGAAGCCGCTCCTCGCTGTGGTTGCCTCCTCGTCACCACGGCAGGCGGCGTGGTCGCTTCCAGCCGGTGGGGCCGCGCCGAAGCGTGAGCAGCGCACGCAGGCCTCGGGCCATCCCCCTGTCGTCTTTCGTCTTCGGGCGGTTTCAGTTTCAAAGACATGAAAAAGCCGGCTCCCGGGAGCCGGCTTCGTGCTTCGTGACGTCGTTTCGGCGTGGTGGCGCCGTCCTTACACATCAAGGCAGTTCTTGAGCAGATCCACCGCGGCCTTGCGGGTGGTTATGCCTTGGCGCGAGTAGGGGCCGTTATTCGTATACGCGAAGATCATGTAGCCGTCGTCTTCCTTCCAGACGCCGCCAAGCAGCCGCTCGTGAGGGGTACTGATGACCGCCACTTCGCAGTTGCTGGCGCCCTCCGGCTTGAGCACCCATTTCATGTCGTGCGACTCCGTGTGTGATGGCGCGGGGACGGGGGATTCGCCGAGCGCCCGTGGCCGCCGGCAAAACGCCGGCGTCCCCAGAGCGTAAGCAGTCCCCGACGGATGTCCAGCGCTCGGGATCGCTCTCACCCGCATCCCCCCGTCTGCACGCTCGCTCCATCCGCCAGCGGCCGCGGGCCTGGGCTTCAGCCAGTCCCCGAACGTCCATGATGTGTCTCCTGCGCCTCACGGCCGCCCCCCGTCACAAGCGGCGGCAAGTGGGGCTGCGGGGGTATCAGAGCGTCTTGCCGGCGGCGCGGACATCCTCCTGATCCTGCGCCATGCGCTCCAGCTCGGTGGTCATGGCGTTGAGCTGCGCCACGTTCTGCTCCGCGGCCTGGACCATGGCGGCTTCCTTCTGCCCCACCTCCTCCATGGCGAGCTTGAGGATCTGGTAGCTGCGCAGCAGATCCTCGAAGCGCGCCAGCGGGCGGTTCGCCACGTCGGCCACACGGTCCATGTTTTCGCGCGCGTCCTCGGCCACGGCCACCATCAGCTTGCCTAGGTAGTCCTGGGTCTGCTCCAAGGCTTCGGCGATCTGCTTCTCGTCCTGCTGCGCCACCTTGAGGGCCAGGCCATTCTCCAGCACGGGACGGGTGAGATTGACCATGGCCGTGATGGCGTCTGAAAGGTTTTCGTGGTTGTCCAACGTGAGATTCATGGTGACGAAGAATTGCGAGAACGCATTGGCCGTGACGGCGAGGTTCTGCGCACGACGCATGACCTTGGCTTCGGCGCGAGCCAGACGCTGCGCCAAAGCCGCGTCGCCTTCAGCTTCGGCTTTCGTCCTGGCGTTCTTGAGGATCTCGTAGACGCGCACCAGCTTGTACCCTTCGGACTTCACCTTGGCCTGCAAGGCCTTGAGGTGGCGGTAGCGCTCCTCGATCTCGATGGAGTTTTCCAGCAGTCGGTCCTTGCCGGCGTCCAGCGCCATGGTGATGGCGTCCACTTGCGTCTGGACGGACTCGTATTTGATGGCGATGTCCGCGAGGATCTTGCCCACGCCGGGCACTTTGCGGAAAAGGCGGCTGAAGAAGCCGGCGTTCTGGCCGCGCTTGATCTGCTCCAGCGCGGAGTAGGGGTTCATCTCGTCCATGATCTGACGCAAGCGCAAGAGGTCCTCGGGGATGGAGGTGGAGCCTTCGCCGCCGTGCGCCTTCACCTTGTCCATGAGGTTGCCGAGACTGGTGCGCAGGAGGCGGAATTCGTCGTTGGCGGCGGTCTGGAAGTTTTCGCTGGAGACGGTGATCTCGCGCATGAGAGCGCGGTCTTCCGGCGCAGCGAGGATGCGCGTGGCGATGTCGTCTGCGGCGCGCTCCAGTTCGGGTTTCTGCTCGGCCGGCAGGTCCTGTTCCAGAATAGCGGGGAGGTTTTCCGGCGTCTCCAGCGTGGCCGGGAGGTCGGCGGAAGCGGCGGGCGGCGTCTCGGGGGGGTTGGCCATGGCGGTGTCCTCGTGTGTGCAGGGGTGTGCTGGGTGTTTGAAAGATCGGGGTGACGGGGGATGACGACGCAGTGGCGCAAGCGTGTGCGCCGCGTGGGCCTCAGCGCAAGGCCTGGAGAATCGCTTCCATCACTTCCGGGGACGGCAAGGAGGTGACGGCTTCGATGCGCTGGGGCAGACCGATCTCCTGCAGGATGGCGGCGTCCCCCACGAAGCCGGGGGTGGCGGCGCGGAACCCGTAGCGTTCCCACGCTATTTCCTGCACATCCGGATCCTGCAACGCTTCCAGCAGGGTTTCACCCACGTCCGTGAGCGCGATGAAGGGGTGCTCGCTCCACACGGTGGGTTCCGGCACGAGCACCCGCGTCTCTTCCTTGATGCGCTGCTGGAAATCCGGGTTGTTGCGATAGAACTCGATGATGAGGCTTTCATACGCGGCGATGACAGGGTAGCTCCCCTGCCCTTGCTGGAGGTACTTGTTGAACAGGATGCCCGTGGAGTTCTCCAGGTAGCCGAGGGCTTCGAAGTACGTGGTCAAACGGGGCAACAATGCAGGCAAATCCTCCATGGTGGGCACGCGGCCGTCGTTGAGGACCACGGCGAGGAGCCCGGCGAGCAGGAAGCCGCTGTTGGACTTGGTGGGATCCGTGGGATGCGCGGCGACTTGGCCGTGCTGTCGGGGCAAACCGAGTTCGCGCCAGGGCTTGCCTTCGATGGCCAGCTCGAAGAGACGGTCGCACCGCGCCACGTGGACGCCGTCCGGCCCCTCCTCCACCGCCCCGGCGTCCACGAGCGCCTGGGTTATTTCCGGCCAGGAGTAGAAGAGGATGGGCGTGTTGAAGATGTTCGCCATCTTGAAGGCCGTATCCGGGTAGCGACTCTTGACCACGATGGCCGCCAGCTCGCTGGAGGGCCACAAGCCGTCCACGCCGGAGTGGTCCACGCCGGCCATCTCCAGGCTGCCCATTTTCTTGCCGTCCACGGTGAGGTTCCAGCGGTCTTTGAGGAGCTGCTGGAATTGCGGATCGTTGAGGAGGCCGCGTTTCTCCGAGCCGTAGTAGACGTGCGCCACGGCTGCAGGCTGGCCGCCGTTCTGCAGGAACGTGGCCGCCAGCACCACGGCCAAGGCGAGGAGCACTGCGCCGCCGCCAACAAGTTGCTTCGTATTCATGCGGATTACTTCCCTATTTCGGCGACGTCCATCATTCGGGTCATGACGCGGCCCAGCCGCCCCAGCTCCACGACGTCATTTTCCAGATAATTCTTGTAGCCTTGCGCGAAGGCCTCCTCTGCTTTGCTCAAGGCGTCCAGAAACGCCTTGTCCTCGCCGCGCTCACGCAGCAGCTCCCGGCCTTCCGGCGTGGCGGCCAACCGGGCGTATCGTTCCGCCATGGGCAACAGCTTCTCCAGATAGAGAATGAACCGGCTGGACTTGCGCAAGTCGCCGGGGTCGTCCTTGAAGTTGTCCAGCACACGGTCTGCCAGGTCCGCCAAGGAACGCAGCAGGCGGCTTGCTTCCTTGTCCGGCGTGTCGGCTGCAGCGGCGCGGATGCGCTGCACCAGGTCCCGACTGGCGTCCGCGCGCACTTCAGCGTCCAGCATGGTGAGCCCCGAGGACTGCCGACGGATGCGCTCATCCATGCCGCCGCGTCCGAAGATGTACAGCCCTGCGCCCAGCAACAACCCTGCGGGGACGCCTATCCACACCGGCAGATTCAAGACGAAATGGCACAGCAGCATGGCCGCAGCGGCTGTCACCCCCGCCACCATGAAGGCGTTCTGGTAGCACCATTGCAGCATCTAGTTGTATCCCTTGGCTTTGCGGAATGCCTGCGCCAAGCCGTGGCTGGAGTCGAAGACGCGGCCGGCGCCCATGGTGGTGAGCTCTGAAAGCTGCTGCGGATCCGCCTTGCCAAAAGTGATGGCGAAGATGGGCGGCCGGGGGAGTTGGCTGAGCATCTCCAAACGGGAGCTCACCATGACCGGCTCGCCGAGATTGGAGCGACCGTCCGTCATCAACACGATGGAGACGAGTTTGCCCCGCGCAAGCTCGGCGTTGGACTCCATGAAATCCAGCGCGCGCACCACGGCGTCGTAAATGTTGGTCTTGCCGCCGGGCTGCAGCTGCGCCACTTCCTCGGCCAGGCGCTCCATCTCCCCGGGGCCCTGCGCCCAGCGGGGGTCATACGCGTGTGAAGAAAACGGGATGACCGCCACCACGTCCTCCGGGGTGGACTGCAGCAGATATTCCTGCGCCAGCTCTTGTCGCAACAATCCGTAAAGCGCCTGCTTGGCTTCCTCCAGACCCGCGCCCTGCATGGAGCCGGAGACATCGATACAGAACACCGTGAAAGAGGGCTTGCGCACTGCGCCCTGGTAGAGCGCCAAGGCGTGTTCGATGACGTCGCCTTTGGGCAAGGGCGCAGGCGAGATGGTGAGCGTGGTGTCGAACCCCTGCGAAGGCGGGAAGACGGCTTCGTTCAAAGGCATGGTCAGCCCAAGCACGCCGGTGCGGAACCCACGGGCGGCGATCTCCTGCTGCACGGGCTCGGAGAGGAGGTAATCCCGCAGACCGATGAAACGCTCCTGCATGGCGGGGTCGTTGGTGGAATTGACATACCCCAGGGTCTGGTCCGCCACGGCGAGGCCGTCCACGGGGTAGATGACGAAGAGAGGCTCCTTGCCTTGCGCCTGGAGGGCTGCGTTCACCTCCACGATCATGGCTTCATAGTTGAAGAGGCCGTCCACCTGGTCGTACATGGTGGGAAAAGCCTCGGCCAGCCAGCCGGAGCTGCCTGAGGAGCGCTCTTGCCCCCGGAGCAGGGCCATGATGCGCTGCTGCAGTTCCGGGGAGTCCAAATCCTCGCTGGTCAGCGCTGTGTCCTTGCCCACCAGAGCCGTGAGCATGCCCAGATACGCGGCGGCGCCGGAGTTGGACTGGGTGGCGCTGGTCATGGCGAACGTCAACTCGCCGCGCTGGACAGCGGGGAGGATGTCTTCGCGGATGGTGACGTCCTTGCGGCCTTTCCAGCCCAGCGCTTCCGCCTTGGACGTCTTCAAGGCGAAAACGATGGGCGTGCGCATGATGGCGGCTTCGTCGCTGACGAGCCGGTTCACGTCGCCCAGACGAATCCACAAGCTGGAGGCCGGCAGCACGGCGTTGGGCAGGATGGTGTTGTCCGCATCGCGGCCGGCGCGCAGCATCCGCATCTGATCCACGGAGCCCATGTAGCGCACGTTGATGGTGAAGCCGTTGTCTTCCGCGTAATCCTTGATGATGTCCTCGATGGCCTTGGACTCCGAGCCCGCCACCAGTTCCATGGCGGGGCCCTCCGGATTGGAGCAGCCTTGCAGCAGCAACCCCGCCGCCGTCGAGAAAGCCGCCGCGAGGAGCAGAAAGACGGCGAAGGAGGGAAAACCAAGTCTCTGGAGCATGTGCATGTCGATCTCCGTGGTCCGTGGCTATGCAGTAAGCGCGCCTATGCGGCTGCCGGGGCGCTCATGTGGTTGAAGACGCGTCCGGGCCCGGAGTCTTCCCCCCGTCCGGAGGGTGCGGAGCGCTCGCCGGTTCTCCGCCTCCGCTGGAAACGTCCCGTTCCTGATCTGTTGACGCGGCCTCGGGTAACGCCTCTCTGGGACAGTCCGACCGGAGCGCGCTGCCGGAGCCGACACGAAAGCGTCCCGCCCTTGTCTGCGCTCCAATGCCTCCGACCGGTCCTGATGGCGTCGCACGCCGTCTTTCTCGCCAGCCGTCGACTCGTCTGCGCAGCGCTGACGGCGGCAGGCCATGGCGCCTGCACGTTCCGGAAATAACCGGGAAATTTCCGGGAGTTCGCCGGACGCCGCAAGAAAACGCCAAAAAAGCGCCATGGGGATGACAAAGGCCCGAGCCCCTTCGCCATCCTCCGCGCATCCTACACCAAATACCTGCTCTGGGGAAGAAGCGACCCCATGCGATTGTGCAAGACTTCGGGTAGGCGCGCCAACCCTGCGCCAACCCTGCCCCGGGGGGGGGGAGACCCGGCCACGGACTTCGCCATGCCGCGCAACGCGAGGCAGACACGGCGCGCAGACATGGCCCGCAGACATGGCCAGTGTCGCGCAACGCGAAGACGCATGACGCATCCCCACGACAAGAACGCCGCCTGCCCCCTCCAGCGCATGTCACGCCGGGGGACGCCTCACACGCACGCCGGCCCCGAGGTCATGGCGACGTGCGGTCGCGTTCCTCGATGACGACGCCGTTGGTCTTGAAGGAGATGCCCTGGGCGGACCGCGTGGAGATCATCACCACCTCCACAAGCGGCGCCGGCAGGGCCTCCTCGGCTTCCCAGTAGACCATGAAGTTCGCGCCGGACCCCCCAGCGTCGTCCTTCTCGTCCACCAGATACTCCCAGGTGGCCAAAGGCGCCAGGGTGATCGGCGTGGCGAGCGCCTCCCGCGCCAGCCGGCCGGCGTCGTCGTGATACTGCACGGCGGTCACCGTGAGCGGCAACGTCGGCGAAACATTGCGCACCGAGAGCAACACCGTGAGCCCGAAGGAACGGTTCAGCGCCCCCTGGTAGACGTGGGAATACGCCGGCGCGTAGACTGTCTGCCCCTTGGAAAGAGGCCGCAACGCCTGCGCGGGCGCAAGCCACCAGAACTGAGTCAGGACCTGAACCAGGACCAGAACCAGAAAAAGCGCCAGGCCCCGCTTCAACGCAAGACGCAGGGACTCCGGAATGCGCATCGTCGGGACAGGTCGGGCCGGCCCCCTCTGCCCGGGGGGCGCCCAAGAAAGACGCAGAAACGCACGGCGGTGAAGGAACGAACGCGGCATGGTGCAAACCTCCTGCAATGCGCGGCCCTCATGTGGCGCAGGGCTGCCGTGAAGCACCCTACCCCCTTCGTCCGCACAGGGCAATCAGCCGGAATGCCCAAGCGGACGGCAAAGGACGCGCCATCCGCTCCCGATGGCGTCGTCACGGGACGTTCTCACGCCGTGCGCTCCCTGTTCGCCGCATGCGTCGCAGGCAGCCCGTGGCGGCTTCGCTGGCCATCAACAGCACGGCGAGCGCGAGGACGAGGAGGAAGCGACCGTGCAGCGGCGAAGACATACCTGTGTTCATGAACGGACCTCCGGAATCGATGGGTGTACGGCCAGGGAACGGCCAGGAAACGGGGGCGGAGCCACTGCCTGCAGCACACCCCAAGGCTGTGGCGCTGACGTGCAGAGACAATGGAATATCCGCGCAGACAATGTAGAAAATTGTCAAAGCAGGTTGTGACAGTTTGTCAAAATTGTTATCGGCCATTTGTCTGTCCAAATTCCAACTGACTCAAATCGCGTGCTTTTTCCTGTTGGAACGCAATTTGCCAGACGCCGTGTTTTCAGCCCACCGCACACGGACGTCCCGGCCCAGGCCCCGGCGCGTCATCTTTTCGGGAGGTATCGATGGAGTTCGACAGCGTAATCAAAGGCGGGGTGGTCATCACCGCTTCGGAGACCTATGCGGCGGACATCGCCGTGAAAGACGGCGTCATCGCAGCCATCGGCCACGGCTTCACCGCGCCCACCACCATCGACGCCACGGACAAGCTCGTGCTGCCTGGCGCCGTGGACACCCACACCCACCTGGAGATGCCCTTCGGCGGCACGGTCTCCAAGGACGACTTCGAGACCGGGACCATCGCCGCGGCTTTTGGCGGCACGACATCCGTGGTGGATTTCTGCATCCAGGGGAAAGGGCAGTCCCTGCAGGAAGCCGCGGACGTCTGGCACGGCAAGGCCGAGGGCAAAGCCGTCATCGACTACGGGTTCCACATCGCCATCACGGACATGACGGACGACGTCCTCGCCGAGATGAAGACCATGATCGAGAAGGGGTACTCCTCCTTCAAGGTGTTCATGGTGTACGACTTCCGCGTCTCGGACCAGGTGTTCATCCAAGCCCTGGAAGCCGCCAAGGAGCACGGCGGACTGGTGTGCGTACATGCGGAAAACTCCGACGCGGTGGACCACCTGGTGGCCCGGCATCTGGCCGCGGGGCTCACGGAGCCAAAACACCACGCGCTGTCCCGGCCGCCACTGGTGGAGGGCGAAGCCACGGCGCGGGCGTGCAAGCTGGCGCAGCTTACCGGCGGGCCCCTCTTCGTGGTGCACCTCACCTGCATGGAGGCCTTGGAGGAAGTGGTCCGCGCGCGCGACGCCGGCGCTCGCGTCATGGCGGAGACCTGTCCCCAGTACCTGCTCCTTTCCACGGACAACTACGACGAGCCGGACTTCGGCGGAGCCAAATACGTCATGAGCCCGCCCCTGCGGCCCAAGGAACACCAAGCCCCCCTCTGGAAGGCCCTTGCTCGCGGCGACCTCGTCAGCGTGGCCACAGACCACTGCCCCTTCGACTTCAAGGGACAAAAGGAAATGGGCCGCGGGAACTTCACCAAGATCCCCAACGGCGCGCCCGGTCTGGAGCCCCGTCTGGCGCTCATGCACGAATACGGCGTGAACGCGGGCCGCTTCGACATGAACGCTCTGGTGGCCCTCTGCTGCACCAACCCGGCCAAGGCCTTCGGCCTCTACCCCCGAAAGGGCGTGCTGGCCGTGGGCGCAGACGCGGACATCGTGGTCTTCGACCCCTTCAAGGCCGTGACGCTTTCCACCGAGACGCTGCACGAGAACGTGGACTTCACCCCCTACGAGGGCTGGCCGGTGACAGGCTTCCCCGTCATGACCATGTCCCGCGGGGAAGTGATCTGCCAGGACGGCGAACTGCGCGCCAAACCCGGCCGGGGCCGATTCATCAAAAGGGATGCGCCCATCTTCCTGTAATCGACAGCAACGCGGCGCATGGGAGCGGCGTTCGCTCCCGACATGCCGCGACAAGAAGGATACTGCATGTACGACAAGTTGAACGCCATGGCCGAGGACCTCCGCGACGACGTGGTCGGATTCGCGCAAACGCTGATCCGGACGCCCTCCATGTCCGGCGAGGAAGGCGAGTTGGCCCAGCTCACCATGGACCGCATGGAAGCCCTGGGTTACGACGAGATCTTCCGCGACGACCTGGGCAACGTGGTGGGGATTATCAAAGGCGAGGGCTCCGGGCCCAATGTCATGTACAACTCCCACATGGACCACGTGGCGCCCGGCGAGGAAGCCAACTGGACGCACCCCCCCTACGGCGGCGTCCTTGATGGCGGGTACGTGCACGGCCGCGCCGCCAGCGACGTGAAATCCGGCATGGCCTCGCAGATCTACGCGGGCCATCTCATCAAGCAATCGGGCATGCAGCTCAAGGGCGACTTCATCTACACCGGCGTGGTGCAGGAAGAGCCTGCCGAGATGTTCGGCATGCGCCACCTCATGGACAAGACCTTCAAGGAACGCGGCATCACCTTCGACGTGATGATCTCCTCCGAAGCCACCTCCATGAATCTCTACCTCGGCCATCGGGGCCGCGCCGAGCTCCAGGTGAACACATACGGCCGCACCAGCCACGGCTCTGCGCCGTGGCTCGGCGTCAACGCAGTCTACAAGATGCTCCCCGTCATCGAGGAAGTGCAGGCGCTCTACGACACCTTGCCCGACGACGACTTTCTGGGCCGCGGCACCATTGCGTTGACCATCATCAACTGCTCGCCGGGCGCGCTCTCCATCATCCCGGACAAATGCACCGTCAGCCTGGACCGGCGGCTGGTGCGCGGCGAAAAACGCGAGGACTTCATCGGCCAGATCCAGGCCATTCTGGACAAACGCGCCGCCGCCGACCCGGAGTTCAAAGGCGACGTCACCATCCGCACCGTCACGGAGACCTCCTACACGGGGATCAGCGCGCCGTGCGAGAAGTACATGCACCCCTGGGCCCTGGAAAAGGACGACCCCATGGTGCTGCAGTGCGTGGAAGCGCTCCACGCCGTGGGTCAGCAGCCCGGCTTCGGGCGGTGGGACTTCGGCACGGACGCAAGCTACGTCACGGGCGTCATGGGCATTCCCTCCATCGGGTACTCCCCCATGGAAGAGCAATACGCGCACACCCCGGAAGACCGCTGCAGCGTGGACAACATCGTGAAGGCCACGGCCGGCAACGCGGCCATCGCCTACAAGATCGCGGGTTGACACGCACGCACGAAGGTCCGGACTGCAGGCGTCGGCGCGCCGCCTCGACTTGCCGCCGCCCACCAATCTCTCACGCAAAGGAACACGCTCCCATGGATCCCAAAGCGCAGGAAGCCTACGATCTCGACAGGCAGTACGTGCTCCATTCCTGGTCCGTCCAAGGGAAGATCGCGCCGAAGGTCATCACCAGAGGCGAAGGCATCTTCTTCTGGGACGGCGACGGCCGACGCTACGACGACTTCGCCTCCCAACTGGTGAACCTGAACCTGGGCCACAACCACCCGAAGATCGTGGCGGCCATCAAGCAGCAAGCGGACGACCTCTGTTTCGTGGCGCCCCAGTTCGCCGACCATACCCGCAGCAAGCTCGCGCAGCGGCTCATCGGGCTGCTCCCGGAGACCTTCGGCAAGTGCTTCTTCACCGTGGGCGGCGCGGACGCCAACGAAAACGCCGTGAAGATGGCGCGCGCCTACACCGG
Source organism: uncultured Desulfovibrionaceae bacterium (assembly GCA_964455395.1). Taxonomy (GTDB): domain Bacteria; phylum Desulfobacterota; class Desulfovibrionia; order Desulfovibrionales; family Desulfovibrionaceae; genus CAYVWB01. The sequence continues at coordinate 44,691 of CAYVWB010000015.1, forward strand.
CAAATTCAAGATCGTCACTCGCTACCGCTCCTACCACGGCGCCACCTACGGCGCCATCTCCCTTACCGGAGACCCCCGACGCCCCCCCGTGGAGCCCGCCATCCCCGGCGTGGTGCGCGTCTTCGACCCCTACTGCTACCGCTGCTCCTTCGGCCTCACCTATCCGGCGTGCAATTTGCGCTGCGCCGAGAACGTCCGCGAGGTGATGCTCTACGAAAACCCGGACACCATCGCCGCGCTCTTCATCGAATCCATCACAGGCTCCAACGGCGTCTTCACGCCGCCGCCGGGGTACGTGGAGCGATTGGAAGCGATCTGCCGCGAGTTCGACATCCTGCTCGTCTGCGACGAGGTGATGACCGGCTTCGGCCGCACGGGCAAGCTCTTCGGGTTTCAGAACTTCGACATCACGCCGGACATCGTCACCATGGCCAAGGGGGTGAACTCCGGCTACGTGCCCCTGGGCGTGGTGGCCGTCTCTCGCAAGATCGCGGAATCCTACGAAGACACCATGCTGTGGTGCGGCCTGACGTATTCGGGCCATCCCCTGGCGTGCGCCTCCGCTCTGGGCAACCTGGACGCCATAGAGGAAGACAAGCTGGTGGACAACGCCTCCGCCATGGGCTCGGTATTCAAGGAAAAACTCCAAGCCATCGCAGACAAGCGCGCCATGGTGGGCGACCTGCGCTGCATCGGCCTCTTCGCATGCATGGAATTCGTGAAGGACGCCGCCAGCCGCGAACCGCTCACCCCATGGAACGGCCCCCCCGGCCCCATGGCGCACATCGCCAACGCTCTGCTCGCCCACGGCATATCCGCGTTCGTCCGGTGGAACTTCCTCTTCCTCGCGCCGCCCATCATCATCACCCGCGCCGAGCTGGAGGACGCCTGCGCGCGCATCGACAAGGCGCTGGATGAAGCCGCCACCGCCATCGCAAAGGAGTTGGAGCAATGAGCCGATTCGTCTTCCAGATCCCCCCCAAGATCGTCTTCGGGCAAGGCGTGAGCGACGCCATCGGCGAGGAAGCCAAAGCCTTCGGACAGACCGCGCTCATCGTCACGGGCAAGACCTCCACCACCAGGACCGGCGCGCTGGACCGGGTCAAGCACTCCCTGGAAGCCGCAGGCGTGCAAGCCATACCCTTCCCGGAAGTGGAAAACGACCCCTCCGTGGCCACCGTGGAAAAAGGCGCGGCCTTGGCTCGCGAACACGGCGTGGACGTCTTCGTGGCGCTGGGCGGCGGCAGCCCCATGGACGCCGCCAAAGGCATGGCCATCCTCCTCGCCAACGGCGGCGCCATCCAGGACTACGAAAAGACGCCGCCCCCCAAACCCGGCGCGCCCATCATCGCCGTGCCCACCACGGCCGGCACCGCCAGCGAGATAACCCGGTTCACCGTCATCACGGACCCCGAAGCCAAAGTGAAGATGCTCATCGGCACGCCCGGGGTCATCCCCCGAGTGGCCGTGCTGGACCCCGAGCTCACCGTTTCCATGCCGCCGGATTTCACGGCCGCCACGGGGATGGACGCCCTCACCCACGCCACGGAAGCTTACATCTCCAAGGTGGGCAACCAGCTCACCGCCGTGCAAGCCTTGGAAGCCATCGAGCTGATCGGCAAGAACTTGGTGCGCGCAGTGATGAACGGTCAAGACATGGAAGCGCGGCAGAACATGCTGCTGGGCCAGATGCTGGCCGGCTTCGCATTCGGCAACGCCTCCGTGGCCTTGGTGCACGCCATGAGCCGCCCCCTGGGCGCGCACTTCAGCGTGCCTCACGGCAAGGCCAACGCCATGCTGTTGGCCCCCGTGATGGCCTACAACCGGCCCGCCTGCCCGGAGAAACTCGCGCGGGTGGCCAAGGCCCTGGGTGAAAACGTGGAGAGCCTCTCCTTGCGCAGCGCCAGCACCGTGGCTGTGGAGTCCCTTGCGGACCTCTTCGAGGAGACGGGCCTGCCCCCACGGCTCTCGGCTTACGGCGTCGCCCGGCAAGACATCCCCCAACTGGCCAAGGACGCCTTCGCCAGCGGCAGCTGCAACTTCAATCCGCGAGTCCCCACCCTGGAGGACATCACCGCCATCTACGAATCCATCCTGTAACGGACGCTCGCCAAGGAGACGCACATGGCAGATCTCTCCGTTCAATTCCTCGGGACACGGGTTCCCAACCCCTTCCTCCTCGCGTCTGCGCCGCCCACGGCTTTCGGGGAGAACATCATGCGCGCCTTCGACCAAGGCTGGGGCGGCGCCGTGCTCAAGACGCTCAAGCCGGACGGCATGCTCGTGGAAGACGCTCGGCCACGTTTCGCCGCCATCAAGGACGACAAGGGCAAGGTGTGGGGTTTCGAGAACTTCGAGCTCATCACCCGCCGCGAACTGTCGGACTGGACGCGCGAGATCGAGACGATCAAGAAGCGCTATCCCGAGAACCTGCTCGTGGCCTCCATCATGGGGGACAGCGAAGCCTCTTGGCAGGAAATGACCCGCCGCGTGCAGGACGCCGGAGCGGACATGATCGAGTGCAACTTCTCCTGCCCCCACGGCATGCCCGAGCAAGGCGTGGGCATGGCCATCGGCCAGGCGCCGAAGATCACGCGACAGATCACCGCGTGGGTGAAGGAAGCCGCCACGGTCCCGGTCATCATCAAGCTCACGCCCAACGTGACGGACCCCCGCATCGTCTGCCAGGCCGCGCTGGACGGCGGCGCAGACGGCCTTACGGCCATCAACACCGTGCAGTGTCTCGTGGGGGTGGATGTCGACACCTTCAAACCCCAGCCGGAAGTCTACGGCTACTCGTCCTACGGCGGGTACTCGGGCAAGGCCGTCAAACCCATCGGCCTGCGTGTGGTCTCCCAGATCGCGAGCCATGCGTGCGCTTGCGACGAGTCCCGCTTCAGCCGCGCCATCTCGGGATGCGGCGGCGTCAGCGACTGGAAGGACGCCGTGGAGTACATGCTGGTGGGCGCTACCACCGTACAAGTCTGTACGGAGGTGATGCTCCACGGCTACGGCGTCATCACCAAGATGGTCCGAGGTTTCGAAGAATATCTGGACGCCAAGGGTTTTGCATCCGCCATGGACCTGGTGGGCAAGACGCTGCCTTTCCTCACTTCCCACGAGCTGTTGCGCAAAGGCGGCGATCGCGTCGCCACGGTGGACCGCGAATCCTGCGTGGGCTGCACCCTGTGCGTCACCGCGTGTCGGGATTCGGGGTACGGGGCCATCGCCATGAACGGCGACAAGACCGTCGAGGTGGACGCTTCCCGCTGCGATGGCTGCGGTCTGTGCGCTGCCGTGTGCCGCACCGGAGCGATGGCCATCTGAGAGCTGGCTGCGCTATTCCCATCCACCCCAGACGCGAAGACCCGAGGAGACGCCATGGATCTGGTCATCAGAAACGGGAGACTGCCCCGCCCTGCCGTGGAAACGCCGAATCCTGCGGCGGCGCGGCCCATGTCGCCTTATGCAGTGCATGCGGACGTGGCCGGCAGCCTGCAGGCCGGGGCCTCCCGTGGCCGTCTGGACTCCGGGGATTTCGCGCTGGAAGCGGCGCTGACCGGAGCGTTGGTGGACATCGGCGTGCGGGGGGGCGTCATCCGCAGCATCGTCCCCGCGGGTCAGCTGGCGGGCAAAAGCACGCGGGAGCTCAACGCCAAGGGTCGGCTCGTCTCCCCACCCTTCGTGGACCCGCACTGCCACCTGGACGCTGCGCTCACCGCCGGGGATCCGCGTCCCAACGCTTCGGGCGCCTTGCTGGAGGGCCTCGCCATCTGGGGCGAGCGCAAGGAACGCCTCACCAAGGAAGACATCAAGGAACGCGCCTACCGCGCCCTCACGTGGATGATCGCTCAAGGCGTGCTGCACGTGCGCACCCACGCGGACGTGAGCGACCCTACCCTGACCACAGTGGCTGCGCTCATCGAGTTGCGTGAGGAGATGCGCGAGTTCGTGGACATCCAGGTGGTGGCGTTCCCCCAGGACGGCATCTACAGCCGCGAGGACGGCGAAGAACTCATGGAGGAAGCCATCGCCATGGGCGTGGACGCCGTGGGCGCCGTCCCCCACAACGAGCTGACCCGCGAAGACGGCGTGGCCAGCGTGGAATACGTGATGGGCCTGGCCGCCGAAGCCGACCTGCTGGTGGACATCCACTGCGACGAAACGGACGACGACCACTCCCGCTTCATCGAGACGGTGGCGGCGCAGACCATCAAGCGGGGGCTGACCGGCAAGGTGACGGCGAGCCACGCCACGGCCATGCACTCCTACAACAACGCGTACGCTTTCAAGCTGGTGCGCCTGCTGGCGCGCGCAGGCGTGCATGTGGTGACGAACCCCTTCGACAACGCCATCCTGCAGGCTCGGGGGGACTCCTACCCCAAGCGCCGGGGCATCACTCGGGTGGACGAGCTGCTGGCCGCCGGCGTGACAGTGGGCATCGGCCACGACTCCATCATGGACCCCTGGTATCCTTTGGGTCGGGGCTCCATGTTGCAAGCTGCGAACCTGTTGCTCCACCTGGCGCAGCTTTCCGGTGCGGCGCAGATTCTCGACGTCTACCGCATGGCGACGTATCACGCCGCGCGCATCCTCCAGCTGGGACCGGACTACGGCGTGACCGAGGGCTCCCCCGCCAACCTTATAATAGTGAACGCGCTGGACGAAGCTGAAGCGTTGCGGCTGGTTCCGGAGACGCTCTACGTCATCCGTCGTGGCCGCATCCTGGCGCAGACGGAGCCGGCGTTATCCACAGTGGAGCTCTCGAACGGCAAGGAGCTGGTGGATTTCGTCCCACCGGCGCCTTCCCGCAAGGAGTAAGTCGCCCTACACCACGTGAGTAGCGGCCACGCCTGGAGCGGGACGATTTCGAAACGATCTCCCGCCAGCCGACGCATCATGTCAACACATACATGACTTTACGAAGCATATCGACCCACTGGCAGGATATGCACATCCTGCCCATCAACATGCGACGCGCAAACGGGAGAATACGTACATGAGCGCACAAGGACAACAGAACGAGGGTTGGATAGTCTACCCGATAGGCTCCAAGCCGAAATGGCCTCTGGCGTTTTTGCTGGGCATCCAGCAATACCTCACCATGTTCGGCGCCACGGTGCTCATCCCTTTCATCATTACAGGTGATGGGGGTATAGCCATGCCGCCGGAGGAGAAGGCGCTGCTCATCTCCACGATCTTTTTCACCTCCGGGTTGTGCACGCTCATCCAGCAATCGCCGCTGGGCAATCGCTTGCCGGTGGTGCAAGGCGGCACGTTTTCTTTTCTGGCGCCCACATTCGCCATCATCGGCATGGTGGCGGCGGCGGGCGCGCCTGAAGGCGAGGAGCTCTGGCGTTTCCAAATCCAGCAGCTCTCCGGCGCCATCATGGTGGCGGCGGTGGTGGAAGTCATCCTCGGGTACACGGGGGCCATCAGCTTGGTGCGGCGGTTCATCAGCCCCATCGTCATCGCGCCGACCATCGCCATGATCGGCTTGGCGCTCTTCGGCCTGGGGGCCTCCGGCATGGCCAAAAACTGGATCATTTCCGGCATCACCTTGCTGGCGCTCATCTTGTATTCACAGGTATTCTCCCGAAAATCCAAGGTGTTTCTGCTTTTCCCCGTCTTGCTCGCCATCATGACAGGGTGGGCGGCCGCGGCCATCGGCACGGTGACAGGCATGCTCTCGCCTGATGACCCGGCGTATCTCCAAGCCGGGCTCATCAACGCTGCGCCATGGATCAGCTTCATGCCCATGGTTCCCTTCAAGTGGGGCGTTCCGGACTTCCTGCACACCACATTGATCGCCGGCGCTGTGGGCATGCTGGCCGGGTACATGGCCTCCATGATCGAGTCCATCGGCGACTATTACGCGTGCGCGCGCATTTCCGAAGCGCCTGTGCCGACTTCCCGGATGATCTCCCGGGGCATCGGCGCGGAAGGTCTCGGCTGCATCGTGGCGGGTTTCATGCAGACAGGCAACGGCACCACCACCTACTCCGAGAATATCGGCTCCATCGGCTTGACCCGCGTGGCCAGCCGACGGGTCATCATCGCCGGCGCCATCGCCATGCTGTTCATCCCCATGATCGGCAAGTTCGGCGCCGTGCTGGCCAGCTTGCCGGGGCCGGTTGTCTCCGCCATGTTCGTGGGTCTCTTCGGCATGATCGCTTCCGTGGGCCTCTCGAACCTGCAACTCGTGAACATGAACAATTCGCGCAATCTCTTCGTCATCGGCATCGCGATGTTTGCGGGGCTCTCCTTCCCGGCGCACTTCAGCCAGAACGGTCTGGACTGGTCTGCGTACGGCACGGCGGCCAAAGCGGCTTCCGACATTCTGCAGGCCATCCTGACTTCCGGCATGTCCGTCACCGCCGTGGTCGCGCTGGTGTTGGACAACACGCTGCCCGGCGCCACCCGTGGCGAACGCGGCCTGGAAGCTTGGGACAGCGCAGCCTCCGAGGAAGCCTGGGAAAAGGCTGAAGCGCAGTGGGACAAGATCGCCGAGGGCGCCAAACGCTGATCCCGCACGAAACGTCACGAAACCGCGCGTTCCGGAGATCGCCTCTGTTGACACACTCTCCGGAACGCGCCACACGTGAAGCATGCACAAAGACCCCATCTACCTCATAAGCTACGGCGTTCTCCTCGCCCTCGCCTTGGCCACAGCCTACGTGTGGTTCACCATCGGCGACGCCGGGAGCCTCACACGCCACCTCTTCAAAGACCCCGCCGCCGACGTCCCCCTGCTCTATGGCCTCTCCATCAGCATGTTCCTCATGGGTTTCTTCGTCTTCTTCCTGCGCGACCAAAGCCGATACCGCGCCTTGGTGGAAGCCAACGCGGAAAAGATCCGCGAGCTGCGCGCTCGCAACATGGAGGACGACGCCATCGCAGACGCCATGCTCAAGGCCTTGGGCAGTGAACGAGGCTACCGCCACCGACTGGCTCGCAAGAAGATTCTCGCCCTGCTGAGGCGCTTCCGGTAAGTTGAGCGAAACCACTGCAACCAACGCGCACGGCCGCGACGGACAATGAAAGGAGCACCACCATGGCTGAATGGTTCCCCCTGGATATCGAGCTGACCCAACCCCACAAGGACCACCACCGCCATCTTTGCGTGGCCAAGACCCTGGGGTATCTGCATACGAACCTCAACGATTACAAGAAGCTGGTGAACGATCCGAAGTTCATTTGCAAGGAATGCGGACGGGTGGCCAACGAGGAACAACACCTCTGCTACCCCGCGCCACTGTAGCGTCGTCTGCGTGCGCCCCTGCCGTCTCCACGCCCCGGGCTTCGGCTCGGGGCTTTTTTTGGGCGCTCTTTTGATAACATGCTGACATCATTGCTCCATATCGCCATGATGTTTGCCCTCGGAAGGGCCTCCTGGAGACACAGCTCCGCTTCGGCCGAGCCGCGTCCGGCCCGCTCGCCAGAACGACGCCTGTCCCACGCAGTGCTCGCGATTTGACAGGCCACCAAAAAAAAGCGGCGAGTTTCGAAGGAAAAAGCGGAATGACCCGCAAAGACCGGGCGAACGCGACTTGCAATTTTTTGAAAACTAGCCAATTAATGCCAATTCCAGAAATTCACTGGGCAAGACAAAAATTTGTATTAATGACGATTGAACCTTTATACCATTGAATTTGCTCAGATTATTATTTTTACTAAATTTTGTTAGCAACAATTTTTGAAAAACTGTTAACATTTTTTTGTGTTTCATGCTTGTGTTACAGCCTCGCGAAAAGTGCGCTCTAAGTATATACTTCATTAATTTCAGCGAGATACAACATCGCCTCGACCGCCTGCCAACTTGGCGCCGGCCTTGCTCTAGGCTGCCCAGCGTCGCGACACGTATCGCTACTTGAAATGAACGACTTTTTTCCTCAACTTCATTCTTATCTGGAGGCTCACTCATGCAGAAGCAACAAGGTTTCACCCTCATCGAAATCATCGCGGTTCTCGTCATCCTCGGCATCCTCGCCGCCGTGGCCATCCCCAAGTACCAAGACCTGCAGGAATCCGCTCGTGAGAAGGCCCTCGAAGGCGCCATCGCCGCCGGTCAATCCCAGATGACCATGGCCTACTCCCAGCAGCTCCTCGAAAACGACGGCGTTGAGCCTGTCATCGCCGATGTCGCCACCGCTGCCGACTGCACCAACACCGTCTCCGGCGACTTCACCGTGACCTGCTCCGCCACCGGCCTTATCACCGCGCAAGACTCCACCGGCGCCACCGCAACCGCCCAATGGGACTTGCCGTAAGTTGCATCCGGCTTTCGCTTCACGAACCCCGGCTTCGGCCGGGGTTTTTTTTGTTCCATGGGCAACGACGCGACTCATGCGCCGACGCTCCTGGCGCATCCACTCCGGCAGCCGGAAGCCAACCGACTGCAACGTCGTGTTCATGGCCGGCGTTCGTTCCGAATTCCTCTTGGGTTGGCGGCTGAGTATTGCGACCTCGATTCTTCAAATCAAGACGGCGGGTTGTTCCACTCAACAAGCACCTGCTCTCCCCATTGCATTCACATATCTCGACCTGACACTGCCACAAGCGCTGGTTTCTCCCCTCCGTTGATGCATTGGGGCTCCGTCCGGGGGGGTAGTGGCGCTGATTGCGTTGGGAGCGCAGTGACATCGCGGCCATTGCATGGTATGGTTCGGGTATGCTCGACCGGCGTGTCCGTCCGACGCGCTCTCGTGTTGGAGCACAGCAACGCCCGTGCCGATCCCCCGTACGCTTCGACGTGGGAGCCGCTCGCATCCATAGACCGTGAATACGCCCCGCCGCTGACCAAGTACGTGGCGAAACGCCGGAATCTTCAAGGATTCCACAGGGCCGTCACGCGAAGGAGCTTTCCCCATGCGCGATTTGATCCGCCCAGGCCTGTTGGCGCTCTTCGCCATCGCGTCCCTCGTGTTGGGATTCCTGATCCCCGACTCGTCCGACCGTCTCGACCTGTACGCCCGTTATGCTTTTGCGGGCATCGGTACAAGTTTCGTACTGCTGGCCGTCGGGTTATGGGGTGTTCGCTGTCGTGGAAGGGACCAGCGTCTTGCGATGCTCCGCCGGTACGGGCCGCCGTTGGCGCTGGCCATCGTCCTGATGACCCTCGCCTTCTCCGCTGCGCCGCCCAAGCAGCGCATCCAGTACGACGAGAGCAACCTGGCGGCAATCTCGTTCGCCATGCACCACGCGCATGAGGTCTGGGTTCCACGGTCCGGGTATTATTTCTCCAGCGTGTACCAAAACTTATATATAGGCTACGACAAGCGCCCCTTGAGCTACCCTTTCCTGGTGTACCTTACACACAGCATCAGTGGATATAGACTATTGAATGGATATGCCGTGAACTTCGCGGCGGGGGTGGGTTCGCTCCTGCTGCTCTTCGTCTTGGCGCGTCGTTACACATCACCCACTTTGGCGTGGGCGGGCATGATTCTGCTCGCGGCCTATCCGATGTTCGTGCTCAGCAGCGCTTCCGGCGGCTTCGAAATCGTCAACCTTGCATTCCTGCTGCTCACCGTGCTGCTGCTGGATGAGCTGGCTCGCAATCGTGACGCGCCAACCGCCGCAGCCTTCGCGGCTTGTCTGGTTGTTTTCGTACAGTGTCGCTACGAATCATTGATGTTTTTACTGCCGGGCGTGGCGGCGGCGGCGTTGCTCTTGCGCCGTGAGGAATGGAAACGCCTGCCCTTGTGGACTTGCCTGCTGCCCCTGGTCCTGACCCCACTGGTGTGGCAGAACCTGCATTTCTTGGATTCCGAATTCCACCAGATCGGCGAGAACGTCGCCATGTTCTCTGTGGACCACTTTTGGAACAACCTGGGCCGGGCCTGGGTGGCGTTGAGCGGCATGCGTGACGCCCATTACACCCTTCCCTTCGTGCTGTATCTCGCGATACTCGGCTATGCGTGGAGTCTACGAGACGGCGTTGTCTCTGGCGCATTGCGTGAGTCACGCACTGCCGGTGTGTGTCTTTTCATTTTTGTCTCATACGTTTTGGCGTCGGCTGTGCAGTTCTCTTATCATATGGGAGATCTCAGTCGATCCATTACATACCGACTCGGCGTAATCTACCTGCCTCTTCTGGTATTTGGAGTCTGTCTTCTTGGACATAAACTGCAACAGCGCTTCCACGACAACGCGTCTCACATTGGCGTTGCAGCCATTGGCGCAGCGTTGAGCGTGTTGCTTCTGGCATGGCCAGCCGCCGAAAACCATCAAAGCCTGCGACTGCTGACGACTTCACGCTATTTCGACAAACTGACCAATTTTCTCGAAGCACGCGAGATCGGCGACGACACCATGGTCCTCGCCGAGCGAGCCCAGCCGATCATCGTCCGGGGATGGTCGGCCATGGATTACCCCTGGGCCAATCAAAAAAAGGATTGGCTACTGGAAAACCTGGAGAATCACTTCTTCCAGGAGATCCTTGCTGCGCAGATCGTGGACCTCGAGACTGGCGTCCCCGAACCGAAATTCCGCCTGGACCCCGGCTTCCACCTCCAGGTCCTCCATGAAGAACAAATCCACCAAAGCGGCGTGTTGCGGATTAGCCGTGTTCTCGGCGCCCCGCCCAACCAGCCTGCGACACAATGAGGCCGCGGACGCCACCTGCACGCCTCTGCTCCAGCGCTGCAGGGAGCAATGACGGATTCGGCTCGAGCGTCATGATCTCTCACAAGATCGGCGACACACAGCCCGACGGACATTGCGAAGCGCACTCACCTCGGTTTTCATGCCTTTTGGCCGGCGCTCATTCGAAGGGATGGGAGGCGCCCAACCGGGCTGCGTTGTGAGGCTCGGCGCCCAGAGGCCACACGCGATGGCTCGATTGCCGCATCTCACTCCGAGGCCGCCGAGTCGAGGCGCTCCAACAGCCGCCGTGTCTGCTCCAGGTCCGGGTTCAGTTCCAGCGCTCTGGAGAAGGCCGCCCGGGCTTCTTCCGGTCTGTCCAGGCGATGGAGGACTGCTCCCAAGGCGTTGTGGGCGAACGCGTGGTCCGGATCGAGCGCCAGGGAGCGCTGCAACAACGCCAGGGCATCCTCGTCCCGGCCTTGCTGGTGACGCATCAAGCCAAGGCCGTAGAGCGCCAGGGCGTTTTCCGGTTCCTGCTCCAGTATCAGCCGGTACTGCTCTCCGGCGCAGTCCCAGTCCTGCCTGCGGGCGCACTCCCGCGCCAGGCCCGTGCGCATGGCGATGTTGTCCGGGGTCACCTCCACGATGCGAGCCTGCAGCGTCACGCTGTTCTCCCAGTGCCGGCTTTGCCGCCACGTCATGACCGCAAGCGCCACCAGGATTCCGACGAACAGCGCCACAACGACTCCTTTGGCGCCGGGTCGGCGTCGCAGCAGATCCCCCACGCCCCAGACCATGGCGACATAGACGCCAATTATCGGCACATAGACGAAACGATCCGCCAGCGCCTGGGTTCCCGATTGCAGCAAACCGCTCACCGGCAACAGCAGGAAAACAAACCAGAGCCAGCCCATCAACAGATACGGCGCTGTCCGCCGCACACGCCAAGCCAGAAGGCTCAGCGCCACAAGCAATGCGCCGCCGGTCACCCACTGCAGCAGACTCGTCTCGCGCTGCAACGGGTAGTAGGCCGCGAGGTCGAAAGGCGCGAAAAGCTTCTGCAGATAGCCGCCGTAGCCAGCCAGCGCCGTGGAGACGCGAGGCCACAAGCCCCACTCGGTCCAGGGAGCCGTGGCGCCCATCCCCTTTTGCGTCATGAGGGTGAGCGCGCCGGCCGACAGAGCCACCACGAAAAGCGGCCACTTCTCCAGAAGCAGTCGTCGAGCGCTGACCGTACGCAGACGACCCATGGGCCAGAAATCCAGCAACAACAAGCTGAGCGGCAGCGTGACAAGCATGGGCTTGGCCATGATCCCCAGGAGCATGCACGCCGCCACGGGGACCATGCGCCGCAGGCCGCCGCCTTGCCGAATGGCCTGGATATAAAGCAAGATGGCGAGAAACCAGAAGAACGTGCTGAGGACATCCTTGCGTTCAGCGATCCACGCGACGGACTCCACATGCAGCGGATGCAGCGCAAAGAGTGAAGCGACCGCGAAACTGCGCCAGGGCGACCCCGTGAGCCGCAACAAACAGAGCAGCAGCAAACAGACGTTGAGGCCGTGGAGAACGACGTTGGTGACGTGATGGCCCCCCGCGTCCAGGCCATGGAACTCCACGTCGACCATGTGTGAAATCCAGGTCACGGGAATCCAGTACCCGGCGTGGACAGTGGTGAACGCCCAGGTGAGCGACTGGCCGGTAAGCCCCTGCTTGACGTGCGGGTTCTCGGTGACATGCAGAAAGTCGTCCAAGTGGACGAATTCCGCGTGGTACACCGGCGAATACACCAGAACGACCATGGCGAGGAGGCCGCAGCAGGCGAGCGCCAGGGATCCAGCAAGCCTCCGTGGCTCCCCCTGCATGGACGAGTGGTCCTCGGCTGAATCCGGCGGAATGGGTGCTGGCGGCGTGACGCTCGCACGTGTTGTCATCGGCGGTGCTCCTTTGGGCGGGATGCGGTGATGGTCGTCGGCGGAGACGCAACAACGCGCAACAACGCGTAACAACGCGCAACAACGCGCAACAACGCGCTGCGACGCCCTCCATTGTACCGCCATCGCCACGTCTTTCAAGTCTGCGGTGGCGCTTTCAACAGTTTGGGCATGGAATGTGCCCGGAAACCCTGACGCCCCAGGCTGCCGCACCAGCTCGGACTTCACGACAGGCGCACGTCCAGCCCCTTCGCAGACACCATGGGCCGCGTCTGAAGTCATGAAGCAATCCTTAAGGACCCTGATCACATTTAGCCGGCTGGAGGGGATCCCGCTCATGCACACTATTCCGTATGACGAAACTGCGCGACAGTGTGCGGCCATGCCCTCGGCAGCCGCCACCGTAAGGCCTGCTACCGTCACGTTCCACTCGATCGCTGTATCGCATAGCGGATTGCTGGCGCCGTGACGCAGTGCTGTCTTTGGCTTGGCCGCACGTGTCTGCTGGCGACCTACAACGGCGAGGGCGCCTTCGATTGGCGCTACGAATTTGCAGACGGCCGCTTGCTCTGGTCGGGGAGCGCGCTGGGCGACGCTACTACTTCGCGTAAGACCAGGCGGACTCGCTTTGCGGCGTGGTGGATGCGGACGGCGCCGTGATCAAGACAGTGCGCGCGGTTCGTGAAACGGTTTTGTTGGTCGCTCTAGTGCAGCATCGTGTCTTGACGCAACAGCGGGTCCATATGAAAGCAATTCCACCATGTTTCACCGTTCCGTATTCCATGACGCCGAAGGCGCGTCGTGCATCTGCTTCTCTCTTGCATCCCGGACAACGATCCAGGCGCGCCAGTAATTGAATACACCACCTGTGAAAAAGAGTAGGCTTCCCCCCAAATACTGCCACGCCAGGAAGGCGTGCACCAACTCACGGTCAGCTTGATCCTGTAAATTCCAGAGGTATGGTATCGATGCTACTGTAAAGAGCACAGATCCAACGACAAAAGAGACTGCAGTCAGGTTCATCAACTGCAACGTTACACGAGACTTCTCTTTGACAATCTGTAAAACATTGATACAGGCCCCCACAACAAAAAGCAGACTGCCGATGATGAAGAACCAGGCTCCTGCAGTGAACCAACCGACAGAAGAAAGAAAGAATATGCTACCTGCTGTAAACAGGATGGTGCCCAAAAAATACGAAGCAGCAGCAATCCATTCGAGTAACGCGTCACTACGGTGTCGTCGTGTACGCCAGTTCAGACGCACCTCGACCATATCATGGGCCGTAACCACAAGGTACAACAGGGAGCCTACGAAGAATACCCATGCGCCAAGATCTGCGTATTCGGCAAACCTCGGAAAAAAAAGAATGCTCCCCATTATGAAAACCAGCCCACCGATCTTGTACAGGAGAGCGTTGATGGTCTCCCAGCGGAAATGACCTTGCAGATCCGTTCTGTCCTTGGTCAGACCATGGAGCCTGAGACGATTGACGAACAAGTGTGGCATGGTTCCTTCAGCAATGACTTTGTATCAGTGATCTCGCACAAGAGAGACTCAATTGCGAAATGTGGTCGACCAAGAGGCAGTATTGCATCCTGAACACCTCTGTCGCATCATATCGGGATCAAGCAATACAGACAGACACACCATACGGCCGCCATGGTGCGTCCGCAGCGGGACGCACATCGCCGCCTTCTTCACGGGGCGCTCAGCCTGTCACTGTGGACATCCTCCCAGCCAATGCCTTGCAAGGCAAGGAAACGATCCTCATCGATGACTCATGCTTGAAGCGCCCGGACGCAGGCCCGGACGCAACGGGTCGCCACCACGGCGCCCTCGGGCTGGACGCATGGCGGATACGGACGCCCGCGACATGCCTGCACCGACGGAGCAAGCCGTGAGGGCGCGTCCGCGGATGCGCTCCCTTGGATTTCAAGGCGTTGCTGCCGGCTATTCGTTGGGGATGCGGATGAGCGAGCAACCTTGGGCCTGGTAGCCCATCACGGAGATGAAGCCGTTGCCGACCAGCTCGATCTCGGGCAGAACCGCCGAGGGGTCCACACCAGTCGAAGTCGGACACGATGGCAATGAGATCGTCCACGGCCCTGTCGCGCTCGACCGTCGAAAGCCCACCATCCACGCGCGGCCATTCCAGCTCGTCAACAATGGCGTGGGTCGTCTCCTCCTTCCAGTGAAAGAGGAACACATCCTTGTAGAGTTCGGAGAGCTCCGGGTCAGTGGCGATGGATGCCTTGAAGTGTACCTGGGTGAAGAGTTCATTCTCCAGGATCACGCCCAGCACCGCCCAGGTAAACATCTCCAGCACGGCTTTGGCCACCTCGTTGGGGTCGGGATGGAAGACATGGTCGCCGGGCATGGTGCGTGAGAGCATCTGCTCAATGCGCACGAACATGCTCTGGTGCTTGATTTCCTCGTCGCAGAACCGCACGAGCGCCTCCAGGGCCACCTGATCGTCCAGCCAGTAATTTCGAGTCAACTCCAGCATCTTGACGGTGATGAATCGCTCCTCGAACCCGAACATGGTGGCGTAGGTGTGGCCTTGCACCTGACTCATGAGCCGTCGTTCCAGCCCATCCAGAAAGTCGAAGCGCACCATCTCGGTGATGCCGTCAGGCAGATATTTCTCGTTCGCCGAAAAGTCGCGCCCGCGAAACACGTCCTTGTCCATGTCCCACCGCACACGCTTGGAGACCTCGATGCACTTTGCGTAACTCTTTGCAATCGCAGGGGTTGCAGCAGCCATACGATTTCTCCCGGCACAACGATGAACTTCCGCTCATCCGCTTGCTCATCAGAAGACAAGAAGTGGGGGGGATGGCTGAACATACTCTGCCGGCGAAGCGGTGTACAAGATATAAACGTCACGCGTGAAGGGTATAATCCCGGACGGCGATGGCCCCACGTTCGACTTCGACCGGTCGAGCAATCCGCTCATGGAGTGAACATATTTCGTCTTATGCACCATTTCCTGAGTCACAAAAATAACAAATTATGGAACAATAACTGTACAATTTTGACTTATACTTTGTTCTGAAAAAGATCCATGCACGTTCAGGCAGCCAGACACCTTTTGAAAGGATAGCCAATATTCAGCCTCGGTGCAACCGGTCAACTCCGGCGCGCCCACCCGAATGGATTACATACAATTCTATTAACAGCGCCGTGAATGCGCGCGCTTGGCTTACCGCACGCGTCTGCTCATGACTCACGACGGCGACGACGCCCTCGACTGGCGTTTCGAATACGCAGACGACAGCATGCCCTTGGCCGGCGTACGTGGTGAATGCGGACGGCGGTGTGGGAGGGCCTGCCACCCGGCGCCGACGCAGTCTCAGCGGGAATAGGGAGCCTCAACCCTCTTCACAACGGGCGTTTTTGATGACACGTGTACAGCGAAAGTCCGAAAGGAAGCCGCATTCGGCCGATAAATACACGTATTTCCAAGAAGAATATTCCGCCAAGGAGCGCATTGACAATCCCCGACGTGGGCGCATGCTGCTTGTCCATAACGGCTGGAACAGTGGCCCGCCGACGTCTCCATTGCCAAATCAACCTGGACGCCACCGCCGCCGGCAATAGCAACATATTGAAATAGCTGAATGAAACCGGCGCCAATTCCTTCGGGATCACACGAAGCAGCGAAGCGGCGGTGTAGCGACGCCAATGCCCCAGGGCGCGGTCGTGATCACTGTACAGACTATTGTATGCCGGCACGGTGAGCAGCAATAGTCCCTGCGGCTTCAGGTGGCCAGCCATCCACTGCAGCGCAGCGCCGTCATCCTCCAGGTGCTCCACTACATCCAAGGCGCATATCACGTCGTAGGAGCGCTCCAGAGCGCATGGAACCGGGGTCGTATACAGAGTGCGGACGTGTGGGTTCTGCCGCAACGCCTGCACGCCACGTGTATTGATCTCCATGACGTCGACGGCGCCGTATCGAGCGAGTGTCGCCACGTTCTGTCCCACCCCGGCGCCTACTTCCAACAGGCTCCTGGTCTCTTCCAATGGACCGAGGTTGTGCGACAACACCTTGTCGACAAGTCGTCGTCTCCCTTCATGGAGCCAGCTGGAGACCTCGGATGCATATGATTCGTAGGAAGCGTCTTGCATGATGCGCCGTCCATGAATGAAGTGTGGAAACCATCTGTATCGACGAGTCCTCACATGGCGAGAGGAGCCTTACACGCGTACATTACACGGACCGTGTGCGGCGCCTGTCCCTGAGGATGAGCGCAATGTTGTAGACGAGAATGGCCGCGGTGCCGGCAATGACGATGATGAGCCCGAAAGACTCGACGCGGACGGCCTCCACGAGCAGGAGCACGGAGCCGGTGAGCCGGATGACGAAGAAAGACAACGTGACCACGGGCTCGCCACGGCGTTTCGACTGGTACGCTTGCAGCACCCAGGAAAAGAGAAAGAGCCCTCCGCCGATGTAACTGCACAATTCCGCGAGCGTCATGGATTCTTGGGGTGGTTGTCGGTGGCGGCGCGGGGTCGGCCCAGGACCATCAGCCAAGGCGTGGAGGCCGTGGCCGTGATGATGTCCAGGGACTGCTCGACCATGGCCAGGAATGAGCGTTTGTTCCAGTGCTGGATGTGGCCCGGCGCGTTGCCGAATTCCCGAATGTATTTCCCCGCCAGGAAGTTCATGGAGCGGAACAGAGGTTCGTCCGGCACGGTCAGCAAGACGTAGGCGCGCGCCAGATCGCACACCGCCTCCAAGGTGGACTCCGGATCCTCAAGATGTTCCAGCACCTCGATGAGGCAGACGAGATCGTAGCGCTCTGTCATGTCGCGCAGGGCGTTGTCCCGACACAGGAAAAACGTCGCTTCCGGAGCCGCCACGCGAGCCTCGGCAAGCACGGCTTCGCTCATGTCGCACCCGTACATTTCCGGAACGCCAAGGTCCTGGAGCAGCTTGGTGGTGCGCCCTTGCCCGCAGCCGAAGTCCAGCGCCGTAGCAACATGCGGGAGACACGGCCGCACCATGTCCTGCAGCCGCGTTTCGAACCGCCGAATGAGCCAGTTCTGGACGGGATTTCTGGAGTTGTATTTGTTCCAGGTCCCGGCGGGAACGCCGTTCTCGGTGATGTTATCGCTGGTCGTGGTTTTCGGCGTCATGTGCGTGCTGCCCGTGTATGGTCCGAATGGAGTAGAGCGGTTGGTTTTTTTGCAGGAGAAAGCTGTTCATCTCCGCCGTGAGCCCGTGCAGAAACCCTTGCAGCCCGACGAGGATGAGCAGGATGCCCAGAAAGAGCAACGGCCGGTTGCCGATCGGGCCCAGCCCCATGAACCACAGCACGGTCAAGTAGCTGCAGATCACGATGCCGAGCAGCAACAGCAACAAGCCTCCGGCGCCGAAGAAATATGCGGGGCTTTGACTGTAGCGCATCAGAAACGAGACGGTGAGCAGATCCATGAAGCCGCGAACCATGCGCAGAGGGCCGAACTTGGAAACTCCGTGACGCCGGGGATGGTGGCGGACCTCGATCTCGGCCACCTTGAAACGACGCCATGTGGCCAACACGGGAATGAGCCGGTGCATCTCGCCGTAAATGCTTATGGCTTCAAAGACTTCGCGACGATAGGCCTTGAACCCGCAGTTGATGTCGTTGAGCTTCACCCCGGTGAACAAGCGCACCATCCGGTTGAAGATGCGCGATGGCAACACCTTGCCCGGCGGATCGTGTCGGGTCTTCTTGTACCCGGAGACGACGTCGTACCCCTCGTCCAGCTTCCGGATGAAACGGGGCAACTCGGTGGGGTCGTCTTGCAGATCGGCGTCCATGGTGATCAGTATCTCGCCTTGCGCATGGTCGATGCCTGCCGCCAAGGCCGCGGACTTGCCGAAGTTGCCGCGCAGCTCCACGGTGGTCACGGCGTCGTCTCCTTGAGCCAGGGCCCTGGCGACCTCGGTGGAGCCGTCCGTGCTGCCATCGTCCACGATCAAGATTTCATACGAATATCCTGCTTCCTGCAGCACGATCCCGATGGACTCGCATAGTGGTTTGATGGTGTGCACCTCGTTGTACATGGGGATGATGCATGTGACCGTGGGCATGGGGCGCTCCGCTTCTCTCGTGGAAGGTGTAAGGAGATGGCTGCCCGGAAGACAACCAGACGCGCGAGCCTCGAATCCGCCCTTCCCTGTTCCCGGAGTGGCGCTCGAGTCATTTGGCAGCCGCAGGTTGCGCAACTGGCTGCGGATCCCGAATGGCGAGGCACAGCGGCGTCAGATCCGCCATGACAGCATGAACCGGCTTTCCTGAATGGCCAAGGCCATACCGAACAAGATATATCCCATAGTCCGCATCGCTCGGGACAAACTCCAAGTGAGGCGCGCGCTCGATGAGGGGCCTGGCTGGCGGAAACATCGAAAGGGTCATCACGGAATAGGTGGCGTTCTCCGCTGCAGCTTCGGCGTTCAGCCAGTCAACCGACTGCTTGTAGCAGTTGCCCCAATAATCGAGGTCATACCGCCCCTCGGCGTTCTGGACGCCTCCGACAAGAACGTTGAAAAACACGACCTGGTTCGGGTGGTTGAATACGGAAAAAAGCGCTGCCGGCCCCAGCCCCAGGCCCAGCAGCGCCATGTACGCCAAGGTCCGCAGCCGTGGACGCGCGATATCCTTGGACAACCGCCACATACCGAAAGCCCCGAGGATTGCGATGAAGGGGTAGATGAACAGCATGTGCCGAACGCCGTCATACAATGTCGCCCCGGTCGCCATGGCGTATACCGGCGGGAACAGACCGAATCCCAGGCAGTAGAGCGCGGGCTTCTGGCGCTCTTTGCATGTGTAGTAGAGCCCCAGCAAGAGCCCCGCCAGCAAACCCACCGGCATGGTGATGGCGAACCAGGTGGGAAGATAGCTCCACGGCGCTTCCGTGGCGGGGAACCATTGACCTTGGAACAGCGTGGGCACCGCCTGAGGAAAATCGCCCATGACGAGCAGCGCCTCGATGGGCCGTGTCAGAGGCGACTGCAAGGCCCATGGCCAGAACAAGGAGCTCAACAACAGCACGGACGCCAAAGTGAGGACGAACACCGACGCCCCCATACGGAGATCCTTCAAGAGGGGTCCTTCCCGCCTCCGTACACGCTCCAGCAACTGCACGCCCAGCACCGCCCCCAGGTACCCCATGAGAATGAGTCCGCCGGGCCGGACCAGCACGCACAGCGCCGCCGAGAGGGTGAACCAAAGCACGTCCTTCGTGAAGCGCAACGAGCCGTGCATGGCGTACCGCAGCAAAAAGAACGAAGCCATGATGAACGTTGCTCCGAAGGGGATGTCCTTGGGATTGTTGATGGCGTGCCCGATGAACCGCGGCCAGCACAAAAGCAACGCCAGCGCCAGCAACCCCGCCACGGGACCGAAGGAGAAACGCGCCGCCCGGACGGTGAAGAGCAACATGACCCAGGCGCACAGCGCGTTGACGATGTGGCGCTGCATGAAGATGTCCGTCCCCAGCAGCCTGTGCAGCAACTCGTTGAACGAGTCGAAACCGGCGCTGTAATAGCGCAGCACCTCGCTGTATGGCTCCGGGTTCAAGGCGGTCTCGTCGGTGAAGCCGGAAGCGTAGTAGTCGACTATCATTTCGCCGTGCGCCATGCGGATGGGCGCATCCCACGTGACGCCGTAGTCCGGCGCGATGGCGAGCAGCAGCGCCAACGCTCCTGCCAGGCCTATCCACGTCACACGCCACAGTTGGGCCTCGTTGAGGTCGGAATGCGTCACCCTGATCCTCCCAATTTAGCCGTCTCGATTCCCGATGCGACCCGGAAGCCCGTCCTCGCTGCTGCGAATCCCGGCAAGCCAACACGGCTGACCTTGGCGTCTCGTGTCTCCATCGTCCACGCTCCATCCCGGTCTACACGTCGGGCGTGTCATCTGCATGACTGCGCGCGGGCTGAACCTGCGCTCCCCCGAGCATCACCCAGGCCGACACACCAACGACCTTCCTTGCGTAACCATTTTGCATGGCGACAGCAAGGTCTTGGAAGAACCGCCTCCGGACGCAGTCCGCAGGCCGCCTCACCACACGATGGATACACTTCGCTCTACGACTCCTGTCCTGCGATGGCCGACATGCGGTGGGAGTCTCTGCAAAGTCATGTCCGGTTTGCACGTGGACGCCTCCCCCACGCTGACCATCCGCCGGTCATGGCGCGTCAGTGTTCCAAGAAACTGTGGAAGCGACGTCCATGCGCTCCCGTTGACGCCGGGCGTTGTTCCCCGAACGTCGCCGGAAGCAGCACGCCTGTTGTACGAACGAAATGGGCGAAACACCGACACGCGAACCGTCCCTCTTTTCTTGATACATGAGATGCGCTTCGGCATGCCCCGTCGCCACGACATACAGGCTCCGTGACAGCAAAACGCCGCGTCGCCCCGACGCACGAGATTCACCTTCCAGTGGCGCATCCATCACCAAGAACACAAACAAGGCGTCTCCACATCCCCTCAATGGATCGAGTCGCCAATCCCTGTGTCAACGCATCAAGTGACAGGGCCTGCCACGGCGCGTCGTCACAGGCCGGAGGGATGGCCGCGCCTTGACCAAGCGGAAGGACGACCGCGCGCCCACATCATGAACGCACCACGGCGTCCTCAGGTCGGCTGCGTCAATACGCACCGCGTCAGTCCCCACGGCGTCCTCAGGTCGGCTGCGTCAATACGCACCGCGCCAGTCCCCACGGCGTCCTCAGGTCGGCTGCGTCAATACGCACCGCGCCAGTCCCCACAGCGCCTGCGCGGAAGCCGCCGGGACAACGCCGCACCGCGTCAACACTCCTTCCACGCCCCCGCGCTGGCGGAATTCACGATAAGCCTTGTAGTGCTTGCGTCCGGCAAGGCGTTCCGGAATGCGCCCGACCCACGTGAGGGGTCCACCCTTCCCTGTGTAATCCACCACGATGAGTCGCTTCGCCGCGCGTGACGCTTCGGCGAGCATCGCGCGACGGACGCGTTCTTCGTTCTCGTGCAGGCACAGGCTCAGCACGGCGACGTCGAAAGTCTTGTCCGCGAAGGGCAACGCCGTTCCTTCGCTGCGGACGAAGCATGCTGCGCCGCGGGACTGGCGACGCGCTTCGGAGAGCATGGCCGCAGAGCGGTCCACCCCCACGGGAAATAGCTCGTCGCGCTTGTACTGCGTCAGCTCCCGACACAAAGCGCCGGGGCCGCAGCCCACGTCCAGCAGCGTGGCGGCTTCCACGTGTCGCGCCATGGTCCAGATGCGGCGGCGCAACGCGCCCAGCGCCGGCTCCAACACCAGCGAGTACAGCCTGGAGAGGCCGGCGTAGTCGTCGTTCACGGGATCTCCTTCCTGGGGATGGTGTGCAGATACGCCGCCAGGCGCTCCAGACCGCGCTCGATGGATTCCAGGGCGGTGGCGTAGGAAAAACGCAGATACCCCTCACCGCCGGGTCCGAAATCGATGCCGGGAGTCACGCCCACGCCGGCGTGCTCCAGAATATCGAAAGCGAGGCGGTAGGAATCGTCGCCGAACCGCGTGGCGTTGGCGAACACGTAGAAGGCGCCGCGGGGCTCCACGGCCACCCGCAGACCCATGGCGTGCAGCCGGGCGAGCATGACGCGACGGCGCTCGTCATATATGGCGACCATGCGCGCGGTCTCCTCGGCGCATTCCCGCAACGCGGCGAGGCCCGCCCACTGGGAAACGGAATTCGGCGAGATGAACAGATTCTGGCAGAGCTTCTGGACATCGCGGACGCGTGCTTTCGGCGCGATGACGTACCCCAGCCGGAGCCCTGTCATGGCGTAGAGTTTCGAAAATCCATTGAGAACGAAGGCGTTGTCCGTATACTCGAGGATGGTGTGATCGCGCTCTCCGCCATAGACGAGGCCATGATAGATCTCATCCGAAATGACAGGCAGCCCCAGGGCCGCGATGGCGGCCATGCGCTCCGGCGGCAGCAGGTTGCCTGTGGGGTTGGAAGGCGAGTTGATGAAGACGGCGCGGACCCTGCCCTCACCCGCCGCGTCGGCGGCCAAGGCCTCCCGGATGGCTGCGGCCCGGAACTGGAAGCCGTCTTCTTCATGGGTCCTGATGAAGCGGGGCTCCCCCCCGGCGAGACGGATGAAGGCCGGATAGCAGGGGTAGTGCGGATCCGAGACGATGACCTGGTCCCCGCACTGCAGCAACGCGCTGCAGACGAGGAGCATGGCCGGGGAGACGCCGTTGGTGACGGCGACCTGCTCCGGATGCACAACGACGCCGTAGCGTAGGAGGTAGTCTTCGCAGATGGCTTCGCGCAGTTCCAGCAGGCCCATGCTGTGGGTGTAGTGCGTTTTGCCCTCGCGCAAGGCGCGGACGGCGGCTTCGGTGACGGCGGGGGGCATGTCGAAATCCGGTTCGCCGACTTCCAGGTGGACGATGTCGCGGCCTTGGCGCTCCAGCTCGCCTGCGCGTTCCAGCACGTCCATGACGAAAAAGGGTTTGATGTCGTCGCGTGGGGCGTAGCCCATGGAATCTCCCTGCACGTGCGGGCCGGAAAGCGCGGAAACGGGGTTGACCGCGCCGCCGTCCCGCGGGTATTCTGTTGATGAAGGATGCATCACCTCGAGCGAATTCGCTCTTTTGGAGGCGCCAATGGCCAATGCGATCACCCCCAGCACCATGCTCGACAATCTCCGCAACGCCACGGATCCGGTGGCCAAGACCATCGCCTTGCAGCTGCGCATGGACGCGCACGTCCGCGAGCTTTCCGGCGATCCCCTGCCCATGGCCATCGGCGTGGGCGAGCGGCCCATGGAGCCCTTCGTCTTCCGCACCGCTGCAGAAGAAATCGAACGGCTTTCCGGCCGGCTCATCAGCGAACGCGGCTGATTCCCCACCGCCGCGTTCACGCCGACTCTTCCGGAAGAACCCGGCGCTGCGGTCTCCCCGGACCACACCCTGAAGGGCCGCTGTTCCCGGCGAACCGATGATACACGCATCCGTTCGCCATGGGACCGCGCCTTACGCCGGCGCCGGCGGATCCCCCAGCGGAGCCTCGCCACTCTCCAACGCGGCGCGCACCGTTGCGGCAAGGCGTCCGATCAAGGCGTCTTCCGGCAACATCCGCAACAACGCTTCAGCCACGCCCCGGTCACGCACCAGGTCCAGACTTCTGCTGAAGTTGAACCGGAAGCACCACCCCAGAATCAGAATCTTGAAGTCGTTGGTCCACTGCAGGGCCTTGTAGTCGCCCACGCCGCCAGCCAGGATCTCCTCCACAAACGTCGGCGTATACGCCGTGGGGTGGTCCTGGACACTGAGGGTGACCACTGGATCGTTGGGGTCCGGCGAACGGAAATGCTCAACCATCACGCGCATGATGTCCAGCTTGTCCGCGTCGCGAACCACCTTGGTCGCATACGCCGCCGCCGGGGCCAGCCCCCGTGGCAGGTAGCGTTTGTTGTGCGTCGCCACCGCCGTGAGCAACACCCGGCGGCCTGCCGTCGGCGTATCTTCCAGCACGTTGCGGGCGCGCAGCTCCCGCACGCCGAGGAAGGCGTGGTTCTCGGACCGCGCGTCGTGGAAAGTGCGGTGGCGTTGATACTGGGGAAAACGGCCGGCGTCGTGGTAGAGCGCAGCCAGCCGGGTGATGACCGCCAGGTCCGGCGAGGCCTCCTCGACGGTCGGCTCGGCAGACCAGAGCGACGGAGCCGGCGGATGCGCCGACACGATGACGCCGGCGTTCTCCAGCACCCGCAGGGAATGGTCCCGCTTGAGGACGATGCGGCGTTGGTCCACCGGGTCAGACTGATGGTAGGCCGCCGTCAGCTGAAGGAACCGACGGATGTGCGCTTCCAGCAGGGGGCTGCTCCGGGGAGGGGTCGCCTCCGCGTCGAACAGCCTCTCCACGGGGATTTCCTGCGCAGCGGCGGCCGCCAGAGAAGTCTTGGCGCGGGCGTTCATCGGCGTCATCGGCGGGCCCCTCGGGCGTCGTTGGCGTCGGTGTCGGCGTCGGCGTTGGCGTCGGCGTTGGCGTCATCACGCGTCGCTGTGTGCGCTTCGCTTTCCCGGGCGCGACGCTCCCTGGCCTCCTCGATGGTCTCCCAGCCTTCGCCGCGCAAACGGCTGCCCGGACGGAAGAGCCTGCGCAGGGTGTACGCCAGCGCAAGGAAAATGACGGTGACGAAGAGCGCCTTGAGCAAGAGCCCCCAGAACCCCAGAGTGCCGAAGCCGGAAAAAGGCCAGGTCTCCCAGCCGGTGGGCGCCTCGGGGTTGGCGGGGTTTCCGGGAACAGCAGTCTGCACCCGCGCGAGGCATTGAATGAACCAGTCCATGTTGTTCTCCATTGAAAAGGGCGGCGCTCTCGCCGGGCCGGCGTATCCCGGGGCAGCCCCGGCCGGCGGTCGTCAAGGAGTCGCGGGGGTGCGCTCCGCTCGGTTGGGGTCTGCTCGGTCGGCTCCCATATTGACTTCGGTTCCGCAAAAGATCAAATCGTACTCGATAGCGCCATCGCAAGGCAAGCCTTCGGGGAGCGACAGCAGCGCCATGGCGGCTCGGCAGATGGCAACCACGCCTAAAAGCTCCCCATTTACAGAATTGACCTTTGCGCGCATCCGTGGTTAGTATCGGCGCGTTCCGTCAAGCAGGGATGATTTCCGTGGAGGAATCATGAAATTTCTGATTGTGGATGATGATTTCGACAGCCGTAAGCTGTTGCAAAAAATACTGCACAAGTACGGGTACTGCGACATCGCCGTGGACGGCGAGGAAGGCGTGGAGGCGTTCAAGACGGCGTTGCGCGAAGGCGCGCCTTACGATCTTGTCTGCCTTGACATCCTCATGCCCAACATGGACGGTCAGCAGGCCCTGCGGGAGATTCGCGAACTCGAGAAGGAAGCGGAAGTGACCAAAGGCGATGAAGCCAAAGTCATCATGATCACGGGTCTGGACGATTCCAAGGAAGTGCACGACGCCTTTTTCCTGGGCGACGCCACCTCCTACATCGTCAAGCCCATCCGCAAACAACTGCTTCTGGACGAGATCGAATCCTTGGGTCTGGACCTCGAGTCGACGCAAGCTTCCTGATCGTATCGCCTTGGCAGGCGATGTCGCCCGCTTGCATGTCCTGCCCCACCCGCCCTGGCTGCGTCTTGCTTTTCCCGTGAACCCGACTCGCCCGGAGACGATTGAACCCATGATCCCTGACGATCTCTTGTACACGAAGACCCACGAGTGGGTGAAAGTCGAGGGGGAGACCGCCCTGCTCGGCATCACCGACTTCGCTCAGCAGCAGCTGGGTGATCTCACGTTCATTGAACTGCCTGCCCCCGGAGACGAACTCTCCGCCGGCGACGAGATGGGCTCCATCGAGTCCGTCAAAGCCGCCAGCGAGATATATGCTCCCATCGACGGCGAAGTCCTCGAAATCAATGAAGACCTGGAAGACGCCCCGGAACTCGTCAACCAGGATCCCTACGGCGAAGGGTGGCTTGTACGCGTCTCCCTGGCCGCCGAACCCGCCGATCTCCTCACGCCTGAAGAATACGCGGACCTCGTCGAATCCGAGTCCGAGTAGCCCCTTTCGCGCTTCCGCCTTCTGTCGAAACCGCAGCGTCACCACCTGCTTCCACATCGACGCAAGGCGGGAGCGCGCCTACCGCCACCTGTCCCCCACAGCGCTCCGCGCCTGCGCGCCTTGCGGGCCATACGGCTCGGAGACAAGGAGACTTCGCACCCATGCCCTACATACCTCATACGCACGAGCAAGTCCGCGAGATGCTCGAAGTCGTCGGCGTCGCCGATATCGACGACCTCTTCGCCGCCATCCCTGAATCCATGCGGCCCCAATCCTTCGAACTCCCCGGCGGCTTCTCCGAACACGCCGCGCTGCGCAAACTCGCAGAGCTCGCCGCCGTCTATGAACATCAGACCCCTGCGCCCGTCTCCTTTCTGGGCGGCGGCGTATACGACCACACAGCCCCCAGCGCCGTGAACCATCTGCTGGCTCGCAGCGAATTCTACACCGCTTACACGCCCTACCAGGCCGAAGCCTCGCAAGGCGGCTTGCAAGCCATCTTCGAGTTCCAGACCGCCATCGCCCGCCTCTTCGGCATGGAATGCGCCAACGCCTCGGTCTACGACGGCGGCTCCGCCATCTTCGAAGCGTGCATGATGGCCGTGCGCAAGACCAAACGCGACAAGCTGGTGGTCGACGAAGCCGTGAGCCCCATCTACCGCCGCATGCTGACGACCCTTACCGCCAACCTGGGTCTGGAAATCGTCACCGTGCCGCACGTGCGCGGCGTCTCGGACAAAAGCGCCCTCGCTGCCGCCGTGGACCAGGGGACAGCCGCCGTGGTCACCCAAAACCCCAACTTTTTCGGCGTGGTGGACGACTTTACGGAACTCTTCCAAGCCGCAGCGCACAGCAAAGCGCTCTCCATCATCAGTGTCTACCCCGTGCTGCAAGCGCTGCTGAAAACACCCGGCGCCATGGGCGCGGACATGGCCGTGGGCGAAGGCCAAAGCCTGGGCTTGCCCGTCTCCTTCGGCGGACCGTACCTGGGCCTGATGACCTGCACCAAGAAACTCGCGCGGCAACTGCCCGGCCGCATCGTGGGCCGCACCGAGGACACGGAGGGCCGCCTCGGCTACGTGCTGACGCTGCAAGCCCGGGAACAGCACATCCGCCGCGCCAAGGCCACTTCCAACATCTGCTCCAACCAGGCCTTGTGCGCCCTGCGCGCGCACATCCAGATGTGTCTGCTGGGACCGGAAGGACTGCGGCGGCAAGCTGCGCTCTCCATGGAGCTTGCTCGCTACGCCCGCGCGCGGCTCACTGCGCTGCCCGGCGTGTCCATGCTCAACGAGGCGCCCTACGGCAACGAGTTCGTCCTCACCTTGCCCATCCCGGCGGACGAAGTCACGACCAAAGCCGCCGAAGCCGGCATCGCTGCCGGGTTCCCCCTGGGCCGCTATTTCGAGGGCCTGGAGCATGCGATGCTCATCGCCTGCACCGAGAAAAACGCCGCCGCGGATGTGGACCGCCTCCACGCCGTGCTGCGCAAGATACTCTAAGGGAGGGCGACTGCTCATGAAACGCGCCATACCCACCGTCTTCGAAAAATCCGTCCCCGGTCGCTGGGGGTGTCTGCCCCGCCAACCCGTGGAGCGCCCCGAACAGCTGCTGCCCGCAGACCTGCTGCGCGACGAAGCGCCGGGCTTGCCGGAGCTCTCCGAGCTGGACGTGGTCCGCCACTTCACGGAACTTTCCGGCCGCAACTTCGGGGTGGACTCCAACTTCTACCCCCTCGGCTCCTGCACCATGAAATACAACCCCAAGTTCACGGAGGACGTCGCCGCCATGCCCGGCTTCACGGACGTCCATCCGCTCATGGCGCAGACACCCGGAACCAGAGCCTGGACCCAAGGCGCCCTCGCCGTGCTCCATGAAACGGAGCAACTGCTCTGCGAGATCACAGGGATGGCCGCCTACACCATGCACCCCATGGCCGGCGCCCACGGCGAGCTGACCGGCGCCTTGCTTATCGCCGCTTATCACGAAGCCAAAGGCTCCAGGAAAACGAAGATCATCTGTCCGGACTCCGCACACGGCACCAACCCCGCCTCCGCAGCCTTCGCCGGCTACGATGTGGTGAACCTGGACTCCGTGGACGGCGTGGTCTCGCCGGACGCCCTCGCTGACGTTCTGGACGACGAGACCGCCGCGCTCATGATGACCTGCCCCAACACCCTGGGCCTCTTCGAGCCGCACCTGGAGACCATCGTAGCCATGCTGCGCGAAAAGGACGCGCTGCTTTACTATGACGGCGCGAACCTCAACGCCATTCTCGGCAAGCTGCGCGTGGGCGACGTGGGCTTCGACGTGGTCCACCTGAATCTTCACAAGACCTTCGGCACCCCCCACGGCGGCGGCGGCCCCGGCGCTGGTCCTGTGGGCGTGAGCGAGCGGCTGGTGGAGTTTCTGCCCATCTCCCGCGTGCGCAAGGACGGCGATGTCTACGCTCTGGACTACGAGCACCCCCAGTCCATCGGCTACGTGGCGCCGTTCTACGGGAATTTCGGCGTGGTGCTGAAAGCCTACGCCTACATCCTGCGGCTGGGTCGCGAGGGCCTCATCCGGGTGGCGGAACACGCCGTGCTCAATGCCAACTACCTGCGCAAGCGGCTGGAGAGTCATCTCGAAATACCCTACGACCGCATCTGCATGCACGAGTTCGTGGCTTCCGCAGCCACACAGGCCGCAGGCGGCGTACGCGCCGTGGATCTGGCCAAGGCTCTGCTGGACAAAGGCCATCACGCGCCCACGGTCTATTTCCCGCTCATCGTCAAGGAATGCTTGATGATCGAGCCCACCGAGACCGAAAGCAAGGAGACGCTGGACGCCTTCGTGGACGACTTCATCGCCATCCTCGAAACCGCCGAGGCCAACCCCGAGGCCGTGACCAGCGCCCCTGTCTCCCAGCCCGTCTCCCGCCTGGATGAGACCAAGGCCGCCCGCGACATGATCCTCACCCAGGACCTCGCCTGAACCAACGCCCCCCGCAGGCCCGGCCTGCGCGCATCATTCCCGGGGAGGACGCTTCCGCGCAGGCTTCCTCCCCTCTTCCACGCCGGGGCGACTCGGAGCGCTCCCGCCAGCCGCCCCGCGTGAACAGTGGGCGTCGGCCTTGCGCGCCTCCGCTCGACACGCGCCCCCCGCGCCAATGCACAAGGAGTTCCCATGCCAGACCAACCGACCTGCGACCTTGTCGTCGTCGGCGGCGGCCCGGCCGGCTGCGACGCCGCGCTGGACGCCGCCGCCCTCGGCCTGGATGTCCTGCTCGTGGAGCGGGACAACCTCGGCGGCACCTGTCTCAACTGGGGGTGCATCCCCACCAAGCTGTTCCTGGCCGCCACGGCTTCGCTGCCCGCGCTCA
>CAYVWB010000016.1:0-430 GCA_964455395.1 uncultured Desulfovibrionaceae bacterium
GCTGGGGGTTCCGGCCCACGGACGGGGAAGACCGCCGCGAGGTGCTCGCCCGCGCGCTGGACGCGCTTCTGGACGCCCACGGCCGCGCTCCGGGCCGACGCCTTCTCGTCGTCACCCACGGCGGCGTCATCAAGTGCGTCACCAACCACTTGCTGGGCTTGGATTTTCTTCCCGAGGAGGGCAACCCGCTGCGGCCCTACCACCTGCACCGCGTGGCCTGCGATGGCGCGGCTTTCAGCCTGCAGACGCTCAACGTCTCCCTGCAGCGCAGCGCCGGCGACTCGCCCATGACCGGAGAGCCCCCGGCGTGAGAGTGCTCCATTACAGTCAGCATGTGCTTGGGGTGGGCCACTATTTCCGCAGCCTCGCCATGGCTCGCGCGCTGGCGGCGCAAGGCATCACCAGTTACACCACGCGCCCTTCGCGCTCG
>CAYVWB010000016.1:440-26675 GCA_964455395.1 uncultured Desulfovibrionaceae bacterium
GACCCCGTGGAGACCACCCTGCCCCCAGGGGTGACCCGCACCCTGCTGCCGTCGCTGATGATGGATCAGGATTTCAAGGACTTCCTGCCCCAGGGCATGGACCTGCCCACACTGGAAGCGCAGCGGACGGCCCTTCTGCTGGAAACGCTCGAAACCACGGCGCCGGACGTCTTCCTGGTGGAGCTCTTTCCCTTCGGACGCAAGCGCTTCGCCTTCGAACTGGTCCCGGCGCTGGAACGATTCGCCGCCATGAAGCGGACCCGCGGCCATGGCGCCGCGCTCTGCAGCGTGCGCGACATCCTGGTGGAAAAATCCGACCAGGCCAAGTTCGAGCGTCGTGCGTTGGGCTGGCTGAACGAGTTTTTCGACGGCGTGCTCGTCCACGCGGACCCGCGACTCGTCCGCTTCGAGGAAACCTTCGCGCGCATGGAAGCCATCGTCCCGGAAATCGTCTACACCGGCTATGTGACCGAGCCGCCGCCTCTTGCGGAAGAGGTCGAATCGCTACGAGCCTCCTTGGGATTGACGCCGGTCGCCGAGGGCGGCGCACCTCTCGTGGTGGCGAGCGCTGGCGGCGGCGCGGTGGGTGGGGACGTGGTCGCCGCGGCGGTGGAGGCCTGCGCCCTGCTGGAGACGCCTCACCAATGCCGGGCCTTCGCCGGCCCCTTCGCCACCGACGAGACCATGGCCCGGCTGGCCAGGCTGACTCGCGAGTCCCCGCACGTCCATGTGGCGCGGTTCACGGACTGTTTCCCGACACAT
The DNA here is from genome assembly GCA_964455395.1 of uncultured Desulfovibrionaceae bacterium. Lineage (GTDB taxonomy): Bacteria > Desulfobacterota > Desulfovibrionia > Desulfovibrionales > Desulfovibrionaceae > CAYVWB01. The sequence continues at coordinate 1,203 of CAYVWB010000016.1, forward strand.
CTCGCCGTGGCGCAGCTTTCCGTCTCCATGGCCGGGTACAACACCACCATGGCGTTGCTGGCGGCTGGTACGTACGGGCTGGTCCACCCCTTCGACCAGAATCGGGAGCAACGCATGCGCGCCACGCGGCTTGTGGAGCGCGGCGCCGTGGGGATGCTTGAGCGCGAGGATCTCCATCCGCCACGACTGGCTGCACGCATGGCTGCGGCGTTGCGCTCCCCCCGTACGACAGCCCACGGCGTGGATCTTGACGGCGCTGCCGCCAGCGCACGCGCCGTGGCGCGGTTCGCTTCGCTGCGTCACGGCTGATCTGTTGCGCTTGGCTGTCATCCCCCACGCTTCTTCACGACTGCTCGACTACTCGACGGCGCTCGTCGGCGCACGCGCCGTGGCGCGGTTCGCTTCGCTGCGTCACGGCTGATCTGTTGCGCTTGGCTGTCATCCCCCACGCTTCTTCACGACTGCTCGACTACTCGACGGCGCTCGTCGGCGCTCGCCTCCGCACCACTGCTCGACTGCGGGACTGCAGGACTGCGGGACTGCGGGACTGCAGGACTGCGGGACTGCGGGACTGCGGGACTGCGCCATGAAGCGCGCGGAGTCGCATCCTGGCGCCAGCTCGTGCTTCGGCAAAGCCCCTGTGGAGGCGCTGCGCCAGCGCACTGAACGCGCCGGCGTCGCTCTTCGGGGTGTCTCAGGTTGTCATGTGGCGACATTTCTCCACGCGTCGCGCTTGCGTAACCGGCCCTCTTCTGCGATACAATGAACAGGTAGGCTCGTCGTGGTCGTCGCGGCGCGTCTGCCGACGTCTTCCCGACCCTTGCCATGGGACGCGCTTACGCCATGACCGGCCCCGAGCACACCTCCTCCCCCGCCACTGCGGACGACGCGGCCTCTGTGGATCGCGCAGCGCAAGGGGACCCCGCGGAACCGATGAGTCCCGAGGATGATGGACGCAGTCAGGGCGTCCCGTCCGGCATCGCGCGGCAGATCAGTCTGCCGTGGTCCAAGTCCTTCGAGATCAGTGTGAAGAATCTCAAGGTGCGCTTTTTTCGTTCGCTGATCACCGTGTTGAGCCTCGTGCTCGCCGTGGCGTTTCTCAACTTCATCCTCACCACCCAGGACCTGGCGCAAGGGCTCTTGAACGCCGGGGGCGCTGCGGCGATGGAAACGCTGCAAGCCGCGGGCTTCGACGTGGACGAAGCGGCCATGCGCGTGGGGGCCGGGGCCAAGGAGCGTTGGATCGTCATTCTCTCCATGCTGGTGTGCACGGTGGGCATCGTCAACGCGCAGCTCATGAGCGTCACCGAGCGGTTTCGTGAAATCGGCATCATGAAGTGCCTTGGCGCGCTGGACAGCATCGTGCTGCGGCTCTTCCTCATCGAAGCGGCTCTGCAAGGCCTGGCGGGTTCCCTGGCGGGGGCGGTGACCGGACTTTTCTTCGCCGGCGTCAACGGCCTGTTCCGTTTCGGCGGCGCGGCCTTCGCCGGCGTCTCTGCAGGGGATCTGCTGCTCAGCCTGCTCATGGCCACGGGGGCGGGCTTGCTGCTCAGCCTCATCGGCGTCTTCTACCCGGCGGTGGTGGCGGCGCGGATGCGTCCCGTGGTCGCCATGCGTTCGGAATATTAGGAACACGAGACACCACGCCATGCCAGACACACAACACACCATCGTCCGCGTCCTGGGAGTGAAGAAAGAATTCCGCATGGGGAAGATGCATGTCCAGGCGCTCAAGGGCGTGGATCTGGAGATCTTCGCCGGGGAGTACATCTCGATCATGGGGCCCTCGGGCTCGGGCAAGTCCACCCTCTTCAACATGATCGGCGGATTGGACAAACCCAGCGACGGCAAGGTCTTCATCGACGAAGTGGACATCTCCCAACTGGACGCCTTCGAGCTGGCGTGGCTGCGCAACCGCAAGATCGGCTACATTTTCCAGACGTTCAACCTCATCCCCGTAATGACAGCGCTGGAGAACGTCACCCTGCCCATGACGTTCGCCGGCATGAACAACGACGACGCAGTGACCAAGGGCATCGAACTGCTGGGCCTTGTGGGCCTGGGCGAACGCTTTCAGCACAAACCTCTGGAGCTCTCCGGCGGCCAGCAGCAACGGGTGGCCATCGCGCGCTCCCTGGCCAACGACCCCGCCATCGTTCTGGCGGACGAGCCCACCGGCAACCTGGACCTGAAGACGGGCGAAGAAATCATCGACCTGCTCAAACGCCTCTCCAAGGAACGCGGCGTCACTGTCATCTCCGCCACCCACGACTACAAGATGCTCAACGTCTCGGACCGTGTGGTGTGGATCCGCGACGGCCGCGCCGACAAGATCGAACGCCGCGCCGAGCTGGACATCACTGTGGGCGGCATCCAGGAACAGGAAGATCAGGCGCAGCAGGCGGCTTCGTTCCAGGACGCTCCTGCCCAGAAAGAAGACGCCGAAACCTCCGCCAAGGCCGGAGCGGATACATGAGCCGAGGCGCCTGCCGCTTCCTCCGCGCGTGCTTCACGTGGGCCGCGCTGTGCTGCGCGCTGATGCTGTGGCCGGCGTCCTTGCGCGCCGAGGTGGCCTATCCCGTGCAGGAACAGACCATCCGCGAAGTGGTGGAGACCCTGGCCGCCTACGGCGACCGCAGCGTTGGCTCCCCCGGCCTGGAGTCGGCGGCGGCGTATGTGGAAGACGCCTTCGAACGACTGGTCCCCGCAGCGCCCTTCGAAGGCCTTGGCGAGGAAGGCGGCCGCGTCATCGCACGGCAACCCTTCGCAGCGCCAGCGCGCATCCAGCGCCATTCGCAATTGAGCGTGCTGGATGAATCCGGCGCGACCGCACAGTCCATCCCCCTGCAACCGTTGATGATGAACGCCATCGCCCCCGGCTCCCTGCCAGAGGGGGGCGTGGAAGCGGGCATCATCTACGTGGGCCCAGGCGAACTGAAGGATTTCAACGGCCTTGAGGTCATGGGCGCCGTCGTCGTCATGGACATCGACTCCGGCAAGAACTGGATGAACGCTGCGCTGCTCGGCGCGCAGGCCGTCATCTATCTGGACGACCCCGGCGTCACCCGCTCGGCGCCGCGCTGGTTCTTCGAAGACAAGCTGGAGCTCACCCCCATCGAACTCCCCCGCTTCTGGATGCCCAAGGAGCAGTTCAGCACCCTTTTCGGAGAGCCGGCCCAGTGGCTGCACAAGGAACTCGGCGCGGCCGTGCGGCTGGAAAACCGCGTCCAATGGACCATCACGGAAGCAGAGAACATCTACTGCTTCATCCCCGCCAGCGACGCAGCCCGCGCGGAAGAAGTGGTGGTCTTCGAAGCGTTCTACGACGCCACGGCCTACGTGGCCGGCGTGGCCCCCGGCGCGGACGAAGCCGTCTCCATCGCCACGCTGCTGCAGCTGGCGGACCATTTCGGCGCGAACCCGCCTGCGCGCAACGTGCTGTTGCTGGCCTCCTCCGCGCACAGCCAGGCCCAGGCCGGCATGCGCGAATTCATCATGGCGCAGGAAACCCGCGGCCGTACATTGCGCCAGCTCAGACGCGACCTGCGCGCCCGCGCCACAGACGCCAAACAGACCGTCCGCGCCCTCCAGCGCGACGACCCTCTCACGGGGCCCACGGAGCTGGATTTCGACGCTGACGAGGCGCCCTCTCCGGAAGCTGTCGCCGAAGCCGCCGCAGCCACGGAAGCCCTGGTGCGGGAAGCGGTGAACTCCATCCTCAAGACCAGGGTGGACGCCATCTCCACACAGCTCATGCGGCTGCGGCTCACCCGCGAGACAGGCGGCCTGCGCCAGGAGGACGCCCGCGTGGAGGAACTGGCGGAGGAGCGCAGCCTGCTGCGTCAGCTGACTTTTCTCACCACCTATCAGGACCTCACCGAAGAGGATCGCGGCCGTCTGATGGCGCAGGTCCCTGCGGCGCTGGAGGAACAGCGCGCCATCGAACGCGACGCCCGACGCCAGCTGAGTCACCTCAAGGCGGGCAACGCCCTGGACGACCTCGTCGGCGGCTTGCAGGAAGCCGCCGTGGTCTCCTTGCATCTCTCCAGCCACGGCGACGGCTTCGGCGCGTTCGACCAGGGTTGGCTCTACGATCTGCGGCCCGACGTGAACCGCATCCGCTCCTATGCGGACCTGGACGCCTTCCTCCAGACCAGCGCGGCGGACTACATTGCCTCCGGCGGCGCCGATCTCTTCCGGGACACCCTGCGCCCCAGCCGGCTGCGCACATGGCAGAGCTACCTGCCGGACCAGCCGGACCTTGCGGGTGAAGTGCCGGCCATGGCCGGACGGCTGGGCATGACCTTCGCCACCGTGCACGACGCGCGACCGAACTGGGGCACGCCCTACGACCTCCCCGAAGACGTGGACTTCACCTTCGCAGCGCGCCAAGCCGAAGCGAGCCTCGCACTGGCTCACGACCTGGCCAACGGCGACGTCCCCATGGATGCGCCCCGGCCCCGCAAAGGCATCGCCCTGCTCACCGGCCGCGCCAATCTGTTGCGCCAAGGCGAACTCTTCCCGGACCTCCCCGCGCGGGACACGGTGGTGCTCTGCTTCCAGGGGAGCACCCGCTACTACGCCATGGTGGACGCCATGGGCCGCTTCCGACTGGCCGGACTGGCGGACCGCAAGCACACCTACCACAAAGCCGTGCTGGAGCCCTACAAATTCGATCCCGTGGACGGCCGCGTGCGCTGGGCTGTGGACAAGTCCCAGACAGGCTTGCAGAACTACCGCGTGAAGATGGTGCGCTCCGCCATGGAGACGGACCTCGTCCTGTTCACGTGCGCGCAGACCAATTTGTTCAACACGCTGGAGCCGCGCACCTTCAAGTACATGACGCGCATCAACCTCTTCGATGCGCGCACCGAAGCCGAGCCCCTGCGCTACTGGTACAGCCGACTGGACACGTGGTCATCCACCATCAACGCCATTTTTCTCGACCCCGGCGTTCCCTTCAAAGCCACCCTCTCCGACACGGTGCTGGGTCGCAAGATGATCCTGCTGAACGCCACGCCGGACAAGCCCCAAGGCCGGGGGTTCCTGCCCGGAGAATGGCCCCGCATTCCCTACACGGCGCACCAGGCCGCCAAGGACATGTGGCGCCTGCTGACGCCGCGCATGCAGAACCTGGAGGACAAGGGCATCGTCAACGTGCGTCTGCGCGAGCTCATGGACCAGGGCCGGACCAACCTGCAGGAAGCCGACGCCGCCTTTGACCGCAAGGAGTGGGACGTCTTTCTGGAGAAATCCCGCGCCAGCTGGGCGCTCGCCGCGCGCGTCTACAATGATGTGGACAAGACACAGAAGGACGTGCTGCTGGGCGTGCTCTTCTACATCGCGCTTTTTGCGCCGTTCGCGTACTGCATGGAGCGACTGCTTTTCGGGTTCGCCAACATCCACAAGCGCATTCTGGCGTTTCTGGGCGTGCTGACAGGCATCATCGGGGTGGTGTACGCCGTGCACCCGGCTTTCGAGCTCACGTACAGTCCGCTGGTGGTCATCACCGCCTTCTTCATCGTGGGGCTGTCCTTTCTGGTGGGATGCATCATTTTTTTCCGTTTCGAGCGGGAGATGGTGGAACTGCAACGGCGCTCGCGCCACCTCAAGTCCACGGAGATCTCGCACTTGGGGGCTTTTTCCGCAGCGTTCACCCTGGGCGTCTCCAACTTGCGACGGCGGCCCATCCGCACGGCGCTCACCATCGTCACGCTGGTCATCCTTACCTTCACCATCATGAATTTCACCGCGGTGAAAAGCGTCCGACAGCACTCCAAGACGGAGTTCAGCGACAACGCCGCCTACCAGGGTCTGTTGATGAAACAGGTCGGCTGGAAGGACCTGGCGCGGGAGGCCTTGAACGCCGCGCGCGACATGTTCCACGATCAAGGCGTGGTGGCGCCGCGGGTGTGGTACGTCACCCCGCAGGATATCTCCCGGCCCCACCTCATCCCCGTGCACCGCGAGGACCGCACCTTCTCCGCGCGGGGGGTTGTGGGCCTCTCCGAAGCGGAGCCGGCGGTCAGCGGGTTGGACAGCACCTTGACCCGCGGGCGATGGCTGCGGGAGGACGAACGCAACGCCGTGATCATCCCGGAACGCATGGCCGAGCTCCTCGGCGTGGACCTGACCACCCCGGAAGGCCGGCGCGTGAAGATCTGGGGCATGGACCACGAGGTGGTGGGCTGCTTCGACGCCGTGGCTTACGAACAGCATGTGGACCTGGACGGCGAGCCCATCACCCCGGTCATCTTCCCGGCGGAGAGCTTCATGGACATCGCCGCCGTGGAAGCGGACAGCTTCGAGTCCGGCGAAGATCTGGTGAACTTCCAAGGCCGGTACGAGCACATTCCGGCGGACCAAGTCATCGTCATGCACTACACCGCGCTCATGGCCATCACCAAAGGCGGGGGGGGGCTGGGCGGCGGCGGCCGGCTGAAAGCCATCGCCTTGAAACCCGACACCCCCGAGGAGACGCCGGCGCTGGCGCAATGGCTCTCGGACCGCTTCGGCCTGATGCTCTTCGCCGGTGACGAGGGGGGCACGGCGCTCTATTTCGCATCGGATCAGCTCTCCTATTCCGGCGTCCCCAACATCATCATCCCCCTGGTCATCTCCATGCTCATCGTGCTGAACACCATGATCGGCAGCGTGTATGAGCGCAAAGGGGAGATCGCCGTGTATACTTCGGTGGGGCTGGCGCCGTCGCATGTTTCGTTTCTCTTCGTGGCGGAAGCGTTGGCGTTTGCGGTCATCTCCGTGGTGCTGGGGTATCTGCTGGCGCAGACCTCGGCCGGCGCGTTGGCCGGCACGACGCTGTGGGAAGGGATGACGGCGAACTATTCATCCATGGCTGGCGTGGCGGCCATGGCGCTGGTCATCCTGGTGGTGCTGATCTCCGTCATCTACCCGAGCAAGGTGGCGGCGAACATCGCCATCCCGGACGTGAACCGCTCGTGGTCCATGCCCGACCCGAAAGGCGATTCCCTGGTGGTCACGCTGCCCTTCCTGGTGAAAACGAGTGAACTGGGCACGGCTGGGGGTTTTCTGGTGGACTACTACCGCGCGCACGAGGACGTCTCCCACGGGCTCTTCTCCTCGGGGGGCATGGAGTATCAATTCACCGATGCAGGAAACCTGCCGGACTTCGCACGGCCGCAGGTCGCCGCGCTGGACGACGATGGGGTCTGCTTCTCCCTCTCCATGCGCACTTGGCTTGCGCCCTTCGACTTCGGCGTGCGGCAGCAGGTCCGCGTCGTCTTCTGTCCCGCGGAGGAATACAAGGGTTTCCGACAGATAAAGGTGATGTTGCGGCGCGAAGCTGGCGAACACACCGTCTGGAAGAACCTGAGCAAGTCGTTCCTGAACGCGTTGCGCAAACAGTTGCTGGTGTGGCGCTCGCTGGATGAACCGGCGCGGGTCTCCTTTGCGGAGGACATGCGCTCCGAACTGAACAAGATCGGACAGTGGTGCCCGAAAGAAGGCTTCACCACCGGAGAATGCTCATGAGCGCGCCCCCTCTTCGTCTGCGCGCCCTGGTTGTGGGCCTGTTGCTGGGTCTCGCCATCACGGCGGTCACGCCCTACTCCAACGCCTATCTCAACGGCACGCCTTTGGGCGGCGGGCACTTCCCCCTTGCGCCGTTCTTCATCCTGGCGTGGCTCTTCGTGTTGAGCGCAGCGTGGTCCCGACTCTTCCGCACGAAACTGCTGACCGGCGTGGAGATGCTGGCGGCGTGGGCGCTTATGGTGGTGGTCTCCGGCATAGCCTATACAGGTCTTGTTCGCACGTTCTTCTTCAACATCACCGCGCCGTTCTACTTCGCCAACGCAGCGAATCGCTGGGAAGAGACATTACAGCCACACTTTCCTGCAAGCTGGCGACCAGACGACCCCGCCGCCATAGAGACGCTCTACAACGGCTTGGAACAAGGCCGTGACATGGGCTTTTTCGAAGTGATGGCGAACATACCATGGTCCATATGGCTGCCCACGTTGCTGACATGGGGCATCTTCATACTGCTCTGTTACTTTGTAATGCTCTGCATCGCGAATCTTTTCGGCCGCCAATGGATAGTCAACGAGCGGGTTAACTTTCCCCTGTTGCGTCTGCCCCAAATGATGGCCGAGCAGTTCGACGACAACGCCTTGACGAAATTTCTGCTGAACAAATACTTTCTCATCGGCCTCAGCGCTGTGATGCTCCTGCACATCATAAACGGTCTGAATTTCTACTATCCATCCATCCCCAAAATACCCACGCTCATCCTTGGCGGAACATACTTCCCCAAGCACGGCCTCTTTTCCGGATTCCACAAACTGAAGCTGTACTTCTATCCTGCGTTTATAGGTTTTGCGTTTCTCACCACGCGACAGATATCCTTCAGTTTCTGGTTCTTCTTCCTCCTTGGAGGACTCTCCTTCGGCTTGCTGCCCATGGTGGGGGTGCAAGCGCCGGCGGCGGCTCTCGGCGTGACCTTCGGCCCTGGCCTCTCTCGTCCCGAAGAAGCGCAAGTGATTGGCGCAACAGCCATCTTCTTTTGTTTTCTCGTCTGGTTGGCACGTCACCACCTGACGGAGATTCTGCGTCAGGCGTTCTTCCTGCGTCCGCCTGCACCCAGCCGACAAGACGCCGCCGAAGGTGATCCGGCACACGATGGCGACGTGGAATGGTTCAGCGGCCGACTCTCCATGTGGGGCCTCATCGGGGGGCTGGCAGCCATCGCGGCATGGTGCTGGTGGTTCGGCATGCCCCCCCTGGCCGCCTTCGCAACGCCTATCATCTTTTTCATGGTGATGCTGGTGGCCAGCCGCATCGTCTGCCAAGGCGGCGTGCCGTACTTCACGCTTACGGCTGCGCCTATCGACGGTTTGCTGGCGCTGTTCGGTTCGAAGTTCTTCGGCGGTGGTGGGCTTGTCGCCGCGGCAGCGCTACAGAAAATCCTTTTTCTGGATTTACGAGAGTCGCTCATGCCATCGCTTTTCCACAGCGCCAAGGTCGGCGAGGAGACTCGCAAGCCGCGACGGCTCTTCTGGGCGCTGGTCATCGCCTTGCTAGCGGCAGTGATCATCAGTTTTGTCAGCATGTTGTTCTTGGCGCACAAGTACGGCGTCCGGGATCTCTCGTTGAACTGGGCATCGCAAACCACCCTTTCCATGTATGAAAACGTGCAGCGGCTCACCGAGTCTCCTTCAGAAGGCGCAGACTGGGTTGTAAGCTTCGCAGCAGCTGGAGCGGTGGTGATGCTTGCGCTGGTGCTCCTGTACTATCGATTCGTCTGGTGGCCTATCCACCCGCTAGGCTATCTGCTCGCCTATAGCGGCGCCATGGAAGTGCTGTGGCTGAGCTTCTTCATCGGGTGGCTGGCGAACCACCTTTGTCTGCATTATGGGGGCACTGCACTGTTCAAGAAGGTGCGGACGCTCTTTCTTGGATTCATCCTTGCGGATTTTCTGATGGGCGGCGTGTATGCGATAATCGGTTTGATCACTGGCGCGAGCTACCAAGTCCTTCCGGTCTAAGCCATGTACCAAGACAAGGAATTACAAGAGTATCGGGACTTACTGAAGCCACCGAGCCAATTCGAGGAAGGCTTCGACTGGAAAACCATCGTCGGCGCCATTTTCATTGGTTTTCTGATGATGCCTGGCTCCATGTACCTGCAACTCGTAATCGGCCAGGGCATAGGTCCTGCTGCGCGCTGGGTGACCATCATCCTCTTTGCCGAAATCGCCAAACGCTCGTATAACGAGCTCAAACAACAAGAGATTTTTCTCCTATACTACATGGCTGGAGCGGCGCTGGCCTCGCCCTTCTCCGGACTGCTCTGGAACCAGTACCTAGTGCAGTCCGACGCCGCCAAAATGCTTGGCGTCATTGAATATATCCCTACGTGGGTGGCGCCGCAACCGGGCTCGGAATCCCTGCTGGAGCGCACGTTTTTCCACCGTGACTGGCTCATCCCCATCCTCTTGCTGGTGGGCTCACAGCTCATCCAACGCATCGACCAGTTCGGCTTGGGCTATGCTCTTTATCGAATAACTTCTGACGTAGAGAAACTTCCCTTCCCCATGGCGCCGGTCGGCGCGCTCGGCACCATGGCGCTCGCAGAGTCCACGGAAGACAAGAAAACCGGTTGGAAATGGCGCGTTTTCTCCATTGGAGGCGTGATAGGCATGCTCTTCGGCGGCGTCTATGTGTTGCTGCCAGCGCTCTCCGGTCTTCTCTTCACAGAACCGATACGTCTTATCCCCATACCGTGGATCGAGTTGACGCATTACACCGAGGACACCTTGCCGGCAGTCGCCATGGGGCTACAGCTGGACCTCGGTCTCGTGTTCGTTGGAATGGTGCTGCCCTTCTGGGCGGTTATCGGCGGTTTGGTGGGTTTGCTCATCACGGTAATCGCCAACCCGATACTCTACGAGCAGGGCATCCTCCACCGTTGGCACCAGGGCATGCAGACGGTGGAAACTGTTTTCGCCAACAATTTCGACTTTTACATGAGCTTTGGCATCGGCCTTGGCCTTTCCATCGGCGTCATCGGCATCTACCATGTGGTGAAGTCCTTCCGAGGCGCGAAGGGCCAGCTGGATTTCTCACTGCTGTTCAATCCACCGCGCGACCGTGGCGATATCAACTTCTGGGTATCCATAGGAATTTACCTCGTCTCGACCCTTGCGTACGTGTTGGCGTGCATGTGGCTGGTGCCGAACTTCCCTTGGTACTTTTTCGTGATATACGGTCTGATCTATACGCCGATCATTTCGTACATCACGGCGCGCATGGAAGGCATCGCCGGCCAATTTGTCAGCCTGCCGCTGGTCCGCGAATTCAGCTTCATTGCAGGCGCCAAGTACTTTGGATACCAAGGAATCGAGATCTGGTACGCGCCCATCCCCATTCACAACTATGGTGAAGCCACTGTGAAATTCCGAGAAATCGAATTGACCGGCACAAGCTTGCGGGGCATTATCAAAGCCGAAATCGTCGTCTTCCCTGTAGTAATGATCGCTTCACTAATATTTTCTCAGTTCCTCTGGCGACTCGCGCCCATCCCTTCTGCAAGCTATCCCTACGCCCAAGAACTCTGGCATTTGCAAGCGCTCAATGGTTTGCTTCTGCAGACCTCTACCCTGGAAGGCAACTCCTTGTTCTTCCAAGCACTTTCAGCGGACTTCCTGGGCGCAGGACTCATCTTCGGGCTTTTCGCCTATTTTCTGCTCAACCTGTTCGGTCTTCCAATACTTCTCGTATACGGAGTGGTGCGTGGTCTGGGGCAGTCCACCCCCCATGGCGTTATCCTGGAGGTCGCAGGCGCCTTGTTGGGGCGGTTCTACTTTCTTCGCAAATATGGTACAAAATGGCGACATTACGCGCCAGTTCTGCTCGCCGGCTTTTCCTGCGGCATGGGCCTTGCCGGCATGTTCGCCATGGGGTGCACCTTGATACTCAAATCTCTGGGGCGGCTTGCATACTGAAAATCGTCTCGTCTATTGACTTCAGTTCAATGATTTCGCCCCGCCAAGCGATCACAACCATGCCCGACGCCGCCACAGCCTCGAAACGAGATGGCGCATTTCCAACGAATGAAGAGAAGAGGCGAGCCATGAACATAGACAACGCCATTGAAAATGGAGTCACCATTATCACGGCACGAGGGAGAATGAACGCTGCGGAGACACGCGCTCTGGAAGAAACCGTGCGCATGGCGCTGGACCGAGGCGACAGCAAAATTCTTTTTGACTTCTCGCACTTGGAGTATATAAACAGCTCCGGCCTGCGCGTGCTGGTGATGACTTACCAACGTTTGAAAAAAAACCGCCCGGGAGAGGTCGCCATCGCAGGGCTACGCGACTACATAATGGAACTCTTCGAAATATCTGGATATGACAAACTGTTCAGCCTCTACGAGACGCCTCAGGACGCCTTGGAGGCGCTCCACAAGGCCCAGCCATGAGGCCTCGGCGCCGCTAGAAATTCATTATTCCGATATTGACCTTCATGCCGTCTTGTTGCTTACGCTTTTGCGAAAGAAAATCAGACGCTTTGGAGGGATTGGTCGGCTCCTTCTTTCCACCGCCACTGCCAATCATGTCCGCCAGGGAAGCCTCTTCGGGCCCCTCGCTCTCCCGCGTCACTTTCCACCAATACGCCGGTTTTCCTTTGAAATAGACGACGAAAAGACGGTCATTGGGGCGGTCTTCCAGCGCAAAGGCTTTGCGCCGACACATGGTGACGCCGTCGTCTTGCATGTAGGCCATTTCCTCGTCGCTCACGAGGGTCCATTCCCGCAAATCCGGAAAGGGATTCATCTCGTCTATGACGTTGCAATCTTCTGGAATTTCAATATAATCAAAAGCAGCAGCCGGCTGCGGGGAAAGCACAAGCACAGCAGCGAGCAGCAACACGCCGACAACTCCGCAACCCCAGGCCAGACCACGGCCTCCTGCCGTCAACGAACCAGAATGAAAGGAAAAACACATCGCGCTATACGTCCGCATGGGTACTCCCCCGTGACGCAGGCGCCGCCGCCTGCATAGATGTGGTTGAAGACCTCTCTATAAACAGAGTGGCGGCAGCATGCAAGACCCACCTCGCCGAGGATTCCCCAACCCCCCTGTGGACACGCTCGCCCCGCGCATGTATACTTTCCTCATGAAATCTCGTGTTCTCCGCCATTGCATGTTCCGTTTCACGCGCTCCGCCGTGTTGACCCTCGCTGCGCTTGTCGTCTTCATCGTCGCCGCAGATACCGCACACGCCGAGCTTCCGCGCGAGCTGCTTGGCGTGACTCTTGGCGAACCCGCCGAAAACTACGCCGACTACTACTGGAGCAATTCCGCCGCCAAGCTGCGCGACAAGCCTTTTCTGACCGAAGCGACCATCCGCCGCGCACAGTTCCCCGGTATCCGTGGAGGCAGCCTCGCATGGGGAAACTGCGCCAATCCCGGAACCCTCATCGAAATGAAACTCAAGTTCGAGGACCGTGAGCGCGACCTCTACAAGAAACTCTATTCCATATACAAGAAAAACTGGGGCGAACCCGACGAATGGCAAGGCAACGCCTTCAACACCATCCAATCCTGGAAATGGATGGTCCGCGACGGCGACGAACGCATCAACATCGTGCTGACCTGGAGCGAAAGCAAAGACATGCGTCCCGGCGTCTCCATCAAGATGACCATGCGCACCCTCTGGGAAGAAGAATACGCATGTTATCACGAACAGTTGGATGAACACCGACCGCAGGATTTCGACACCACGCCGGCGGAAGCCCTCGACCTCTCCCGCTATGTGCCTGCTCCTCCGGACGCCACACCCTGACAGCTTTTGGACCGGACGCTCGCCGCACGCTCCGTCGTCACCCAACCACTCGACTGCGCCCCCATGGCCGCCACCCCCGCGTCCCCCCTGCCCAACGAAGCGGCCCCCGAGACAGCGCCCTTCGCATGGAACGGCCTCCAACTCCGCATCCCCGCAACGTGCCGCCCCCTGGCGTTGGAAAAGAACTTCGTCCGCCTGGAAGACGACCACGGCCCTCGCCTGGAATGCAACTGGGGCCACGCGCCCGCAGCGTTCTCCATGGCGCGCATGCTGAAGAAGACCGCCCGGCGCATGCGCGGCGCCGCCTCCATGGACGCCTCGCCGGAAGGCGTGCGTGCGCTCCCCGACGCCTTCCGCGCCAGCCTGGACGCGCTGGAACGCCGCGGTCTCCAAACCCGCCTGTTCGCTTGGCGCGCAGGCGAAAGGGTCACGCCGGGAGCCGCGCTCCACGACCCCAAAGCGCGCATGTCGCTGCTGATCCGCGCCTTTCCTCAAGACGAAAGTGGACACGAACTCGCCACGCTGGGCGCGCTGCGGCTGCATGGCCCGGAGATGCCCCGGCCCTGGCGGATCTTCGGGATAGAAGCCGTCACGCCGCCTGGGCTCACCCTCGCGAAGTTCAGCTTCCGACCCGGGGCGTTCCTTCTGGAATTTGCGGACGGCAAGGAAACACGCGTCACGCTGGAACGCTTCGGGCCGGCGAGCGTGCTGCTCAAACACCTCGACTTGCGCGCCTGGGTCGCCGAGCGCCTCCCGCATCTCCGGCTCGATGACGCGCTCTGCGCGCCGGAAGACGAAGCCGCTGCGTTGGCGCGAGACTCACTCGTCCAGACTTCCGACGAATCACCGGGGGAATTGCCCAACGACTCGAATAGTCTGCACAACGCTCCAGCGGAAGCAGCCGTACTCTGGAAGCGGCCCTGGCCTGCCGGGCTACGCGGGTGGCTGATGCGTCGCCTCCCGACGCGAAAACGTGGCGGCCCCGTGACGCTCTTCGCGCGGCTGGCTGACTCCCAGAGCAAGATTCTGCTGGCGCGCATGGAAGGCCGCCGCCCTCTCCCCATGACGCCTACTGATGAATTCTCCAACATCTGCAAAAGTTTCCATGCGACGTAAGCGACGCGCCCCCACCATCACCCGCGGCGAGGCCCTTGCAGCGCGCCCCGTGCGCAACGAAGCCGTGGACGAAGAACACCGCACCGACGACGCAGACGCCCCGGTGCTCCGGTTGGTGTACGCCGTGCGTTACAAACCGTGGTTCGGCCGGCTGGCCAGCAAGCTGGGTCGGTGGGACGAGCGCCCCATGACGCGCCGACTGGAGCTGGACGAGATGGGGACGCTGGTCTGGCGTCTCATCGACGGCGACCGCGACGTCAACGCCATCATCCGGGAATTCGCCGCCGCGTACCGTCTACAGCCGCGCGAGGCCGAAGTGGCCGTCACCACCTTCATCAAGCAGCTGGGCCAGCGCGGCGTCATCGTGTTACGGGAAGCGACAGACGAAGAGCCGGAAGCCGCCTCCACGGAGACGCAGGCTGCGGACCAGTCTGCGCCGAAACGGCCTCCGGACAGCCCCACTTCCAAGTGACCGACGCCGCGCCGGGGCCTGCTCCACGCTCGGGAGGGCAGCCCCCCTTCACCCGCAGCGGGCTCCGTGATGGGGTGCTACAGAAAGTCGGGGTCGATGCCGGCTTTGCCGTTGGCGAGCATGATCTTGACGAACTGGATGGAGCGGTCGTCGGCGGGCACGATGGGGAACTGCCCCTTGCAGGCGTCGCACTGGGCCATGGTGGGCTGGGTGGGGCCAATGAGCGGGACGTGACGCTGGCAGAAGGGACAAGGGTAGAAGAAAACGAGCTCCAGAGAACTCGGCTTGACCGGTGTGAGAGGTTTTTCGCTCACGGTTGCTCCGGGGCTGGAAGGTGGCTCAATCGACGAGGCTTTCGCCAGTCATGGCGGAGGGTTGCGGCATCCCCCACAGTTTGAGAATGGTGGGCGCGACGTCACCCAGCTTGCCCGACCGCAACACGCGGCCTTGGTGGCCTTCACCGATGAGCACGAGGGGCGCTGCGTTGGTGGAATGTGCTGTCATCACGCCGCCCTGGGCGTCCAGCATCTCCTCGGCGTTGCCGTGGTCGGAGGTCAGCAGCACCTGCCCGCCGCGGTCCTGCACGGCAGTCACCAGCTTGTCCACGCAGGCGTCCACCACTTCACACGCCTTGATGGCGGCTTCCATGACGCCGGTGTGGCCCACCATATCGAGGTTGGCCAAGTTGCAGACCACCAGACTGAAGCCGCCTTCGCGAAGGGCGTTGGCGCAGCGTTCGGTGACTTCGTAGGCGCTCATCTCCGGTTTGAGGTCGTAGGTGGCGACGTCTTGCGGCGAAGGGGTCAGCTCGCGCGCTTCGCCGGGGAAGGGTTCCTCCTGGCCGGCGTTGAAGAAGTACGTCACATGGGCGTACTTCTCCGTCTCCGCAATGCGCAGCTGGGTCAGGTTGTGGCTGGCCACCACCTCGCCCAAGGTGTCGCGGTATGTTTCGGGGGGAAAGGCTGCCGCCACGCCAAGGGCGGTCAGCTCGCTGTCGTACTCGGTCATGGAAGCGAACCCGGCCAGGGTGGGATGCGCTTCCCGGGGGAACTCGTCGAAGTCCGGGTCCACGAAGGCGCGGGAGAGCTGCCGCGCGCGGTCTGCGCGGAAATTGAAGAAGAAGACGCCGTCGCCATCGCGGATGGTCCCGGCGTCGTCGTTTTTCACCACCACACGGGGCGTGATGAACTCGTCGTTCTCGCCGGCTTCATAAGCGGCCTGGACGGCGGCCACGGGCTCTTCGAAGGCGGGGATACCCTCCGTGGGGCCCAGGGTCAGCGCACGATAGGCGCGGTTCACGCGGTCCCAGCGTTTGTCCCGGTCCATGGCGTAATAGCGGCCGGAAACCACGCCCACACGGCCCCAGCCTTGGCGGTCCAGCTCCGCAGTGAGGTTGCGCATGAAGTCCAGCCCGGAGCGCGGCGGCGTGTCGCGGCCGTCCATCCAGGTGTGGATGACGAGTTCCACGCCGTGGGTCTTGGCGATGGCGATGAGCTCATAGAGGTGCTGCTGATGGCTGTGCACGCCGCCGTCCGAGAGCAGCCCCATGTAGTGCAGCCGGCCCCCCTGGCGTTTGACCGCTTCGATGAGGTTGCGCAGCGTCCGGTTCTCGGCGAGACGGTCTTCCTCGATGGCTTTGTCGATGCGCGTCATGTCCTGGTCGATCACGCGGCCGGCGCCCAGATTCATGTGACCCACTTCGGAGTTGCCCATGAACCCCTCGGGCAGGCCCACGGCGCGGCCGGAGCACGCCAATTCGGCGCATGGCCATTCCTGCTGCAGACGGTCCAGCGTGGGCGTGTGCGCGCGGGAGATGGCGTTGCCCGCCGAGGCGTCGGCCACGCCCCAGCCGTCCAGAATGAGCAGCAGCGTCAGCCGCGGGGACTCGGGGGTCGTTTCAGGGCTCATGAATCATCCTCGTCGTGGTGGATATCGTCGTGCGGCGTGGTTGGCGCGGAGGCGGCTTCCACGCTGGTGGGGATGCGGGGCGCCCCGCTCCAGAGGCCTTCCAGGTTGAAGAGCGATCGGGAGCCTTCGCCGTGAAAGATGTGGACGAGGACGTCGTTCAGGTCCACCAGAATCCACTGACCGTTCTTGTACCCCTCCACGCCGAGGTGCTCCAGATCCTCATCCTTGCAGAGCTGGAACATGGCGTCCGCCAGGGCCTGGGCCTGCCGCAGGGACGAGGCCGTGGCCAACACCGCGGCTTCCGCCGGGGTGGGTAGTTTGGCGAGGTCCAGCGCGAGGATATGCTCGGCCTGACGGTCGTAGAGGGTGGCGGCGATGCGCTCCACCTTGGCGGTGGTGGGCATGGTGGAGTGACGTTGCGATGGCTTGGGAGTGACGGGCATGTGTGTACGCGCGGCGGTTGTGGTGAGGGTTCGGAGCGACGATGCGCAATCAGCCGTGGCGCGCCAGCACCACGTCCTCAAGACGTCGCTTGGGGGTGTGATGCACGCCGTGTTCGTCGCGGTAGTACGTCAAGGAGCCGCCTTCCGCAACCTCTTCCAGCGCCACGGTTTCGGCGGCTTCGCCCAGGGCCAGCACCAGCAGGATGGCGTACTGGTCAGGCAGGCGCAAGCGCTCCGCCAGCCGCGCGCGCTTCACGGAGCCGATCATGCAGCCGGCCAGGCCGCTGCTTGCGGCGCCCAGCAGAATGGTCTGCGCGGCGATGCCGTGGTCGCAGTCGATGCGTTCGCTCACGCGTGCGTCCCCGCAGATGATGATATAGCCCGTGGGTCGCTGGCCGGGCTCGGGGCCGGGCCACTCCGGCAGCGCCGCGGCCCAGCCCAGACACGCGAAGACTGCTTCCCGCATGGCCGTGTCCGTGATGAGCACGTAACGCAAGGGCTGCTTGTTGCCGGCCGAGGGCGTCTGCCGCGCCAGGTCCGTCAGACGCTCCAGGGTCTCCATGGAGACGGCCGCGTCCTCCCGGAAACGCCGCACGGAGCGCGCTTGGCGCACCAGACTGGTGAAATCGTCGCGCTGCATCTAGTTCAGTCCTTGCGATGGGGTCCATGCCCTGGCGCCGGCGCCGGGCGCTCACCGGAATGCATCCTCAGCATACATCCTCGGGATACATAGCCCAGCCGCCGCGGGCATGCAACGCGTCGCACCCCATATGACGGCTGGTTGACGGCGAGACTCCGCCGGCCCGCTTGCCGGTTATTGCGCATTCAGGGACCAGTCGTAGTCCTGAAAAACCACGTCCACCTCGTCGCCCAGCGCCTCCAGGCGGTCCTTGAAGCCGCCGCGAGCGTACTGTCGCACGAAACCGGCGGGGCCGCCTGCTTCCGCGAAATCTTCCCTGAACCAGTCCATGATCTTGGTGACGTGGAGCGCCTGGCCCTCCAGCCGGGTTTTTTCGGGGTCGTTGATGAAATTGGTGGTGACGAAGTCCAGCTGCGCGTCCAGCGCTTCCCCCGTGAAGGCGTCCTCATGCAGGGGCGGACAACTCATGGCCGCGCAGTTGATGGCGAAATGGATGCGCGGGTCCCCGAACTCCGGCCGGATGATCCCGTGCTCGATGTCGTCCAGACTGCGCTGGCGGCCTTGCAGCTCGATGAAGTCCATGGAGAAGGGGCCGCTCAACAAACCGCCGATGTCGCGGATGGAGTCGAGGTCGGGATACTCCGTCAACACCAGCTGGATGGCGCTGGCGTTGTAGAGGTTCAAGTAGAAGGCGAGGCGGTCGTCCGGGGCCAGGGCGTCGGGGTTGGTGTCCGCCATGATGGCCAGATAGGCGTCCAGACGGTCTTTGGCGGCGAGGAAGCCGTCGTAGTCCACCAAGCCGGCTTCGTAATCCACGAACTCGGCCAACAGCGCATCCCAGGCGGCGTGGGCAGGGACGGCAACTCTGACAGCCGTGGCCGCGGCGGGTGAAGCCGCATTCTCCTGCGCCAGCGCCGTGCAGGGGCCAAGCAGCGTGAGCAACAGGAGCGCAACGCCCACGACGCGCCTCATGCACGCAGAACAATGGACGCCGGCGGCGTGCGGAGGGATGCGCGTCTGCCTTGTCGGTACAAGATTCCTCGGCCCTTGAACGCTCGGCATGGGGATGCTCCTTTCGGTTAGTGGACAGGGGCTCCCCGATGGAACCCCCGCAAGCATACCCTTTTACACGGCGGCGGCCCTCGTGTTAAGGAACCCAATCACCTTTTACCCACTCCATACCCCGCCATGCCAGCACCTCCGCCCCAGGATTCCTCGGTTTCCGCGTCCGACGCCTCCACGCCGCCCCTCCTTGAGGAGCGTTACACCCATTTCAAGCAGCACGCGTCGTCTCTCTTCACCGCGCTGCACGAACTGGCCGCGACCGCCGGAGAGCCCAAGGCCAAGGAAGCCGCCAAGGACCTCGTCGCCTCCATCAACGATCCCTTTCTCTTCGTGGTGGTGGGCGAGGTGAAAGCCGGCAAATCCAGCTTCATCAACGCTTTGCTGCAAGAGGACGTGTGCGAGGTGGCGCCGGACCCATGCACGGACGTCATCCAGAAGATCGTGCACCGCGAAACACCCAAGACCACGCCCATTTCCCAGAACGTGCGCGAGATCGGCCACCCCGCTGAAATCCTGAAGAATATCGCCATCGTGGACACGCCGGGCGCCAACACCTTGCTGAGCCATCACCAGGAAATAACCGAAGGCTTCATCCCCCGCGCGGACCTCGTCATCTTCGTCTTCCCGGCCATCAACCCGTACCTGAAAACAGCCTGGGAATTCTTCGACTTCGTCCACACCGACTGGCGCAAGAAGATCGTCTTCGTGCTTCAGCAGGCGGACCGGGCCACCCCACGCGAGCTGGAAGTGAATACCGACCAGGTGCGCGCCTTGGCCGGCGAACGAGGTGTGACGGATCCCCGAATTTTCATCGTCTCCGCGCACCTCTCCCGTACGGATCCGGAAGCCGGCGGCATGGAGGCCATCTGGCGGACCATCCGCGAGACCGTGACAGGCGGACGCCATTACGCGCTCAAGATGCGCTCCCTGCTGGAGACTGCGCGCCACGCCCTGGAGCTTGTCCAGAAGGAAGTGGACAAGCAGGCCAAGGCTCTGGAGCACGACAAGGCAGAGGAGAACCTCACCACAGAAGTCCTCGCCATGGGCCGCAAAGCCGCCGCCACGGATGTGGAAGCCATGGTCCGCAAATGCCTCGCCGCCTACGACCGGGAAGCCCAGGCTGCGGTGAACGAATTCGAGGAAGGCTTGAACCTCGTCAACCTCGTGAGCAATTCCGTGAAAGCCGTCACAGGCAAGCGGGATTCCATGAAACAGTGGATGGCTGGCATCCACGACCGCTTCGAAGGCCGGCTTGCGCGAGAGATGGAGCGCATCACCGAAACCAGCGGCCGCGAGCTGGCCAAGGACATGGGCCGCATGGTGGATCAGCTGCTGGGCCAACTGGAGCGCGCTGCAGACAAGCTGCCCGCCTCCCTGCGCAACCAGGAACGCGTGGCCGCGCGCACCGCCGTGGCCAGACAAGTGAGCGAGAACATTGCGCAGATCCGCGAACGCCAGGCTGAAGCCCACGCCCTCTCCCCGGAGGAGCTGCGCAAGCTCGGCGACCGCTCCGTGGTCGGAGGCTTCATCGGCGCCGCTGGCGCCGTGCTGGCGGCTTCAGCCAAAGCCGCCGTCTTCGACATCACCGGCGGCGTGGTCGCCGCCACGGGGGCGCTCATCGCCTTGAACGCCATCGTCCTCAAACGCCGCGGGGCCATCCGCGCCTTCCGCGCCGACTTCGACCAAGGCCGCGAACGCCTGGAACGCGAACTGCATGAACGCTTGCAGCGCGACATGGACGATATCTTCCAGGACCTGCAGCGCGCCTTCGCCCCCCTGTTTCACCATGTGGCCGCCCAGGAGGAACGGCTGCAGCAACTCCGCGAGGACACCGCCGTCATGCGGCGACGGCTGGACGACGAGTTCGTCGCTCTGGAGGAAGACGCGCGCCCCGCTTCCTCATGACGCCCCCTGCGCGCACGCCAAGCCCCCCTTCTCACCTTCCCTACAGGAGCTTACGCACGATGATCTACGATGTGGACAAGGAGACCATGCCCCGCGAGGACATCCAGGCGCTGCAACTGCGCCGCCTCAAGGATGTCTGTGAACGCGTCTACGCCCGCACCCCCTTCTATACCCGGAAATTCGACGAAGCCGGCGTCTCCCCGGCGGACATCCGCTCCCTGGACGACTTGAAACGCCTTCCCTTCACTGAGAAGCAGGACCTGCGCAACCACTACCCCTTCGGCCTCTTCAACGTGCCCAAGGAACACATCGTGCGGCTCCACGCCTCCAGCGGCACCACAGGCCGCGCCACCGTGGTGGGGTACACCCAGCGCGACCTGGACAACTGGGCGGACTGCATGGCTCGCTCCTACATGGCAGCCGGCGCCACACGACGCGACATCATCCACAACGCATACGGCTACGGGCTCTTCACCGGGGGCCTGGGCGCGCACTCCGGCGCGGAACGGCTGGGCGCCACGGTGGTCCCCGTCTCCGGCGGCGCCACCAAACGCCAGATCGACCTGCTGAAGGACTTCGGCCCCACCGTCATCTGCTGCACGCCCTCCTACATGATCTTCCTCCACGAAACGGCCCGCGAACTGGGCGTGGACTTCCGCGAACTGCCCCTGCGCATCGGCGTGTTCGGCGCCGAGCCCTGGACCGAGGAGATGCGCCGGGACATCGAGAGCCGCACCGGCGTCACCGCCGTGAACATCTATGGTCTCTCGGAGATCATGGGCCCCGGCGTGGCCATGGAGTGCGCTGAAGCCCAGCACGGCATGCACCTCTTCGAAGACCACTTCCTGCCTGAGATCATCAACCCGGAGACCGGCGAACCCCTGCCCCCCGGCGAACAAGGCGAGCTCGTCATCACCACCATCACCAAGGAAGGCATCCCCCTCATCCGCTATCGCACGCGCGACCTCACCGCACTGGACTACACCCCGTGCGTCTGCGGCCGCACCATCGCGCGCATGGCGCGCATCACGGGACGCACGGACGATATGCTCATCATCCGCGGGGTCAACGTCTTCCCCTCGCAGATCGAAAGCCTGCTGCTGGAATCCCAAGGCCTTACCCCGCACTACCAGATCATCGTCTCCCGCCAAGGCGCTTTGGACACCTTGCAGATCCAGGTGGAAGTGGACGAGAAACTCTTCTCCGACGAGATCAAGCAGCTCCAGCGTCGTGAAAAGGAGCTCGCCGGCAGCATCAAGGAATACCTCGGCGTCTCCGCCACGGTGAAGCTGGTGGAGCCGCAGTCCATCGAACGCAGCGTGGGCAAGGCCAAACGCGTCATCGACATGCGGAAGGATCAATAAACACCAAGAATTCGGGATCACCCGGGGGACTGGCGCGCCAACACACGACGCTGCCCCCGGGCTCCCCCGAACGAACAGCAACGCTTATCCGCGCAGGCTCCCACGCCGCAGGCACGACGGCGCCATGCGCCGAGCCTTCGCGCGGAGGGCCGAGACTCCGCGCCGCGCTGCACGTCATCAGGAAACCCTACTTTTTCAGCTCCCGTCGCAGCAGCTTGCCCACCACGCTCTTGGGCAGCGACTCCACCACCTCGATGGCGCGGGGGATCTTGTAGTTCGCCAGTCGCGCGCGGCACCACCTGACGAGCTCGCCGACCGGCGCGGATTCCGGCGCAATCCCGTCCTCAAGAACCACGAAGGCGTGCACTGTCTCGCCACGGGTGGCGTGGGCGCGGCCCACCACGGCGGCTTCCTTCACGGCGGGATGTTCCTGCAGGGTTTCCTCCACCTCACGGGGGTAGACGTTGAACCCGCCAGCGAGGATGAGGTCCTTCTTGCGATCCACGATGCGGAAGTACCCCTCCTCGTCCATCACCGCGATGTCCCCCGTGGCGAGCCAGCCGTCCTGCAACACGGCGGCGGTCTCCTCCGGCTGGTTCCAGTAGCCGCGCATCACTTGTGGACCGCGCAGCCACAGCTCCCCGGCCTGGCCGGGGGGCAGGTCCTCGCCCGTCTCCAGGTGGCGGATGCGGCACGCCGTGTCCGGAAAGGGCAAGCCGATGGAGCCCACCTTGCGCACGCCGCGCAGAGGGTTCAAATGGGTGACGGGCGAGGCCTCGGTGAGGCCGTAGCCTTCCACGATGCGCGCCCCCGTGAGCGACTCGAACCGCGTGAGCGCTTCCACCGGCATGGGCGCCGAGCCCGAGACGGCGTACTGCAGTCGGGAGAGGTCGTACTGTGCGAGATTCTTCTGCCGCATCAGGGAGATGTAGACGGACGGCGCGCCGGGAAAGACCGTGGGTCGGCGGCGGTGGATGGTCTGCAGAATGTCCGCCGGCGAATATCGCGGAAATGGCAGCATGGTTGCGCCGATGGCCGTGGGCAGAACCATGCACACGGTGAGGCCGAAGACATGGAAATACGGCAGCAGGCCCAGGAAGGACTCGCCCTCCGGCTCCAGGCCGTGGAGGACGGCCAGACATTGTTGCACGTTGGCGGTCAAGTTGGCGTGGGTCAGCATGGCGCCCTTGGGGTTGCCTGTGGTGCCGCCGGTGTATTGCAGGCATGCGAGCGCCTCTCCGGGGTCGGTCACCAGGCCGGGCTCGCGTCGGCGGGTCCGCACGAGGCGTGTCCACGTCACCAGTCGGTCGCCATCGCAGGCGGGGCCTGCTGCGCCTTCACGTCGTCGCAGCAGGGTGTACAGCCAGCTCTTGGGCGGGGCGAGGCCATCCGCCACGGAAGTCAGCACGATGCGCTCCAGCGGCACGGCGTCCCCCAAGGCGCTCACTTTTTCACAGAGCTGCGGCAGGGTGACCAGCACGCGCGCACCCGAATCCCCGAGCTGGTGGGTGAGCTCACGAGCCATGGACAGGGGGTTGATCATCACCACCACGGCCCCGGCTTTCAGCACGGCCCAGAACGCGACAATGGTCTGCGGCAGATTGGGCAGCATGAGCGCCACACGATCTCCCGGCTGCACCCCCAGCGCGGCGAGTCCCGCAGCGGCGCGCTCCGCCTGACGTTGCAGGGCCGCGTATCGCTGGGTATAATTCTGGAATCGGATGGCTGCGCCATGCGGATTCCTGCTGGCGGTCCGGTCGAGAAAGGCGTACAGGGGGATGTCTTCGTAGGCGATGGTCCGTGGCGTTTCGGGGTCGTAGTGGGCCAACCACGGCGCTTCCCGGAGCTTTTGAAGACTTTGTGGACCGTGCGCTGCTTGCGTGATTCGATCGCCTTGCGCACCACCTTGCGGCGGCGTCGAGGAACAAGACGCGCCTGCGGCGGAGGGATCTGCGGTGTCGTGACGGAGTGGCATGCTCTGGGGGGTGCGTGGGGCGGCGGAAGTGCAGCCTGCTCCACACCTACACGACGCGGCGTCCTCCCGTCCAGACGCGATCGTGCGGCTCTTGGCGCGACTTCCATGACGTCTCCACGGCGATTTGCATGACGACATCAACGCCTGCAGCGGCCAGGGCGAGGACACGCCGCACACACTCTCAAGGAATGAAACAGCATGGTGGATTGGCTCCAAGACGTCTTCTTCGCCCACCGCGGCATGCACGGTCCCGGCCGACCGGAAAACTCCATCGCCGCCATCGAAGCCGCAGCCGATCTGGGGTGGGGCGTGGAGCTGGACGTGCGCGTGCTGGCGGACGGGACCGTGGTCGTCTTCCATGACGACGACTTCCACCGCATGACAGGCGTAGCCGGCGCCGTGGCCAACGCCACCTACCTGCGCGCTTCGCGGCTGCGGTTGAAAGGCTTCGGGTTCCACACCATCCCCAAACTTTCCACCATCCTTTCGCTGATCCGCGGTCGGGCGCCCCTCTATGTGGAGCTGAAGCCAGCCGCTTCGCCGGCCGGGGCCCTCGCCGACGCCGTGGCCCCCCTGCTGACGCGCTATCGCGGTCCCGTGCTCGCCGCGTCGTTCAGCGGACTGTGTCTGCAGCGGCTGGCGTCGCTCGCGCCGGCGCTCCCCCGGTGTCTCATCGTGGGTCCCACGCTCCCGCCGGGTCCGGAAGCCGACGCCCAGCTGCGCCGTGAGAAATCACTCTTCGACCACGCGAAACCCCACGCCGTGGCCGCCCACCTCACCCGGGGAGACGACCCCTGGCTGGAGAGCCTGCGACGTCGCGACGTCTCCCGTCTCGCCTGGACGGTGACCTCCCGACGGGAGCTCGCGCAGGCCGAGACCTGGGCGAACGGTTTCGTCATGGAGCGGCTCTTCCCGCCGCCGCGCATCCACACCGGGCCCATTCTGCGCTAGCGTGCTGCACGAGGCGCCGCCCTGCGCCAGAAGCGCGCGCAGTCGCCGCAGTCGCCGCAGTCGTCGCAGTCGCCGCAGTCGCCGCAGTCGCCGCAGTCATCGACAGGAGTCATCGCGTCGCCCTCCGTCACATCCCGCCACATGCTGCGGGAGCGACTCGTGGCGGAGACGAATCGTATCCTCTTGCGGGCGATGGACGGCCGACGCGGGGGCTGACGCCCTCGGCGGCGCCTTCCGCATCGCACATGTGGACCCGATCTTGCCGGACCCGATCCGCTGTTGAATCGATCTTGCCGGACCCGATC
>CAYVWB010000016.1:26775-72959 GCA_964455395.1 uncultured Desulfovibrionaceae bacterium
GACCCGATCTTGCCGGACCCGATCCGCTGTTGAATCGATCTTGCCGGACCCGATCCGGCTTGCGAAGGAAGACGCGCGCAGGCCGTCATCCACACGGGAGCGCTGACGCGGCCCTGCTCGTCCATGAGCTGCGGGAGCTTCGCGAATTGCGGGAGCTTCTTGAATAGCGGGAGCTTCGTAAACTGCGGGAGCTTCGTGAACTGCTCCAAGGGAACGAGGTCTACACGGGTTTCTGCGCCAGAAGCGCGCGGACGCCGCGCATGACGCCGTCCTTGTCCAATCCCACCTGAGCGCGCAAAGCCTTTTGCGGACCGTGTTCGACAAAGGCGTCGGGCAGTCCGAGCCGCTTCACGCGCAGCCCCCCTGTCAGGACCGCGCCGTCCCGCCAGTCCGCCAGCCCTTCCAGCACGGCGGAAGAGAATCCCCCGACCATGGTGTTTTCCTCCAGCAGAAGCAACCTGGGGCAGGCTTCGACCAGGGCGGCGATTCCCTGGATATCCAGCGGCTTGATGAAACGGGCGTTGAAGACGCCCACATCGAGGCCCTCGGCGGCCAGGGCCTCGGCTGCTGCGAGCGCCGCCGGCACGCGCGCGCCCACTGCGCAGATAATGGCGTCGCGGCCTTCGCGCAGCAGCGCGCCCTTGCCCACATCCAGCGGTTTCAACCCAGCGGGATTGCGCGACAATTTTGCGCCGACGCCCACACCGCGCGGGTAGCGGATGGCCACGGGCGAGCCCACCCCCACTGCCGTGACCAGCATGCGCTGCAGCTCGGCTTCGTCTGCGGGCGCCATGACGGTCAGGTTGGGAATGTGGCGCAGGTAACTCAAGTCGAAGGCGCCGTGATGAGTGGGGCCGTCCTCCCCCACCAGACCGCCGCGGTCCAGACAGAGCACCACGGGGAGATTCTGCAGGCAGACGTCATGGACGATCTGGTCGTAGGAACGCTGCATGAATGTGGAGTAGATGGCCACCACGGGGGTGTACCCTTGGGTGGCGAGCCCCGCCGCGAAGGTCACGGCGTGTTGCTCGCAGATGCCCACGTCCACGAAGCGCTCGGGGTGTGCTTCCCGAAAGGCGCCCAGTCCCGTGCCTTCCGGCATGGCTGCGGTGATGGCGACCACGGCGGGGTTCTCGTCCGCCAAGGCGCAGAGCGTCTTTCCGAAGACATCCGTATAGGTTGGGAGGTCCGGACAGCCATGCGCATTGTACTTCACGGCTTGGCCTGTCTCCGGCTCGAAACAGCCCACGCCATGGAAATAGGTGGGGTTGGTCTCCGCCGGGGCGTAGCCCTTGCCCTTTTTCGTGAGGACATGGACAAGGTTGGGCCCGGGCAGTTCGCGCACTTGTTCGAAAACGTCCACCAGATCTTCGAGATTGTGGCCGTCGATGGGTCCCAGATAGTTGAAATGAAAGGCCTCGAAGAGCATGCCCGGGGTGAAGAACGCTTTGAAGGAGCCTTCGCTGCGGCGCATGGCGTCCGCCAATTCCTCACCGAATGTGGAGAAATGCTTCAGGAAATGTTCCGTCTCCCGTTTGAACTTCTTGAGCCACCGCGCGGAGAGGTTGCGCGAGAGGAAGCTGGAGAGCGCGCCCACGTTGGATGAGATGGACATCTCGTTGTCGTTGAGCACGACGATGAGATCACGGCCCATGTCCCCGGCGATGTTCAACCCCTCGAAAGCGAGACCCGCCGTGAGGGAGCCGTCCCCGATGACGGCGAGCACCTTGTTCGCACCCCCGCTGAGGTCCCGACCCATGGCCATGCCCAGCGCAGCAGAAATGGAGGTGGAGGAGTGCCCCACCCCGAAATGGTCGTAGGGGCTTTCCCCCGGCTTGGGAAATCCGGAGACGCCGCCGAGCCGACGCAAAGTGTGGAACCGCTCCGCTCTGTCCGTGAGGATCTTGTACGCGTAGGCTTGGTGCCCCACGTCCCAGACGATGCGGTCTTGCGAGGGGTTGAAGACCTTGAGCATGGCCAAGGTCAGCTCCACCACGCCCAGGGAGGGCGCCAAGTGGCCGCCGTTCTTGGAGACGGTGTCGATGATCATGCCGCGCAGGCCCTCCGCCAGGGGGACGAGCTGCTCCACGGGGGTGTCCGGCAGATCCCGATAGGAAAGCCCAGCAGGCAATACGAGGCTCGGCAGCGCAGACGGCGTGGTCTCGGCGTGCAGCGCGTCGCGTATGGTGATGGGCTGCTTGTCGAGGGGCTTGAGCGGGGGCATGGGGGAAGTCTCGTGTTCGTAGTCGCCCTTGCTGTTGACGAGGACGCTCGACGATCGCAGTGTGGATGTCATATGGATATAAAGAGAGTAGAATGACACGTCGCGCCCCGGGGGGCAAGTCTTGCGACGCAAGGAAAATCCCGCGCTGCAGCGCAGGACGAGACGACACGGCGCGGCGGTCGTCTCCTTGTCATGCAGCGCGCTCCACCACGTAGCGGGCGAGGTCGCGCAGGAACGCCGCCGTGCTGTTGTTGCGAAACGCGCATTGCGCCAGCGCCGCCACGGCTTCTGCGGCGGCGGCCTCGCCCAGCGCGCGGCTGCGCTCCAGTCCCAGCAAGCTCACGTAGGTGCTCTTGCCCATGGCGCGGTCGCTGCCCACGGGTTTGCCCATGGCGTGGGCGTCACCCACTTCGTCGAGAATGTCGTCAGCAATCTGGAACGCAGCGCCCAAGGCGCGGCCATACGCTGCAGCGGCCTGACGCTCGGTGGAGCCCACGCCCGCCAGCACGGCGCCGCACTCGCACGCCGCCTGAATGAGCGCGCCGGTCTTCATGGCGTGCATGCGCCGGAGTTCCTCCAGGGTCACGGCTTCCTTCCGACCGGTGTACTCCATGTCCAGCACCTGACCGCCCACCATGCCTTCAGCGCCGGCAGCCCGAGCGAGCGCCGCCATGGCTTCCAGCATCTGCGGCGCCGGCGCGTCGGCGTAGGTCATGAAAAGAAAGGCTTCGGTGAGCAGCCCGTCCCCGGCGAGGATGGCTGTGGCTTCCCCGAACGCCTTGTGGCTGGAAGGCCGGCCGCGGCGCATGTCGTCGTCGTCCATGGCGGGGAGGTCGTCGTGGATGAGGGAATAGGTGTGGATGCACTCGATGGCCGCCGCGAAGGGCAAGGCGCGTTCCTCCGCCAGTCCGAAACCGTCTGCGAAGGTCAGGCAGAGACAAGGCCGCACCCGTTTGCCGCCGGCCAGCAGGCTGTACTCCATGGCGTCGCGCAGCACGGGGGGCAGGGGTCTGTCCGCCATGCAGGAGGTGAGATAGGTCTCCACGGCGGCGGCTTTCGCCCCCAGCCGGGAACGCACCCGCGCCGCCAGCTCGGCGCGCGCGGCGGCTTGCGCGGCGGGCTGCCCGGGGTTCCGGGCAGGGTTTCGGGCGGTATCGTCTGCGGAATGACTCATGCGTCCTCCTGAGGCGTCAGCAGGTCCGGCTCGGACAGCGTCTCTCCCGGATGCGCCTTTGCTTTCCGGGCGGCCGGGGCGTCGTGCGCAGTCGGGGCATCCGGCGGGGCTGCGTCCTCCTTGGCCAGGATCTCGATGGCGTGGGATGCCGCCGCCAGCTTCTCCCGACACAGCCGCGACAGCGCCACCCCATTCTTGTAGAGCGCCACGCTTTCCTCCAGGCTCAATTCGCCGGCTTCCAGCGCAGCCACGGCGTCATCCAGCCGGGCCATGGCGTCCTCGAAGCTCAAGGATTGGATTTCTTCGCGCTGATCGTCCATCTGTGTCTCCTTGCTGCGCCTCGCTGGGGCTAGTCGTTCTCCGGCAGACCGCATCCAGGCCGTGTCAGCGGCATGGGGTCCACCCGATGCCCCATGATGGCGAGCCCGAAGTGCAGATGCGGCCCGGTGACCCTTCCGGTGGCGCCCACCCTGCCCAGCACCTCGCCGGGGCTGACGCGCTGGCCTTCCCGGATCATGATCTCCGAGAGGTGGAAATACATGCTCACCACGCCCTGGCCATGGTCCACGTAGACGGAGCCCCCGGCGAAGTAATGGCTCCCCGTGAGCCGCGCCACACCGCTCCAGCAGGCGCGCACGGGTTCACCCAGGGGAGCGCGCAGATCCACCCCGGTGTGCGCCTTGCGGGGCTCGTCGTTGAAGAAGCGTCGCAGACCGAACGGGCTGGAGACATCCCCCGGCGTGGGCAGCCGCAGGGGGCAGTCCCAGAAACATTCCGGTGTGAATGCGCTCAAGGCCTCCTCCACGGCGGCTTTTTCCACGATGTGCCGGGCCAGTGTTTCCGCGGAGAGTTCGGTGAACCGCCTGGCCACGGCGAGTCGTTGCTCGGGGAACCGTCCGGGGACACGGCGCACGGCGTGACGCATCACCACGTCTTCTTCGAAGCCGACGGCGCGGATCACCAGGGGGAAGTGTACGCCGTCGAAATCGTCGGGCAGCCGTTGGGAGAGCTCCGTATCGCGGGAGACGAGCCCCACGCCGAGCAGGGCCTGGGCCACGTGGACGGTGCGTCGGCCGCCGTCCACGCCGTGGACGCTCCGGGGCAGGGCGCGCAGGGTCAGGGTGCGGCCCAGCCAGTCCACTTCCACCACAGGGAGCGGCTCCGCCGAGCGGATGGTGACAAAGAACGCCGAGCCCTCACGGACCTCGTCCGGCGCGGTGGCGAGCACGGGCCCCCGGATTTCCTCCCATGCATGCGCCGGGGTCGACGCAGTCACCAGCAGCGTGAGCAGCAGCGTTCCGACGACGGAGACGACAGCCGCAAGGCGGGCTCGCAAGAGCCATCGCAAACGCCGAAGCGCGCAGGCGTTTTCGATGTGCATGAGGTACGCTACTCCCGAGGTGTGCAGTTTGTGAGGATATCGAGCGGACATGCACTGGAAACGGCTTCCACACGTGTCAACGCCGCGTCATCCTTGAAGATGATTTCGAGTTTCCCGCCAGTCTCCAGGGCCGCGGCGCTGCGGACGAACTGCGTCTCGCCGGGACGCCGCGCCAGGCAGTAGCCTCGCTCCAGGGGCGCAGCCGGATTCACGGCGGCCAGCCGCGTCTCCAGATGCGCCAGCGCGCTCCCGGCGGCGGCGAGTCGTCCATGCGCCGCACGCTCCAGCCGGGCAGTGGCCTCCTGTTCGCGGCGCGCGCCTGCAACAAGGCGTGCTTGCGGGAAAACCCGCCGCAGCCGCGCCGCCAACGCGTCAAGGCGTTCGTTTTCGCGCATGGAGAGTCGTTCGCCCAGCCTGTGCAGCCGCCGGGCGGTTTCCGCAAGTCGC
Organism: uncultured Desulfovibrionaceae bacterium; assembly: GCA_964455395.1. Lineage (GTDB taxonomy): Bacteria > Desulfobacterota > Desulfovibrionia > Desulfovibrionales > Desulfovibrionaceae > CAYVWB01. Next base: position 32,002 of record CAYVWB010000016.1, read on the forward strand.
GCGGTCTTCTCGTGCAGCCGCGTCGCCGGGGAGAGCCACGTCAAGGCGCGTTCCTGGCTGCCCAGCCGGTCCAGTCGGCGCTCCAGGTCGCGGCGCATGGCTCCGACGAGCGCCAGCTCTCTGCTGTCCACATCCTGGACGAGGCGGCTGCGTTCGGGCCAGAGCAGTTGCGCAGCGTGGGAGGGCGTGGCGGCGCGCACGTCCGCAGTCATGTCCGCGATGGTGAAATCCACTTCGTGGCCCACGCCGGCCAGCACGGGGACAGGGGCTTCGAAGATGGCTGTGGCCACGGCTTCGGCGTTGAACGCCCAGAGGTCCTCCAGCGAGCCCCCGCCGCGCGCCACCACGATGACTTGCGCGAAGGGGACGCGGTCGCCTTGCGGATTCGTCCAGCGGTCTCGCCCCGCAGCGCGGATGGCGGCGGCCAGTTCCCGGGGAGCGGCGTCCCCCTGCACCAGGCTGGGGTAGACGCGGATATGCGCCGGCGGCCCCCGGTGGGCCGCCAAAGTGACGAAATCATGATAGGCCGCGCTCTCCGGCGCGGTGACCAGCGCCACCCGCGCAGCCAGCGCCGGCAGGGGCCGCTTGCGTTCCGGCGCGAAATACCCGGCCACAGCGAAACGCGCCTTCAGCGCCTCGAACTGTGCGTGCAGGTCGCCCAGCCCCTCCTCCTGCACCATCTCGGCCACCAGCTGGTATTGTCCCCGCGGTCCGTAGACGCCCAAGCCGCCCCCCACCAGCACGGCCATGCCGTTTTCCAGCCGGTCCGCCAGGGGGAGGCCTGTCTCCAGCACTTCCCCGGTGAGGGGGTCCACGCCGTCCGCATCAGGCAGGGCCGCGCGTTGCGCATGTCGGAACCAGACGACGTTGATGAGCGCATCCGCGTCCTTGAGCGCGAAATAGCAGTGCCCCGAAGAGGGCCGCGAGCAGTTGGAAACCTCCCCTTTCACCCAGACGAAGGGGAACTCCGTCTCCAGCAGCCGGGTGACGCGGTCGGTTATCTCGCGGACGGTGAAGATGCGCGCGCTCACGGCTTCTCCCTTGCTAACGGATACGGATGACGACGCAGCGGGAGGATCAGCTTTCCAGTACGGGACGCTCCCGCCAGCCTCGCAAGACGTCTTCGCGGAACGCGGCGAAGGCCTCGGCGAAGGTGTCCACAGGCAGCTCTGCTTTCTCGCCGGTGCGGCGGTCCTTCACTTCAAGCACGCCGCGCGCCAAAGCCTTGCCGCCCACCACCACCTGGATGGGCAGGCCCAGCAGATCGGCATCGTTGAACTTCACGCCGGGCCGGTCGTCGCGGTCGTCGTAGAGCGTGGCCACGCCTTGCGCGGTGAGCGTCTCGTAAAGCTCGTCGGCTTTGGCGGCCACGCCGGCGTCCTTGGCGGCGCCCAGAGCCAACAGCGCTGCCTCCCACGGCGCCACCGCCGGCGGCAGCACGGCGCCGTGGTCGTCATGATTCTGCTCGATACAGGCGGCGAGGATGCGTGATACGCCGACGCCGTAGCAGCCCATGACCATGTGGCGGGTCTTGCCCTGCTCGTCCAGAAAGACAGCTTCCATGGCTTCGCTGTACTTGCTGCCCAGCTTGAAGACGTGGCCCACCTCGATGCCGCGCGGCAGGGAAAGCCCGCCGCCGCAGGCCGGGCAGCGGTCCTTGGTGGTGACCATGCCGAAATCGCCCTCCCCGGCGAGCGTCACATCGCGGCGGACATCCACATGGAGGACATGGGCGTCCTTTCTGTTGGCGCCGGCGGCCCAGCCCGAATCGAGCAGCACTTCCTTGTCTGCGTAGATGGCGTCCACCTTGAGTCCCACCGGTCCGGCGAAGCCCACTGGCGCCCCCGTCCATGCCTCCACCTGTTCCGGCGAAGCCAGCTGCAGGGATTTCGCATCCAGGAAGTTGGCGAGCTTGATTTCGTTGAGTTCCCGATCCCCCCGCAGCAACACCGCCACGGGGGCGCCGTCCGCGTCGAACAAGAGCGTCTTGAGGATGCGCGATTCCGGCATTTCCAGAAAACGCGCCACTTCCGCCACAGTGTGCATGCCGGGCGTGGCCACCTCCTCCAGGGGGGCGCAGTCCTCGTCGCACGGCGCAGGGCGTTCGTCCGGCAAGGCGACGGCGGCTTTCTCCAAGTTGGCGGCGTAGTCGCACGCGTTGCAGACAGCGATGACGTCCTCGCCCGTCTCCGCCAGCACCATGAACTCGTGGGAATAACTGCCGCCGATGGCTCCGCTGTCCGCCTGCACGGCGCGAAAGCGCAGTCCCAGTCGGGTGAAGATGCGGCTGTAGGCCTCGTACATGGCTTGATAGCTCGCTTCGGCGCCGGCTTCGTCCTTGTCGAAGGAGTAGGCGTCCTTCATGATGAACTCGCGGCCGCGCATGAGGCCGAAACGGGGCCGTATCTCGTCGCGGAATTTGGTCTGGATCTGGTAGACGTTGAGGGGCAGCTGGCGGTAGGACTTCACTTCTCCGCGCAGCAGCGCGGTCACCACTTCCTCGTGGGTGGGGCCCAAGCAGTAGTCACGGTCGTGGCGGTCCTTGAAGCGCAACAGCTCGCGACCGTAGAGTTCCCAGCGGCCGGTCTCCCGCCAAAGGTCGCCGGGCTGGACCATGGGCATGAGGATCTCCATGGCGCCGGCGGCGTTCATCTCCTCGCGGACCACGGCGGCGATCCGCTCCAGCGCGCGCAATCCAGCCGGCAAGTAAGTGTAGATGCCGGATGTGAGCTTGCGGATCATGCCTGCGCGGACCAGCAGCTTGTGGCTGACCACCTCGGCGTCGCCGGGCGCTTCCTTGAGCGTGGGAATGTAGTAAGCGGACAGGCGCATGACCGGTTCTCCCTCGATGATGGCGCGGGTTCGCGCTCCATGGTTTCGTGGACCCCGCGCGCTGGGGATCCGTTTGGATGGTGAACGAACTACCGGCGTTCCCGGCGCTCCTGCACGAATGCGTCCAGATCTTCCAGGAAAGCCGCGAGCAGCGCATCCCGCCCCGAGACCTTGCGGACCACCTCGCCTTTCCGGAAGATGACGCCGAAATCCTTGCCGCCGGCCACCCCGATGTCCGCTTCCCGGGCCTCCCCGGGACCGTTGACTGGGCAGCCCATCACCGCCACGGTGAAGCGCTCTTCCACGGCGCGCAGACGTTCCTCCACAGCCTCGGCCAAACCTATCAGGTCGATCTCCGTGCGGCCGCAGGTGGGGCAGGAGACCACCTCCGGCCCCCGCGCGCCCAAGTCCAGGCTGCGCAGAATCTCCCACGCCACGCCCACTTCGGCCACAGGGTCGTGAGTCAGGCTCACGCGCAGGGTGTCGCCTATCCCTTCATACAGCAAGACGCCGAGCCCCACGGCGGATTTCACCGAACCCCGTAGCAAGGTCCCCGCTTCGGTCACGCCGATATGAAGCGGGTAGTCCACCTGCTCCGCCAGCAACCGATATGCTGCGATGGTGGCGGGGACGGAGGAGGACTTCAGGGATATCTTGATGGCGTCAAAGCTGCGGGCCTCCAGCAGGGCCACGTGCTCCAGCGCGGACTCCACCATGGCCGCCGGGGTGGGACCGCCGTGTTTCTTCAGCAGATGTCGCGCCACGCTGCCGGAGTTCACGCCGATGCGGATGGGCGCGCCGACAGCTTTGGCCGCGTCCACCACGGCGTCCACCTTGGCCGGGGCGCCGATATTGCCGGGGTTGATGCGCAGAGCGTGTACGCCGGCTTCCAGAGCAGCCAGGGCCAGAGTGTGGTCGAAGTGGATGTCCGCCACCAGGGGGCACGGGGCCTCCGCGCAGAGGGCGCGCAGCGCCGCGGCGGCTGCGGCGTCCGGCACGGCCACGCGCACCACGGCTGCGCCCGCGGCGTGCAGGGCGCGTGTCTGCGCCAGGGTAGCCTCCGGGTCGCGGGTGTCCGTGTTCGTCATGGACTGCACCACGACGGGACGCCCCCCGCCCACGGAGACGTCCCCGATGCGCACGGCGCGGCTGTGGCGGCGGGGCGGACGGAAGGGGTCCAGCGGAGTCTTTACGGCGTCCTGTTGCATAAGGAGGAAACGCCTACCCCATTTCGCCGGTCAAGAAAAGAGGGCCGAGGGGTCCCTTCTTTGGCGACGCGCCGCGTGGCTGCAGGAAAAAGACGACCGACGAGGGCGCGGGCGCGCATCGACTTCTCGCACGCTTCTCTCATGAGAGTGTTGACAAGACGGACGACATCGTTACCCTAGCATAACATGACTCCCTGCCACGTTGCGGGAGCGTATGCGTGAACACCCCTTCCCCGGACCTCGACGACGCGTCGGGCTTCTGCTGCGAAGGGACGCTCACGAGGAACGTCAATCCTCAGGAGATATACATGTCCGAATTTGATTCCATGCACGGCAACTCCCACGTCGAAGAGCTTCGCCTGCCGCTCATGAGCTTGCGCGAAGTGGTCATGTTTCCCCGCTCCATCGTGCCCCTGTTCGTGGGTCGCGAAGCGTCCATCAAGGCCATCGAGCACGCTCTGGCCCACCATGACAAGAAGATCTTCCTGGTGGCGCAGCGCGAGCCCGAGGTGGAGCGTCCCGAAGCCGACGACCTCTTCGAGGTGGGCACCGTCTCCAAGATACTCCAGCTCTTGCGGCTGCCGGACGGCACCATCAAGGTGCTTTTCGAAGGCGAGCACCGCGCGCGGTGGAAGCCCGATTTCGACGCCAACGAGGAATTCCCCGTGGCGCGCACATGGGAAATCGCCGAGGGCGACTACTCCGAATCCGAAGCCCGCGCCCTTGTCCGCGCTGTGAACGACTCCCTTGAGGAGTACGCCAAAGTCAACAAGAAGCTCGCGCCGGAGACCATCTCCGCCATGGCTTCCATGACCAACCCGGGCAAGCTTGCAGACGCGCTCATGCCGCATCTGAAGGTGGATTACCTGAAGAAGCAGGAAGTGCTGGAGCAGTTCGATCCCTTCGTGCGGCTGGAAGAGGCCTTCGGCCTGCTCCAAGGCGAAATCGAGATCACTTCCCTCGAAAAGAAGATCAAGAACCGCGTCAAGTCACAGATGGAGCGCAACCAGCGCGACTACTATCTGAACGAACAGATGAAGGCCATCTCCAAGGAGATGGGCCGGGAAGACGACCCCACTGTGGAAGCCGCCGAGCTGGAGGAACAGCTCAAAGCCAAGGAGATGCCCGAGGACGCCCGCGAAAAGGCCATGAAGGAGCTCAAGAAGCTCAAGAGCATGCCCCCTTCCTCCGCCGAGTACACGGTGGTGCGCAACTATGTGGACTGGATTCTGGACCTGCCGTGGAACGCCTTGAAGCAGACCACCATCGACATCGATGAAGCACGCCAGATCCTCGACGCGGACCACTACGGCCTGGAGAAGCCCAAGGAGCGCATCCTGGAATTCCTGGCGGTGCAGAAGCTGGTGGATTCCATGCGCGGCCCCATCCTCTGTCTGGTGGGCCCTCCCGGCGTGGGCAAGACCTCCCTGGCGAAATCCGTGGCTCGCGCCACCGGTCGCGACTTCGTGCGCCTCTCCCTGGGCGGCGTGCGCGACGAAGCCGAGATCCGGGGCCACCGCCGCACCTACGTGGGCGCCATGCCCGGCAAGATCATCCAGTCCCTGAAGCGCGTGGAGCACAACAACCCGCTCTTCTGCCTGGACGAGATCGACAAGATGTCCATGGACTTCCGCGGCGACCCCTCCGCCGCCCTCCTGGAAGTGCTGGACCCCGAGCAGAACTCCACCTTCAACGACCACTACCTGGACATGGACTACGACCTGTCCAAGATCTTCTTCATCACCACCGCCAACACGCTGCACTCCATCCCCCTCCCCTTGCAGGACCGCATGGAGATCATCAAGCTGCCCGGCTACCTGGAAGTGGAGAAGAAGCGCATCGCCAAGCAGTTCCTCGTCCCCAAACAGATCGAGCAGAACGGCTTGAAGGAAGAGAACCTCCAGCTCTCGGACAACGCCGCCTTGGAGATCATCCGCCGCTACACCCGGGAAGCCGGCGTGCGCAGCCTGGAGCGGGAGATCGCCACCGTATGCCGCAAAGTGGCCATGAAGCTGGTGGAAGAGGATGACATGGAAAAGACCGTGCACGTCTCCACACAGTCCATTCCCACCTACCTCGGCGTGCCCAAGCACCGCTACGGCGAGAAGGAGGAGACCCCCCAGGTGGGCGTCACCACCGGCTTGGCCTACACCGAGATGGGTGGCGAAATGCTTACCGTGGAGACAGCCCTCATGCCCGGCAAAGGCAAAGTGGAGACCACCGGCAAACTCGGCGACGTGATGACAGAGTCCGCACGCGCCGCCATCACCTACGTGCGCACCCGCGCAGAAATGCTGGGCCTGAAGCCCGACTTCCACAAGGACGTGGACATCCACATCCACGTGCCTGAAGGCGCTGTGCCCAAGGACGGCCCCTCCGCCGGCATCACCCTCGCCACCTCCATGGTCAGCGCGCTGTTGAACATCCCCGTGCGCAACGACGTCGCCATGACCGGGGAGATAACCCTGCGCGGCCGCGTGCTGCCCATCGGCGGCTTGCGGGAGAAACTCCTCGCCGCGCACCGCGCGCTCATCTCCAAAGTGCTCATCCCCAAGGACAACGCCAAGGACCTCAAGGACGTGCCCGAGGAGATCCTTAAGGGGCTGGAGATCGTGGAAGTGGAGCACATGGACGACGTGCTGGGCCACGCCCTCCTGCTGGAGGAACACACGCAGATCTTCTGTTCCACCGACGATTGCGTGCCCCTCTACCAGACCTTGGCCAAAGGCTACCAGGCCCCCACAGCACCGGAATGCGAGGCCCCCAACCACCAGCAGCACTAGACAGCGCCGCCCCCCCTCGTCGCCAGGCGGACAACCACGACGCCGCGTCACGAACTCCTCGTGGCGCGGCGTCTTTCATGGGGGAAAGGACATCGACGACTTTCGGGGAAGACGTCCCATCATGCACCATCAACGCGACATTTCATGAGATGCCGCATGGGGACACGCTGCATGGGGACACGCTGCAGGACAGGTCTCGGCCCCGGCGGCTGCGCCCGACAGCCGCCACAAGGCGGCGCCGAGTGGGCGGAAAGGCGGGCGCATGGAGGACGCGCCGACCCCCCGCGCGCTCATGAGACCACGCCGACTGTCAGAGGCCCTTTCTGTAGAGTTTGGCGTTCTCGTTGACAAAGCCCAGCGCCGTGTAGGCGTCCTCGCCAAGGCGTTCGTGCGCCACCAGGCAAAGCGTTTCGCAGCCGCGCTGCTTGAGCTTGCTTTCCAGCACGTCCACCAGGGGTCTTGCGATGACGTCGAAGTCGTAAGCGGGGTCCGTCACCAAGTAGTCCAGCCACCCGCGGCGTCCGTCGAAGGCGCCCATGGCCGTGCCCACAGGGGCTTCGTTGAGCCTCGCCACCAGAAAGAGCTCCTGACTGTACTTCTGCGCGCCTCGAATGTCCTCTTCCGCGACAGCTAGCGAATTCAGCCTCCCGGCTTTCCGCCACAGGTCGACGACTGCTTGCCAGTGTTTCGTCTCGAATTGACCGATGTGCAATTCATCCAGGGGGGGCTGAGACATGCAAAACGCTCCTGAAACTCGCCGGCGCGCGGCGCTACGCCAGCTTTGGTTAGTCTACATCAAAAAACAAATAATCTATACTTGTTGACTCACCGTGTCACGAGTTGTCACTTAGGATATTTTTGCAATTCTTGCAAGGGATATAAGGCGATGCCGGGCATTTTGCACTATCGTTTAATAAATAAAAATCGCCCCCCGCTGTATCGCAGGGGGCGCTCGAAGCAGCAATCCGCAGCAATTTTACATTATTAGTGAATCGCCTGGATGCCGGTCCCTTGCGAGGGAAACCGCGTACGCACCGTGGGCGCAAAGCCCGGGGCGTGCGCTCCCGCTTCGTCTGCGCCCAGCAGCATGCGCGCTTCGTCGTCCAGAGGCAGCGTCATGCTGGACATGGCCAGCGTCTCCCCGCTCGCCGTATGGATGAGGCGGATGTTGAACCGCACGTTGGCGTGAGTGGCGGTGTACGTGCCCGTGCACATCAGCGCGCTGGGGGTGGCCTTCTCGTGCACCAGGTGCACGCGGCGGGTCAGGCCCAGCTCGCCCACCCCCGGCTTCATGAGCAGCGCCGCCGTCTGGCGGACTTCCTGCACCCGATAGCCGTTGCGGGTGAAGTGCGTGGCCAGTTCCTCCGCCATGAGCCGCGCCAGGGGGGAGGTATGCTCCAGGTTGTCCAGCCGTGCGGGGGTGGCCATCAGCATGGCGTAGCCTTGGCCCATGGTCCCTCCGCCCACGCGTTCCGCCATCTGCGCGTGGAGGTCTTGCGCCAGCGCTCCGGCCAGCCGTGGCAGCCGCGCGCCCATGGCGGGCCCGGAGAGGATGAGGATGAGGATGAGGCCCAGCAGCAGGGCCACGGTGTGGCGATGGGTCAGCAGCATGTCAAACTCCTGTGACGCGCCGTCATCGACGGCTGCGGATGGCTTCGTTGACGGCGGCGAGTTCCCGGTTGAGCGTCTCGCGCAGGGCGGGGTCGCCTGCCGTGGCCAGGCCCATGCGCAGGTGTTCCCGCGCCAGGACGTAGCGGCCTTGGCTCATGTATCCCCGCGCCTGGTGGAGACTCCAGAGGCTGTGGGCGTGGTGTGGCGTGGCGGCCACTTCCTGCGGCGTATGCCGCCCCGAGGGCGAGTGGCTGCAAGCGCCGAGGCCGACCGCCGCCGTCATGGCCAGTGTCAGACCCAAGGCGAGCAGCGTGGTGCGTGCGGGGATGGTCATGGGGACCTCCGTGCTCAGCGGACGTCGAAGCCGCGGTCGATGTCGGTAAGGGTGGCTTGTTCGGCCATGGTGTCGTAGTCCTTGACGTTCACGAACGCTTCCTGCAGCTGGCGGGATCGGTTGGCGAGCATCTGCTGCGTCACCGGCGTCTGCGGGAAGACCACGTTGGCGGCGCGCAGCACGCGTCCCGTCGGTCCTTCCACCAGACGCGCGTTCACGAAGACGTTTTGCGGATCGGCGTAGTAGGTGCCCACCAGGAAAGCCAATCGCTGCTGGTTGCGGTTGGGGCCGGCCACCCTGCGCGAGAGCAGGAAATCGCCTTCCCCGGGGCGGGAGGTCACGGCCGAGTCCATGCGGTATTCGTTGGTCTGATAGCCCCGCCGCGCGAATTCGTACATCATCTGCTCACCCAGGTAGCGGCCGAAGGAGGAGGTCTCCTCGAAATTGTCCTGGCTGACGAAGCTGGTGGGCAAGGCCACCCACGCCGAGGCGCCCACGGCGATGGGGCCTTCCGCCAGCTGGTCCGCCAGCTCCCGCACGATGAGCTTGAGCTCGCGCGCGGCTTCGTTGACGGGGTTCAGGGGCGCCATACGCTGCGCCATCCAGACGTAGCCGCCCTCCCCGTCCGGGACCATCACGCCGCTGTACTGTTCCGTGGTGCGACGCACATTCACGCGCTCGCCGTCCACCAGCGCCTTGAACGGCCGGGTGACGCCGGCTGCAGCCCCGGGATCGAAACGCTGGGCCGGCGGCGGCGGGGCTTGCGCCTGTTCCGCGCCCGGAGCGGGCGGCGCCACACTTTCCGCCACCAGAGGCGTCTCCACGGGATAAGGCACGGCGTTGGCAGAGCCCGGCGCCGGCACGCCTTGCCCGCCCACATCCACCTGGGTGCTGAAGCCCGTGGGCTCCGGACCCGCGGGGACGGGCGATGCGTCCTGCGCCCTGGCCGCGCCGGCGAGGGCCGTGAGGAAGAGGCCTGTCATCACGATATATGCCAATGCTTTCATGGGAGTGCTCCTTGCGGCGGATGGACTCATCATGCGCCGCTGTATCCTCCTATCGACGGCGCGCGGGAATACTTAAGAGCCTCGGCGGCCAGCGGCGCGTTCTCTCCTGACGGGAGCAAGCCCCCGGGTTCCGGCCGTGGATGCGGCGCCGCGCCTCGCTGCGCCTCATCCGGTGGACGCAAAAAAAGCGCGGCCGGGACGGCGTTGTCCCGACCGCGCGAAGCGAGCGTGAGGGCTTGCGAACCCCGGTTATCATGGGGGCGTCACGAGCCGGTCTTGGCTTCCTGATGGTAGATGAGCAGCGGCTCCATGCCTTTCTCCACCACGCCCTTGTTGATGACGCACTCCTTGACCCCCGTGAGCGAAGGCAGGGAGTACATGATGTCCAGCATGGTGGTTTCCATGACGTTTCGAAGACCGCGCGCGCCGGTCTTGCGCTCGATGGACTGCTGCGCGATGGACCGCAAAGCGTTCTGGGTGAAGCGCAGCCGAATCTTGTCCAGCTCGAAGAGCTTCTCGTACTGCTTGGTGAGCGCGTTCTTGGGCTCGGTGAGGATGCGCACCAGGTCGTCCTCGCTGAGTTCCTCCACGTGGGTGACCACGGGGATGCGGCCCACGAACTCCGGAATGAGGCCGAACTTGATGAGGTCGATGGGGTGGACCTGGCTGTAGATGGCGGAGAGGTCGTCTTCCACCCGTTTGCGCATGGACGCGGAGAAGCCCAGGGAAGAGCCGGCCACCCGCTGCTCGATGATCTTCTCCAGCCCGATGAAGGCCCCGCCCATGATGAAGAGGATGTTCCCCGTATCCATACGGATGAACTCCTGTTGCGGATGCTTGCGGCCGCCTTTGGGGGGGATGTTGGCCTCTGTGCCTTCGATGATCTTCAGCAAGGCTTGCTGCACGCCTTCGCCCGAGACGTCCCGGGTGATGGAGGGGCTGTCGCCTTTGCGCGCGATCTTGTCGATCTCGTCGATGTAGATGATGCCTCGGGAAGCGGACTCGATGTCGTAGTCGGCGTTCTGCAGCAGCTGGACGAGAATGTTCTCCACGTCTTCGCCCACGTAGCCGGCTTCGGTGAGGGTGGTGGCGTCCACGATGGCGAAGGGGACTTTCAGCACGCGCGCCAGGGTCTTGGCCAACAGCGTCTTGCCGCACCCTGTGGGACCCACCAGGAGGATGTTGGATTTCTCCAGCTCCACCTCTTCGCCGGTCTGCTGGGAGAAGAGCACGCGCTTGTAGTGGTTGTGCACGGCCACAGCGAGGATCTTCTTCGCCTTGGTCTGACCGATGACGTACTCTTCGAGCTTGTCCTTGATCTGCTCGGGCGAGAGCAATTTGCCCTCGTCGAGGTCTTCGCTCATGCTCTCCTGCGCGATGATCTCGTTGCAGAGGGAGACGCACTCGTCGCAGATGTAGACGTCCGGCCCTGCGATGAGGCGTTGGACCTCGTCCTGGCCTTTACCACAGAAGGAGCAGGTCAGTTCTTGGGTCTCGCCCGTTTTCTGGTTCGCCATAAGGGTATCCCGATCCTTGCGTCAGCATTTTTTCTTCATCTCTTCGCGGGAGACGAGGATCTCGTCGATGACGCCATACTGCTTGGCGTCTTCGCCGGTCATGAAGTAGTCGCGGTCGGTGTCTTGGGCGACGCGGTCGTAGTCTTGCCCGGTGTGTTCCGCGATGATCTTGTTGAGGGTCTCCTTGAGACGAAGAATCTCGCGGGCTTGGATGTCGATATCCGAAGCCTGACCCGAGAAGCCGCCCATGGGTTGGTGCAGCATGATGCGGCTGTGGGGCAAGGCGTAGCGCATGCACTTCTCGCCGGAACACAGCAGCACTGCAGCCATGGAAGCGGCTTGCCCGAGGCACAGCGTGGCCACCGGCGAGGAGATGTATTGCATGGTGTCATAAATGGCCAGCCCGGCCGTGACAGAGCCGCCCGGCGAGTTGATGTAGAGATTGATCTCCTTCTCGGGGTTGTCGGATTCGAGAAAGAGCAGTTGCGCGCAGATGAGGCTGGCGATGTGGTCGTCGATGGGCGTTCCCAGCAGGATGATGCGGTCCTTCAGCAGGCGCGAGTAGATGTCGTAAGCCCGCTCGGAACGGCCGGTCGTCTCGATGACGATGGGCACGGCAGCCCGGGTCATGGTGATGCTCCTTGTTGAAGAGATAGGCGTGGCGTCGGGGTCGTCCCTTCGTGCTACAAAAGGGAGGCCGTCGAAGTCCAGCGCAAAATCGGGGAAAATGCGTCCCGACGCGTGAACCGTGAGTTCATATACTCGTCATTTTTTCGCAAAGGTAAAGGGGCGCAGCGTCACTTCTTCTCCCTTGCCGACAGCGGCCGAGGCGCCGGAAGCTGACGACTCGAGACGCGTCGCGCTGTCACCCAGAGGGAGGGGCCGCCTTCCAGCCATACCGGCCGGCCTTTGCTCGACGGTTGAAGCAGGAGCCGCAAGGCGCCGACGCCCTCTCGACGCGTCGGACGCCGGCTGGCTCCTGCGTGCTACCCGTGTGGCGCAGCCGAGGACAGGGAGACCCCTTAAGCCTCTTCGCCCGACTCGCCCGAACCAGCCGATTCGGCTGCGTCCGCAGACTTGGGCGGAACCTCGTTCACCACAGCCTTGCTGTAGAGCAGGTCCATGGCTTTGTCGCCCAGCAGCTTGTCCCGCACGGCCCAGATGAGATTGTTCTGGATATAGAAGTTTTTCAGCTGGTTGAAGTCCTCCCCGCTGCGGGCGGCCATCTGCCGGAAGTAGAAGTCGATCTCCTGGTCGGAGACTTCGACGCCTTCCTTCTTGGCCAAGGTGAGCAGGAAGGCTTCGCTGCGGGCCAGCTCTTCGGCTTGCGCGCGGTGTTCGTTTTCCAGCTCTTCGCGGGACTTGCCCAAGGCGCCCAGGCTGCGGCCCTGTTGCTCCAGCCGTTGGCTCAAGTCCTCTATCATGGCGTTCAGGTGCCGCTCCACCATGGAAGGCGGCGTCTCGAACTCCACCATCTTCATCAGCTTGTCCAGCAGCTCCTTCTGCGCGTTGGAACGCGCCAGCTGCTTGCGGCTTTGGATGTAGGAGTGCTCGACAGCTTCTTTCATCTGATCGAGGCTCTCGAAGCCGCCGGATTGCCTGGCGAAGTCCGCGTCTGCTTCAGGCAGCACCTTCTTCTTGATGGCGTGGAGCATCACCTTCATCTTCACGGTCTTGCCGGCGAGCTCCTCGTTGAGGAAGTCCTCAGGGAAAGTCACTTCGCCTTCGCCTTGCTCGGTGGTCTTGAGCTTCTTGACGATGTCTTCGAAAGCGCCCAGGGCCTGGCCTTCGCCGACAGGCAGTTCGAAGTTTTCAGCTTGCACGCCCGGGATGGGCTCATCGTCCAGGGTGTAGGCCTTGAAGGTGATGACGGCCACTTCGCCGTCTTGAGGAGGCCGGTCCTCGTCGATGGGTTGGAGCTCGGCGAGCTGTTCGCGCATGCGGTCGATGACGGCTTGCACTTCCTCGGGATTCACGGCGGGGGTCTCTTCATCCACTTCAACGCCCACGTAGGGGGGCAGCTCGAACTCGGGCATGACTTCGAAGCTGATGGTGTACTTGAAGGGTTCGCCGCGCACGAGCTCACCGCCGTCGTAGTCGATGCGGGAGACCGGGCTTACGCCCATTTCACCAACGATTTCATTGATATGCAGATTGACGAGGTCCGTGGTGGCTTCACTGTAGATCTGCTTCTTGTAGCGGCCTTCAATGATCTTGGAAGGCACTTTGCCTTTGCGGAACCCGTCCACTTTCATGTCGCGACCATAGAGCGCCACGGCTGCGCCGATGGCGGCTTCGACCTCGTCCTCCGGCACGGTGACGTGGATGGTGCGCTTTACCGGCGAGACTTCTTCCACTGAGTATTCCATGGATCCTCCCGAGAGAGCCTGCCGCGTGACGCACGACAGGCGAAATGGCGTTGCATGACGTTAGGCCGGCGACGCGCACGGCGGCGTGTTCCGGCCGGGGTGAGCGATGGGGGTGGTGCGAGAGGTGAGACTCGAACTCACACGCGCTATGGCGCTGGACCCTAAACCCAGTGCGTCTACCAATTCCGCCACTCTCGCCCAAGTTCGTTTTCGACGCTCCCCCGCCCATGACGACGCGCCCTGCCCTTGCGGGGGCTGGCGGCTGCGCGCGGCTCCGGAATCCACACGCACCGGCGGCGCGCCCCTTTCCGGAGCTCATCCGTCACCAGAAGCGCCCACGGCGCAAGCCGCGCCTTGCGGCGGGGAAACGTCGATCTGTACACCAAGTCGTCACAAAAGAAAAGCCCCTGCGGGGGAGGTCGCTGCGCCCACGCTTCGCAACAGCCGCACGGCCCCGGTCGAGGCCTGGGGGGACGCATTCGCGGGCGACTGCGAAACTCCACGGCCCCGCTCCGGTTGTCCGGCGTCGGGATGCTGCAAGCCTGCCCACGAGAGGGATGATGTCTCGCACGGAGGGTTGGCGCGCGTTCGCCGGGGCGAACCGTTCCGGGACGCGCCTCAGGGCGTTGTCTCGTCCTCGCCGTCCCAGTAGCCGCCGTAATATTCCTGGAGGCGGCGTTGTTGCTCCCGCCAGAGCCGGTCGGCTTCGATGGAGAGCTTGTACATGGCAGGCTGCGTCTTCTTGAGGAAGAAGAGCTCGTCGCGGGGGTCCACCAGCAGGCCCACGGCTTCCGTTTCCGGGTAGACGTTGGCCGAGGCTCGGCGCCACGGCCCGAAGAGCCGCTTCAACGAGACCCAGAGCCGCTGCTCCAGGCCGGCGTTCTCGCCCACCCCGCGCAGTTTGGCCACGCCCCAGGCGAACTGCCCGCCCATGGGCGCGAGGTCCGCCATCTCCGCGGAGAGCACCGCCTCCACTTCGTAGCCGATGCTTCCGGCGAAGAGTGAAGCCGTGCGCTCGATGGCGGCTTCGTACTCTTCCATGGTGAAGTCTTCCAGGCCGTGCTGGGGGTAGACGTACGCGTTGAAGTACCCCACCCAGACGATGGGCGAAAGGAAGAGCGCCAAAGCAATGAAAGCCAAGGCGAGCTTGATGGAAAGGCCGCGGACACGACCGCTGCCGCTGTGTGGCGCGCGCTGTTCGCTCATGGGGAGGTCTCCTTCAGGGAGCCGTCGGGATTCAGCACGGCTTGGCCCTCCTGCAGCACGCGACCGTATTTGTAGCCCAGCATTTCGCCTTTTTCGAAGGTCCGCAGTTGGCGCGCCACGGTTTTGGCGCGGGCCATGGCGATCTGTTCGTCACTGAGGCCGAAACGTTGGGGTCCTTCGGCGGCGGCGAGTTCCTCCAGGAATTCGAGGGTGGCGTTCACGTACGCCACGTTGCGGTCATTGTAGACGATCTGTCGGTTCGTCCAGAACTCGTGGTTGCGCCAGAACGTCTTAGGCACGATCACCTGCGCGAACTCCGGGGTGTTGCCCGCGCCCAGCACGGCCGTCACCGCCAGGAAACCCAACACCACGGCGCGGGGGAGCCATTGGCGCCAATGCATCACTCGCCTCCTCCCTGTGGAACCGTTGCCGGGGCGGCGTCATGCGGAGCGATCTCCTTGGCGAGCTTGGCGGCGGGCGTGGAGAGGGCCAAGGAGGGGGGCGTCTCCGTCGCTGATCCCGTGCTATCCGCAGTCGCGTTGTCTGCCTGGGGCCGGCGTTTGTACACCACCAGAGGCCGGTAGGGTTCGCCAAGCGCCTTGAAGCGGTGGAAGAAGGGGTCCGCGCGGGCGCCGAAGTCCTCGTCGGGGAAGTCCAGCACCATGGCGTCGTACTCGTCCGAGGCGATGTGCTCCAGGGCCGCCTGCACGGAGAAGACCAGGGAGCCGTCGCGTTTGGTGCGGGAGACCGCGCGCTGCACCACCCACTCCGGGTCGTCCAGGAACTCCGGGTTGTCTTTCTGGAGACCGCCCATCACCTTGATGTTCGTGTAGAACATGAGCGGCAGATCGCCATAGGTGATGAGCACGGCGTCGTCGGGTTCGGCGTGTTCCCGGAAGTGCTCGATGATGTTGGCGTTCACGTCCGGGGGGCCATCAAAAAGCTCGGTGAGGTAGAGCTTCATGGGAATGTTGGGGTAAGGCAGTTGGTCGAACTCCGTATGCCACGGTCGGTTCACGATGCCTATCCACTCCATGGGAAGGATGTGCAGCCAGTTGGTGAACATCAGCATGATCCCGAACGCGACCCCGGCGACTTTCTGCCACGAGAAGAGCTTGATGGTCGCCCAGGCGAAGAGGATGGCGAGCATGGGGTAGAGGTGGACCAGGTACCGGTGGAACCGTTGCGGGATGAGCGCAAGAATCAACAGGTTGATGGCCACCGTCAGCACGATCATCGCCGCGAGGCGTTCCTTGTCGTCTGTCAGACGCGGGCCACGCCACGAGAAGACGCGCCGGAACCGCCACAACAACACCGCCGCGATGGGCAACGGCAACATGAACTGCACGAGGATGGAGAAATACTGCTCCAGATTCGAGGGGATGCGCGTCCAGTCCATCATCCCGCCCTGCTTGCCGATGCCGTAGATGGCGAACCCGGGCAGAATGAGCACCGCAGCGCTCGCCGCCATCACGAGCAGCACGTCCCAGCGGGGCAGCCGGCGATCCACCAGCACCTTGGCCCCCAGCACCGCGGGGCCGAAGCTGAAGAGCAACAGGTAGTTGGCGTGGAACATCAACCCGAAGGAGAGCCCTGCCGCCAGCGCTTCCCATCGCGAAGGCCGCGACGAGACGAACGCCGGCAGACTCGTCAACGTGAGCAGCGCCCCCAACGAGTAATACCGATTCTGCCGCATGTAGAGCAGAAACGCCACACAGAACACGAGAAACGCCAGGGAGAGCAGCGCGAACATGCGGTCCCGCGGATCCGGATAATACCGTCGCACGAAAAGGTACGTGGCCGCCAGCACCACCAGCGCCGCCACGGCGAAAGGCAGCCGACCTGCGTACGTGTTGGAGCCGCCCACAGCCTGCCCCAACGCAGAGACATATATCTGCAGCCACGGCGACCAGCTCCAGATGAGCTCCTCGCCGTATTCGCGGCCCTCTTCCTGCGAAATGAGGTTCACGTCGTCCGTCACGCGGGGGACGCCGTATTCCAGCACATTCTTGGCGAGATTGGCCGTCTCTGCTTCGTCTTGCCAGAACGGTCGTTGACCGAGCTGATGGAACAGCAGGAACGCGCCCACGAGCAACAGCGCAAGGCATGCGGGATCCTT
This sequence comes from uncultured Desulfovibrionaceae bacterium, assembly GCA_964455395.1. Classification (GTDB taxonomy): domain Bacteria; phylum Desulfobacterota; class Desulfovibrionia; order Desulfovibrionales; family Desulfovibrionaceae; genus CAYVWB01. Next base: position 48,988 of record CAYVWB010000016.1, read on the forward strand.
GAGAAAACGAAACATCTGCGACGTGGGAACTGGTGTTGGGCTCATGGCGGGGAATGGTGTGCGCCTCGGCCGCCGACACGGCGACCCTCACGGCAGGACGTCTGCCTCTAGCACTTCTTCAACCCGGCGTCGAGTCCTGCGCGATGGACCGACGCTGCTGCAGCATGCGGTCTTGATGATTGGACGAGTTACGACGCTGCAGGCGCCCTCGCCGGCGCGGCCGCAGCGGGAGAGATGGACGCGCCGCCTGCGCTCCGGAACGTGGTTGGCGCGGGAGAGGGGGTCGGCGCAGTCGTCCCGGACTCTTCGGCGTCAGACACACGCGCAGGCGCCGTGGCGAGGGCCGACGTGCTGCGCGCGGCGCCGACTTCACCTTGAGACACGCCCGCACCACCCGCTTCCCCGCTGCGCTGCCCATGACGCGCACGCGATGGCTGCAGCGACTCCGCATGCGCCGGCGCAGGATGCGTCCGGGATTGCATGGCGGAGGCTCGCGTCGTCCGGACTTCAATCGCACGGTCGCTCCCGCTGGCTGTGCGAACGATGCTGGAGCCATTGGAGACGATGGCGATCTCCACCCGGCGGTTCGCGCGCCGGCCCGCAGCCGAGGCGTTGTCCGCGATGGGTTTGCTTGCGCCGAACCCTGCAGCCATGACCTGCGTCGCGTCGAAACCGAAACGGCGCACCAACGCTTCACGTACGGCCAAGGCCCGTTCCCGAGCGAGACGCGCGTTCTGGTGAGGATCGCCACTGGCGTCGGCGTGGCCAGCCACATGGATGACGCTTCCCGACGCGCTCTGAAAGGCCTGCGCCACCGCCTCCAGGACACGGTGGTGCGCTTCACCCAACTCCGCCGACCCCGCCGCAAACCGGAGCATCCCCAATGGATTCGCGACCGATCCACGAGAAGCGTCATCACTGGCGACGGCTTCCGCGACGGACTCCGGCGACGGCGCCGCCACGACCTTCGACGCCGTGCTCGCCACGGCGCGAGCTCCGCCCTCTCGCACGCCCTCGGCCGCTTTGCCTGCGCCGAGCGGCGCAGCGCGACCGCCCACAGTCGCCGAGCTGTCTTGCCGGGCGACCGATGCGACCGCCCCGGCCTTGGCCCCCCGCGCAGCCCTCACGCCGGTCACATGAATCTCCACCCGGCGGTTGCGCGCCTGCCCCGCAGCGGTGTCATTGGGAGCAAGAGGTCGGTCGCCTCCGTAGCCCGCCGTCACGATCCGCGAAAGCGGAGCGCCTGCCGCCGCCAAGTCGTCGCGCAGCTGTTCGGCTTCTCTGGCGGCCTTGGCCCAATCCGCGGCGCGGTCGCCGGAGTCGTGGGTGTGTCCCGCCAGATATGCCGTCGTGAAAGGCTCTTCGCGGAGCAGCCGGGCGATGCGTTCCGCAAGCAGACGTCTGACAGCCGGCGGCTGGCGCGTCGCCCCATGCGGACCGGCGAGTTCGACGACGGCGTCGTCGGCCCGGGGGTCCTGACCAGGGGCGGAATCCGCCATGGATTGTGGCGCAAAAGGCGCGCGAAGCGTGAAGGTTATGGGAATGGAACATCCGTACAGATTCACGGCGTGACCCATCGGGGTGGCGGCGCATTCATCAATGGCGTCCGGCACGCCGTCGCCGTCGTTATCAAGGCGTTCAAGGAAGGCTCTTTGGGACGAAAGGGTCTCGGCAGACGCCGCCCCCGTCGAATCCCGCATCACATCCTGCGCAGCGGCTCCCTGCATGGACGAACCACATCCCGAGACGGTCACCACGAGAATCAACACGAAGCTTCCAAACACGATTCCACGACACGACGCCCACATACGAAACTCCTTGATAACGCCGTCTCCAGTTCGGCCCCGCAGGACGCATGGACGACATCATCAACAATACCTGAAGCCCGACATTTGACAAGGACGGTATGGCAAAAAACTATATAGACAATGTCTAGAAACACTCTTGTCTTTCTTTAGATATTTATGATTCTCATGAGCTTTCAACACATTGTCCGATCCGAGATTGCCACAGCCCCCTCAGTGGACGCTGCGTCACCCGGTATTGAGCGCTGGTGCGAATCCCCGTATACTGCCTCTCGCGCGCCCACCTTCAACACCGCGCAGAACTCCCGGAGGCGCCATGTCCGTCATGAACACCGTCCCCCCCCAGCGGTCGCGACGCATCGTTTCGCGTGCGGCGTGGCCGTTTCTCGTCCTGCTCGCCGCGTTCTCCGTCATGATCGTTTCGCCTCCTTCGGCGCACGCAGCTCCGGGGCGTCTGGTTGTCGACATCACCCCCAAGGACGCCCAGGTCCGCATCCTGGATATCCGGCCCAAATTCGAGCAGGGCATCGAGCTCGACCCCGGCGAATACGTCCTCGACGCGCAGAAGGACGGCTATGTCACCCAGCAAGCCAGCGTCGTCATTCGCGCGGGCGAGACAACCCGCCACGTCTTCACCCTGGAGCCCGAAGGCGCCGCCCCGGCCGGCAAAGGCCGCATCTTCGTGGCCGTGACGCCGCGCGAGGCCATGGTGCGCGTGCTGGAGATTCGGCCGAAGTTCAAGCAAGGCATCGCCCTCGATCCCGGGGAGTACGTTCTGGACGCCGCTCATCCCGGCCATGAAACGCTGCAGTTCCCCGCCACGGTGCGCGCTGGCGAAGACACGGAGCTGGAGGTGACGTTGCCTCCGGAAGGCCATGGCCTGCTGGAGGCGACGACTCGACCTGAAGACGCCGTGGTCGTGGTGGAGGGTCGGGAGGAGTATGGCCACCCCATGCCCTTGCCCCCGGGGGAGTACGTGGTGCGCGCGCACAAGACGGGGTTCGAGGAAGGCGACGTCACCGCGCGGATCCGTGCTGGCGAAGTGACTGCGGTGACGCTTGCGCTCTCCCCTGCGGACGCGGAATCCTCGGTGGACGCGCCTCCCGCTCCCGACGAGACGAATGCCGAGACGAATGCCGAGACGAATGCCGAGAACGCCACGGCGACGCTCGACGCCACGGACCCGCCTTCCGCCGACGGGCAGCTCGAAGTGCGGCTGACCCCCGCCGACGCCAGCGTCACCCTGCACGGCTTTGACGCGCCTTTCACCCAGAACATGACGCTCCCTGCCGGTGAATACGTCATCGAAGCGCGGCGGCCCGGCTACGTCAGCAGGAACGCCACGGCGCGCATCGCCGCCGGAAAGGCGCTGCTGCTGGAGATGGCGCTGGAACGCGCCGCCGAGGAGCCGCCCGCCTCCCCGGCGTTGTCCAGCGAGCCCGTCCGCCTGCTGCGCCGGACGCCGAACCCCGCGCTTCAGGGACAGGGGCGTCTTTTCGTGGAGACCATCCCGAAGGACGCCGCCATCCTCATCCTCAACATCAAACCGAAATTCGAACAAGGCATGACGCTGAACCCCATGCGCTACCGCCTGGAGTTGCGCGCGGAGGGATTCGTGAACCGCCGCGTGCGCCTGGAAGTGGAGGCGGATACGGAGAGCGTCTACCAGGTCGCGCTGCAGCCGGATGCCGCCAGCCCCAGGGCCCCCGCGCCGGCGACCGTCGACCGCGCACAGGCCCTGCTGGAGACCGCCGCCGAACACTTGCGCAACGAGCAGAAACGCGACGCTCTGAAAGCAGCGGAGGAAGCCGTGGCGCTCAGTCCGCATAATCCTGAAGCCTACCGCATGCGCGGCGCCATCTACCGGGCGTTGGAGGAGCTGGGCCGCGCGCTGCAGGACATGAACGCCGCCATCCGCTTGGACGAGAACGCTCCGGAGCTCTACGTGGAGCGCGCGCTCATCTACATCGCCATGGGCGAAGTGGAGTCTGGCTGCTACGACTTCTGGAAAGCCTGCGCCATGGACTACTGCCAGCCCATCGCCAACGCCCGCGCGGAAGGCGTCTGCCGCTGAGTCACCAGGAACGCTTGGCGCCGAGGCCTTGTCAACACTCCCTGGACCCTTGTCCAGCTGGAGGGCCACAGCCTTGGCCACGGTGACGCTTCCCTGCCCGCCGCTTTGTGCGGTCGTCGCGCATCATACGCAACGAAGAACGCGCTACGAGAAACGCGCAATGAAAAACGCCCCCGGCCGGCAGGACCAGGGGCGCTCGATGCGGGTGCGTTTCAGGGGGATCAGTCCGCTGTCAGCATGGCGACGCTGCGGTAGGCGCCGTCATCCAGCTGGAGCGCCACGGCGCGTGCGCCAGCCATGGAAGCGGAGTCGTCGTCATGGAGGGCCACGGCCTTGGCGCCGGCGGCGGCGAGCAGCGCGCCGGACGCTTCACGGTCGGGGCCGCCAAGCGTGGCGGGAGCAGCAGGCGCGGCGTTTCGTACGCGGTCGCCGGCTTCCGCCAGGCGGGTGGCCATGTCGGGCGCGCAGAGGGTGGCCACATTGTGGCGTCTGGCGGTCACGTAGCGGCGCGCGTAGTAGGGTTCGTCCAGGGAGTCCACTGTGACGCCTTTCGAGCGCGAGGCGTGCACCATCTCCCCATCGCCGATGTACACGCCCACGTGGTTGATGCGGCCGCGGCCGCGCGTGGCGAAGAAGACGAGGTCGCCGGGGCGGAGATCATCGCGGTCCACCGCAACGCCCACCTTCGCTTGCGAGCTGCTGTTGCGGGGGAGACGTGAACCGAATTTGGCGAAGAGGTGGCGCGTGAGGCCTGAACAGTCGAAGCCCTTGGGCGTGACGCCGCCATAGCGGTACCGCACGCCGAGGTACTGCCTGGCCGTGTCCATGAGGGTGGCGGCGACTGCTTCGTCTTTCATGTCCATGATCCGCTCGAAGTTGGCGACACGCTCTTGCGGGGAGAGCTTTGGAGCGGGTCGGGCGTCCATGAGGGGCCGCTCCGGCGCTTTGGAAGCGCAGGCGGCGAGACTGAGCATGGAGACGAAGAGGAAGAGCTTGAGACAGGGAATGGCGCGTCGTTTCTTGTCGGCAGATCGGGGCATGGTTGGCTTTCCGAGGGTGTCGGCGTGAAACGGGTTCATGGAAAAGGAGTGGAGAAAGAGCCTCCGGCCGCACAAGGCCTTGCCACGAGGCGTCGGGCGTGGTATAGTTAAAAATTTTTTAAATGTAAAGCGCTTCTGTTGCTAACATCTTGATGTCACACAGCTTTCTTCCACGGCCAGGAGCCCCGTCCCTCCAAAAATTCCCCATACATTTCAATACTATACAGCAACCATCCGCCATCCCTGGGCATCCCCGACACGCCATCGAAAAAAGTGGCGCCGCCACGAAATCGTCATATGCGTCGCGTCTTCCCCTCCTTGCGCACCGGCACGGACACAGTCAGTGATTTCAGTGTCTTCTCGTACAATCCACAATGATTTCGACCCGACGTTAAAGTTCGCCCCCGCCACTCGTCGATAAGCAAAGCAACACAGGCAGACACTCTCCCCAAACGTCCAGGAGGTTCATCACACCACAGGCCGCACACCGTTTCGCACGGTGGGCACCCCAGCAAGAGCGGGCAAGGATGCTTCAGCTCCAGCAATCCATTCAAGGAGGAAAGGAATGTCTCTGACAATCAACAACAACCCCATGGCCATGACTGCTGCGCGCAACTTGCGTAGCGCTTTCAGCGACCTCGGCACCTCGGTGAACCGCCTCTCCTCGGGCTTGCGCATCAACAGCGCCGCCGACGACGCCGCCGGTCTCGCCATCCGCGAGCTCATGCGCGCGGACATCGCCGCCCTCAACCAGGGCGTGCGCAACGCCAACGACGCCATCTCCATGATCCAGACGGCGGACGGCGCCTTGGCGGTCATCGACGAAAAGCTCATCCGCATGAAAGAGCTCGCCGAACAGGCCTCCACCGGCACGTACAACTCGGATCAGCGTCTCGTCATCGATTCGGAATACCAGGCCATGGCCTCGGAAATCACCCGGATCGCCAACGCCACGGACTTCAACGGCCTCTACCTGCTCAACGGCAACCTCTCGTCCGACACGCACGACGGTTCCGGCATCGAGTCCACGGGCAAGATGAAGATCCACTTCGGCACCGCCAACGACTCCGCCGAGGACTACTACTACGTCAAGATCGAGTCCTCCACAGCCTCGTCCCTGGGCGTGGGCAACGAAGCGGACGCTTCGCAGGACGCTTACTCCATCTCCACGCAGCAAGGCGCGCAACAGGCCTTGGAGGGGTTGCAGAACGCGATCATCTCCAAGGACAAGATCCGCGCCAATCTGGGCGCTCTCCAGAACCGCCTGGAGAACACCATCACCAACCTGGAGATCCAGTCCGAGAACCTCCAGGCTGCGGAAAGCCGCATTTCCGATGTGGATGTCTCCATGGAAATGACGAACTTTGTCCGCAACCAGATCCTCACTCAATCCGCGGTGGCCATGCTCTCCCAGGCCAACTCCCTGCCGCGGATGGCGCAGCAGCTGCTCGGCTAGCCCGCTGCGTCTTCGATCCTTGCAAGGCCGCGTCGTCACCACGGCGCGGCCTTGTTGCGTGCGTCCCTCCGCTGGCGGCGATTGACCCGCGACGACCCAGTGTTTATGCTCGCTCTTTCAGGAGTGAACCATGGTCAAAGATCCCGACGGACCCGGCAAGATCACCCGCCGCCAACTCTTCGGCAAGCTCCGGCCTGCCGGCCTGAACGCTTGGCGCGACGCACTGCAGGAAAACGATCCCCAACGCAGCGCCACCGCGCGCCAAGTGGCCAAGGACCAGCAACGCGCCGTGCTCCTTGCGTTGGACAAGGGTCTGCGCGCCATTGCCGTCCAGGAATACGCCGAGGCCGCGGATCGCCTGCGCGACTACGCCAAAGCCAAGCCCAAGGACCTGGACGCGCGGTTGTTGCTGGGCCGCGTGCTGCTGGAAATGCAGCATCATGTCCAAGCCCGCGTGGAATGCGAGCGCGCCTTGCGCGACGCACGCTTCGGCGAGTGGAAGAACGCCCCCTTGTGCCGGCTGTGCATGAGCCTCGCCATGCTCGCTGGCGGCAAGTTCGAGAAAGCTGCTGCGGCGCTCTCGGAATTCGACGACGCCGAACGGCCGGAGGTGACTGCCGCGCTACGCGCTCTTGCCCCTCACGCCGCCGCTCCGCAGGCAGCCGCCGACACCGCCGGACGCCTTGCCGAGCGCTTGGCCGACTACCCCACAATGATCGAAATGGGACGCGCCGTCGCCGCGCGCGCACAAGCCGAGGCCGACGCCTGAGACCGCGTCCCCCCATACAAGGAACACCCCATGCGCATCGCCACTCGATTCAGCACTGTCGCCCACGCGCTGTTCGCCATCATCGTCTGCGCCGGTCTCGGCGCGGGCCTGCTCGTTCTCCCGACTCCATCCGCGCACGCGTCCTCCAGCAGCTCTGTGGACGTCCTCGCCGCTTCCAACAAGGCCATCAAGGCGCAACAGGAAGGGGACCGTCGCCGCGCCCTCTCCTTATATACGGAGATCATCGAAGCCGATGTCCTCGCGCACGGCGACCGCCTGCTCACCTACGTCTACAACAACCGCGGCGTCCTTCACTGGGAGTTGAACAACCCGCAGCAGGCCCTCAACGACTTTTCCAAGGCCATCGACAACATGCCGGACGCCATGAGCTATCTCTCGCGCGGCAACATCTGGGTGGACCTGGGCGACGACCGCAAGGCCGTGGAGGACTACACCCGCGCCATCGAGCTCATGCCCCGGCTCGCCCGCGCCTACAACCACCGCGCCTTCGCCTGGTTGAACCTGGGAGACCGCGCCCGCGCCGAAGCCGACTTCCAACGCGCCAGGCAGATCGATCCTGGCTTCATCAACATGACCCTGGACTAGGCTGTGGATTGAATGGCTTCTGTACTCGACGGCGGCCCGGCTATTCACGCGCTTCCCCCGGGTTTGCCTGATGGAGGACAACGCGCATGAACGACGCCGAACGCCACGCGCTGAAAACGCGCATCCACGAAGAGATCGTCGCGCTGGAACAGACCATCCGCGAACTCACCGACGCAGTGGGGCCCGTGGCCCCGGACGTGGCCATCGGCCGACTCTCGCGCATGGACACCATCCAGAATCAAAGCGTGACAAACGCCGCCATCGCCAACGCCCATACACGCCTGGAGGCCCTGCGCCACGCACTCGTCCGCATCGACGAAGACCCGGAGTACGGCCTCTGCGAGGAATGCGGCGACCCCATCGCTCCGGCGCGGTTGCTGGCCATGCCGGAGACGCCCCTATGCGTGGAATGCGCCGCATAAGCGAACACCGCCCCTGAACGCAACACGCCCCCGGCCGCGTCCTGCAGCCGGGGGCGTTTTCCATTGAAAGCGGATGAAACGCCGGCGCTAGATTCCCAAGGCCATCAGCGCAGCCACGATGGTCAGCAACACGATGAAGCCGCGCGCCCACGTGGGGACCTGACGCGTCACCACCACCGTGGTCGTGGCCATGCGGTCCCACGTGGGGGTCCGGAAAGGCTCCATGATCTGCACGAACCAGTACAGATTCGTACACAAACTCACCACCGGCACGCCCAGGGCGTAGCCCATGGTCAGGGCCCCGTAGGTGCGTTTGAACGCAGCTCCCACCGTGGGCTTGCGGCCTTCGGCGTCCACCACGGCGAGGCCCAGCAGCCGCTTGCCGGGAGTCGTTCCGAAGGCGGTCACCATGGCGCTCTCCACCACACCCCACACCACCATGAATGCGCATGTCATGAGGATGAAGTGCGTCTGCGTCAGCGTGTCGCGGAAGTCGAACATGGACTCATGCCCCAACGCGAGGGCGAGCCCCGCCTGCAGCCCTGCAGCGAAGAACCCGAAGACGAGGCTCATGTCGAAGAGTCGCGCGAACACGCGGTTCCAGCCGCGGCCAATCTCCAGGCCTTGGGGGCCGCGTGGCGGCTCGGGCCGGGGCTCCGCGGGATTGGCGGCGGACTTGGCTTCGGCGTCCGCCTGCCCGTGCGCGGCCGAGGGCGTCATGGCGGCTGGAGCCTCCAGTGGCGCGCTGGCGGCTGGCTCGGGGGGGTGCTCGGGTGTGACGAGGTCGGAAGGATCGGAAGGACCGGAAGGATAGGGGGGGCGGCGTGCGTCGGGCATGGTCTCAGGCATCCAGAAGCAAGGTGGCGGCTCGCGCCAGCGGCGGGGCCTTGGGGTCGGGCGCGTGGTGTGGCGGTCGGGTTCACGTGGCGGAATCAACGCTCGGCGCTGCCCGAAAGCACGGCTCGGTGGGCTTCTTCACAAATGTTCTGACACTGCGGGGAGCTGAACATTTCCGGCGTATCCGCGCAGTACTGTCTGCAACGTTGCAGGTCCTGGGCGAGTTTCTGCTGGGGGGGCTGACGGTGTCGCACACATTGGCTGTATTCGGGAATGAACTTGCGCAAGTTCGGACTGTACAACTTGGTGTGCCAACAGAAAGAACCCTGCACATTGGACATGATTTCCTGACGCATGCCCTCGTGATACAGATACAGATCGTTGTTGCTGTTGGTGAAGCCGTAGAGTTGAGGCGTCTCCAGCAAGAAGATGCGCTGGGGATGATTCCCTTGAGGGAAACGGTGGAAGCGGTAACGTCCCTGTGGGAACTCCTGGTCCAGCTTCAAGAACGCCTGCATGGAGTCTATTTCGCGCTTCACGCCGAAGAGCCTGCCCTTGTAGAAGAACAGAGGGTGATAGCCGTAGGCCTTGGCGAGGGTGACTTCCGTGTCCGTCGTGAAGAAGGTGGCGCCATCAAGGAAATTCAACCCGAGCGTGATGTTGCTGATGGCAGTGGTGAAATCGGCCTGGTCGTCGCCTTTCGCCTGACGCAAGGCCCGGCGCACATCCTTGTACGCCATGCCGAAGGAGACGCCCGGCAGCATGACAGGGTCCACATGGCGGGCATGGGCGGGCGCGCCGGGCATGCCGGCGAACGCCACGGCGAGGAGCACGATGATGACGAGAACGGATTGGATTCGTTGCATGAGAATGGTGTGGCGCGCGGGTCGCGCCGGCGTGTCACATGGTTGGGGGGGAGGTCGCGCGTCCGTCGGCGGCCTGTGAGGCTCCTTCGGAGAAACGACGTCTTTTCATGTACCATCGGGGTTGGCGGCTGTCCAGCCGGGGCGGACCGGCATCTTCCGGGGGGGGCTTGGCGCGAGGAGCGAGAGGAAGGCCGAAAGCCCCCTTCTTTTCTTTCGTTGACGCCTCCCGCTTTTTGCCGCATATACTTATGATTCATGAACAGAAACACGGTTGTTACGCTCCACACGCGACATCCCATACGCGGGGGAATCGAATGCTTTCCATCAAGAACCTGCACGTCAAGGTGGCCGACAAGGAGGTCCTCAAGGGGATCAACCTGGAGATTGGCGAAGGCCAGACCTTCATCCTCTTCGGGCCCAACGGCTCCGGCAAGACGACGCTGCTCATGTCCCTTATGGGCTTCGGCAACTATACTGTCACCGAGGGCTCCATCACCTTCAAGGGTGTGGACATCACGCATGCGCCCATCCATGAACGCGCCAAGCTGGGCGTGGGCATGTCGTTCCAGCGGCCGCCCACCATCCACGGCCTGAAACTGCGCCACTTGGTGAAAGTCTGCGCGCAAGACCGCGAGATTGACGTGGACGCTCTGGCCAAGCGCGTGAACATGCACGAATTTCTGGACCGGGACGTGAACGCCGGCTTCTCCGGAGGGGAGATCAAGCGCAGCGAACTCCTCCAGCTCATGGCCCAGCAACCCTCCCTGGTGCTCTTCGACGAACCGGAATCCGGCGTGGACCTGGAGAACATGCACCTCATCGGCAAAACCGCCCGCGAGCTGCTGGAAAACCCCATCGACCCCATCCCGGACAAGACCATGCGCGAGATCAAACGCAAGCGCACCACATCCGGCCTCATCATCACCCACACAGGGTACATCCTCGACTACATCAACGCAGACCGCGGCCAAGTCCTCTACGACGGCCACCTCTGCTGCGAAGCCAACCCGCGCGACATCCTCGATCACGTCGGGAAATACGGCTACCAGGAATGCGTGCGCTGCCTCAACTAGCGACCGACCACCACGGGAGACCGACATGCCTGATATCGATCTGAAAAATTACGACTTCACCAGCGCTTCCTGGGAGCCCATCGAAGACCTCACCAAGCTCTCCGACGAGGACAAGCACCAGCTCCTGATGGCCGGCGTGGACCCTGAAGAGCGCGAGCGCAGCGCTTCCTTCGTCCACCTGAACCATGGCATGGCCCACTGCAAGTCCACCCAGGAAGGCCTGGACGTCATGGACATCAAGCAAGCCCTGGAGCAGTTCGACCTTTCGGACTACTGGTGGAAAATGGTGGACCCCGAAAAGGACGATTTCACCCGCCAGACCCGAGACAACCTCCACGGCGGCTACTTCATCCGCGCCCGTAAAGGCCAGAAGATCGCAAAGCCCGTGCAGTCCTGCCTCTTCCTCAAAGGCGACAAGATGGGCCAGAACGTCCACAACATCATCATCGCCGAGGAAGACAGCGAGCTCCACATCCTCACGGGATGCGCCGTGGCCCACGGCACCAAGGAAGCAGCCCACCTCGGCATCTCCGAGATCTACGTCCACAAGAACGCCAAACTCACCTTCACCATGATCCACAACTGGGGCGAGAACACCGTCGTGCGGCCCCGCTCCGCTGGCGTGGTGGAGGAAGGCGGCGTCTTCCAGAACAACTACATCCTGCTCAAGCCCGTGAAAGATTTGCAGATGTACCCCATGCTGCACCTCAACGGACGCGGCGCCGTGTGCCGGCTGAACTCCGTCATCGTGGCGCCTGAAGGCTCGTGGGTGGACGTGGGCGGCGGCGTGCATCTCAATGCGCCGGACACCCGCGCGGAGATCATCGCGCGCACCCTCACCACAGGCGGCGTCATCATCAACCGCGGGCTCATCGCCGGCCATGACGTCCCGGCCCGCGGCCACCTGGAGTGCAAAGGCCTCATCCTCGGCGACGGCCGTATTCACGCCATCCCGGAACTCGACGCCGACGTCGACGGGGTGGAACTCTCCCACGAAGCCGCTGTGGGCAAAATCGCCCAGGAAGAGATCGAATACCTCATGGCCCGCGGCCTGGACGAGGACGAAGCCACCTCCACCATCGTGCGTGGCTTCCTCAACGTGGACATCATGGGCCTCCCCCCCGAGTTGCAGGCGGTGGTGGACAAGACCATCTCCGAAAATGAAGGCGAGATGATGTAGCTGCTGCATCCCTTGTGACGACTGCGACGCCGGCCCCCTGTTACGCACGTGATGCGACGGGGCCGGCGTTTTTTTCTGTTGACGCTCCTGCAATGACCCCCCTCTGCGCGCATCCGTGGCGTCAGCGATCCGGAGAATGACGACCGGAATGCAGTCAATCGCCATGGCTGCCACTGTGGCGCGCTGTCCCGCGGCGTTATCCGTCTGTCTCGTACGCTCCCAAGGCGCTTTACAACAGTCTCCGCTTCTGCAAGACTGACGCCGTCACAGAGTTGCGCCATGCCCGGTTACAAGTCACATCTCGCTGTTGGCGGCGGTCTCGCGCTTTGCGCCCTCTCGGCGTGCGTCTACACCCGCACGTATGAACCGGAGCCGCTGGTGGCGGCGGGATTGATGGCAACGGCGTGTCTCGCGGCGCTCTTCCCGGACGTGGACACCTACTCCAAAGGCCGCGGTGTCTTCTACGGCATGCTCTTCACGCTGGACGTGGCGCTGATGTGGCTTGGGGAGTGGGTGTGGGCTGCCGTGCTGGGCTTGGCGGCCATGCTGCCTTCCCTGGGCAAACATCGCGGCTGGACGCACACGTGGATCGCCATGCTGCTGGTCCCGGCGGCGTTGCTCAGCGCGCCGTATCTCGCCTTCGCGCCTCCCTGGCAGAGCATCGCGCCCTACTACGCCGCTGCGGTGCTGGGTTACTGCTCCCACCTGATGCTGGACCGCTGTTTCTGAAGCGGCTGTAAGATGCGCAGTCTGGACGAATCTTGACATTCCTCTTGACGTTCGAACCCGCTGTTGTGGTATGGTGGGTATTCTCCGGGGCTCCGTACAGACCGGCGGCGGTCGCCTGCCTGACGCCCCCACCCATGCAACCGGGGAGGTATGAGGGATGTTGTATCGCAGTTTCATCATGGCGGCGCTGGTGTGTGTGTTCGGCGTGGGCGTGGCGTTCGCCCAGGACGGCCGGTCCATCAAGGATCTGGACGCCGCGCGCATCGAGCAACCGGATTTCGTGAAAGCCCGCAGCGCGGACAAGTGCCCGCAAGGCACCGTCTTTACGCAGGAAGCCGGCCGCAACGTGTGGTGCCGTGTGTGCCCGGACGGCCTCACGTACTACCAATCAGCCCGCATCTGCGCGTCCTGCCCCGCCGGCACGGAGTTCGTCCCCCCCTATGAAATGGCTGGGAAACGCTACAATCTCGGCGGCTTGTGCGTGAAGTACTCCTCGCGCTGACATCCCGCTCCGAGGCGGCTGCGCTCTTCGGCCTCTGGCGAGCGCAGACGCCTCGGCTCGTTTTCTCCACAGCCGTCACTCGTCCACAACGTCCAGCGTCAATTCGTCGAGCAACAGCCCATCCCCCCGCGCCTCGAAGCGGTACGTCCCTGTCGGGGTGCGCGGCGTGCAGGCGATGGTGAAGAACCGGTGAGTGTTGGCCGGAAAGGGACGCGTCGCCTCCAGACGCCCTCCATCCGGCGCGAGCACCACCAGCGTCACCGTCGCGGTCGGGCGTCCCTCAGCGAGGATGTAGTACTGCACTCCGAACCGTCGCCCCGGCGCGCAGGCGAACCGCCCCGCCGGCGCCAAACCCTGCGCGTCGGCCACCCCCCCTGTCGCCAGAGAGCCCTCGCTCCCGAGCCGCTCAACCGCGTCCGGATCACGCACCACGGCGTCCGCATCCATATAGCCGCCCTTCACCAGGTAGACAGCCACCCGCTCGCTCCCTTTCGGTGCGGGCGTCGCAGGCGCTTGCAGTTCGTCAGGACGTTGGCTGCAACCCGCCCCCCCGAAAACCGCCACAAGCGACACCGAGACGAGCAGCGCCGCCAGCATGTCGCGGGAACGCTTTCGAGGCGCGGGCTGTCGCGATTGGTGGTCTGCACAAGGAGTACGCATCGCCCATCCATACACCACACCGCCGAAGAAGGGCAACGGCGGCGTACGAGCGCAGGATACGACGCCCCTGCATGCGTACGCATCAGACGAATCAGGATCTGCAGGATTCTTCGGGGGAAGTCTGCGGCACAGGGCCGCCCCCCCGTCGCACATCCCGCCCCAACAGCGAGGAGAAACAGGCGTCCGGCGCTGGCGCAACCCACCGCGAGACAGGTCGGCGGCTTGCTGATCCGCCTCGCCCGCATGCGCCGCCTTCGGATCGCCTCGAACGACAAGCCGTGACCGGCGACTCCCCTGTCCCCGCGGGGCATGGCTCAACGCCCCAACAGATGTCGCATGCGCCGCCGCAGCGCCACGCGGTTCCAATACCCCCAGAGCGGCGAGGCCCGAGGTCGATCGCTTGGAGAGCCGGCCAGCGCGCCTTCTGGATCACAATAGATATCGAGAACATGGAGCGAGCGCGGAACATGACGTCCCAGCATGCGCACGCATCCGGCGCAGCTCGCCGCGAGGACGACCGTGTCGGCGGCGCCCACCTGATTTGGCTGAGTCGCCTGATTTGGCTGAGTCGCCTGTTTAGCTTGAACGGCCTGCATCGCGTGACTCATGCGTTGCCTGGCCCACGTCTTTGTGAACGCCGGCGCAACGCACCCCACGGCCCCGCCTTCGCCGCAACAGATGGTCCGTACGCCGCGACGTCGCATCTCCGTGATGGCAATCCCCCTCGATCGCAGCAGAGTCCGCACGGCCTGGCGCGCGGCGGCGTCCTCCCGCTGGGGGCAAGGATCGTGCAGAACGACCGGTGGCGGCGTGGCGGCGTACTCGCGAGAGGGCGCGTCGGCCGCCTCCGCAAGCGCTTCGTACACCGTCCGTACGCGCAGCCCCATCCCGTAGTGGGTGAACACCTTGGCGCAGTTGGGACACGCCGTGAGCGCTTCCGTAACGCCCGCTGCATGGAGCTGCCGAAGCACCCTTCCGAAATGTTTGAGAAAAACATCTCCTCGGCCCAGGTCATGGGAGGGCTTGCTGCAGCAAGCCAGCATCACGCCGAGGTCCTCGTAGCCTGCCAGGCCGCGCAACCGCGCAGTCACCTCCAGCACCGTATCGGGACTGACGCCGGGCAGCGCGCAGCCCGGGAAAAAGACGGCGCCGCCGCGTCGGGGCGGATGGAACGCGGCGAAAGGCCACCCGCGGCCGAGCGCTTCGAAATTCAGCAACCGCCGGTAAGCCCGCATATCCACGAGCCCCCGCGACGCCGCCTCCCGTCGCATGGCGAGGAACAACCGTTGCGGAGCGACTCCTGCCGGACAGATTGCAGCGCACAACCCACAGAGGCTGCACGCGAAAGCCGTTTCCAGACGGCCCTCTTCCGCAACAGGAGACGCGGCGATGGCCGCCGGCGCGCCGTAGCGTTTCAGGAATGCGCAGTTCGCCACACAGGCGCCGCACCGTGTGCAGTCCCGAGCCACGGCCTCACGCTCCGTGGCGAGCGGCCCGGCCAAGGCGACGGCGTAAGCCGTGGCGAGTCGGCGTTCAATGTCGTCCATTGGCTTGAAGATCACTGGACTGCGGCGGCGACGTCATGGTGCGCGCGACGTGGCTTCACCCGGCGAGAATCTTGAGGTAGAGGTCGCCTTTCAGGCCGGCGATCCTCCGACCGAGACCGCGCAACCGCAGGGGTTTGCCCACGACGAAATCCGGGGGCAGCGTCACCTCCACCACGGTGGCCTTGTCCGAGAGGCCGCGGTGGATGTTCAGCCGCAGCCGAGCGCCGGGCCGCAGATTCGCCGCCGGCAGGTGCACCACCTGGGTCTCGTCCATCAGTCCCTTGGCCCACCCCTTCAGCGCGCCGTAGACCCCTTCCGAGACGTCGACGGAGTGTTTGGACTTGCCCCACTCCAACTCCACTTTCTTTTGTTTTTTGGATGACTTGGGCTGTTTTGGGGGTTTGGGTGGTTTTGGGGGGCGGCTCTGCGAGGAAGCGCCGGTCGACCGGGAGGATTGCGACGCCTGGGCGCCGCCCATGGCCTCGCCGGGGGACGCGCCGGGGCTGCCGGTCTCCTGTTTCACTTGGCGGTAGATGTCTTCGAAGACTTGGCGCGCGAAAGGGTCCTTCAGGATGGTGTGGAGCACTTCTTCGCGGTTCACCGTGCGTTCGCGGCCGAATTCCTTGTTGGCGCGGGCTTGCTCGAATTGTTGCTCCGCGCGCTTGCGGGCTTCACTCTGGTCGCGGCCTTGTTCTTTGGCGCGTTGCTTGGCCTGTGTCTTGGCGCGCTGCCTGGCGCGGTCGTCCGCACGGCGTTCGGCGTCGCTCCTGGGGCGCTCCAGGTGATCCTTGATGATGACATACGCTTCGTTGACGCGCTGGAACTCCGCCTGGGCGTTGGGGTTGTCGGGGTGGAGATCCGGGTGGAGTTCGAAGGCCATGCGTCTGAATGCGCTCTTCACCTCGGCGAGGCTTGCCTCGGACGAGACGCGCAGCCTGGCGTAGGCCTCCTTCAGGGTCATGGGGTTTCATCCCCTACGGTGAGGAAATCGAGGCGGAGGGCTTCGCCGGCGTCCTCGGCGCGCAGGTCGTGTCCTTCGCGCGCCAGGCCGTGTTGTCGCAAGTAGGCCACGCCAGCGCGTTGAAACGCTGCATGCGTGGCGTCCGTGGCGATGCCTGGGCAGTCCTCCTTGGCCATGGCGAGGCTCCCCGGATCCAGCAGGTTGCCGCGGAAGAAGGGCCAGGCGCGGCAGACGTCCGGCCGGGCCGGGTGCACGGCGCAGCCTTTCCCCTCCTCATAGAAGATGCAGAAACCATCCGGCCCGCTGACGAGGTGATGCTTGCCTCCGGAGACAACGGCGAAGCGCCGGAGCATGGCTTCCGGGGCCATGTCCAGATGATCTGCAAGCCGCTGCTGATCGGAGGCCGCCAGCACGATGCCCCCTTCGCCCTCGCAGCAGTGGCCGCACATGGCGCAGGCGAAGACTTCGCTCACGGCCGGCTTTCCAGCTGCAGTTGCTGGTGAACCACCTTGATGCACTGGTCCTGCGTGACAGCCACGCTGCTGCCAGCGAGGATCTGCGTCGCTTCCTCGCTGCGCACGCCGGACTGCATCCAGAAGAGCTTGGGCGGCGGCGTCATGGCCAAGGTCTCGCGGGCGTGTTCCGGACAGTGTTGGGATGCGCGGAAGAGGTTGACGATGTCCACCGGCCTGTCGATGTCGCCCAGGCTGGCGTAGGTCTTCAACCCCCAGACATCCTTGCGGTTGGGGTGTACGGGCAGCACCGTGAAGCCGTGCTGCATCAGGTAGCGGCCCACGCCGTCCACCGGTCGGGTGGGTTTGTCCACTGCGCCCACCACGGCGATGACCCGCGCCTCGGCGAGAATCTTCTTGATGTCGTCGTCCAATAGCATGAAACGCCTCGTGTGTTGCAGAATCCATGTCCTCATACACACGCCGACAAGTCTGCGCAACTCCCCGGCTTCCGACGTTTCCGACGCCTCCCCGGCAGTGCTTCTCGACCGGCCCCCTCGTCGACTGGCGGAAGGGGTTGGAAGCGTCCATATTTTCACTTCCTTTCCCGTCCAGATGTGCTATTCTGCCTGCTGGAGTCCGTATTGCTGGCGCTGACGCCTGCAGCAACGCTCCGGAGACACATCCCCATGCGCACGATCTACCCCGTGGCCATCGTCCTCCTCCTGGCGGGAGGCGGTTATTTCCTGCTCGAATTCATCCAGACGGAGCGCGCAGCCGAGCGCAACCGCCGTGAACAACGCCCTACCCCCGTGGTGGCCTACGCCGCCAAGCCCATCAGCCTGACGGACCGGCTTGAAGCCATCGGCACGGCGCGCGCCAACGAGTCCGTGGAGATAACCGCCAACACCCAGGACCTGGTGGAAGCCATCTATTTCGAAGACGGCGACGAGGTGGAAACCGGCGCCAAGCTGGTGCACCTGGACGAAGAACAAGCCCGCGCAGCCGTGCGCTCCGCCCGCGTGCGCCTGGACGAAGCCCGGCAGAACCTCTCGCGTTTCGAGGACCTCTTCGCCGACAACGTCATCCCCCGTTCGCAACTGGAGAGCCAGCTGAGCATGGTTGAGGACGCCCGCGCCGACGTGGAAACCGCCGAAAAGCGGCTGGAAGACGTCTACATCACCGCGCCCTTCGCAGGCCGGCTCGGCGCGCGCCAAGTCAGTGTGGGCGCGCTGGTGCAGCCGGGCGCCGTCATCACCACTCTGGACGACATCGACCGCATCAAGCTGGATTTCACCACCCCGGAGCGCTTCCTCCCTGTGGTGCGCCGCGGCATGACCGTGGAAGCCAAAGCCGCAGCCTACCCCGACGAGATCTTCACAGGCGTGGTGACGCACGTGGACCCCCGCGTGGATCCCCAGACCCGCGCGCTCTCCATCCGCGCCATCATCGAAAACGAGGATCACCGCCTGAAGCCCGGCATGCTCCTCGCCGTGGAGCTCATCAAAGGAACCGAAGACGTGCTGCTGGTTCCGGAGCAGAGCGTGGTCCCCGTGGGCTACTCGACCTTCCTGTTCCTCATCGACCCGGAAACCAACGCCGTGACCAAACGCGAAGTGGAGACGGGACGCCGCCAGCCAGGCGTGGTGGAGATCCGCCAGGGCCTGCGCGCCGGCGAACTCCTGGTGGTGGAAGGCGGCGTGCGCATCCGCGATGGGGACACGGTGGAGATCGTGGAACTGCTGGAGACGCCGGAGCAGACGCCCCGGCCCATAGAGGACCTCACCCCGGCCGCCGCCAACGCGTCCGACAGCTGACGAGTCGCACCCATGTTCCTCTCCGACATTTCCGTGCGGCGGCCCGTCTTCGCCACGGTCGTCGCCTTGCTGCTGGTGGTTTTCGGCATCACCTCCTACACGCGACTCACGGTGCGGGAGTTCCCGGATGTGGACCCCCCGATCGTCACCGTGGAAACCATCTACACAGGCGCTGCGGCCGAGACCGTGGACAACCGCGTGACCGAGATCATCGAAGACCGGATCAGCGGCGTGGAAGACTTGAAGTCCATCGACTCCGTAAGCCAGGACGGCTCCTCGCGCATCACCCTGGAATTCGAAATCGACCGGGACCTGGACGCCGCCGCCAACGACGTGCGCGACCGGGTGAGCCGCGTGCTGGACGACCTCCCCGACGAAGCGGACGCCCCCGAGATATCCAAAGCTGACGCGGGCAGCGAAGTCATCCTCTGGCTGAACCTGACAAGTCCCGTGCTGAACCAGCTGGAGCTGACGGACATCGCGGACCGGCTCATCGTGGACCGCATCAGCGCGCTGGACGGCGTGGCCTTCGTGCGCATCGGCGGGGAGAAACGCACGGCCATGCGTGTGTGGCTGAACCAGCAGGCCTTGGCTGCGCACGATCTGACCGCCGGCGATGTGGAAGACGTGCTTGCTGCGCAAAACGTGGAACTGCCCGCGGGCCGGCTGGAAAGCCCCCAACGGGACTTCACCTTGCGCGTGCCGCGCCCCTACGCCGCGCCGGAGCAGTTCGCTTCCATGATCGTGAAGGTGGGCGCCGGGGGGGAGATCGTCCGGCTGGGTCAGGTGGCGCGGGTGGAAGTGGCCGCCGAGGATCTGCGCACGGACTTGCGCTCCAACGACGAACCGGCCGTGGGCGTAGGCGTCACCCGCCAGTCGCGCGCCAACACCATCGAAGTGGTGGACCAGGTGAAAGCGTTGCTGCCCGAGCTGCGCAACTCCTTGCCCGAGGAAGTGACGCTGAACCTCTCCTACGACACCTCCGTCTTCATCCGGGAGTCCATCGCGGAGGTCTACCGCACCATCGGCATGGCCGCCGGCTTGGTGGTGCTGGTCATCTTCCTCTTTCTGGGCAGCGTGCGCGCCACGGCGCCGCCGGCGATCACGGTCCCGGTCTCCATCGTGGCCAGCTTCATCGTGCTCTCGGCGTTTGGCTATTCGCTGAACACGCTCACCTTGCTGGCGCTGGTGCTGGCCATCGGCCTGGTCGTGGACGACTCCATCGTGGTGCTGGAAAACATCTACCGTCGCATGGAGAACGGGGAGCCGCCGCTGGTGGCGGCGCACCGCGGCACGAAGCAGGTGGGATTCGCCGTCATCGCCACCACGGTGGTGCTGGTGGCGGTCTTCGTGCCCATCGCCTTCATGGAAGGCGTGGTGGGCCGACTCTTCACGGAATACGCCTTCGCCTTGGCCGGAGCGGTGTGTTTTTCTTCGCTGGTGGCGCTCACGCTTTGTCCCGTGCTCGCCAGCAAGCTGCTTTCCCGCGAA
This sequence comes from uncultured Desulfovibrionaceae bacterium, assembly GCA_964455395.1. Taxonomy (GTDB): domain Bacteria; phylum Desulfobacterota; class Desulfovibrionia; order Desulfovibrionales; family Desulfovibrionaceae; genus CAYVWB01. Next base: position 69,275 of record CAYVWB010000016.1, read on the forward strand.
CACGGCAAGAGCCGCATGACCGTGGTCTTGGAACGCGGCTTCCGCGCCGTGGAGGCCTTCTACGACCGCACCCTGCGCTGGACGCTGCGCAACACCCCGGCCATGCTGGCGGTCTTCGTCGTCATCTTGGCGGCGCTGGTCTACACGTATCGCGCCATTCCCGGCGAGTTCGCGCCCAAGGAAGACCGCGGCGTCTTCTTCGTGTTCATGACAGCGCCGGAAGGCGCAAGCTTTGACTATTCCAGCCGCTACATGGCGCAGATCGAGAAGATGCTGCTGCCCCTGCTGGACTCGGGTGAAGCCCAACGCGTGCTGGCGCGGGTGCCCGGCTCCTTCAGTCAAGTGGGTGACGTGAACTCCGGCATCGGCATCGTGGTGCTCACACCGTGGAGCCAACGCGAACGCTCCACCCAGGACATCGCCCAGGCCACGTTCCAGGAACTGCAGCGCCTGCCCGGCGTCACGGCCTTCGCCGTGGTGCGGCAAGGTCTTGCGCAGTTCGGCACGCGACAGCCCGTGCAGTTCGTGCTGGGCGGAGACGATTACGACGAGCTGGCGAGCTGGCGCGACACCATCCTGGAGGCGGCGCGGGAATACCCCGGCCTGGAAGGTCTGGACTGGGACTATCGGGAAACGAAGCCGAAGATCAACGTTTCCGTGAACCTGGCGCGCGCTGCGGAACTGGGGGTGAGCGTCCGCGAAATAGGCCGCACCCTGGAGACCCTGCTGGGCTCCCGTGACGTGACGGACTACCTGGACCGAGGCCAGCAGTACGAGGTCATCCTCCAGAGCGACGCCACCCTGCGCGAAAGCCTGGACGACCTCGACCAGATCTACGTGCGTTCGGAACGCTCCGGCGCGCTCACACCGCTTTCCAACGTGATCACCTTGCGGGAATTCGCCGGCCCTTCGGAGCTGGCGCGCTACAACCGACTGCGGGCCATCACCATTTCCGCGAACCTCGCCCCCGGCTACGCCCTCGGCGACGCCCTCGCCTTCCTCCAGCAGACCGCCCGGGAGAAGCTGCCGGCCAAGGTTCGCATCGACTACAAAGGCGAGAGCCTGGAATTCGTCCAGTCATCCGGCGCGGCGTACTTCACCTTCGGCTTGGCGCTGGTGGTGGTCTTTCTGGTGCTGGCTGCACAGTTCGAGAGCTTCCTCCACCCCTTGGCGGTCATGTCCACGGTGCCGCTCGCTGTGGTGGGCGCGCTCCTGGGTTTGTTGATAACCGGCCAAACAATGAACATCTACAGTGAGATAGGCCTTATCATGCTGATCGGCTTGGCCGCCAAGAACGGCATCCTCATCGTGGAGTTCATCAACCAGATGCGCGACGAGGGCCACCGCTTTCACGAAGCCATCCTCCGCGCTTCGAAACGCCGCCTGCGTCCCGTGGTGATGACCGCCCTCTCCACCGCCATCGGCGCATTGCCCCTCATCCTCGCCACCGGCGCCGGCGCGGAGAGCCGCCGCGTCCTTGGCGTGGTCATCTTCTCCGGCGTGCTCGTCTCCGCAGCCATGACCCTCTACATGACGCCCTTCTTCTACAACTTCTTCTGCCGCCACACCACCTCGCCGGAGGAACGCTCCCGCGCCATCGACGCCTACGAAGCGACGCACCCCGCCAGCGAAGCGGATTAGAAGGCTGCGAGACGGGATGATTCAGGCGCCGGCGTGAGCGCGCCGATTCAACGATCTTCTGAAACACCACGAGAAACGGCGCCGCCCTCCCCCCCCTTGAGGCGCCGAGGCGTCGACGACGTGGGGGCAGCGCGACGCCGTCGCGTCTTCGTTGCGATCGCGGGAAACGCTCAGCCCTTGAGCGCCGCCGCGATGCGCGCCAGTCGCTCCGCCTGGAAACGCACGCCGGCGAGCTCGTTCTCCGAAGGAGTGCGGGAGCCGTCGCCCCCGGCGATGGTGGAGGCTCCGTAGGGGGAGCAGCCCGTGATCTCGTCCGAAGCCATCTGCCCCTGGAAGGTGTAGGGCAAGCCCAGCACGATCATGCCCAAGTGGAAGAGCGGCGCATGGAAGGTGAGAATCGTCGATTCCTGCCCGCCGTGCTGCGTGTTGGACGAGGTGAACACCGAGGCCGGCGTGTCCACCAGGGCGTGCTTCATCCACAAACCGCCCAGATGGTCGATGAAGGCTTTCATCTGTGCGGCCATGTTGCCAAAGCGGGTGGGCGTGCCGAAGAGCACGGCGTCGGCGTCAGCCAGCTCGGCGGGATCAGCCGTGGCCACCTCCGCGAACATGGATTTTGCTTCCAAAGCGCCCATCTTCTCCAACACGGCGTCGGGCAGGGTCTCGGGCACGCGGCGCAGCATGGGCTCACAGCCATCCACTCCGGCAAGCGCTTCGGCGGCGGCGGTCGCCATGGTGTGGACGTGCCCGTACATGGAGTAATACACCACAAAAACTTTCATGCGTTCAGCTCCTTGCATTGCGAAATGAGAGGGAACGCCCCGCGCCGCTCACGACGCTGCGGCGGCGAAGGCGCTTTCCCACCCTACCACGCACGCCACGGCGTGACTACATTTTCACCAAGGAAGCGATTGCTTCATGCAATTGCCGTGGACGCCAACCCCCGTGTTTCATTGCGCCCCAATTGCACAGGCTGGCGCCTGCCTCGCAACGGCGCGCAGTCTTTGCAGGCAGTGCAGGCCGTGCAGGCCGTGCAGGCCGTGCAGGCCGTGCAGGCCATAGAATCATTCAGACCATGAAAGCAAACCGCCGCGCATGCGGAAGATCGACGATCAACCCACGCGCGGCGGTGAAACAATGGGCGAGGGGGCGCGTCGCCCCCGAAAAACGCCTACTTCCCGTCGACTTTCTTTTTCTTGCCTTGAGCGGAATGACGCGCCGTGGCGGAGAGAGTCGCCTTGCGCAAGCGGATGGACTGCGGCGTCACCTCGACCAATTCGTCCTCCCTGAGGAAATGGATGGCGCGTTCCAGCGTCATGGGCCGCACCGGCGTGAGGATCACGGCTTCATCCTTGCCCGAGGCGCGCATGTTGCTCAGCTTCTTTTCCTTGGTGGGGTTCACGTCGATGTCGTTCTCGCGGTTGTGCTCGCCCACGATCATCCCTTCGTAGACCGGTTCGCCAGCGGTGATGAAGAGCTCCCCCCGCGGCTCCAGGTTGAAGAGCGCGTAGGAGACGCCGTTCCCGGTGCGGTCCGAGACGATGGAACCCGTGTAGCGGGAGACGATTTCCCCGCGGAAGGGCTCGTAGCCGGCGAGGTAGGAGTTCATGATGCCGGTGCCTTTGGTGTCCGTGAGAAACTCGTCGCGGTACCCGATGAGCCCCCGCGACGGCACGGAGAACTCCAGCCGGACACGGCCCTTGCCCTTGTTCACCAAGTTCAGCATGCGGCCCTTGCGGGAGGCCATTTTCTCGGTGACGACGCCCAGGAAGTCCTCGTCGCAGTCCACGTAAAGCCGCTCGATGGGCTCCACGGTCTTGCCGTCCTCCTCCTTGTAGATGACCTGCGGCCGACCCACGGTGAGCTCGAAGCCCTCGCGGCGCATGGTTTCGATGAGGATGGCCATCTGGAATTCGCCGCGGCCCTTCACGAGGTAAGCGTCGCGGTCGTCGGTCTCCTCCACGCGCATGGCCACATTGGTGAGGGTCTCCCGGCGCAGTCGGTCGCCGATGACGCGGGACTGCACCTTGTCCCCTTCACGGCC
>CAYVWB010000016.1:72969-73771 GCA_964455395.1 uncultured Desulfovibrionaceae bacterium
ACGGCCGGCCAGGGGGGAGGTGTTCACCCCGAACCGCATGGAGACGGTGGGTTCCTCCACGGTGATGCGCGGCAGGGGCTCGGTGCGCTCGGCGCTGCAGATGGTGTCGCCGATGGTCACCTCCTCCACGCCGGAGACCACCACGATGTCGCCTGCGCGGCCGTGCTCGGCCTCCACGATGGCGAGGCCCTGGAAAGTCTGCAACTTGGTGACCTTGAGCGCCTTGGGCTGGCCGCTCTCGCCGATGCGCACGAGACTCTGACCGGACTGCGCCTGTCCCGCCAGGACCTTGCCGATGGCCAGCCGGCCCAGATACTCCGAGTAGGAGAGATCCGAGACGAGCATGGCGAAAGGCGCGTCCGGGTTGACCTTGGGCGGCGGCGCATGCTCCAGAATGACCGTGAAGAGGGGCTTGAGGTCGGGGCCGAGGTCCTCGGGATCTTCGGAAGCGCGGCCTTCCCGGCCGATGGCGTAGAGCACCGGAAACTCCAGCTGCTCCTCGTCGGCGTCCAGGTCGATGAAGAGGTCGTAGACTTCGTCCAGGACTTCGTTGATGCGGGCGTCTGCGCGGTCGATCTTGTTGATGACGAGGATGAGGGGCAAGCCCAGTTCCAGAGTCTTGCGCAAGACGAAGCGCGTCTGGGGGAGCGGGCCTTCGGAGGCGTCCACCAGCAGGATGGCGGCGTCGGCCATGGAGAGGGAGCGCTCCACCTCGCCGCCGAAGTCGGCGTGGCCCGGGGTGTCGATGATGTTGATCTTGGCCCCCTCCCAGACCACGGCGCAGTTCTTTGCGGCGATGGTG
>CAYVWB010000017.1:0-71472 GCA_964455395.1 uncultured Desulfovibrionaceae bacterium
CCAGGTCGATGATCTCCGGCGGCGCTGCTTCCCGGGAAACAGCCATCTCCAGACGTTGGCACTGCACGCACCAGCCGTCCGAACCTGTCAGCCCCACGGCTTTGCCGCCGTGCAGGTTCAACAGATTCACGATCTCCTTGTTCACTTTGCCGCCCAGCACCATCTCCACCACGTTCATGGTGGCGGCGTCCGTCACCCGCATGCCCTCGCGGAAGGAGCAGGCGATGTTCAGCCGCGAGAGCAACTCGCCGATCTGCGGGCCACCGCCGTGGACGATGATGGGGTTCACCCCGATGTAGCGCAACATGACGATGGACTTGGCGAAGGCGGCCTTGAGGGCGTCGTCCTTCATGGCGTGCCCGCCGTATTTGATGACCACGGTCTGTCCATGGAATTCCTTGATGAAGGGCAGGCTCTCCATCAGGATCTTGGCGATGCGCGCGCCTTTTTCATGCGACATGGCGGAATCCTCCCAGGCGGTCATGGCGTTCTCCAGCGGTGACGGATGGGGTGAGGGTGCAAGCGCGCAGGCGAATGCAAGCGAGGCCGTGCGGCGGCGGCGCTTTCCTTGTGGGGTCGGGGACAAGCCGACGTCGGAGCGTTCACTAGAGTATGTACCGGGAGAGGTCCCTGTCTTCCATGACGTCGGCGAGTTGCTGGCGGACGTACTGCGCGTCGATGACGACAGACTCGCCCACGCGTTCCGACGCGTCGAAGGAGAGCTCGGCCAGCACTTTCTCCATCACGGTGTAGAGTCGTCGCGCGCCGATGTTGTCGGTCTCGTCGTTGGTGCGGGCGGCGAAGGCGGCTATCTCGCGGGCGGCGTCGTCGGTGAAGGTCACCTGGAGGTCCTCCGCGCCGAGCAGCGCGACATACTGGGTGGTGAGCGCGTTCTTCGGCTCGGTGAGGATGCGCAGCAAATCCTCTTCGGAGAGGGCGTCCAGCTCCACACGCAAGGGGAAACGACCCTGGAGTTCAGGCGCAAGGTCCGATGGCTTGGCCATGTGGAAAGCGCCTGCAGCGATGAAGAGGATGTGGTCCGTACGGATCATGCCGTGCTTGGTGTTGACGGTGGAGCCCTCCACGATGGGCAGCAGGTCGCGCTGCACGCCCTCGCGGGAGACTTCGCCGGAGCTGCGGCTTTCGCCGGAGACGATCTTGTCCAGTTCGTCGATGAAAATGATGCCGTCTTCCTGCACGCGTTCCCGGGCCAGCTCAGCGACTTTTTCCATGTCGATGAGGCGTTCGGCTTCTTCCTGGACGAGCAGTTCGCGCGCGTCCTTCACGCGGATCTGCTTGCGTTTCTTCTTGGCGGGGAAGATGTTCTGCATCATGTCCTTGAACTGGAAGCCCATCTCTTCCATGCCGGGCATGGCCATGATCTCCACTTGAGGGCCTTGGGCGGTCACTTCCATCTCCACGGTGCGGTCATCCAGCTTGCCGTCGCGCAGAAGCTGGCGCAGCTTTTCCCGCGTGGAGCGGGGCTTGTCCGCGCCGGCGGCGGCTTCATCCCCGCCGGTGACGAAGCCCGGCGCAGCTGCCGGCCCCGCAGGGATGGGTTCGCCGGGTTTCCAGGGCGCGGGCTCCTGCGTGGGGGAAGCAGGCTCCGAAGCGCGCTGGGAGCTTGGCAGCAGCAGATCCAGAAGGCGTTCCTCGGCGTTGGCCTGGGCCTTTTCCTGCACGCGCTCCTGCTCTTCCTCCTTCACCATGCGCACGCCGATTTCCGTGAGATCGCGGATCATGGACTCCACGTCGCGACCCACGTATCCCACCTCGGTGAACTTGGTGGCTTCCACCTTGAAGAACGGGGAGCGGGCCAGCTTGGCGAGGCGGCGGGCTATCTCCGTCTTGCCCACGCCAGTGGGGCCGATCATGATGATGTTCTTGGGCGCGATCTCCTCGCGCAACTCGGGGTCCAGTTGACGCCGACGCCACCGGTTGCGCATGGCGATGGCGACCATGCGCTTGGCCTCGTGCTGGCCGATGATGTATTTGTCGAGCTCCGCTACGATCTCGCGGGGCGTGAGGGTCGCCATACGCAGATGTCTCCGTTGGTTCGTGGATTCCAGTCAGGGGCGCGACGCGGCCCTATCGGGAGGGCTCCGCTTGCACGCGCAGGGACCGGAACAAGTTGCGGCCGTCGCGCACGAGCAGCAAAAGCGCTACGCCTTTGTCGCGAGCGTCGCGGCGCAGGATGTCCTCGAAGGCTTCCACATCGTTCACAGGCTTCTGGTTCACTTCCAGGATGACGTCGTCGGGTCGCAGCTCCGCGTCGTCCGCCAAGGAGCCGGCTTCCACGTCCAGGACGAGCAACCCTTGCGGCTCGGGCAGGTCCATGCGGCGAGCGGCGTTTTCGTCCACGGGCGTCAGCACCAGCCCGAAGGCGTCCGCCTTGGCTGCCGGCTCGGTTTCCTGCGGGGTCTCTTCTTCCTCTTGAGCAGCGAGGCGCTGGGTGTCGCGCTGGCCCAGCGTGGCTTGCAGGGTCTCCTGCTGGCCGCGCCGCCAGATCTCGATGGCCACTTGCGCGCCGGGGGGGAAGTTCGCCACCACGCGCAGCAGGCTGGCGGTGTCCTCCACAGGCTTGCCTTCTATGGAGAGGATGACGTCCCCGGCTTCCAGCCCGGCTTTGTCCGCCGGTTCGCCTTGCAGCACGTTGACGACGAGGGCGCCGCGAGCCTCGGGCAGGTCCAGCGCCGTGGCCACGTCCTTGTCCACATCCTGGATGGAGACGCCGAGCCAGCCGCGCTGCACCGTCTCGCCTTCCTTGATCTGCGCGATGACCTTGCGCGCCATGCGCGAGGGGATGGCGAAGCCGATGCCTTGACCTGATGCGACGATGGCGGTGTTGATGCCGATGACTTCGCCTTCCAGGTTCAGCAAGGGGCCGCCAGAATTGCCGGGGTTGATGGACGCGTCGGTCTGGATGAAGTCGTCGTAGGGGCCGGAGCCCAGGACACGGCCTTTGGCGCTGACGATGCCCGCGGTGACGGAATGGTCCAGACCGAAGGGATTGCCGATGGCGACCACCCACTCCCCGATGCGCATGGCGTCGGAGTCGCCCCAGGTAAGGGTGGGCAGAGGCCGGTCCACTTCGATCTTGAGCACGGCGAGGTCCGTCTCCCGGTCGCGGCCCACCACCTCGGCGGTGTAGGATTCCTCGGCGCCGCCGGGGCCTTGCAGGTTCACGATGACTTCGTCGGCGTCTTCGACCACGTGGTTGTTGGTGACCACGAGCCCGTCTTCGGTGATGATGAAGCCGCTGCCTTGGGAGCGTTCCTGACGTTCACGGCCGGGCTGACGGAAATTCTCGCCGAAGAAGCGTTCGAACTCGTCGAAGAAACGCTCCATCTGTGGATTGTCGTCGCGGAAGGGCAGCATCTCGCGCAGGTCGTCCGAAGGGGAGACGCGTCGCATGGTGGCGATGTTCACCACGGCGGGGCCGGTTTTCTCGGCCAGCTCGCTGAAGCGCGAAAACTCCACGGCGGCGGCGTGGGGCGGCGTCCACGACAAGACGCAGCACAAGACGACAAGGAGCGCGCAGAATGCGCGCGGGGCGCGGGGGGAGCGGAAGGAGGAGGGGCGCATGGGAACCTGTGGACTCCTGCAGAGGTTGATGGCGGGTAAGCAGGGAATACTATCGGAATCCGCTGCGATACGCAAACCTCTTGCGCCGAGGCGTGCAGGAGCGCTCCCGGGCCGCGCCGCCGCACGCTGTGCGCCTGTGTCCATTGACAGGCTCCAGGCACTCGGGCTATGCATATTCGCTTTGCCGCCGGGGCATGCGCCCGGCTCCCGCTCCCGTAGCTCAGCAGGATAGAGCAGCCGCCTCCTAAGCGGCAGGCCGCGTGTTCGACTCGCGCCGGGAGCGCCAGACCACACCGCGGGCGGCGTCGTGTCGCCCGCGTTTCTCCCTCGGTGCTCCCGCGTCCCAGCGCCACCGCACTCTTCCTCGCTTCTTGCCCTTCCTCGCGGAAATTGTCCGAGTGAAGCGGAGCCATTCTCCCCGGCTGCGGCGTGCGCGGCTGTCGGCCTCAGTCGACGCCATCCCGATCGCTGTCGCCATCCCGGCGGTCTGCCGAGGACACCTGGGGCGACCCCTGTTGGCGGTGGCGTTCCCCGTGCTTGTTCTGGCATGAAGCGCACCGCTGGACGGGAGGGGGCAGCCCGTGCGCGGACGTCTGTCCTCCGGGGGGGCTGGGAGGGCCTTGCGCTGTGCGTCAGCCCTCATCCCAAAGAGTGAAGGAATGCGCCGGCGCGGCCGAAGTGGCTCTGGCGGGTGGCCTCGTCCATGCGGTCGAGATGGCTCGTCATGACGGCAAGCCGGGGATTTTTCCGGAACAGTTCGCGGTGCGCGGCCACGAAACGCCAATAGAGGGCGTCCCAGACGGCTTGCCAGTCCGCGCGCCACGCCTGGCGGGAGGCTTCGGGCCACGCCTGGGGGGGCGTGTCTTTCCAGACGCGGGCGTAGTCACTCATCTTTCGGAGATAATTGGAGGAACTCACATAGGGCTTGGTGACCATGAGGCCCCCGTCAGCGTGGAGGCTCATGCCGTAGACGTTGGGGACCATCACCCAGTCGTAGGCGTCGATGTGCGTCTCCATGAACCAGCGGTAGCAGTCGTCGGGGTGGATCTCCAGCAACGCCATGATGTTGCCGAGCACCATGAGCCGTTCGATGTGGTGCAGCCACGCGGTTTCCTTGAGACGGAGGATGCAGCAGTCCACGGGGGGCAGACCGGTGGTCGCTGCATAGAAAGCGCGGGGCAGCGGGCGAGTGGCGCGCAGATGATTGGTGGTGCGCTGGGCGACGCCACGGACGTGATAGAGCGCGCGGATGAACTCCCGCCACCCCATGACTTGCCGGACGAAGCCTTCCAGGCTGGCGAGAGGGACTGAGCCCCGGCGGGCGAGGGCGGCGTCCAGGACCTCGTGCGGCGTGAGCAGGCCCACGTTGAGCAGAGGGGAAAGCTGGGAGTGGCAGATGACGCGGTGCGTGGCTGAAAGGGCGTCTTCGTAGGGGCCGAAGTCGGGGAGGCGTTCGTCCAGAAACGTCGACAACCAGCCACGCGCTCCTTGGCGGGTCACGGGGTAGGGCAGAGGTTCGTCACACCCCCAGGCGTCCGGAAAATCCCGACGGACGGAGGCCCGCGCCGCGGCCACGTACTCGTTCTCCCGCGTGGAGGGGACCTCGGGCGGATGGTAGTCGGCCGGCAGGGCCTTGCGGTTCTGCGTGTCGAAGGTCCACCGACCGCCTGCGGGTTTGCCGTCGTCCATCAGCACGTCACGGCGCGTGCGCTCCTCGCGGTAGAAGGCTGTCTGGTGATAGTGTTTCTGTTCGGCCGGAAAGCGGGCCTCCACTTCGTCGCGGGGGAGCAGAAAGCCGGGACCGTCGGTCATGTGGAGCGCTACGCCATGGGCTTCGCACTGGCGGCGCAGACGCTTTTCCACCAGGAAATCCACGGGATCCGCACAGTGCAGTTGTTCAACGCCATCCCGCTTCAGCGTCTCCGTCAGGGGAGTGAGCGCAGAGGAGGGCGCGTGGGGGATGGTCGTCACATCGTGGCCGCGGCGTTCCAGCTCCGCGGCGTACGCCGCCATGGAGGCGCGGTGGAAGATGCGTTTCAGGGCGTGGAAATTGGCGGGGTGGGCTGTGTCGCCGAAGAAGAGCGGGTCTTCGAAAAGGTAGACCCGGCGGTCACGAGCCAGAGCCGGATGATCCGAGAACAGCTGGTGCGGATAGATGAGCGTAGCCTCTTGCATGATGGTCATCATACCGCGTATGCGGAGCGCTGTCATTGGGCGGAGAAACAGGACACGCCACGCTTTGTGACGATCCGGGGGGATTTGTTGACAGGGCCCGGCAAAAGGACGCATGATCGTCAATCTTTCGACCATTACCGGAGCAAATGCTCCGCCGCACGCTTATGAGCCATATATTAGGATTGAAATTCAGGGACTCCGGGTCCGTCTACTACTACGACGACGCCGGCCATGACGTGCGCCCCGGCGACAGGGTTCTGGTGGAGACGGAACACGGCCTCGCCCTGGCGCGTGTCGCCCTGGTGCAAGACGAACCGCCCACAGCCAAACGGCCCGACGCCGCCGAGCCGGGAGGACCCGCCGCCGTGCTGCAGGAGGAGGACGAGACGTCCGGAGCGACCGGGACGCCCGATGAACCCGCCCCGCCCGAGCCCGCGGACACGGCGGATACGGCCGCCTCCGACTCCGAAGACGGCGCGCAGGACGAAGACGCCCACGAAGCCGCCCCGGACGCCGACGTCCTGGAGTCCATCGTGCGTGTGGCGGATGAAGCGGACCTCGCCGTGGCGGCGGAGAACGACGCCCTCGCCAAGGAAGCCTTCGCCGAATGCCGTCGGCTCATCAACGAGCGCAATCTCGACATGAAGCTCGTCGACGTGGAAGTCTACTTCGACCGGGGCAAGATCGTCTTTTATTTCACCGCGCCCACCCGCATCGACTTCCGCGACCTCGTCAAGGAGCTGGTGAAGACGTACCGCACCCGCATCGAGTTGCGACAGATCGGCGTGCGCCACGAAACCCAGATGACCGGAGCCGTGGGCAACTGCGGCCAGCTCTGCTGCTGCCGCCGGTTCTTGCGCAAGTTCGAGCCCGTGACCATCAAGATGGCCAAGGAGCAGAACCTCTTTCTCAACCCCACCAAGATTTCTGGCATCTGCGGGCGGTTGTTGTGCTGTCTCGCCTATGAACAGAAGGGGTACGAGGCCTTCCACGCCAAATGTCCTCGTGTGGGCAAGCGCTACCTCACCAAGAACGGACTGGTGAAAGTGCTGCGCGCCAACTTCTTCCGGGAAAGCATAAGCCTGCTGCCCGAAGAGGGCGATGAGATGGAAGTGACCGTGGAGGAATGGAACGCCCTGGAGCCCCGGCGGCCGGATCCCAATCTGTTGAATCAGACGCCGCGCCAACCCAAGGAGCCGCGCAAAGGGCAGGACAAACGCGCCAAAAGCAAGCCGCGCAACAAGCGCGACGAGGACGCACCCCGCCCCCGTCCCGAAAAGTCGGCGCAGAACAAGTCTCCCGCCAAAGCCGGGGCTGAACCCCACGAGACAACGCCCGACGCCTCGGCCGACATCTCCAGCGAGATGGCGTCCGGCGACGGCGCGCATGCGCCTCGTGAAGAACAGGCCACGCAAGGCGGTGTCTTCGGGCTGAGCGCAAAACCCGGCGACGCAGCGTCAAGCGGCGGGGAAGTCGCTCGGGGGGATGACGCGGAGACCGAGGACTCCCCACCGCGCGACAAGCACGCCACGCCGCCCCGCGAAGGCGATGGCGCGGAAAAGAAGCGCCCCGCCAACCGCTCGCGGCGACGCTCCAGCCGCAAAGGCCGTAGTCGTGGCGGCGGAAAGCCCCCTCGCCCAGAAAACGGGGCCTCGGGTGGGGGCGAGCCGCGCGCGAAGGCTGATCAGGGCGGCAAGCCTGCCGGCAAGGAAGGCAAACCGCCGCGCCGCCGTCGGCGCAAGCCCAGACCGCCCAAACCCAAGGAATGACGGCGCGTCCGTGCGCGCGCTTGCATGCTCTTTCTGACGTGAGGCGCAACCACCGCCCCGAAGTCGGGCCCCAACAAGACGCCATGACGCGACGCATGCGTCACCCAATGCATTGGAGACGAATTCCGTGGATCGCTTCTACATCACCACGCCCATTTACTACGTCAACGCCAAGCCCCATCTTGGTCATGCCTACACCACCATCCTTGCGGATTGTCTGAACCGCTTTCACAAGGCGTGTGGTGAATCAACATTCTTCCTGACAGGAACGGACGAGCATGGCGACAAGATCGTCCAGGCGGCCGCCAAGAATGGTGAAACGCCACAAGCGTATGTGGATCGCATCAGCAGCCTCTTTCAAGAGCTGTGGCCGAAGCTCCATGTGGAGCCGGACAGGTTCATCCGCACCACGGAATCGCACCACAAGGCGGTCGTTCAACAGATTCTGCAACTGGTGTATGACAAGGGCGACATCTATCACGCGGAGTACGAAGGTCTCTATTGCACCGGCTGCGAGCGTTTCCTCACCGAGAAAGAGCTGGAAAACGGCAAATGCCCCCAGCATGGCGTTCCCCCCGACGCCATCAGGGAGTCCAACTACTTCTTCCGCATGTCCAAGTACCAGCAGTGGCTGGCGGATCACATCCGCAACGACCCGGACTTCATCCGCCCCGGCCGTTACGCCAACGAGGCCCTCGCCATGCTCGAAGGCGGCGTGCTGGAGGATCTCTGCATCTCCCGGCCCAAAAGCCGCCTGGAGTGGGGCGTGGAGCTGCCCTTCGATCCGGACTATGTCTGCTATGTCTGGTTCGACGCACTCATCAACTATCTCACCGCGTTGGAATGGCCCGACGGCGAGGCCTTTCATCAGTTCTGGCCCGTGGCGCAACACCTTGTCGCCAAAGACATCCTGAAGCCCCACGCCATTTTCTGGCCCACCATGCTGCGCGCTGCGGGGCTGGAACCCTACCGACGCCTCAACGTCCACGGCTACTGGTTGGTGGACGACACCAAAATGTCCAAGAGTCTCGGTAATGTAGTGGCTCCCCTGGACATGGTCGAAAAGTACGGCGTGAACGCCTTCCGGTTCTACCTGATGCGGGAGATGCACTTCGGCGCGGACTCCAGCTTCTCCGAGGAGGGACTGGTGGCGCGGTTGAACGCGGACCTCGCCAACGACCTGGGCAATTTGGTGAACCGCGTGCTGGCCATGACGCACAAGTACTTCGGAGGGGAGACGCCGCCCCGCGGACCACTCATGGCGGAGGATGACGCGCTCATCGAGCTGGGGTTGAACGCCGTCGTGAACTGTCAGCAGCTCTTTGGCCGCGCGGAGTGTTCCCGCGGGCTGGAATCGCTCTGGGAGCTGGTGCGCGCCATGAACAAGTACGTGGACGCAAGCCAGCCCTGGACACTCAATAAAAACAAGGAATTCGATAGGTTGGGTACGGTGATGCACCTGCTGTTGGAAGGGGTGCGCAAGGTGGCGGCGCACTGCTGGCCCGTGATGCCGGAGGCTGCCGCCGCCATTCTGACGCAGCTCACCGGCGGGTTCGATGCGCAAACGCTCGACCTGCGGCGCGAACGCCAAGGTTGGGATGGCATGACGCCGCAAGTGGGCAAACCCGTGGCCAAGGGCTCCAACCTTTTCCCCCGTGTGGAGACGCCCCTCGTCGCCACCACCGGCAAAGAGGCCGAGCAAGCCCGTTCCATGTCGTCTCCTCAAGGCAAGGCCGACGCCGCCGAGGAGGCGGCTTCGCTCATCGAATTCGCCGATTTCCAGAAGGTGGACATGCGAGTGGGCCGCGTGCTCGCCGGGGAGAAACACCCTGACGCGGACAAGCTGCTCAAGCTGACGGTGGATGTGGGCGAACCGACGCCGCGCCAGATCATCGCGGGGCTGGCGGAGACGTTCGCGCCTGCATCTCTGGTTGACCGGGAGGTGGTGGTCGTCGTCAACTTGAAGCCGCGTAAGATTCGCGGGTTGGAGTCCCAGGGGATGATCCTGGCAGTGCGCACGCCCGAGGGGATGCGGCTGTTGACGCCCGGTGTGCTGGGCGACTCGGAGACGGGCGGGACGCCGGCGAGCGTGCCTCCTGGCGCGAGGGTGAGTTAGCCGCGTGTCGCCGGAAATTTGAAAAAAAAGCGCGCTGGGGGTTGACGGTCCGGATTGTTTGCTGCATATTGCTTGTCTCACGTGACGCGGGGTGGAGCAGTTCGGTAGCTCGTCGGGCTCATAACCCGAAGGTCCAAGGTTCAAATCCTTGCCCCGCTACCAAAGAAATCAGGGACTTAGGTGAACGCCTAGGTCCCTTTTTCTTTTGGGCGCTCGGTCGCACCCGGTCGCACCCGGTCGCACCCGGTCGCACCCGGTCGCACCCGGTCGCACCCGGGCGCACCCGGGCGTTCCCCATTCCGAAGCGCCAGAAGATGACGCCCCCGCCGCCGGCCATTGTTCTCCGGAGAGCGGCATGCCCCGCACTCCGCGCCGTATTCTCCTGGGCATGTCCCCGAGGCGGCTCATGCCGACGATAACGGCCGCTCGGGAGTCCCGCTGGCGGCTGCGGCCCCGCGCCTCTTACCCTTGCCTTCCGCCTCTGAAGGGAAGGGTGGCGATGGCGCGCCGTGCCGCATTCGATCACGTCCGGAGGTGACATGACAGGGAGAGCGGCTCGGATGTTGCATCCTTGATGGGGATATTGCCTGCACTTATCAAGGAGACCCCATGCGTTACTTGTCCCCATTGAAAAAGATGAATGAAGGGTACGCTCAGTTCGCTGTGCGGACAAATCAGCAAAAGCTGGTGCATCTTCCTGTGGAAGTCACACTGACCATGGGCCTTGCATGCAATTATCGTTGCAAGATGTGCTACCAGAGCGATTTTCCAAGCTGTTCCCGTGGGAAGCCATAGAGCGTATCACCCCGGTCCTGCCTTTTGCGTCCACATTGCAGCTTTTCGGCGGCGAACCCTTGCTCTTCAAGGACATCACGAAGCTCTACGCGCTGGCCCATGCAAGCGCCTGTTGCGTCACCATCATCTCGAACGGTTCTCTGCTCACGGAAGCAATGGTCGAATCCATCGTCCAGAACCAGGTGCATTGCATCAAGTTCAGCATCGACGCCGGATCGCCGGGCACATACAAGAATATTCGAGGCGGTGATTTCTTCGAGGTCCTGAAAGGTATCGCCCGGTTGGCCAAGCGCAAGCTGGAGACTCGATCGCAGTTCCCGGTGTACGATCTGCATTTCCTGGCCATGCGTTCCAACGTCAAGGAACTTTCGCGCCTCGTGACCATCGCGGCGGAGCTCAATGCGCGCGCCGTCACGGTATTCTATCCCAGCATGCACCGGGAGGACCTCCTGGACGAGTGTGTCTTCTTCGATCAGGAGTATTCGGACGCCATGCTCGCCAAGGCCAGGGACGTGGCCGCCCATCTCGGGACGCCCCTCAATCTGCCGCCGCTTTTCCGCGAAAGCGAGGGAATGGGCGTGAATTCGCCTGCTCATGCGCTTTGTCAGGATCCGTGGAGAAAGGCTTTCGTGGGAGTGGACGGCGACGTGTCCTTGTGCTGCGCTGGAGACACCGTGATCGGCAATGTGCTGGAGGATGAGTTCGAGGCCATCTGGAACAGCAAGCGCGCCATGGCGTTGCGCGCGGTTGTCAACACCCCGAACGAGCCTGCATTCTGCAAGCGGTGTCGGATACGGAAGGCCGATCCCCGCAATCCCGAACTGCACATGCCCAAGCACTTGTTCGAAACGCGCAAAGCGAGCTGCGCGTAAGACCCTAGCCGACGCCTCGCCCGACGTGTGCGTCTGGTCTCGTGACAGCCAACGTGGCGATCCCCTCCCATTCTGCAGGGTGGTACAAACGGATAGGGCAGGTCACGTGTGGCGTCGCGCTGCGTCGAAGCTGAGGTTCGGGGTCATCCTGAGGTTCACGTATCCCGCTTCGTACACATCGAATCCGGATTTGGCGTGGCATGAGAAGGTGCTCATGTCATTCCATCGAAACGTCGTGTAGCCGTGATGCTTCAGGATGTCCGCAATGGTGACGGCGTCCGGATGGAACTGTGGAATGCAGTTCAGGGTCGCCGTGTACTGACGGCAGAGCTCAGGCGTCAGCGAGGTGAAGTAGGAAGCGGAAGACGGAATCGTCCCTTGCGCTGCGGCGATGCAGTTGGGGAAAAACGCGCCGCGTTCCGTCAGCTCGTCAATGAAATGTCTACCGGCGAGCCTGTTGCCCGTGGTGTGCAGGCTATCCCCACGAAGACCGTCTATGCAAAGCCAGACGATGTTCCGTCGCTTTCGTTCATATGCCATTTCGCCTCCATTCGTTGGGACTCCACAAGACGGCAAGGCCGTCAATCCGCGGGCGGTCTTCAAGAGATCACGGAGAACATTTTTCGCAGGGCGCAATCAGGCGCGTTTTCGCCAATTTCGAGCACGAATCATGCCAGAGAGCGCTCCCAGGAGATCTTGCTGACGAACACAGCGACGCGCTGCACAACGCGGCGGGGCGACAGCATTCCTTTCGGGAAGCGCGCCGGCAGGAAGGCGGTGGGGAGCCGGCGGGCTCAACGCGCCCCGGATGAGGCTCGGGCGGCGTCGTTCGCGGTATTGCGCGAGACCCCGCCACATCATCACGGGGAGGAGCGGGAAGAGGCCGCGTCCTGTCGGGACACGAGGGGAGGGGGGCCCGATGCGTCAGCCGGGTGTGGGCGCGGAGAGTTTGGCGACCCTCTACGCCACGGCGTCGGCATGTCGTCGAGGTCTGTCCGAAACGAGAGTGGATGCAGGCGAGGTCTGCACGGCGTGGCAAGGGGACCTTGGGAGGTGGGAGCGGGCGTCGACGTCACAGGTTCTGGCGATGGGGAGCGCCGCCCCGCCGTCTGTGTGTCGCTTGTCCATGGGGGATGTCATGGGCGGATTGTCCGGGGGCGGGTCACTGCATCCGAGAGCCGGGCTGGTCCGAGATTTTTCGGGCAGTTTCAGGTAGTTTCGGGCAGTTTCAGGGCTGTCGAGATGGTCGAGTGACGGGCGCTATCGACCCGAGGGGCGGGGAGGCGCCTGTGGCGTCGCGCCTGTCCCCGCCCGGAAGTCGAGTGACCGTCAGCAGGTCTCGGGTCCGCCGCAGCTACAGCGGCCAGAAGAGGAGGATGCCGAAGAGCGCCGACGCCGTGACCACGATGCTCAAGGGCAAGCCGGAGCGCCAGTAGTCGCTGAACTTGTAGCCGCCCGGGCCCATCACCAGCGTGCAGGACTGGTGCCCGATGGGCGTCAGAAACGGCGAGGAACATGCAAAACACGTGGCCAGCAGCAGCGGGTCCGGCGCCACTTGCATGCTCTGCGCCATGCTGATGGCGATGGGCGCCATGAGCATGGCCGCCGCGGCGTTGTTGATGAGGTTCGTCAGCACGAGCGTGAGCACGAAGAGCAGCCCCATGGTGAAGACAGGTGACATGCCAGCGCCCAGCCCCACCATCCCGTTGGCGATCATCGCTGCAGCGCCGGTGCTTTCCAGCGCGATTCCCAAAGGCATCATCGCGCCCAGCAGCACGATCACCGGCCATTCCACGCTCGTGTAGAGATCCCGCACCGTGAGGATGCGCGTGAAGAGCATCACCACCACGGCGATGGACATGGAGATCTGCACGGAGAACACTTCAAAGCTCGTCAGCGCGATGGCTGCCAGAAAGATGAGTCCCGCCAGCAGCGCTTGCCGCGGTTGCCCGAGCTGCAGGGAACGTGACGGCAGGGGCAGACACCCCAGCCGTGTCATGCTGTCCGCCACGGTCTCGGCTGCGCCTTGCAGCAGCAGCACGTCGCCAGCATGGAATTTCGCTTCCTTCAGCAAGGAAGGCGTGCGCTCGCCTTGCCGCGCCACGGCCACCAGGTTCACGCCGAAACGCGTACGCAGTTGCAGGTCCCGTACGGTGCGGCCCACCATGCGCGAATCCTGCTTCACCACGGCTTCGTGCAGCTCCATGCGCAACTGGCTCTTCCTGGCGTCCAGGACCTGGTGCTCCGGGTCGTGGAGGTGGTCGCTGTCCTCCAGCACCAGCATGCAGTGCTTTTCACAACCGGCGAGATCGAATCTGGACTTCTGGAGGAAAGCGTCCAGGGTGTCGGAGTCCGCTTCGATGAGCAGCACATCGCCCTCGGCGAGCTCCTCCTGCGGGGCGGGCATGTGCATCTCCCCCCCCTTGCGCGCCAGACCCAGGGGCACGGCGTCCGTCTCGTGGAAGGCCTCCACGGAGTCCAGGGGTTTGCCGATATACTTCGACCCCGCCGGCACCTTCACTTCCGTCAGGTAGTCCTCGATGTGGAACATGGAGTCCCCCCGGCCGGGTTGACGCTTCGGCGCAAGCCGCCAGCCCACGAAGAGGATGAACAGCACGCCCGCCACAGCGACCACGACGCCGGCGGGAAAGAAGTCGAACATGCCGAAGGGTTCGCCGTAAGCGCGTTCCCTGAATCCCGAAATGATGATGTTCGGGGGAGTGCCGATAAGCGTGGTGAGGCCTCCCAGCAGCGAACCGAACGCCAGCGGCATGAGGTAGATGGAGGGAGAGCGGTCTGCGCGGTAGGCCAGCCGAATGGCCACCGGCATGACCAGCGCCAACGCGCCCACGTTGTTCATGAACGCGGACGCCACCGTCACGATGCCCAGCAGCGCGCCGAGCTGGACCATCATGCCGTCGCCGAGCTTCTCCAGCCAGGTGACGATGATATCCACGATGCCGGCCTTGATGAGCCCAACGCTCAGGATCAAGATCATCGCCACGGTGATGACCGCGGCGTGGCCGAAGCCGTCGAAGGCGTCATTGGCGGGGGCCACGCCAAGCACGACCAGCGCCAGCAACGCCATCATGGCCACGACGTCGTACCGGGGTTTCCCCCAGACGAAGAGCGCCAAGGCGCCGAAGAGGACGACGAAAACCACGACTTGCTCGAACATGGAAGGGACCTCAGTGTAGATTGTTGCGAACCATAAAAATCCCCTACCACACATCATAGCCGAGGCGTGTGCCGAGTCAAGTGGGAAAGACGCTGAAGTCACCACAATTTTTGAGAATATGGAAGGCGTGCAAGGGCGCGAGGGAAGGGCGACGCGCGCGCTGGAAAGGGGCGAAGACCGACGCCGGCGACCCTCACGGCAAGAGCGCGGCAGGACACCCGGGCTCGGCGGCGAGTGAAGCTCGGAATGGACCCGGATGAAGACGTGGGGGGGCGGCGATGGCGGGCAGGCCGTTGCGACACAGGGACGCGTGCGGCGTAGCCGACGGTCTTTGTCGATGGTGACGATTCGCCGTCGGATTGTGGCGATTGCAAGACGGAAAGAAACCTTCAGGAATTACTTCAGGAAATTGTCAATCATATAGTAATCATTCGAAATACCGTCAGAAGCAGGTTGCCCAAACTCATGGATCATGGTAATTCCCATCACTTCAAGTAGGGTGTCGCGTGACAGACGGTTCGAGGTGCAATCTTCAGGTGGAGTCGCATAACCCAAGGACCCGTAGACATGAGAAAACGACTCACCATAGCGCAAGCCGCCGAGTTCACCGGGTTCGACGAGAGCCGATTGCGGGAGGCCGGGCTGAACGAGGGGTTGGGCGTCATCATCGGTATGGATTTTTTCTTTACCGAGGCGGAGCTGCAGTCGTGGCTCCAGCGGCAGGGGGAGGCCGGGGCGCCGTCACAGCCAGTCGCCAGGGCACGCGCCGTCAGCAGGGCGGACGTGTCGTGACCCGACGGCCCCGTGGAGGCGTGCGGCGGGGGCTGGTGCGCTCTGCGCATGTCTGGATGCGACGCGCTGGCGCAGATGTCTTGGCAGAGTGAAGAAGCAATGGACCTCGGAACCAAATACAACAGTCCATTCGGGGCCGGGAATATCTGGGGAGGTTGATACTGTCTCCTTGGACAATGGTTTTCCGAATAGCTGTTGACGGCGGCAATGGATACCCGTCTTTGGTGATGGGGATTCGTTAACGCGACGCACCGAAACGTAACCGTATCCGAGAGGTCGCCACACCATGCGGCCGCCACCACTTCCACATTCGTGGGCGAGTTTTTCATCTCCCGTGACAAGAGACTTCATGGCCGTCGCGACGTCTGCATGCACATCCTTCTCGCGTGATGTGTCCCTGAGATGGGTGAAGTCAAGCAAAGCCACGGACGCCAGAGCGCCCGGGATGACCAGGACCGCAAGTATTTCAAAGAGAGTGGATCCACGATAATGCAGTAGGTCCTCAAATTTTGATTTTTTTGGTTGAATCTTCTCTCGGCATCATGCGAATCTTCTTGACGCCACTCCGGAACCGAACTTCTTGAGAGACGCTGAAGGCGTCGCATCGCACATTCAGCAGCTGGGGTCGTCGGCGCGACGCCTCGGTGCAAGGGGGGGGCGCGGCTTCAGTAGTGGCCCCATGGATGCGCAGCAAGGCGCAAGCGCTGCAACTGTGCGGGAACCATGAGCAATCACGGGGTCTCACGGTGGCTGTCGAGACCTCCTGCGATTCCGGAGAAGGTCTGTTGTGCCCAGAAGCAAGAAGAACTCCATCGAGGCGTTCCGCGCCCTGGTGAGCGCCGCGTTCCCGGAAAACGCCCGGCTGGCGGAGATTGAACTACCCGACTCCATGAGCTTGGCATGGCGCAAGCTCGTGAGCCTTTCCGGCGTGAGCTTGCCCGAGTTCATCCACACCGTGGCGCATCAGGCTGGGATTGATGCGGCGGATTCTCTGAAATCAGAGCCGGAGGCCCTGGCGTTCTTCCCCGTCGAGAAGATTCGCGAGCAAGGCTTCTTGCCGCTTTTCCTGCAAGAGGGCGTCCTCCACGTCGCCATCCCCAATCCCACCGACAGCGATCTGCTGGACGCCGTCTATTTCCATGTGCAAGGAAGTGTTCGGTTCCTGCTGGCGGCTCCAGACGCCATCGAAGAGGGTATTTTTGCGGCCTTTTCCGCCTCCGAGGAGGGCAGCGTACTCGCCAAAGGAAAAATCTCATTGGATTTCGAGGGCCTCGAAGGGGATGTCGACAACTTCAACGAAGAGACGGAGCGCGTTTCCAAGCATGCAAAGGCGTTGCTGCGGAAAGCCATCGAGCTGGGGGCCTCTGATTTGCATCTGCAGCCCTTCCTGGGTGGGGGCGTGGCTCGGGTCCGCGTGGACGGCATGCTCCGGCGCATCGCCTTGCTGCCGGAGAACGTCTACATCATGCTCAGTCGGTACTTCAAAGTGCAAGGGGGTATGGACTCCTCCACCAGCCGCGTCCCCCAGGACGGCCGCATTTCCCTGAAGCGCCACAACCGCGATTTCGACCTGCGCGTCTCGGTGCTACCCGCGCGTGGCGGCGAGCGGGTTGTCATTCGTTTCCTCGACCAGAGCCGGAAATTCCACCTCTCGCACAACGGCTTCGCCCTGGCGGAAATCCAGGCGTTGCGGCGGCTGGCGCGCAACAGTTCAGGTCTCGTCGTCATCACCGGGCCCACGGGCTCGGGCAAGACCTCGACCCTCTATGCGCTCCTGGGCGAACTCAACACCGCGGACCGCAACATCATCACCGTGGAGAACCCGGTTGAATACCTGCTGACCGGCGTCTCCCAGGTGGAAGTCCAGGAGAAGTCCGGTCTGACTTTCGCCCGCATCTTGCGCAGCGTGCTCCGGCAGGACCCGGACGTCCTGCTTCTGGGAGAAATACGCGACGAGGAAACGGCGGAAATCGCCTTCCAGGCTGCGCTCACGGGGCATCTGGTCTTCTCCACCCTGCACACCAACGACGCCATTTCCACTGTACCGCGGTTGCTGGACCTGGGCGTGCGGCCTTCAATCCTTGCGGATTCACTGGCTGGCGTGGTGGCGCAGCGGTTATGCAGGAAGCTTTGCGTGGCGTGTCGCGCCGCGGTGCAGGCTCCGCTCGCCACCGAGGAGCACGTCTTCCACGCCGCCACGCGCATCATCCCGCCCTACCGCGCTGTGGGCTGTGAAGCGTGCGGCTTCACAGGGTACCGCGGCCGCATCCCCATCACGGAGATCATCGAGCCCTCGGGCTCCCTGCGGGAGGCCATCTTCAGCCAGGATCTTTCCCGCTGGCGGGATCATTCGGGCGGGCTGAACAGCCTGGGCTCCCTCGCCTCCTCGGCCACGCGGCATGTCATCTCGGGGGATACATCCGTGAAGGAGGCAGCGCGCGTCCTGGGCTTGCGGTACTGGTCCGCGCTCAGTCTGGAGTATGGCGCGGAATTGCCGGAAGCCGCCTACACACAGGTGGACGCCGAAGTCTCCCAGTCCTCGGGCGTACTGTATCTCGGCCCCACCGGCGCACAACGGGACGTCATCGTGGAAGCGCTGGAGAGCGCCTGGTTCTCCGTCTTCATGGCCGCCACGGCGGAGGAAGCCAAGCAGACCCTGGAGGTCCGCGACTCCATCGTGCATGTCGTCGTGGACATCGATGACACCCTCACCAGGGACGCAACCCTCGCCTACGTCCGCCAGGCCCGCACGGCGCTTGCGTGGAGTCGGTTGCCTGCGCTTCTGCTGCTCCCCCCGAGCCACGAGGGCCTGAAAGAAGCCCTCGCCGCGGACGGCGCCACCTCCCCCTGCCTCACCAAGCCGGTTGACGGCGATACGGTGTTGAGCCACGTCCGCATGGCGCTGAGCGCCGGCGGGTAGGGCCAGAATTCGACCGGCGACCCGGGTCAGATTTCAACCGACGTTGGCGCTACGTATTGCATGTTTCAATACAAGTCGCTCCATTCTTGTTGCCAGGGAATGCAAGCAGGCTGCAAAGAGCGTCGACAAGCGATTGAGATACTTGTTCACCGTGGTTACGGACATGGTCGCCCTCGATTCCCCTTCGGATTTCATGGCGAGTATCTCCATGATGCGTTTCCCCCGGTACGCTCTGGCCCTGTACGCCCTGGCCTTGTTCATGTTCGGGGGCAGCAGTTGCAACGTGCGCTTGTACTCCTGCACGTGCTGTCTGGTGATGTTGACCAAGGGGGTGTCTCCATCTTCCAGATAATCCCGAAAGAGCCCATAGCACGCCACGTTCTCCAGCCGACTTTTCTCGGTCCAATTGCAGGCGGCCACTTGCTCCTGAACGTACAGAGAGACCAAGCTGTCAAAGGACTCACCGTACGCTGTTCCCAAGGAGGCGCCTGCTGTAAGGGGGGTGTTTAGTTGTGAAGGCAAAGGGGGTGTTTTGTCATGTTTTTTCCGCAATGCATTCAGCATCGAAGCATCAGGAATAATTGAAAGTGCCTCGTCAGCCTTCAAGACTTGGTTGAAGTGCGCGTCAAGGGACGTGCAGACCGTCTGCGCATCAGGAGGCGAGGGAAGGGCGGTAGGGTGGCGTAGCGCATCGAAGACATGGAGCGCGTAGGCCGCCATGCGTCTGGCGCGGCGTTTGGCGACGCCTCAAGACCCTGTGCGAAGCGAGCGCCGCAACTCGTGTTTGCCCAGGAAGGGCCTCAACTCAGGCGGGACATGCAGCCGGAAGCAGTATCCAAAGCGACGACGAACAAGATACGAAGGGGAATGCGAGGCATGAGAACGGGACACGTGTAAGGACCTCCATCGCATGAGATGAGATGGCGCCGTGCATTGGCGCCGTGGTCCAAAACGTGGGCTGTAGGGTCTACAAGCCTGGGATAATAGAAAAAATGGTGGAGGCGGGGGGAATCGAACCCCCGTCCGAGAATCTTCCGCAGTGAGCGTCTACAGGCGTAGTCCGGATACTTATCTCACCGGGGCGGCGCCTCCGAACAGGCTCCATCCCCGACCAGTCCACCTTGGAGTCTCGCTACCACCGCGGCGGACGGCGGCGGAAGCCAGCCCGATGAAGGGTGCGCTCCAAAGACGTATCGGGCGTCAGCTATTGGAGCGTGGCCGCTTTAATTAAGCAGCCAGGGCGTAATCGTAGTCGTTGTTGGCAACTATCGGTGTGCCGCTTTTTTACGAGGCCAGCGGCGCCTCGGCCTGCAGCTCCTGTTTCCGTATCCCCGTCGAAACCAGTGCGCCCCCAGTGCAAAGAACACAGCGTCGGGAAACAGCGCGGGGGCGAACGCGTCGCGCACCCGGGGAAAACGCCGTCTTCAACGCCAACTTTCCTTATATAATGCGATCGCAGGATTTGGCAAGAGGGCGGATGCCGAAAGTGGCGCCGGGTCGGCGCCGTGTCGCCTCGAATTCGTCACCCGTCCCTTTGCACTTGCAGCCGTCCACGCCTTGACCCCTCCTTGCGCAATCAGTATACACAAGTAGGAAGACCTCGGCCGGGCGTCTTCCCACCCCCGCAAAGCCCCCGCGGGCCTCAAGGAGACGACTCATGACGGCATTCTCCCTCGACGCGGACTCTCTCCAGGAACTGCTCCAGCGCGCTGGCGAGCTTCTCGACAACGCTGCAGACGCCTTCGAAGGGTTGGACGCCGAGCTTGCTTTCGAGGTCGACGACTCCGGGAGCGACGGCGATGTCCAGGCCGTACTCGCTTTCGAGCTCGACCCCGCCTTCTTCGAGGCCCTGGATCACGCACTGCAGACCCTTGCCCTCGATACCGCCAACCTGCAGGACCTTGAGGCGTTGGTCGAGGAGGGCGTCGCCGGGACTGTCGCTCTGGAAGCCGTCTGGGATGAGGAGGGCGCGACCGGGGACGTGTCCATCGATCTGGATTGGACGGCCTGACCCCCGCCTTCCGTCCAGGCCCCCCCGCTCCTTCTGGGCTGCGTCACCCGCCCCCCGCTGGGAGGTCGTGGCGTCCGTCTCATGCAAAGATGCCGCGTTCCTCGCCAGCCATGGAGGGCGTCGCGGGGACTGTCGCCGGTCGCGTGCGAACAGCGCAAGCGCCTGTGGGCGTTGACGACATGCGCCGCTGACGACGGGGGGCAGAGCGGCTACTGTTGGCGCAAGGCCTCCATGAGTCGGGCGAGTTCGTCGCTGAGGCGGCCGATTTCCGTGACGACGCGTTCGGCTTCGCCCATGCCTTGTGCGGTCTCCGTGGAGATGCGGTTCATGTCCTCCACGGCGCGGTTGATCTCTTCGCTGGATGCGGACTGCTGTTCCACGGCTGTCGCGATGGAGCGCACCTGGTCGGAGGTGTGCTCAACGATCTCCACGATGGCGTCCAGGGCGGCGCCGGCTTCGCCGGCTTGCGTCGAACTGTGCTGCACGGCGTCCGAGGCGGTGTCCATGGCGCGTACGGCGTTATGCGTTTCCTGTTGGATGGCGTTGACGGCTTCGCCCACTTCCTTGGTGGCGGTCATGGTTTTTTCGGCGAGCTTGCGCACTTCATCGGCCACCACGGCGAACCCTCGACCGGCTTCGCCGGCGCGCGCCGCTTCGATGGCGGCGTTCAAGGCCAGCAGGTTTGTCTGATCCGCGATATCCGAGATGACGTTCATGATGCCGCCGATGGATTCGGCGCGTTTGTCCAACGCGTCCAGGCCTTGTTTCATGGTCTGGGCCTGGTCCGCCACCTCCTGGATGGAGCGCACCACGCCGTCCACCACTGTGGCGCCGCGCACGGCGTTGTCACGAGCGTTCTCCGCGCTTTCGGAGGCTTGTCCCGCATTGTTGGCCACTTCCAGCACGGTGGCGTTCATCTCCTCCATGGCGGTGGCGGTTTCGCCGGCGCGTTCGCTCTGCAAGGCGGCGCCCCGAGCGGCTTCGGCGATCTGCACGTTGAGGCCCTCGGCCGAGCCGGTGAGGGCGTTGACGATGCCCTCCAACTGCGCGGCGGCTTCATGCAGCCCCTCCTGTTTGGCCACGAAGGCCTGTTCGGAAGCCATCTCCGCTTCATGCACGGCTTTCTGCGCGCGCTCGGACTCCAGCTCCGCCTCGCGGGTTTTCTCATCCGCATTGGCCAGAGATTCCTTCAGTGTGGTGACCATGCGCCGCAGCGCGTTGGCCAGCCGGCCGAGCTCGTCCTGGGAGTCCAACCGCAAGGTGGCGTCCAGGTCGCCGCCGGCCACGGCGTCCGCGTACTCCACGGTGCGGCTGAGCGGCGTCGTGATGCTCCGGACGGTGAAGAAGAGCGCCAGCACCACGAAGGCGCCGGCGCCCAGGGAGACGAAGAGGCCGTTCCAGGAGGCGTTGTCCACGTCGTTTTCCAGAGTGTCGTTGGCGGCGTAGAGTTCCTGCAGGGAGTGCTCCGCCAGGTCTCCGAGCTGTTGCAAGGCGTTTTCGGCGTTTTCGTCGATGACTTCGTCGATGGCGCTGAAGCGTTGTCGGACGCTTTCGGCTTGGGCGGCGCTCGTCCTGATGAGCTCGGGCAGCGTGACCGTGGCGGAGTCCACGAGCGTGTCGAGGGCTGCCGAGGCTTCCTCGACGAGGGTCTCGGCTTCCTCCGTGAGCGCGAGGGGGCTTAACGCCGCCACGCCATCGCGCGCCGCCTCGGCGCTTTCTCCCATGATGGTCATGCGTTCGTCGGAAACGAGGCCGTCTTTGCGGTCCAGCATGGCTTCCATGGCGACGAGGTTGAGCTGCAGCGCAGCGACTTGGAGCCGGCGCGCTTCGTCCACGGCGGCCAGGAGTCGTCGTTCTTCGAAGGGAGTGAGGGCTTGCTGCGCC
The DNA here is from genome assembly GCA_964455395.1 of uncultured Desulfovibrionaceae bacterium. GTDB lineage: Bacteria > Desulfobacterota > Desulfovibrionia > Desulfovibrionales > Desulfovibrionaceae > CAYVWB01. The sequence goes on from CAYVWB010000017.1 coordinate 22,098, forward strand.
TGGGTCTCGAAGTTGACGGCGAGGCGGCCTGCGTTGGTGATGAGCGTCTCCCCGGCGTCGTCGATGACTTCGTCCAGGGCGTCGAATTCGGCTTCGAGGGCGTCCAGCCTGCCGGCGCTCGTCTCGATCACGTCCACAAGGTCTTTCCGGATGGCCTGGATGAGCGTCGGCAGCTCCTGTTCGAGGGCGGCGACAGCCTGGCGGGCCTTCTCGTCCTTGGCGGCGTCGGCGAGCCTGGGCAGGTTCTCCTGCAGGAACGCCGCGTTTTCATCAATGACGGCCTTGCGTTCAGGCGCCACGGCGCCGTCTTCCCTGTCCACAATGGCGTCCATGGCCGCGAGGGTCATTTCCTGGGCGAGGAACTTCATGCGCAAGGCGAGTACGCTTTCGTCCAGGCGTCGCGCGTTGCGCTGCGTGGTTTCCTCCACTTCGAGGCTGTTGACGTAGTTGATGGTGGCGAGCGCAGCCATGGCGAGCAGGGCGCCCGCGCCAAGCAGCAAGAGGCGCGACTTGATGGTGAATTGCATCGGGGGGGGGCTCCTTGTCCATGCAGAGATAGCGGCGGAAAATGACGAAAGCTCGGGGACGAAGCGCACGTTCAGCGAGAAGGGACGAAGGCGGAACGGCGCGGCGAGACGTTGCGGCAGTTGCTTCAGCTATTCCCTTAGCACGAAAGATTGTCAATCCTGAGGCGTTATTCGCCAAGACGCCATGCACACGTCGCGTCGTCTGTGGTAGAATACGGAAAACTGCGCGTTGTCGCCTGCCCGGGAATTCCCGTCGGGGCCGGGCTGCGCGCCATTCCCCCCGGAGGCGTCCCGCCATGCTGGAAACGCTCTTGGAGTACACCCCGTTGAAGGCTTTCGGCTACGGCGTGCTCAGCGCCGCCTCATTGCCCCTCGGCGCAGCGTTGGGCATCTGGCTCAAGCCGCGCGCGCGAGTGATGTCCGCCATCATGAGCTTCGGCGCCGGCAGCCTGCTGGCTGCGCTCACGTTGGAGTTGGTTAGCCCCGCGCTGACGAAGACGGGCTTTTTGCCGTTGGCCTCCGGCCTGGTGCTTGGCGGCGCGCTCTTCGTGGTGTTCAACCAGCTGCTGTGCCAGAAGGGCGGGTTTCTGCGCAAACCGGCCACCATGCTGCGGCATCGGGTGCGTTCCGAACGTGACAAGCGCATGAGCCGGCTGCGCCATCTGGCGGCCATCGACTTGATGGAGAACGTCCCGCCGGAAGCGCTTCCCGAAATTCTGGACATGATCCACCGCCGCTATGTGGACAAGGGCCAGATTCTCTACAAGCAAGGCGACCACGCAGACTCCTTCATCATGCTGGACAACGGCGAGGTGGAGGGCCAGCGCGACGGCGAGCCGCCATTCATCGTTTGCCAGGGCAACTCCCTGGGCACGCGCTCGTTTCTCTCGGAAGCAAAGATCCGTGGCTCCACCTACACCGCGCTCACGGACGTGAAAGTGTGGGAAGTCTTCCCCGACGACTGGCGCGCGATGACGACGCGGTACCCCGTCATTGCGGAAAACATGGCGCGGGTGAACGAAAGCAAGGAGCACGCATGTCAGATGCGCCGCGAGGCATGGTCCACCGTGAAGGATCTGGACGTGAACCTGGGCGAACAGTTCCACGTCTCCCTCAAGCCCATCGCGCAGTCCGAGACGAACCTCTCCCCCCACGCCGCCGCGCTGGCCATCTGGCTGGGCATTTTCCTGGACGGCATCCCAGAATCCGCAGTCATCGGCGCCAGCATGACGCACGCCGCCGTGAGCTGGGCGCTCATCATCGGCCTCTTCCTGGCGAACTTGCCGGAGTCCATGTCCAGCGCGGCGGCCATGCGCCAGAACAAGGCCTCCATCTCCTTCATCATGTGGATGTGGACCTCGTTGACGGTGATGACCGGCGTGGGCGCGCTTTTGGGCAACGTCTTCATGGAGCACGCCTCCCCCGTGACGCACGCCGTCTTCGAGGGCACAGCCGCCGGCGCCATGCTGGTGATGGTGGCGGAGACCATGTTGCCAGAGGCGTACCACCATGGGGGCCCCGTGGTGGGGGTATGCACCTTGCTGGGGTTCCTCACGGCCATTCTGGTGAAAAGCGTCACCTAGAGCGACGTCGCAGGCGCTGCGTCGTCATGCGCCGGATCGAGAGCCAACGCGAAAACGCCGGCGCTCCCCCAGCAGGGAACGCCGGCGCGTTGGCGCTGGGATACGAGTGGTGAGGACCCGGCGGCCTAGCGGCCTTTGGCGGCGCGCTTGGAGGCCTTCAGCGGGTTGACCTTCACCTTGCCGGCCTTGTCCACTTCCGCCTTCACATGCGTGGCGAAGTTGCACGCGCCGAGCTTCCACTTGGCCGCGGGCTTGGGGTAGGAGCCGCAGAACTTCTCGTCATCGAATTCCTTGATGCGGCCGCAGCCGTCGCACTGATCGACCACCGGCTCGACGAGCACGCCGTTGTGGAGCACGCCGCTTTCGGTCTTCACGGCGTCTTGCAGTTGGGGATTCATATTCGTCACCTCCGAAGTGGATGTCGTTTTCTCTCACGAAAGAGATGCTCTGTATAGTATGCGCCGGGGGGATGTCAACCCGTGCCGGCGCCGCGGCGTGTGGCGAAGAACCGCTGCGCCTCGGCGGCGGCTGCGCGGAGAGCGTCAAGGTCGATGCGGGTGAAGACGCCGTTGTCATAGAGAATCTCTCCGGCCACCACGGTGAGGATGACGTCCCCGCCGCCTGCGGCGTACACCGCGTGGGAGAGGGGGTCGTGCACGGGCTGCAGGTGGGGCGCTGTGAGGTCCAGGGCGCAACAGTCCGCCGGGGCCCCGGGCGCGAGGCCGGAGGAAGGCAGTCGCAGCGCCTGTGCGCCTGCGGTGGTGGCCATGGCGAGGGCTTGGCGCGCCGGCAGCGCTGTGGGGTCGCGCTCGCGGACCTTGGCCAGGAGCGCCGCCGCGCCGAGATCCGCCAACAGGTCCAGCCGGTTGTTGGAGGCCGCGCCGTCCGTGCCCAACGCGAGGGGGACGCCGGCTTCCAGATACGCCTGCACCGGCGCGAACCCCGAAGCGAGCTTCATGTTGGAGTGGGGGCAGTGGACCACGGCGCAACCACATGCTGCGATGCGGGCGATCTCCTGGGGTGTGACGTCCACGCCGTGGACAAGCACGGCGCGTTCGTCCAGGCAGCCGAGGCTCTCCAGATAGGGGATGGGCCGCTGGCCGTGCTTCTCCATGCAGGCGGCAGTTTCGGCTGTGGACTCGGCGGCGTGGATCATCCAGGGGACGTCCAGTTCCACCGCTGCGGCGTGGGTCGCGCGGAGTTGTTCCGGCGTGGTGGTGAAGGCGGTGTGCGGCGCCATGGCGAAATCGATGCGAGGATGATTCTTGAAGCGATGGATGAGCTCCGTGGCGAGGGCGAGGCCTTCCTCCACACAGCGGTAGGTCCGGGTGGGGAACCCCAGCTGCCCCTCGGCGAGCACGGCGCGCATGCCGGCAAGCTCCACCGCGCGGGCCACTTCATTGGACCAGAGGTACATGTCCGCGAAGGTGGTCACGCCGGCGGCTGTCATCTCCGCGCAGGCGAGGAGGGCCCCCGTGTACACGAGTTCCGGCGAAAGCTGCGCCTCCAGCGGCCAGATGCGTTGTTCCAGCCAGTCCAGCAAAGGCATGTCGTCGCCAGCGCCGCGCAAGAGCGTCATGGGCGCGTGCGTATGCGCATTCACCAAGCCCGGCAGCAACAACGCCTCCCCCAGCCGACGCGTGGTGCGCGCGCCACCTTCGCGCTCCACCAGCTGCTCCGTGGCGGCGCTGTCGCCGAGGTGGACGATACGGCCTTCCCGCACGGCCATGGCCGCGTGACGCACCATGGTCTCGCCGGTCCAGAGCCAATCCGCCGTCAAGAGGAGATCACATGCGCTCATGCCGGACCCTCCTGCGCAGCTTCGGCGAGGCCTCGGACCCATTCGCCCAGGCTGCGGAATTCCTCCAGCAGCGCAGGGTAGTCCAGCCGGGTGAAACGGCCATCCTGGTAGAGGGTTTCGCCCGCCACCATGGTCAGCGCCACTTCCGCCGGGGAGGCGGCGTACACCACATGGGAGATGGGGTCATAACAGGGGGTGAGGCTCGGCCGGCTCAGATCCAGCGCCACCAGATCCGCCGGCAGCCCGGGAGCGAGCCGCCCCGTCTGCAGGCCGAGGGCGCGCGCGCCTTCGCAGGTGGCCATGTCCAGCACGGCTTGCGCCGGCGTGAGGGTGGCGTCCTGTGCTGCGCCTTTATGCGCCATGGCGGCCATGGTCATCTCATCCAGCATGGAAAGGGTGTTGTTGGAAGCCGCGCCATCAGTACCCAGAGCGATACGCACGCCACGGCGGCGCAGCTCGGGGACGGGGGCGACGCCGGAGGCGAGCTTCATGTTGGAGCGGGGACAGTGCAGGACCGTGGCCCCGGCGCGGGCGAGGCGGTCCATTTCCGGCGGGGGCAGCGCCACGCAGTGGGCGAGCAGGGCGCGCGGACCCAGGCAGCCGATGGCCTCCAGATACTCCAGGGGGTGCTTGCCGAACGTGGTCGCGCACTGGTCGACCTCGGCGTCGTTCTCCGCGCAATGCAGGGTCCAGGGGACGTCGTGCGCCTCGGCGATGGCCCAGCACCGCTGCAGCATTTCCGGGGTGGTGGTGTAGACGGCGTGGGGCGCCACCATGGCGGCCACGCGGGGGTGGTCTTTCCATTTATCGAGCAGCGCCAGCGTCTTGGCTTCCGCGCCGCCAAAGTCTGCATAGGAGGGGTTGGGGAACCCGAAGACGGCTTCGCCCACCAGCGCGCGCAACCCGGCGTGGTCCGCCGCCTGGGCCACATACTCAGCCAGAAAATGCATGTCCGCGAAGGCGGTGACGCCGGCGCGCGTCATCTCCGCACACGCGAGCAAGGCGCCATAGCGTACGGTCTCGGTGGTGTGTCGCTGTTCCACGGGGAAGACGTAGCGCTCCAGCCAGGGCATGAGCTCCATGTCATCGGCCAGGCCGCGAAAGAGCGTCATGGGCGCGTGGGTATGCGCGTTCACCAGACCCGGCAGGACGAGGAGCTCGCGGTCCTCCAGCAGCAGTGGGCCCTCACGGCGTGCGGTGAGCTCCGCCCAGGGGCCGATATCCACCACGAGGCCGTCCTGTATGGCAAGGCCCGCGTCTTCCAGCACGTCTCGCGTCGCATTCTGGGTGATGAGCCAGCGCGCGCGCATCAAGGCGTCGCACGGGCGGGTTGCGGGGGGGGGATGACTCATGGCGGGGTCCAGCGCTTGGTGACGCGACTTCTCGACGCCCAACGAGGATGACGGCGCGTCGCCAGCGTTCATGTTTTGACAAGATGTGTGCTTCATGGGTAGGAAGCATGGGCGACCGCAGCGCGCGGTCGTTCCGACTGCACCAACCATCGCATGGTAACGCATCTCATTGCGCAAGAAAAGGAGCACGCCCGCATGGACCTGCGCCAGTACATACGCGACATCCCCGATTTCCCGAAAGAAGGCATCGTCTTTTTCGACATCACTCCGCTGCTGGGCGACGGCGACGCCTTTCACGCCGCCATCGACGGGCTTTACGAGAAATTCAAGGACACCGGAGCCACCAAGGTCCTTGCGGCGGAGGCCCGGGGGTTCATCTTCGGCGCGCCTCTTGCGTATCGCATGGGCATCGGCTTTGTCCCCGTGCGCAAGCCCGGCAAGCTGCCGTATAAATCCCTCTCCGTTTCCTACGACCTCGAATACGGCAGCGACACGCTCACCATGCACGAAGACGCCGTGGCCCCCGGGGAGAAAGTGCTGGTCATTGACGACTTGCTCGCCACCGGCGGCACCATGGCAGGCATGCTGGAGATGGTGAAGAAGGTGGAAGCGGAACTGGTGGGCGTCGGCTTCCTGGTGGAGCTCGGCTTCCTCGACGGCAAGGACAAGCTCACCAGCGTGGAGTACTCCACACTTTTGACGTTGTAACCGAGGCGGCGCACGCGACGTCATCCTTCCGCGTACAGCGCGCATAGGCAGACAGGCGCAGCTGCGCCAGCACCAAGGCCGCGCGAGTGAGCCTTGCCGCGCGCAGCGGCTCTGTCGCGGCTCATCTTCGCGCATGTGTCGGGAACTTGCGTCGTTTCGGCAATCCAGCAGGATTCCGGGGAGTTTCCGACAACGCCGCGGACGCCTCGATTCACCAAAACCTCACCCATCCCACAAGGACTCATCCCATGCAGCGCATCGGCGTGATAGGCGGCAGCGGTCTGGACAACCCTGAAATATTCAAGGATCCTCGTGATATCGAGATGGAGACGCCCTGGGGCAAGACCACCTCTCCGGTAAAAGCCGGCGAGATCGCCGGCAAGGAGGTCTTTCTGGTGGCGCGCCACGGCCGTCAGCACACGACGCCCCCCACCATGGTGAACAACCGCGCCAATATCCACACCTTGAAGGAGCTCGGTTGCGAGTGCATTCTGGCCACCACGGCCGTGGGCTCCTTGCGTGAGGAAATAGACCGTGGCCACCTGGTGGTGCTGGATCAGTTCATCGACTTCACCCGCCGCCGCGACGTGAGCTTCTACGACGCTTTCGAGCCACACGCGCCCTCCCACACACCCATGGCCGATCCGTTCGACGAGACGCTGCGTCAGGCGCTCAACGCCCACTGCGAGACTTTGGGTTACGCCTTCCACAACCGTGGCACGGTGGTCACCATAGAAGGGGCGCGTTTTTCCACCCGAGCGGAATCCAACATGTTCCGGGCGTGGGGCGCGGATGTCATCAACATGTCCACAGCGCCGGAGGCCATTCTTGCAGCGGAGGCTGGCGTACCCTACGCCGCCGTGGCCATGAGCACGGACTACGACTGCTGGAAGACCGATGAAGCCCCGGTGACCTGGGACGATATTCTGGCCATATTCAATGCGAATGCGGAGAAGGTGGTCACGCTGCTGGAGAAGACCATCGCCACGCTGTGACCAAAGCTGCTGGCGTACGGCGTTCCGGCGGACCGCCGGCGGCGGCGCCGGTTTCGCTTGACACGCGCAGCCCCGGAAGGGTAACCGACTCTTTTTCTTCACGGAGTCAGCAACCCGCGCCGGCGGAGGCAGCGAGCTCGCTCTCCGCGCAACGCAGCCTGTCGGCGCATCATCCCCCCGACATCTCACGTCAAGGAGATTCCCCATGCTTTTCGAATCCGTCGCATACGCCATGGGCGCGCCGCAAGGCGGCGGCCAAGGCGCAGGCAACCCCATCACGGCGTTCCTGCCCCTCATCCTCATGTTCGTCATCTTCTACTTCCTGCTCATTCGTCCGCAGCAGAAGAAAGCCAAGCTGCACAAGGAAATGCTCGGCAGCTTGAAGAAAGGCGACTACATCCTCACCGGCGGAGGCCTGTACGGTCGCATCACTGGTGTGAACGGCGACGAACTGCAGGTGGAGCTCGCGCCCAACGTCACCATCAAGGTCAACCGTGCTTATGTCTCCGGTCTGGCTGACAAGGCGAAGAAAGCCGAAGTTGTCGAGGACAAGAACGACGACAAGAACGAAGACTAGGACCGCCACCGCGTCGTGAATGGCGCGGCGGAGTGAGCGTTTGCGCCGGGAAGCGAGCTTTTGTTCGCTTTCCGGCACGGTGCGCGCGTCGCTCTGCAGACGCTGTGCGACTTCGATGGCGACGCGGTCCCCTCATCCAGCCACTGCCGGCGACTGGCAGTCTTTCCGCGGCGTGTGACGCACCGCGCTCCACGCCGAACCACCTTGTGACACAGGAAACGACATGAGCGGCAACCTTCCTCTGCGACTCGGCGTCAGCCTCCTCGTCGCCGCGCTCTGCCTGATCTTCGTGCTGCCGAGCTTCCCCACCGTGCGTCATTCGGTGGTGGGGGATCTGCTGCCGGACACGCAGATCAATCTCGGTCTCGATCTCCAGGGGGGCATGCATCTGACCCTGGGCGTGGACATGCAGAAAGCCATCGAAGCCAACCTCGCGCAAGCTGGGCGCTCCCTGCGCGACCTGGCCCGGGAGGAGGGCGTCTTCATCCTGAGCCCCACAGTGACGCGCAGCGACGCGCTCCAGTTCGTCTTGCCCAAGCCAGAACTCCGGGACGACCTGGACACAGTGCTGGAAGAAGAGTTTTCCGCAAGCTACGAAGTGACCTCCCGCGAGACCCTGGACAACGGCCAGTTGCGCTACACCCTGGCCATGCGCGACGACGCTCGCGAGGAGCTGGAGTCCTTGACGCTGGACCAAGCGGTGAAGACCATCCGCAACCGCATCGACGAATTCGGCGTCTCCGAGCCCGACATCCGCAAGCAGCCCGAGACGGGACGCATCGTCATCCAGCTGCCCGGACTCGAAGAGCAGCAGCGCGCTTTGGAAATTCTGGGCCGCACCGCGCACCTGGAGTTCAAGATGGTGGATGAAGAAGCAGACGTGGAGCGCGCGCAGAAGGGCTTCGTCCCGCCGGGCCGCGAACTGGCCATGCTGCTGGAGCGGCAACCCAACGGCGAGTACTCGGAAACGCCCATCGTGCTGGAGCGCGAAGTGGCGCTGACCGGCGAATACATCACCAACGCGCACGTCAGTTTCGGGCAGTTCAACGAACCTTTCGTGACCATCGCCTTCAATCCGCGCGGCGCTCGGCTTTTCGAGAATCTCACGGCGGAGAACGTGAACCGCCGCATGGCCATCGTCCTGGACGAGAAAGTCTACTCCGCGCCGGTCATCCGGGAGCGTATCGGCGGGGGTAGCGCGCAGATCTCCGGCAGCTTCACGCTGGAGGAAGCCTCGGACCTCGCCATCGTGCTGCGCGCCGGCGCACTGCCTGCGCCGGTGGAGATTCTGGAAGAACGCAGCGTGGGCCCCTCCCTGGGGCAGGAGTCCATCGACAAGGGGATCAACGCCGCGCTCATCGGCGGCCTCATCGTCGTCATCTTCATGGCGGTCTACTACGGTTTTGGCGGGGTGGTGGCCAACGTGGTGCTCGCTTTCAACATCATTCTGGTGATGGCGGGCCTCTCAGCCTTCGGCGCCACGCTCACCTTGCCGGGCATCGCTGGCGTCATCCTCACCTTGGGCATGGCGGTGGACGCCAACGTGCTCATCTTCGAACGCATCCGTGAGGAGCTGAAGAACGGGCTGACCCCGCGCGCCGCCGTGGATACAGGGTACTCGCGCGCCACGTTGACCATTCTGGACGCCAACGTCACCACCATCATCGCGGCGATCATCCTCTTCCAGTTCGGCACTGGGCCCATCCGCGGTTTCGCGGTGACGCTCATCCTGGGCATTCTGGCGTCCATGTTCACCGCCATCTTCGTCTCGCGGATCTTCTTCGACCTCTGGGTGGCGAAGAAGCGCTCCAAAGCGAGCCTGTCCATCTAACGACTCCCGAGGAGCCTTCCCATGGGTCTCTCGATCCTGAAGAAAACACCCTCCATCGACTTCATTGGTCTGCGCAAGGTCTCCTTCGTCTTCTCCGCCGTGCTGCTGCTGGTGGGCGTGGGCTCCCTGATCGTGCAAGGCGGCCCCAAGTACGGCGTGGACTTCGCCGGCGGCGTCACGGTGCAGCTCAAGTTCGCACAGGAAGCGCCGCTGGACGAGCTGAAGGCGACGCTGGACCCCCTCCAGCTGGAGGGCCTGGCCGTGCAGCGCTTCGGCATGGACGCAGACAACGAGTACTTGCTGCGGTTGGCGGAAACCGAAATCCCCACGGACGAGCTGCGCCGCCAGATCGAAGCGTCCCTGGAGCCGCTGGAGTGGGGACACGAGATCCAGCGCGTGGAGATGGTGGGCCCCAAAGTGGGCGCAGACCTGCGCGAGAAAGCCTTGCAAGCGCTCTTCTACGCGGTGCTGCTCATCGCCATCTACATCTCCGGCCGTTTCGAACACCGTTGGTGGGCAGCGGGCCTCATGGCTGCGGCGCTGGCCGGGGTGGTCTACCTGCTGGGGCTGGTGGGGCTGCAGACCGGCTTCATCACCGTGGCGGCGCTACTCACGGCCATCGGCCTGTGCTGGCATTTGCGATTGAACTACGCCTTGGGCGCCGTGGCGGCGCTGGTGCACGACGTGACCATCACAGTGGGCGTCTTCTCGCTGATGGGCAAGGAATTCGATCTGACCATCGTGGCTGCGCTGCTGACCATCATCGGCTACTCCCTCAACGACACCATCATCGTCTTCGACCGCATCCGCGAGAACCTGCGCAAGAAACTCGCGCGCGACAAACACGCCAAGGACGATGACAAGGCCTTCGGGGAACTCATCAACGCCTCCATCAACCAGACGCTTGCGCGCACCATCCTCACTTCGGGCACGACGCTGCTCGTGGTGCTCTCGCTCTTCATCTTCGGCGGCGGCGTCATCCACGATTTCGCCTTCGCCCTGCTGGTGGGCGTCCTTGTGGGGACGTACTCCTCCATCTTCGTGGCTTCGCCCGTGTTGCTGATCTTCAAGCCGCGCGACGAGGAGCCCCCCGCCGAAGAAGAGGAGGCCGCCCCGGCCCACGTCTGAGTCGCAGCGCGCCGTATCCGCTCCCACAGGCCGCCGCCCTTGCGCTAGGGCGGCGGCTTTTCCATCCCCATACCTCAGTTGACCGGCCCCCCCGGGCCATGCCATGGAGCCCCCATGCCACAGCACACTCCCCATCCGGACGATCCCTCACCCCAGCATTCCAGACGCCGCGGCGTGGACGCTGTTGCGGCTTACGCCGGCCTCGCCGGCCTCGTCGTCTGGGTGCTCTTCGCCGTCTTCGCCCTGTGGGGTCTCGCCAAGCTCGTCCCCGAAGCCGGTCGCTGGATGGCTTTCCCGGGCCTTGTCTTCCTCATGGGCGGTGGGGTCGTCGTCTTTTTTCTCGTCGCTTCCAAGGTCGCCAAAGCCCGCCGCCGCGCTCGCAACGAGCAGCCCCCGGCGCAATAGCGCCCCCTCCCGTAGCCGAGGTCTTCCATCCTCTCGGTCCGCAGATTCTTCCGTCCGCAAATCCTCTCATTCCCGGAATACGAGCGCCTAACGCTCGCCTGAAGCACGCCTGAAGCACGCCTGACGCGCACCTGACGCACGCCCTCACGCGAAGTCCGTGGACGCCGACCGAGGCCCGCAATGGCCGCGCCTCCCGGCGCATTCTGGTGGCGTCATCCGGATCAGGCGCGCGCTGCCCATCTCGCGCCATGCCCCGACCGAGTCGACGGTCGCCTCCGCGCAGCCACGCGGCGTTCCAGAGCGGCCGAGGGCTGGCGAGGGCGTGGCAGGCTGGCGGCCCACGGCCGCGGGTGTGTGGGGACCATGATTGGGGAGTGGTCGGGGTGCGCTCGTGTCCTGCGCCATCAGGTTCTGCAGCACATCAGGGGCCCGCAGCCCGAGTGCACGATTTCCCGGCAGGGTCCGACGGTCTCAGAGGGATTCGCGGACGAGCTTTTCGGCGAGACCGAGCTCGGTGAAGAGGCTTGGCGCGTCGCCATCGAGTTTGGCGCGTTGTATTTCGCGGAGTATTTCGCTGTAGCGCGGCCCAGGTGGAAGCCCCATGGTTTTCAGGTGGTTGCCGGTAATCTGCGGTTTGATGTGGCGCAGTTTGGTGAGGTAGAGGGAGACGTGCTTGCGAAGCGCTTCGCCCATGGGGCCATAGGCTTCGGCGGCGGCGGCCATGGCGAAGAGGAGGCCTTCCAGGGGGACAGGCTCCAGAATTTCATAAAGAGCGCTGGGCTTGCCTTGCTCGCGGGTCCAGCGCGCCAGCGCGTCCAGAAGGGGTTGGCGGGATTCGCGCATCTGGTGGAATTCGCGCTCCTCCTTGGGGGACATGCCCAGCCTGTGGGTAAAGCCCATGGCGTCCTCCTGCTTCATGTAGGCGGCGAGGCCGAGCAGGGCCAGCATCCATTGGCGCGGTTCGCGGTCTTCGTAGAGGAGGGCGTGCCAGTTGATGACTTTTTCCAATTCTTTAAGTAACGCTTCACATTTGTCCGTGAGTTTGAGAGGGGGATAGATGGCGCCGAGCAGGTCGAAGTCGTCCATGCGCTTGATGTCGTTGACGAATTCCTTCTCCTTCAGCATGATGCGCAGCTCGTTGAAGACGCGGCGGCCCGAGAGCCGGTCCATCATGTTCAAGCTGACGGCGTTCTTGATCAGCCGTTCCGTCTGCTTGCCGATGCGGAAATGGTAGCGTTGCTCGAAGCGGATGGCGCGCAGGATGCGGGTGGGGTCCTCCACGAAGGAGAGGGAATGGAGCACGCGCACCACGCGGTCCTTGATGTCGCGCTGGGATCCGAAGAAGTCCACCAGACGGCCGAAGGAGCCGGGGTTGAGCTGCACGGCGAGGGCGTTGATGGTGAAGTCCCGGCGGGAAAGATCCATCTTGATGGAGGAAAGCTGCACCGTGGGCAGCGCCGCGGGGTATTCGTAATATTCCAGCCGCGCAGTGGCCACATCCACCTTTTGGGGTTTCTGGGGTTCGCCGCGGGGGTCCGGCCCGGGCTGGTAGATGATGACGGCGGTGCGGAACTTCTTGTGAGTGCGAACCCGGCCGTCGAGCACCTCGGCGAAGCGTTTGCCGAAGGCCATGCCGTCACCTTCCACGACGATGTCGATGTCCAGATTCTTGCGGCGCAGCATGATGTCGCGGACGAAGCCGCCCACGCTGTAAGCTTCCATGCCCATCTCCTGAGCGAGCCGGCCTGCGCGCTCCAGCAGCTCCAGTCTGTCCTTGGGCAGGCGCTCCGCCAGTTGGGAGCGGATGTTGCGCTCGCGGTTCTTCTCCGGGATGAGGGACTCGGGAATACGCGCAGGCTCGTCGATGAGCGTGTTGATGAGGTCCGTGCGGGTGATGACGCCGGTCACCTTGCCGTCCTCCACCACCGGCGCAAGGCGCTGGCCTTGGCCCACGATGATCTCCATGACGGGGAAGAGGTCCGACGTGGGGTGGACGATGGCGCAGTCGCGCTGCATGTAGGTCTCCACGCTCACGTATCCCAGGCCGTGGGCCTTGGCCTTGTCCGCGATGTGGTGGTCCAGTACGCCGGCGCACCCGCCGCCGGACTCTTCCGGCCAGAGCACGGGGACGGCTTTCAGGCCGTAGCGTGTCATCACCTCCACGGCGTCGTCGATGGGGTCGTCGGCTTGGACGCAGATGACAGGCGTCGTCATCAGGTCCCGGACGAGCTTGTGGGGGTTGATGTGGGAGTAGAGCAGGGCGAAGAGTTCTTCCTTCACCTGCGCGAGGGTGCGGTTCTTCACCGTGGCGGAGGCGGCGTAACTGTGGCCGCCGCCGCCGAGAGAGGCGCAGATGACGCCGACATCCACATCCGGTGTGCGGCTGCGCGCGACCATGTGTATTCTGTCTCGCATCAGACCGAGGGCGAAGAGGACGCGGATGTTTTCCATATCCAGGAGCTTGTGAGCAAGGAGCGCGAAATCGCCCATGTATTCGTCCATGGTCACCTCGGCGATGACCACGGGGACGCCGTTGATCTCGTGGGTCTGCGCGGACTCCAACAAGTCGTTGAGGATGGAGATCTGCTCAGCGGTGAGGTCGCGTTGGAGCAGGTCCGTGATGACGTTCAAGTCCATGCCTTGCGAACGCAGGAAAGCGCCAGCGAGAAAGTCGTGGGTGGTGGTGGAGCTGAAGGAGAGGGAGCCAGTATCCTCATAAAGGCCCAAGCCGATCATGGTGGCTTCCTCGGCGGAGAGTTCGAGGCCGCGTTCCTGGATCTGCGTGACGAGTATGGAAGCCGCCGCGCCCCATGGGAGGATGAGGCCGCCGTCGAGCTTTTCGGGGTCGCCGTCCGGGACGAGGTCGTCTTCGGGGTCTTGGGGTGGTGGGTGGTGATCCCAGACATGGAGGGCGACGCCATCGCCTCGGCGCCAGCGTTCCAGCACGGGCCGGACGTGCTTGAGCCGGCTGAGCGCGCGCGTGTCCACCACCACGAGGGTCTCCACGGACGCCGGGTCGATGATTTTCGCGTCCACGAAGTTGAAGAGGTAGATGGCGCTCTGGATGAAAAAGTTCTTGAGTGTCGCTTCCTGGCTGCCCGGAAAGACGAGAGCCGCTTCCGGGTAGAGCTTGCTGGCGGCGATGATGGCCGCGAAGGAGTCGAAGTCTGCGTTGGTGTGCGCGGTGATGACCACCGGCGCGCGCTGGAGGGTCTGCGTTTTTTTGGACATGCGTAATGCGCGGCTCCACGTGCTGTACAATGTCGGCGGGTTCCACCTGCCGTGTGTACATGAAAAGGGCGCCGGGAGAAAGCGTTCGTCTTGACGCCCCTGACGCTTCGCCACGCCGCTCCCCATCCGCTCGAAAGCGGCGACTTCGTCGAGAGCGGCGTGGATCAGCAGAATATCCGCAAGGATAACGTCAACGTTAAACGTTAGGCGTCGACGTTATGATTTAGCGACGGGCCTCCGGCGGCCAACCTCGACGCCACGCCGCTCCCCATCCGCTCGAAAGCGGCGACTTCGTCGGGAGCGGCGTGGATCAGCAAAATATCCGCAAGGATAACGTCAACGTTAAACGTTAGGCGTCGACGTTATAATTTAGCGACGGGCCTCCGGCGGCTGCGAGTGGATGCGCCAGCGTCCACGACGCGAAAGCGACGGCATTGTGTCGAACCCGATGAACCCGACGAACCCGGCGGCTCAGCTGCCGCCGACACTGCGAGGATGGTGCGCCCGGTGGCTTGCGCGCAGACGCGCCGCCTGGACATGGGTGTAGATTTCCGTGGCGGCGATGTCCGCATGACCCAGCAAGAGCTGCACAGTGCGGAGATCCGCGCCGCCTTCCAGCAAGTGCGTCGCGAAGGAGTGGCGGAAGGTGTGGGGTGAAATGGCCTTGCGCACGCCAGCCGCTGCGGCGTGTTTGCGGATGAGCTTCCAGACCCCCACACGGGAGAGGCCGCGTCCTGAGCGATTCAAAAAGAGATACTCCTCCACGGGAGAGAACTGGGATCGCCAAACCTTGATGTATTGCTCGAAGTATTCCACGGCTTCGTCATGCAGGGGCGCCAGTCGCTCCTTGCTGCCTTTGCCCCACACGCGCACCACGCCAGCCACGGGGTCCACGTCCAGCGGCTTGAGTCCCACCAGCTCGGAGACGCGCAGTCCCGCCGCATAGAGCAACTCCAGCATGGTACGGTCGCGGAAGCCCAGCTTCGTGGTCAGGTCGCAGACGCCGAGCAGGGCGTCCACCTCGTCTATGGTGAGGGTCTGTGGCAACGATTTGAGCAGCTTGGGATTCTCCAGGCCGGCCGCGGGGTCCTCGGCGAGCAGGCCTTCGGCCGCAAGATAGCCGTAGAAGCCCCGCAAGGTGGACATGCGCCGCGCCAGCGACCGGGAGGTCACGCCGCGCGCGCGTTCCGCGATCAGATAGAGTGTCAAGGTTCCTTCGCGGACGTCCTCCACGGCGAGAGGCGCCGTCGTCTCGCCAAGGTGCGCCGAGGCGGTTTCCCCGGCGAGAAACGCCGCAAAGGCCCGCAGATCGCCGGCGTAGGCGGCCAGGGTGTGTTCCGCCAGCCCTTTCTCCACCAGGAGATGTTCGAGGTACCGGTCCACCAGGGGCGAAGGCGCAACCTCCGACGCGGCGGAATCGCCACGGGCCGCGGCGGCCTCGGGGAGGGGCGAAGTGGGGGGAGTTGAAGAGGACATGAGTGTTGACAGCAGTCAGAGTGCTCATTTAGGAATTTCGGCGGTCGTGTACAATGGACTGCGCCTGCGCGCAAGCCTGTCCCCTGCCCGCCGGGGTCGCATCGCCATTTGGCCCGCCTGGACGTGGACGCCGTCCGCGTGCGGTTTTGAAGGGGAGCCATGCGCGCCGGATCACTGTTTCGTCGGCGGCCATCCCGGCGAGCCGACGCCGCCACAGACTTTCATCCTCACGAGGAGCCCATGCCCCAATTCACCTACGCCAAACGTCTGCAGACCCTGCCGCCTTACCTCTTCGCCGAAATAGACCGCGTGAAAGCCGAGGTGGCGGCGCGCGGTGTGGATATCGTCAGTCTGGGCGTGGGCGACAATGATCTCCCCACCCCGGACTTCATCATCGAGGCGCTTTGCAAAGCAGCCCGCGATCCCAAGAACCATCAGTACCCCTCCTATGCAGGTCTGCTCACTTTCCGGGAAGCCGTGGCGGAATGGTATCACCGCCGGTTCGGCGTCTCCCTGGATCCCAAGAAGGAAGTGGTCTCGCTCATCGGCTCCAAGGAGGGCATCTTCCATTTCCCTCTGGCGTTCATCAACCCCGGGGACCTCACCCTCGTCTGCACGCCCAACTACCCCGTGCCTCCCGTGGCGGCGAATTTCCTGGGCGGCGAGGTGCAGTACCTCCCCCTCACCGAAGCGAACGACTTCCTGCCGGACCTGGACGCCGTGACCGACGCCGACTGGGACCGCGCCAAAATGATCTACGTGAACTACCCCAACAACCCCACTTCCAAAGTGGCGCCGCGGGAGTTCTTCGAGAAGCTGGTCGCCAAATGCGCCAAGCACTCAGTCATCCTCCTGCAGGACGCCGCTTACTCCGAGATCTACTACGATCCCAAGGACAAGCCCATGTCAGTCCTGGAGATAGACGGCGCCAAGGACGTCGCCATCGAGTTCCACTCCCTCTCCAAGACCTACAACATGACAGGGTGGCGCCTGGGCATGGCCGTGGGCAACGAGTTCCTCGTGGCAGGCCTTGGCAAGGTGAAGGAGAATGTGGACTCCGGCGTCTTCCAGGCCGTGCAGGAAGCCGGCGTGGCCGCCCTGCGTCACGGCGACGCTCATGTGGAGACCACCCGCGAAATCTTCAGGAAGCGTCGCGACGAAGCCCTCAAGGCCCTGGACGAAGTGGGCATCGAGTACGTCTACCCCAAAGCGACCTTCTACATCTGGGCGAAAGCGCCCAAGGGCTACGGGACCTCCGCGGAGTTCGTCACCCGCATGATCCAGGAAAAGGGCGTGGTGCTGACGCCGGGCAACGGCTTCGGCGCGCCCGGGGAAGGGTGGTTCCGCATCTCCCTGACGTTGGAAACCGAGCGCTTGATGGAAGCCGTGGAGCGCATCAAGTCCCTGTGATCTATATCAGTCTGGGCGCCAACGCGGCGGGGCCCATCGGGGACCCGCCGCAGAGCCTCGCCGCCGCCTTGCAGGCTCTCTCGCTTGTCCCGGGCCTGCGCTTCGGTGTGGCGTCGAGCGTCTACCGCACCGAACCCCAAGGCGACCGCGACCAGCCGTGGTTCCTGAACCAGGTCGCCGGCTTCGCTGGGGACGCCGCGCTGACGCCGCATGCGTTGCTGGGCCGGCTCCACGCCATCGAGAGGGCGCACGGCCGTGACCGCCGCCGCGAGCGTCGCTTCGGACCCCGCCCGCTGGATCTGGACATGCTCCTGTTTGATGACCATATCCTTCATTCGGACGCGTTGACGTTGCCGCATCCACGCCTGCGCGAACGGGCCTTCGTCCTTGTTCCCTTGCTGGAGGCGGCGCCGGGTCTCGTGCTGCCCGGGGGCGAACCCGCCGCAGCGGCGCTGGCCCGTCTGGACCACGCCGTGGAAGGCGACGTCATCCATCAACCAGCTCCCGGGGCGCGCGACGCTGCCGGGACGACAGGAGGCTGACTCCATGTGGAAATTCATCGTGCTGATAGCCGCGGGCTTCCTGCTCTTCCGCATGTTCGACAACGATCAGAAAAAGAAGAAGAAAGCAGCGGAGAAGGAACAAGCCAAACAAGCCGCCTGCGGCGATCTGGTGCAGGATCCCGTCTGCGGGGCCTATGTCTCGCCGGCGGGCGAATTCCGCGTGAAATCCGGCGAGCAGGTGCACTCCTTCTGCAGCTATGAATGCCGCGACAAATACCTGAAGGAGATCGGCGCCAAACCCGAGGTGGCCGAAGCCGCCAAGGAAGGCAAGACTGCCGACGACGCCTGACTCCCCCTTGGACGAGGCGCGGCTTCATGCATGCACGGCGAGTGACGCTGCTGCGTCTTCATCGCAAGGCGGGAGCGCTTTCGTGACGCGAGCTTTCCGCGGGTGGTTGCCTTCACCGGTTGTGTTCAGGTACCATGGAACCAAGCGCGAGTGCGCCCGACGGCGCGCACCGGGCGCGTCTTCACCACCCACGACCACCTGCAGCGGGGAGTTCGCCATGCAATTCTTTCTCGACACCGGCAACCTCGACGAGATCAAGCAGGCCCAAGCATACGGCCTCATCGACGGCGTCACCACCAACCCCTCCCTGCTCGCCAAGCAAGGCGGCGACTGGCGCGAACAATGCCAGAAGATCGTGCATGCAGTTGACGGCCCCGTGAGCCTGGAAGTGGTGAGCACGGACGCCGAGGGCATGCTCGCCGAAGCGCGCGAACTGGTGAAGTTCGGGCCCAACGTGGTGGTCAAGATCCCCATGCTGCTGGAAGGGCTGAAGGCCGTGCGGCAGCTTGCCGAAGCCGGCGTGCAGACCAACGTGACCTTGTGTTTCTCCGCCAGCCAGGCGCTGTTGGCGGCCAAGGCCGGGGCCACGTACATCAGCCCCTTCGTGGGCCGTCTGGACGACATCTCCACCGAGGGCATGGACCTCATCGGCCAGATCATCGCCATCTACCGCAACTACGATTTCCCCACCAAGGTGCTCACCGCCAGCGCACGCAGCCCCATGCACGTGGTGGAGGCCGCGCTCATGGGGTCGGACGTCATCACCGTGCCCTTCAAGGTCCTGGAACAGCTCGCCTCCCACCCGTTGACGGACGTAGGGCTGGAGAAATTCCTTGCGGACTGGAAAAAGGTGGCCGGGTAGGGCGCCGTCTCCTTCAGGACGTCATGGGAGAGGGCGGCTTTCCGTACCGACTCGCCCCGGAAGCCGATTCCTCATGCAGGCCGTGCGCCGAGCGCATGGATCAGCCGCGGCCCCAGGCCGGTCCAGAGCAGCATCAGCAGCCAGAGGCGGCCTTTGAGGATGTTGTAGTCGCCGAGCAGTTTCGACCACGAATGGCCGCCCACCCATCGTCCGAAACCGAATTCGAAAGCCACGGTGAGCGCCAGCCACAGACCGCCCCAGGTCCACGCCGCGCCGGCGTCTTCGATGGCCCAGTGGCGACTCAGCACCAGGAAATAGCAGCCGAAGAGGACGATGCCCAGCACTGTGGAGAGCTGATGCGCCGCACGTTCACCCATGCGTTTGCCGTAGGTCGACTCACGGAGCACGCCGTTGGCGATGGCCAGAGGGATGAGCAGCGCCCAGTAGATCAAAGCCTGGAGCATGGCGACCTCTACGAATCGGAATGCGCTGGCGAACGCGCCGCGTGACGCAGCATGGCGTCCAGCACCAGATGGTGGAAGGGTTTCACCGCAGTGAAATAGAGCCGGCCGCCTGCGTGCTTGAAGCGCACGGCGGTGGCCACCTCGAAACGGCGGATGGCGTCGGGCGCAGCCGTGGGTGGAGAGGTCTGGGCCACGGCCATGCGCGCCGTAAGCGTGGCGTCTTCGGCGCGGCCCAGCCAGAAGACGCCGTGTTGCGCGTCCTCCACCACGAATGGACCCACCGTCGCCCCCGGCTCGAAGTATGGGTCGAGGGCTTCATCACCCGCGACAGCGTGCTGCGTCGAAACGGTGGCAGGATCGCGCCGCTCGGTGATTCCCGGCAAGGTGACGCCCAGAGGCCGCGCCGCGACCCTTCGCACGGCATAGAGGCCGCGCAGCCACAAGGGGCTGTAGTCCAGAAGGCCATGGACGAAGGCGCGTAGCGGCTTGGCGGCCTCGGCTGTCTTCACTTCGAAATGGTGGGCGTCGCGCGCCAGGGCTTCCCAGAGTTCGGCGCGGCGGCGGGTCGTTCCATAAACTGATGAGAGCATGGGCGTGTGTGGTGTGGGGTTGCTCGTGGTGGGAGATGCTGCGTCCGTCATCCCAGAGAAGCGGGAGCGCCGTCAAGGCGTGTCGTGTGCTGCGTCGAGTTGTCCCGCAGGTTTGCCTGGGTCGCAAAGAGCCGCGCAACATGCGTGACGGCCGACCTCGACGCACGGCATGTGCGGAAGCAGGCGCCATCCATGGTGGAGCCTCCGGACCGGAATACGGAAGGGGGCTCCCGGAATACACCCGAAGAGGTGGTCGAGGCGGGAAACTGGCGGTGCGGTCAAGCGCCGCAGACGTGCAAGCTGACGGACTAAAGTTAACATAATTTACATTATGAGACTAAAATGGGCGTGCGCGCAAGGGCTGCGTCTCGCGCCATTCGGGTCGCGCACCGAGTGGCAAAGTCTTCGCCGAGATGTGTCTCGCCGTTCTGTCATCGCCTTGGGGCGGCTCTGGCTCGGGCGAGGTGCTGTCTCGTGCCTGGAAGTTGTGTGGCGCTTGAGATATCGGAGCTGCTGGACTGCTGAAAATGGGGAACTTGGAAACCAGGGGGCGCGTCATTTGCTCTCGTGGCTGAAGACCGAGTCCCAACCTTCCTGCGGCGGGTTGGCGCGCAGATAGCGACATCGTTCGGCATAGACCGTGTACAGCCGGCGGCCCGTGCTTTCCTGCAGACGCGTGAACCGGGTCAAGGCGCGTTCGAATGCGTGTTGCTTGTACATCTCCAGGGCTTCCTTGTGGTCGTTGACCTCTTCGTCGCTCTCGTCCAGTCGGGGCGCGAAGATGGTCACGGACTGTGCTTTGCCTTTCACGCGGACGGTGTCCACCTCGAAGGACGCCACATGGCCGTGCGCGCACGCGGCCACATGTTCGCTCATCAATATGGTGACGCCGTAGAACTTGGTGAGTCCCTCCAGTCGTGACGTGAGGTTCACCCCGTCACCTATGATGGTGTAATTGAAGAGGTTGTTGCTACCCATGTTGCCTACGCGCACGGTGTCGCAGTGGACGCCAGCGCCGATCCGTAAAGTAACGCCGTACTCGCGTTGGAGGCTGGGGTTAAGCGTTTTCAGTGCGTGCGCCATGGCCACGGCGGCTTCCACTGCGCGGCATTGGTGGTCCGACACGTCCAGGGGGGCGTTCCAGAACGCCATGATGGCGTCGCCGATGAACTTGTCCACCGTGCCCATGCGCTGGGTGATGATTTCCGTCATGGGGGTGAAGTAGGCGTGCAGCAAGGCGCTCAGCTGTTGCGGGGTGAGGGTTTCGCTCAGAGAGGTGAAGCCACGCAGATCAGTGAAAAGTATGGATATCTGCTTCTCTTCGCCTGTCAGGGAGAGCCGTTCCGGCGCCTCCGCCAGTTGTTCCACCACCGCTGGCGCCACGTAGCTGGAAAAGGCCGTCTTGAAGAAACGCTTTTGGGTTTCCTCCCGCCAGAAGCGCATCATGGTCAGGCCGAGGAAGACCAGCCCAAGGACCAGCATGGGGAACAGCGGGGAGACGTGCCAGCCTTGCTCCATGCACCAGACTGCGCCGCGCCACATGGCGTAGCCGCTGCCCAGGGCCAGCGCCAGGGCGAACCGAGCGCGCGTCACGGCAAGAAGTACGGTAAAAACGAACCCCACTGCCGCCGTGGCGAGAAGCTCCCCGCCCCACGCCCAGGACGGCCTTGCGATGAAGTCCCGCTGCAACAGCATGTCGATGATGGTCGCATGGGTCTCCACCCCGGGGTAGACAGGGTCCAGCGGGGTCGAACGCAGGTCCATCAGTCCGCTGGCGGAGCTCCCCACCAGCGCTATTTTCCCTTCAAGGCCGCCGTCTGCGTAGCGCTGCGCCAGCACGTCCCCTGCACTCACGTATCGGAAGGTGCGGCGTGGTCCGCGAAACTTCAGAAGGAGGTTGCCCGAAGCGTCCAGAGGGATGCGCAACCCTTTGAATTCCATTGCGAATACGCCGTTTTCGTCCATGTGAATCAAGGCTGTGGGCAACGCCTCGCCGTGCGCGCGCGCCAGGGTCGCCAGCGCCAGCGAGGGATAGAGCTCCCCGCCGTGGCGCATGAAGAGCGGCGTGCGTCGCAAGATGCCGTCCCAGTCCATGCTGGTGGTGAAGAAGCCCGCAGCGGTGGCTGCTTCCCGCAGGCGTTTGTGGTTCAAGGTCGCTGCGCTCGCGTTGGCGATGCGCGCCAGGCTGTGGCGCTGGTCCACGTCCGGCAGGAAGAGAAACGCGTGCGGGAGCGTGTGCGTCGGGCGCTGTACGTTTTTATCGGACTGCTTGTCGAGGGCGCGGTCCGCCGTGAAGAAGTGTCGCCCCAGCACGTAGGGGCCTGCCTGGAGGACATTGGCGAGCACGGCGTCGTTGTCCATCAATTGAGGCGGCAGCCCTTGAATGCGCGCTTCCACCCGCAGATCCCGCTTGAGCTCCCGAAGCAGGACATCCGGGCTGGTGCGGTCCGGTTCCGCAAAGACGACGTCCAGCCCCACGGCGCGAACGCCCGACTCCTTGAGTCGCGCAAGCAGCAGCGCCACGCGATAGCGCGGCCAGGGCCACTGCCCATACTCCTGCAAGGTCGCTTCATCCAGGTCCACCACGATGGGGACGCCGGAGGTCGCGTTATGATGGGTTCGCTGCAGAAGGATGTCGTAGAGTTTGTACTCCATGTAGACCATGAGGTTCGGTCGGATCACGAAGAGCGCGCAGACCGCCAATGTGAGCGACGCGCCCACGAGCCCCACGAGCGCCGCCGTCCGCAGCTTGCGGAAGGTGCGGAGAATGAGACGGATCATGCGCATGGAAGTACGGTAAAACTGTACGAGTGCGCTGGCGCGTTGTCGCCCGCCGTGGGGGCGCCAAGGTTGCTTTTCTCGCCAGGGTCTGCAATCTGAAAGATGTTCGTTTCGAAATTCATCTCAGGAGCCCGTCTCATGGCTACACCTCTGGATTGCACCGGTCTGCCCTGCCCCCAACCCGTGCTGCGTTGCAAGCGCCGTCTGGAAGACGATTCGCCTGCGCATCTCGAAATCGTCGTGGACAACGACGCCGCCGCGCAGAACGTCACCCGCTTCCTGCAGAGTCAAGGGTTTGGCGTCACCCAGACGCTGGAGGCCGGCATCTACACCCTCTCCGCCGCCCGCGACGCGGAGACGTATTCCCCGGTCGATGCGGACGGCTGCGAGCTCATGAACGCGGACGCACTGGCCGCAGCCGGCGTACGCTGCGTGGTTTTCCTCACGGCGGAGACCATCGGCCGCGGCGACGACGTCCTTGGCGGCAAGCTCATGCAGAATTTTCTTGCCACGTTGCCGGAGCTGGGTAAAGCGCTCTGGCGCGTGGTCTGCGTCAACGGCGCGGTCCGCCTCGCCGTCGAGGAGCACCCCGCCTTTGCGCATCTCAAGGCGTTGGAAGACGCCGGCGCCGAGGTGCTCGTCTGCGGCACGTGCCTGGAGCACTTCGGCTTGGCTGAACGCCGCGCCGTGGGGCAGACCACCAACATGCTGGATGTGGTGACGAGCCTTCAGCTTGCGGGCAAGCTCATCACGCCTTAGACTCATGGACGGCTTGACTCGTGGACGCCCTGCTCCGGACGACGGATCCGGCCGTATTCCATTCCCATGAAGAAACGACACGCTGACCGCTCGGCGGCGCCGCGATCGACGGCATCCCGCAAACCGGCCAGGCGTCGTCCGCCCAGGCGACAGCCGGAAGGGCAAGCGCAGTCTGCACGACAGGAACAGGCTGCGGCGTCGCCCTCCCCCGAGCCTTCGCCCCCCAGGGACCGGGACGCCACGCGTCCGAGCACCATTCCTTCGAACACCATGCGACTGAACAAGGCGCTGGCTGCAGCCGGCGTCGCGTCCCGGCGCGGTGCGGACGAGTTGATCGCAGCAGGACGCGTCACCGTGGACGGGCTTCCCGCCGTTCCCGGCCAACCCGTGGGACCATCGCAGCACATCTCCGTGGACGGCGCGGCCATTGTCTCTCCTTTCGAGGAGGCCGCCAAGGCGCGCCTCCACGTGCTCTGTCACAAGCCTCGGGGCGTGGTCAGCACCGTCCGCGACCCTCAGGGACGCCGCACCGTGCTGGATCTTCTTCCACCGTCCATGCGCGTGGAGCGGCTCTATCCCGTGGGTCGTCTCGACGCCGACTCGGAAGGGCTTGTTCTGCTCACCAATGATGGCGAGCTCACCCACCGGCTGCTGCACCCCAGCCATGGGCACGCGAAGATTTACCATGTCCGCGTGCACGGCGCGGTGACCGAGGCCATGCTGGCGCTCATGCGCCGCGGGATGACCCTCGCCGAAGGGGACCATCTTGCGCCGGTGGCGGTCTCCGTTCGCGCCGTCGAGGCGACCGAAACCGAACTGGAAATGGTGCTGCGCCAGGGAGTGAACCGACAGATTCGGCGTATGTGCCGCGACGTGGGGTTGAGCGTCTCCCGACTGGTGCGGGTTGGGATGGCGGACTTGACGTTGGCAGACCTGCCGCCGGGAGCTTGCCGGCCGCTGACGTTCGAGGAGAGCCGGGCGCTGCGACGTCTGGCGGCGCTTCCCGATGCATGACGCCCTGCGCCGACTGGACTCCGTTGCGACAAGCGCTCGAGGAGTCGATAACGCAGCGTACAGTTCAAGTGATACACGAGGTTTGATTTGACCCGGACGCCTTGTTTCCAGCCCCGCATTCACATCGTCACCCTTGGCGTGGCGGATCTCGCCAAGTCCCGGGCTTTTTACGAGGCTCTGGGATGCGAACCCAGCGCCGCCAGCAACGAGCACATCGTCTTCTACCCGTTGGGCGGCATGGCCTTGGCGCTCTACCCGGTGGACGCCTTGGCCGAAGACATCTGGCCGAACGCCACGGAGAGGGAACGCGCTCACGCCGAGGCCGCGCCCTTCCGCGGAGTGACGCTGGCGCAGAACGTGCGTCGGAAGGAAGACGTGGCGCTCGTTCTTGCACAGGCCGAAGCGGCTGGCGGCGAGGTGGTGAAGCCCGCGCAGGATGTCTTCTGGGGCGGGCGGTCCGGCTATGTCGCCGACCCGGATGGCCACCTCTGGGAGATCGCCTGGAACCCCTTCCTGCCCTTGGACGACGACTTCGCCATCCACCTGCCCTAGCTGCCGTTCGATCATACCCAAACATGGCGTGCGTGGCTGTTTAACGTCGTGGTCTGCTGCGGCGTCACATCGTCTGCGCGCGTCAGGGGATGTGGATATCGTGTGGAATTCGGGGGGAGACGCCCTTCTCCCGCTCGAGGCGCAATCTGCGCCGAGGCCGATACGGAGGCGTCATGCGAGCCCGTTCACATAACGTCGACGTTAAACGTTTAACGCCGACGTTAGTATTTCGGAATATATGATGATCCATGGCGGCATACACGATTGCAGGCCTGAGCGTGGAGACGGAATGCAGTGACCAGGCGACCCTGCACTGCCCTGACAGCGGCGTCCCATCTGATGGTGTCTGGCGGCTCGGTAGATCGTGTCATAACAAGCACAGCTCAATTCGTCGTTTAGGTAAGTCTGCGCGCGTCAGGGGATGTGGATATCGTGTGGAATTCGGGGGGAGACGCCCTTCTCCCGCTCGAGGCGCAATCTGCGGCGAGGCCGATACGGAGGCGTCATGCGAGCCCGTTTACATAACGTCGACGTTAAACGTTTAACGCCGACGTTAGTATTTTGGAATATATGACGATCCATGGCGGCATGCAGAGGATGTGGGCGCTTCCGTGGTGAGCAACCGCAAGGCGGTCCCCCGTTGCAAGCGGGACGTGGAGGCCCCACAGGAGCCGCCTCGTGCGGCCTGGGTCAGTCCAACGCCGCGGTCTCAGGCTGGCCGGCCCCGTCGGCTCAATCCTGCGGGTTGAGGAATTCCCGCTCGGTAAGCGGAGTGAGCGCCTGCACCTCCGGCCCCGGCAAGAACCGCGATTCGGGCAAGTCCGCGTCCAAATCGTACGGCCCCATGGTCAGCGCCATCACAGGCGTTCCCCCGGCGGCCAAAGCTTGAACTTCCCGGACGCGCCCCGAGGATTCCTCCAAAACGAGCTCCAGGCGGGAGACGTCGCCCACCTGCTGAACAGGATGGAGCGTCAACCGTACGCGCCCATCCGCCTCACGGCGGCCGCCGCTCAGGCTGAGATATTTTGCGTAGAGCCGTAACTCCCGGAAGACTTCGTAGGCTGTCTTCGGTAGTCGGGCGGTGTCCGGGCTGTATTCGAACGCCTTGCCCTCCTCGGGAAAGACGTCCCATTGCCCCGATTCATGCAACAGGTAGACAGTGACAGCCTCGTCGCGCACTTCCAAGCGCATTCGCGCAGGCTTCACCAGCTCCAGACGGCCGGTGACCGGCGTCGGCTTGCTGGCCGCGCGGAATTCATAGTCCACTGCCATTGTGGCGATCGCCTCGTGCGTAGCAAGAAACCGTGCATGAACCGCGGCTGCTTCCTCCTGCGTCAGCGGCTCCGAGGGCGTGTGCTGCAGTGGAGCCGCCGCGTGCCCCGAAGGTCTTGTCTGCGTGGATTCGGCGGCGAGGGCTGCCCAAGGGCCAGCTCCGTTGGAAGGCCATGCCGTGAGCCATGTCCATCCCAGAACACACGCGAGGGTCAGCGCAAGCGTTACGCGGCGCACGTGGCTCCATCGGCGACGGCGGGACGCCGAAGCGACCATCAATCCCTCAGCTCCTGAGACTGGACGGCCTCGCCGGGGTCAGGCGGGGCAAGCAGCTCGCTGCCGATGGTGTTGTCGAAAATCTCCACGTCGGCAGGCGGGTCGAACGTGAAATGCGCCTCCGGCAGGGTCGGATTCACTGCGATGGACTTGAAGACCAGGCGGTTCTCGTTGCCGTAGAAATCCACAAGAGTGATGCGCCGGAAGAGGCCGTCGCCGGGGTCCACCCAGATGTACGCCTGCACCAGGGAGGGTTCCGGCTCCTTGGGGGTCAGGTCCAGCTTCACCATGCCGGGAGTTTCCGGGTCCGAGAGGCGGGTGATGAAGAAGTCCTCCTCCAGCTCGGCCTGCCCGGCGAGAAAGCGCAGCATGGTCTTGGAGCCCAGCAGGTCCTCCACGGGATACTTGTAGGCCACACCCTCGTCCGGGTAATAATCCCAGACGACGTCTTCATTGGCGATGAGCAGCTCCGGCTCGGGATCGCGCGTCTCCCAGCGGAAGAAGGCCGGTTTCTCGAAAGAGAGCACGCCGGCGCGTTCGTCGCGTTCCTTGCTCACGCTGTTGATGAGCACTTGGTCGAACTCGGCGCGGAAGCCTTCCAACGCTTCATAACGAGACTGGATGCGGTCCAGCAGTTCGCGCGGAGCCTCGCCCACGAAGGGTTCCTGCGCGGCGGCGCGGGGGGCTCCCGCCGTGAGCTGCCACAAGGCGAACGCTGCAATACAGAGGAGTGCGAGAAGCAGTCTGCGCATGGGTCATTCCTCCCGGCCGCGGAGGACGACGCGGGGTTTGCTGCCGTCCGCCGGCCCGAGGTAGCCGTCCAGCTCCATCTGTTCGATGTAGCGGGCGGCGCGGTTGAAGCCGATGCGGAAGCGGCGTTGCAACAGCGAGATGGAAGCCTTCCCCTGGGAGGTGACGAAGTCCACGGCTTCCCTGTACTTGGGGTCGCCGTCCATCTCCCCGGGGCCGCCTTCGAGCACGCCCTCCTCCTCGCCGTCGGCGCTCCACTCGGAGAAGTCCATGGAGTACTCGGGCTTTTGCTGTCGCTTCCAGAAATCCACCACGGCGTGGACGTCTTCATCGCTGACGTAGGCGCCGTGGAGCCGCTGGAGTTTGCCGCCGCTCGGCTTGAAGAGCATGTCGCCTTTGCCCAGAAGGTGTTCCGCGCCCACGCTGTCCAGGATGGTGCGCGAATCGTGCTTGGAAGTGACCTGGAAGGAGATGCGACACGGGAAGTTCGCTTTGATCAGACCGGTGACCACGTCCACGCTGGGCCGCTGTGTGGCGAGAATCATGTGGATGCCGGCCGCGCGCGCAAGCTGCGCAAGCCGGACGATGGACATCTCCACTTCCTTGGCCGCCGTGAGCATCAGATCAGCGAGCTCGTCGATGATGATGACGAGATAGGGCATGGGCTCCGGTCGGTCAAGCACGACGCGTCGGGCATGATCCAGGGTCGCAATCTTGGCGTTGTATCCCGCTATGTTGCGAACCGCGAGCTGTGCCATGGCCTGGTAGCGCTGGTCCATCTCGTGCACGGCCCACTCCAGGGCGTTCTTCGCCAGATTCATCTCCGTGACCACAGGGTGAATGAGGTGCGGCAAATCCGCATAGACCGCCAGCTCGATGCGCTTGGGGTCCACCAGCAACATCTTCACCTGGGAGGGCTTGGCCTTGAAGAGCATGGATAGGATGAGGCCGTTCAGGCAGACCGATTTACCCATGCCCGTGGCGCCTGCCACCAGCAGGTGAGGCATCTTGGCGAGATCCGCCACACATGGCTCCCCTTCGATGTCCTTGCCCAGACAGAGGGTCAGCAGGGATTCGGAGTCGCGGAAAGCGGAGGACTCCAGCACGTCCCGGTAGTGGACCACTTGCCTGAACTTGCTGGGAATCTCGATGCCCACGGCGTCTTTGCCGGGGATCGGCGCCTCGATGCGGACGGCCATGGCCTTCAGCGTCAGGGCGAGATCGTCGGAAAGGTTTGCGATCTTGCTGACTTTCACCCCCGGCGCAGGCTTGTATTCGAAGCAGGTGACCACGGGGCCGGGCCGGATGTTCGTCACCTCGCCCTGCACGCCGAAGTCCGCCAGGGTGGTCGTGAGCGCCTGGGCCTGACGCGTCAGCTCCTCGTGGGAGGCAGCGCGGGGCGTCACCTCGATGGCTGCAAGCAGGTCCTTCGTGGGCAGCTCCAGCCGGCGCAGGCTCCGCGCGCTGGGCGGCGCGCTCCCGCGCAGGTCCGCGTCGGGGTTGATCTCCGCTTCCGCCACCACGTCTCGACCGCCGCGCGCTTCCTGAGGCGAGGACGGGACGTGCGTTGGCTCGGGGTCTTCCTCCACCGTGCTGAAAAGATCCTCGTCGAAGAGCTCGGCATGCTCTGCGGGGGACTCGGCGCGCGCTTCATGTGGCGCAGGCGCAGCAGCCTCGGTGTGGGAGGTTTCACGCTGGGGGAGCGACAGCGCTTGCGGCGTCGCCGTGACGGAGGGACGGGCCTCGCCCATCGCGTCAGGCTCGTTCATCGCGTCAGGCTCGCCAGCCTCGCCAGCCTCGCCAGCAAGGGCGCGCGGCGCAGTGGTGGGGGGATGGTTCGGGACGTCTGGGCGCCCGTCGCGGACCGCTTCGGGGGCCCTGTCCACGGGGGCTTCCTGTGGCGTCACACGGGAAACCAGGGCTTCCACAGGGGTGTTTTCATCAATTGCCGGCGGGGCGGACGACTCGGACATGACCGGCGTTGTCGCCCTGGGGATTTGGGGCGCGTCTTCAGCGGTTGGGTCTTCTCGCGGAACAGACGACCCCGCAGAAAGCCCGCCGCCGAGTTCCGCATCCAGGATGGCGGCGGCGCGGTCGGGATCTTCGCCGCTGGCCTCCAGCTGCTCCATGAGCTGTTGGAGCCGCTTCTTGCGGCGTTGGCGTTCGGCGCGTTTGGCCCTCACGTCGCGCACACGGGAAACGACGGGCGAAATGACAGGGGCCAGCGCGTTTTCCCATAACCTGCCCAGCATGAGCTGCACCGACGCAAGCAGGCCCACGATTCCCAGCAACGCCGCCACGACGCTGCCCAGGACATACCGCAATGTGTCCGACAGGAAACCGCCGATGAACCCTCCGCCGTGCACCCGGCCGATGGCGAAACCACTGCCGGAGGCGTCGCCGGGCGCGGCGAAAGCGGCTGTCACCACGGTGAATAGCGCGAAACCCACCCAGCGCCACCAGGGAAAGTGCAAGCGACGGATGAAGGTTTTCAGCGCAAAGAGCAGCAACGCCGCAGGGCACAAGTAGGCTGCCACGCCGAAAAGATCCACAAGGATGCTGGCGAGATACGCCCCAGGCAGACCGCCGCCATTGTGGATGGGCGCGCCCGGCGAAACGACTTGGTTCAAGCCAGGGTCGTGGGGGTGGTGGGTGACCACCGCCAACAGCGTGAAACACGCCAGGAAGGTGGACGCAAGGCCGAGCAGATCCCGGCCGAGGGCGTTGGTCTGTCTGGAAGTCTCCATCAAGGACTCCGACGGCCGGCGCCTAGACGGCGCGCGCCGCCCGAATTGCGTCGCGTGGGCAGGTTGGATGGCGCGTATGGACCGGGCGCCATCGTCGTCGGTTTCCGTGGCGTGCGGACGACGCCGGCGCGACGGTTTCCGCCCTCCTCTCCCGAGGGAATGCCTCGGTGGAGCGGAACTCCGTCCCGGGCGCAGACCCTGCGGCGGCGCGGCGACCGCTGCGCATTCTGGCGAGCCGGACAGCGTTGCGCCGTGGGAACACGCGTCAGCCTTGCTCGCGGCCCAGGTATTCTCCGGAGCGGGTGTCCACCTTCACGGAGTCGCCCTCGTTGATGAACAACGGCGCCTGAATGACGAGGCCGGTCTCCAGCGTGGCGGGTTTGAAGGTGCTGGAAACGGTGTCGCCCTTCACGCCGGGCTCTGTCTCCGTCACGGTCAGCACCACGGAGGCGGGGATGTCGAGGTCCAGGGGCTGGCCGTTGTAAAGCAGCACTTTGGCTTCGGCGCCGTCCTTGAGAAAGCCGCCTTTGCCGCTCGTCTGTTCCTCGGAGATGTTGATTTGTTCGTAGGAGCTGAGGTCCATGAAGACGTAGTCCGCGCCTTCGCGATAGAGGAACTGCATGGTGCGTGTTTCCATGTCGGGTTTGCCGACTTTCTCCCCGGAGCGGAAGTTGTTCTCCACGATGCGGCCGGTGAGCATGTTGCGCAGCTTGGTGCGCACGAAAGCGCCGCCTTTGCCGGGCTTGTAATGTTGGGACTCCACGATTTCGTAGGGCACGCCGTCCCATTCTATTTTCAAGCCGTTCTTGAAGTCTTTTGTGGAAAACATGTTATTTCAGCTCCTTGGTGATATTCAGGATGTGCCGCCAGCGCGCCCGACGTAGAGGGTCTGGATGGCCAAGGCGTAGCTCAGAACGCCGAAGCCGGCGATGACGCCGCGCACGTGTGCGCCCATCATGCTCTGGTGGCGGATGGGCTCGGGCCGCGCCCAGATGTTGGAGAGGTGAACCTCCACGCACGGCAGCTTGGTCCACGCCAGGCAGTCTGCAATGGCCAGGGACGTATGCGTGTACGCGCCAGCGTTGAAGGCCACGCCGTCCACGCCTTCTTTCCAGGCCTGCTCCAGCCTGTCAATAAGCGCGCCTTCGCTGTTGGCTTGATGGAACTGGAGCGCGATGGCGTCCGCAACCTCGCCCATCAACTCCCGCACCAAGCGGGGCACGACGTCCATGGTCTGCGCGCCGTAGATCTCCGGCTGACGTGTGCCCAGGTGGCCGAGATTGGGCCCGTTCAACACGAGCACGGTGAAGGTGGGGGTGGCGGCCATGCGGTGTGTCTGCTCCCTGGGAAAGGCGGTGCGGGCGGAACGGGCGGTTTTGGGCGGCGGCGTGCGCGTATGCGAGAGCTTCGACGTCCGCCGTTTTGAATGACGTCTCGACGCGCGCACGGCCCCCCTTTTCTGCGCTTTGGCTCTAGAATTTGTCAAGACAATTTTTTTGACGTAGGATGGGTTCATGCACCCCACTCTGACGCTCACGCACACCGTCTTCACTTTGGGTCAGCTCAAGGAAGCCGGCCTGGCAGAGGCCCCGCAGATCGCCTTGGCGGGTCGCTCCAACGTGGGCAAGTCCTCCCTGGTCAACAGCCTTGCCGGACGGCGCAAGAATATCGCCAGGGTCTCCAGCGCGCCAGGCAAGACCCGCAGCCTCAATTTCTTCGCTGTCACGCCGGGGGACTTCGTCCTGGTGGACCTGCCCGGCTACGGCTACGCCAAGTGCGCCAAGACGGAGCGCGAGAAGTGGGCCGCGCTGACGCACGCCTACCTTACCCAGACACCCGGCCTGCGGGGCGTCGTCTCTCTGTTGGACAGCCGCCATGAACCCCAGCGGCTGGACCTGGAGCTTCTGGAGTATCTCCACGCGCACCGCATCCCCGTGCTTCCTGTGCTTACCAAAGCGGACAAGTGCAACCAGAAGGCCCGGGCGCAGGCCCGCAAGCACTGGAAAACCGCGCTTCCCGGCGCAGCGCCGCTCTTCTGTTCCAGCGTCACCGGCGAAGGCAAGGAAGCTCTCTGGGAGCTCATCCGCCAAGCCGTGCAGCCCTCATCGACGTGATTGCTTTACGCGACGCGTCTCTGTTTCACATCCTTCCATCACTCGCCACGCCTGGTTCGCTTGGCGTGTTTCACGGCTGATGCACGCAGCGAAGCCGGCGTTGCGGACTTGACCGCCGCGTTCCTTCCGTGCGCGAGCTTCGATGCGCTCGCCATGCAAGCCTGACAACGAGCTTTGCGTTCGGCCTGTGAGTGTTGGTCTCCGTCACGTCAGCAAAGCCCGCCGCCTCGGAAAGTGTCCGGGGTGAGCGAATGTGACAGCTTGATGAATTTTATTCGGCGGCGTGCGTGTCATCATGGCGTTGGCGGAGGATAGCGCGCAAAAAACGGCGTATGACGCAGCAAACCGGACATGTCGCGCTCCCTTCGCGCAAGGGCGCAGCTCCTGTGGTCTGCTGCGTCGTCACGACGGTTTCTGTGCCATAACTGGTTGACACCATTCGGTTTGACAAGATTGTACCGATCTTTTACCTACTGTGGTGCGTCTCGAAAACAGCTATAGCTCTCGAGTCGTCCCGAAGACTGCATTTTCTTCGGTCGCCCGCGCCAACTTGCTGAGAAGCGTTCGCACGCTCACTCCTTGGCGCACACGGACCTCCTTTCCCCTCCCTCCGGGTCTGACGGGGTCCGCCAAACGGTCTGCTCGCGCGTTCGCGTGACCAGACGATACGCGGGCCAGCGCAACCGGCCCCGAGCGATGTCACCATATGGCCCCCGGGCATGACGCGGCGCGAGGCGTTCTCGTGCTGTCTCTCGTGTGTTGGGCAGGTCGTATGCAATTCTGCTGACGCCCGGAATATGTGCGGCATGGAGGAATGGTCCTCACCCAGTGCGCCGCGCTTGTTCCCCGTCGGCATTAAGGAGTTGACGTCATGTCATTTCAACCGCAAAACCAGTGCTTTGGCGAGAACCCTCTCAAGATGCGGAACACGGACAACTTCATCAAGGAGTACGTGCCCACCTTCGTGGAGAAATGGGACGAGCTTATCGACTGGGACTCCCGCGCCCAGAGCGAAGGCGATTTCTTCATTCAGCAGTTGAAGGATCGCGGCGTCGAGCGCGTGTTGGACGTCGCCACCGGCACCGGCTTTCACTCCGTGCGGCTCATCGAAGCCGGGTTCGATGTCGTCAGTGCTGACGGCAGCCCCGCCATGCTGGCCAAGGCGTTCGAAAACGCCAGAGCCCGCGGCCACATCCTCCACACCATCCAAGCTGATTGGCGCATGCTCAACCAGAACGTCCATGGCGAGTTCGACGCCGTCATCTGTCTCGGCAACTCCTTCACCCATCTTTTCAAGGAACGCGACCGCCGCAAGGCGTTGGCGGAGTTCTACGCCGCGCTCTCTCACGATGGCTTGCTCGTTCTGGATCAGCGCAACTACGACGGCATGTTGGACAACGGCTACACTTCCAAGCACAAGTACTACTACTGCGGCGATGGCGTCTGTGCGGAACCAGACCATGTGGACGACGGCCTTGCGCGGTTCAAGTACACCTTCGCGGACGATTCCGAGTTCTTCCTGAACATGTTCCCTCTGCGTCTGGAGTATCTCCGCGACCTCATGGAACAGGTGGGCTTCCAACGCATCGAGACGTTTGCGGACTTCAAGGACCCCCATCGCGAAGAAGATCCGGATTTCTACATCCATTTTGCGGAAAAGCAATACATCGCCTGAGAAGGAGATACATTTGATGCAGAAAGATTACTGCAAGGTTGTCGAGACGGCGCGCTCCTACTACAATTCCAGCGACGCTGACACCTTCTACTTCACCATCTGGGGCGGCGAGGACATCCACGTCGGTTTCTACGAGACGCCGGACCAACCCATTTTCGACGCCAGCCGCAACACGGTGGAGATCATGGCCGAGAAGCTGCAGTGCCTGAAGCCGGGCGCCAGAGTCATCGATCTCGGCGCAGGCTATGGCGGCGCCGCCCGCTTTCTCGCCAAGGAATACGGCTGCCATGTGGTGTGTCTCAACTTGAGCGAAGAGCAGAACTGCCGTAATCAGCAGCTCTCCGCCGAGCAGGGACTCGCCGACTCGATCGAGGTGGTGGACGGCAGCTTCGAAGACATCCCCTACCCCGACGCCACCTTCGATGTGGTCTGGTCCCAGGACGCCATCCTCCATAGCGGCGAACGCGAAAAGGTCCTCGCTGAAGCGGCCCGCGTGCTCAAGCCCGGCGGCGAGATGGTCTTCACCGATCCCATGCAGGCTGACGAGTGCCCCGAGGGCGTGCTTCAGCCCATCCTGGATCGCATCCACCTGTCCACCCTGGGGTCCCCCGGCTTCTACCAGCAGACCGCCAGGAAGCTCGGTTTCACGACCACGGAATTCTTCGACATGACGGCCAATCTTCCTGTCCATTACGGTCGCGTGCTCAAGGAGATGGAGTCCCGCGAAGCCGAACTGCTCGACAAAGTCAGCGCAGAGTACGTCGAGCGCATGAAAAAAGGTCTGCAGCATTGGGTGGATGGCGGCAGCAATGGCTGGCTCGCTTGGGGCGTCTTCCACTTCAAGAAAGACGGCGTCTGTTGATGAACACGTGACGGCTTGGGGCGACGACTCCCCGAGCTGACGCATTCTGCGCGGCGTGACGTCGCCCTCTCCGGGGGGGGACGCCACGCCGCTTTTTCGTGGTGTGCGTCCGAGTGTGTGTCGCATTTCTGCTGAACGGTCGCGTCCCGGGCTGCCCTCCTTCGTCGCCGACGCCACGGACTTGCGCCGGCGCCATGTAGTGTCGTTGTGTCTGTGTCTCGTGTCGTTGTGTCTCCATGCTCCCTGGAACGCAACGCCGCACTCCGCGAGGCGTGTCGCTTTTCGCGCGCCGCCGCCATTGTTCCACTCCGGTCCGGTGCAGCGTGATACGCAGTGAACACGGTATGTTGTGGCGCGCATTCGCGTTGTCGTATCCCCATGGCGCCGGTGTTTTTCGAATCCTCTCTTGCGACGTCTGCGAAACCCCTTTACTTCAAGGGGGTGTGTTGCTATCTCCCGCCTGCTTCATTGCGTCCGGCAGCGGCGGCGCACTGCGCGCCGCCTGTAATATTTGCAGATTGTTGAAAATCGTACTCGTCTCAAGGGGCGTCATGATGCGCAGACAAGAACGGAAGGTGCGCGAGAAAGTCGAGCGTCGTCTCCAGCTGCCGACCAGGAAGCGGGTGCGCCGCATCGCCATACAGCAGACGGCCATCGTGTTCGGCGCATTGCTCTCCGGGTTGGGGTACGCCATTTTCCAGGTGCCGTACGATCTGGCTGCGGGCGGCGTCTCCGGTTTGGGCATCATCTTCAACAAGTACACGGACTTCCCCGTGGGTCTCTTCTTCCTGCTGGCCAACGCCCCGCTGTTGGTGTGGGGATTCTACAAGTTGGGGCGGTGGCGGTTTCTCATCTCGTCCATCGGCGCGGTGGTGGGTTTCTCCGTCTCGGCGGATTTCTTCAACCTCGTCCTGCCGCAGGTGGCGGACCGTTGGCCCATCACGGATGATGTCCTGCTCGCAGCCATTTACGCTGGCGTGCTCTACGGCGTGGGTATGGGGCTTGTCTATCGTCACGGCGGCTCCATCGGCGGCACCAGCGTGCCGGCGCGCATCATCCACAACGCCACGGGTTTCCCCATGAGCCAGGCGTTCCTCTATACGGACGTGGGCGTCATCCTTCTCGCCGGATTGCTTATCTCCTGGGAAGTGGCGCTGTTGGCGTTTCTCTCTCTCGTGCTCACGGGGCTCTTCTCGGACTTCATTCTGGAGGGCGTCAGCCAAGTCCGCACCGCCGTCATCATCACGGACAATCCGGAGCCCCTCACCTACGCACTCATGCACGAGTTGCGTCGCGGCGTGAGCTACTGGACGGTGAAGGGCGGCTACACCGGCGCAGACCACACCATGATCTACTGCACCGTGCTACGCTCCCGTGTGTACGAGCTGAAATTCGTCGTGGGGCGGGTCGATCCCAAGGCCTTCATGGTCGTCGGCGTGGCGCAGCAGGCCTTCGGTGGCTTGAATTTCAAGAAGTTGCAGGAGCAGCAGGATGACTCCATGTGAGGCGTCCGGCGCCGCATTGGGCCGGGGCGTCTCGTATGGAGTGAATGTCCCGCCCCGGATGTCTTGCATTGACGCGGCGCACAGGGTACACCTCACCCACGTCGACACATATTCGTCATCATGACCCCATGGAGCGTCACGAACGATTTATGGCTTTCCGCGTCAGCTGCATAGGTTCCGGGACCATCCAGCCGGACTCCGCGGCGTATGCGCTCGCGTGCGCTGCGGGTCGCGCCGTGGCTGAAGCGGGATGGGTCGTGGTGTGCGGGGGGCTTGCGGGAACCATGGAAGCCGTCTGCCGCGGCGCCAAAGAAGCCGGGGGGACGACCGTGGGCGTGCTCCCGGGGGAGGACCCCCGCGCCGCCAACCCATGGGTGGATACGGCGGTGGCCACGGGGCTTGGGCCCATGCGCAACTACCTGGTGGTTCTCAACGGCGACGCCGTGCTCGCTTTCCACGGCGGCGCCGGGACGCGCTCGGAATTGGCATTGGCGCAAAAAGTGGGTAAGGAAGTCGTATCCTTGGGACGTTTCAGCGCGGATGAAACCGTGCGCCAGGCGCGCGACGTCGCGCATGCGGTCGCCCTTCTGCAGAAACTGCAGGCCGACTGCGTGTCCTGAAAGGAGCGCCACGCCGCACTGGCGCGCCGGCGTCGCTCCGCCACGACCCGGCAGCGCGTCACGTAAGCGAAATTCTTGGATGGCGACCGCGGCTGTGTTATGCTGCGCGCGGAAACCATGGAGGCGGCGGCCGCCTGCAGCACGCACAAGGGAGCATTTCAACGGTGGATCACCTCTGGGCGCCATGGCGCATCGAATATATCCTCGGTCCCAAACCGGACGCCTGTGTCTTCTGTCTGCCGCAAGAAAGCGCTGCAGGAGACGCTGAAGCGGCTCGACAGGAAGCCGACCGCGAACGGCTGGTGCTCAGACGCGCGCGGAAAAGCTTCGTCATCATGAACAAGTTTCCCTACAATAATGGACACTTGATGGTCTGTCCCTACCGCCACGTGATGAACCTCGCCGAGCTGGACACGGCGGAGACGCACGAAATGATGGACCTCATGCAAGCCTGTACGCAAATTCTCCATACCCATTTCAACTGCGAGGGCCTCAACGTGGGACTGAATCTCGGCGAAGCCGCCGGCGCCGGCATCCGCGAACACCTCCACTTCCACCTCGTCCCACGCTGGAACGGCGATTCCTCCTTCATGGCCGTCAGCAGCGCCACCCGAGTCATCCCCGAGCACCTGCTCGACAGTTACGACAAGCTGAAACCGTACTTCGACGCCCTGCGACTCAACGATTAACGCCGAAAGGAGGCTCCATGCGCTACGTGAAGGGTTTGCTCCTGTTCCTCATCATTTTTGTGCTGGTCATTTTCTGCGTCCAGAACGTGGAGACCCTCAGAACGTCCCTGAATTTCACGCTGGACATGTGGAAACTCGGCGTCTGGGAATCTCCCAGCATCCCCATCTATGTGGTGCTCATGGGCGGTTTCCTTATCGGCGGGCTGTTCATGTTCGTCTACTTCGTGATCGGCACCGTGCGTTGCAAAGGCTCCGCCACCCGCATGACCAAGGAAAACGCCCGGCAGCAGCGCGAGATAGAAAACCTCCAGCGCGAACTCGACGACCTGCGCGCCGCCCACGAACCCGCTGTGCCCAGCTACCCCGGCCCCGCGGCGCAGACCTCGTCCACTGCCTCCACACTCGATGATGACGCTGAAAAACCCAAGGACGACAAAGCTTAAGCCTTCCGCGCACGGCGTATTCCGCACCTTCGCGCCCCGCGCCGCGGCTTCCCCTCCAGGAACCGCCGCGCGGGGCGCTCCCGTATGCGCAGATCCCCCATGACCCTTGTCCCGGACACGTCCCGGGAATGTCGCCCCCCCTCCCCCAAGCTTTCCACCACGTAGCGCCATGGCCAAGAAACTCACCCCCATGTTCGAACAGTACCTCCAGATCAAGGAGGACCACCCGGACGCGCTGCTCTTCTACCGCATGGGCGACTTCTACGAGCTGTTCTTCGAGGACGCAGAGACCGCCGCGCGCGAGCTCTCCATCACTCTCACCAGCAGAAACCCCAACGACCAGACCAAGATCCCCATGGCCGGCGTGCCCCACCATGCCGCGCGGGACTATCTGAACAAGCTCTTGGAAAAGGGCTACAAAGTCGCTGTCTGCGATCAGATAGAAGACCCCAAGCAAGCGAAAGGCTTGGTGAAACGCGCTGTCACCCGCGTGCTTACACCAGCCACCACCCTCGACGAGGACACCCTCCGGGACAAGGACCGCACCCACCTCGCCGCACTCTACTGGAGCGCGGCGGCGGGTCGCGGCGGTCTGGGCTGGTTGGAATACTCCACCGGCGAATGGTCCGGCTTCGAGAGCGCGCGCGAAAACGAGCTCTGGCAGTGGGCGCAAAAGATCAACCCCCGGGAACTGCTCGTTGACGAGGCGATGGAGATCCCCGCGCTCACGGCGCAGACCTTTCCCGGCCTCACCCGCATGCCCGGCAAGACCGCCTTCGATCACAAGACCGCCGCACGACGCATTATGGAAGCGCAAAATGTTCAGGATCTCAAGGTGTTGGATCTTGACAAGAAACGCGAGCTCACTCAGGCTCTCGGCGCGCTTCTGCTCTACGTACAGCAGACGCAGATGCACAAGCTCACCCACCTGGCGCCGTTCAAGCCGCTGAACTTGAGCAAGCACCTCCTGTTGGACGAAGTGACCGAGCGCAACCTGGAACTCTTCCGACGACTGGACGGCAAACCCGGCAAAGGCGCGCTCATCGCCACCCTCGACTTCACCCAGACGCCCATGGGCGGCCGCCTGTTGCGGGACAGACTGGGACGGCCCTGGCGTGAGCCCGCGCCCATTCTGGAAACGCAAGCGGCCGTGGCCTTCTTCGTCGAACGGGACGAGACGCGCCGGCGTGTGCGGGAGGCGCTGGACGCCGTCTATGATCTTGAACGCTGCATCACCCGTATCTTTTTGGGTCGCGCCACGCCGAAGGATTTCGTCGCCTTGCGGGTGAGTCTGACGCAACTGCCCTCCTTGCGTGAACTCCTGGAGACGGCCCTTGCCGCGGACGTCACGACATTCCCTCCTGAAGGCGCTGAAGCGTCGCCTCCTCAAGCCGCGATGGCCGCATCATCCGGAGGGGAGCCGGTCGCCGACGAGGCGGCAGCGTCCTCCGCGCAGCCCAAGGCCCTCGGCGCGCTCCTTGCGCATTGGGACGACCTGACGGATTTCCGGGATCTGCTGACCGCCGCCATCGTGGACAATCCGCCTCCCGTCATCACCGAAGGCGGTCTCTTCCACCCGGGATACCGGCCGGAGCTGACCGAGTTGGCCGAGCTCGCCGACCACGGCGAAGCCGCTTTGGAAAAGCTCCTGCAAGAGGAACGCGAGGCGTGCAACCTGCCCCGTCTCAAGCTGGGGATGAACCGCGTCTTCGGGTATTATTTCGAACTCCCCGCCGGCCACGCGAAGAACGCCCCGGAGCGTTTCGTGCGACGCCAGACCTTGGCCAACGCGGAGCGGTTCACCACGGAGGAACTCAAGACCCTGGAGGAGCGCATCATGCGCGCCGCCGAGGAACGCAAGCGCCTGGAGTACACACTGTTCCAGGAACTGCGGCAGCTGGTGGCGGACGCGCGCCAGCGATTCCTCTTCATGGCGGACATGGTGGCGAACGTGGATGTCTGGCAAGGCCTTGCCGAAGCGGCGCGTCGCAACAACTGGGTGCGTCCGGCTATCGAGCAGAGTCGTCGACTCATCATCGAGGCGGGCCGCCACCCCGTGGTGGAAGCGGTGCAAGGCGCGGCGAACTTCATCCCCAACGACCTGCACATGGACGAGGACCGCCGGTTGCTGCTCATCACCGGACCGAACATGGCGGGCAAGTCCACGGTCCTGCGCCAGTCCGCGCTCATCGTCATCCTGGCGCAGCTTGGCGGCTACGTGCCGGCCAACCGCGCAGTCATCGGCCTTGCGGACCGGGTGTTCTCACGGGTGGGCGCTTCAGACAACCTCGCTCAAGGGCAGTCCACGTTCATGGTGGAGATGACGGAGACAGCGCGCATCCTCCGCCAAGCCGGCCGGCGCAGCCTCGTCATTTTGGACGAGATCGGCCGCGGCACGTCCACCTTCGACGGACTGGCCCTCGCCTGGGCCGTGGTGGAGGAGCTGGCCACCCGCGGCGGCAAAGGCCCCCGCAAAGCAGACGAGGGCGCAGGGGTGCGCACGCTGTTCGCCACCCATTACCATGAGCTTACCGCGTTGGAGGGCCAGATCCCCGGCCTGCGCAATCTCAACATCGCTGTGAAGGAGTGGGCAGGGGACATCGTTTTCCTGAGACGTTTGGTGCCGGGACCTTCAGACCGCAGCTATGGTGTGGAGGTGGCGAAACTCGCCGGGACGCCACAGCGCGTGGTGACCCGCGCCAAGGAAATTCTCGCCGAACTGGAGGCGCGCGCCGGCAAAGGCGAAAGTCATCGCGCCGTGTTCAAGGGGCCATCGGCGGAGCCTCAGCAGCTATTGCCCGGCGTGACGCCGCCCGCCCGCGAGGGCATGCCCGAGGAGCCGCCCAGCCTGGATCCCACACCGGACGAACTGGCGACGGAGCTTGCCGAAGAGCTGACCACGCTGGATCTGGACGCCATCACGCCTCTGGAGGCTCTCTCGCTCCTGCAGGAGTGGCGCGCCAGGCTCGTACGCGACGTTTCCGGGTAGCGTCCCCCCCCCTGCGTCCACAAAGGGTCGGACTGGCCGGGCCGCCGTGTGGGACTCCACGCCGGGCCGTCGCTGGCGCCCTTTTCGGCTTCACCGCTCTCTCCAAGCCCTCATCAATACCGCCGGTCTCGTGCGGCCATCGGGGGGCTGCGCGTGGCGAACATGCCGTGGATCTTCAACCATTCCGGACTGCCAATGTCAGTGTAACACGTCAGGCGTTGCCGTGAGACAGGCTCGCCATGCTTGCGTCCGGCAGCATGGATTCCACGCCGCCCTGTTGACGCCGCGGCGATGATCGGTGAAATTGCTGCTTCCCGGATCATCAGCGCGGCGCCCCCGCCGTCTTCAAGGAAAGGAACACACCATGCATCATTTCGAAATCCGCGACGGCGAGCTCTACGCCGAAGACGTGCGCGTGGCGGACATCGTCGCCGAGCACGACACGCCTCTGTATATCTACTCCTCCGCCACCTTCCGGCATCACTTCCAGACGTTCGACTCCGCCTTCAGCAGTCTGGATCACATGACTTGCTACTCCGTGAAGGCGAACTCCAACCTCTGTCTGCTCAAACTCTTGGCGGACGAAGGCGCCGGCATGGACATCGTTTCCGGCGGCGAGCTGCATCGGGCTCTGGCGGCGGGCGCGCCTGCCGAGAAGATCGTCTACTCCGGCGTGGGCAAGCGGGCTCACGAGATCAAGGAAGCCCTGGACGCCAACATCCTCATGTTCAACGTGGAGAGCCTCGCCGAGCTGGAGAAGATCAACGAGGTGGCCGGCCACAACAACGCCATGGCCCGTGTGAGCCTGCGCATCAATCCGGACGTCGACCCGCAGACCCACCCCTACATCGCCACCGGACTGAAGAAGGCGAAGTTCGGTCTCGATATCGAGAACTCCCTCAAAGGCTACGAGCTCGCCAAAGCCTTGCCCCACGTGGACCCCGTGGGCATCGACTGCCACATCGGCTCGCAGCTCACCTCCATCAGCCCCTTCCTGGAAGCCCTGGACAAGATCATGACCTTCAAGGACAAGCTCACGGCCATGGGCTTGACCATCCAATACCTGGATTTGGGAGGCGGCCTTGGCATCACCTACAATGAAGAGGAGCCGCCCCACCCCAAGGAGTTCGGGCAGGCTCTGACCGAAGCGCTCAAGGGACAGGACCTCAAGCTCATCCTGGAGCCGGGGCGCGTCATCGCCGGCAACGCCGGCATCCTGGTCACCCAGGTGCTCTACGTGAAAGACGCGCCCTCGAAGACCTTCGTCATCATCGACGCCGCCATGAACGATCTCATCCGGCCGACGCTGTACGAGTCCTACCATCGCATCGCGGAGGTCGCGCCCAAGGGCCGCCCCGAACAATCCGTGGACATCGTGGGCCCCATCTGCGAATCCGGCGACTTCCTCGCGCGTGATCGCATGCTTCCCGCCGTGGTCTCCGGCGAGCTCCTGGCTGTCTACTCCGCCGGCGCGTACGGCTTCACCATGAGCTCGCAATACAACTCCCGCCCCCGCGCCTGCGAAGTGCTGGTGGACGGCGCCTCGGCGCATGTGGCCCGTCGGCGCGAGACCTACGAGGACCTCATCGCCTGCGAGCAAGGGTGTCTCAAGGGGTGATGACCGAGGCCTTCGCAGGCGGCGCGCCAACTCGTCGCGCTGCTTTCGACTCATGATCTGTCCGAAATCCCCTGGGGGAGAACGCCATGGCTGCGCCGCGCTCTCCCGCTGACGTCTCGCCGGCGCGGCGCGCTCTGCTCAACGCCGGCGAGGCGGAAAGCGCCAACCTGGCCGAAAGCCTCGCCGTGGACATGGCCGCCCTGCTCCAGGCTGCGGCGCCGTTTCTGCGGGAACAGGCCATCCCTGTGCGCGAGGAAGACCTCCTCGTCATGGCGCAACAGATGCGGAACAACGCCGGTCTCGGCGTGACTCGACGCATGGCCTTGGCGGCGCAGCTGCTGTTGGAAGCGGGGGGCGAGGCGATCATCCCTGCGCTCATGATCCATCCCTCGGACACGGTCCGCGGCTGGTCGGCCTATGCAGTCGGTCTGGTCACGGGCTGGAGCCTGGCGGCGCGGCTGGTGGCGGCGCGTCCACTGGCGGACGACGCGCACTTCGGCGTGCGGGAGTGGGCGTGGCTGGGGGTGCGAGCGCATATCGTCGCGGCGCCGCAGGAGGCCATCGAACTGCTTGCGCCATGGACGGTTTCGGACTCGGCGGGCGTGCGCCGCTTCGCCAGTGAGGCCACGCGTCCCCGTGGTGTGTGGGCGCCGCATATCCCCCTGCTGAAACGGGAGCCGTGGCGCGGCCTGCCGGTGCTTGCGCCGCTTGCGGCCGACCCTTCGAAGTATGTCCGCGATTCGGTGGCCAACTGGGTGAACGACGCCGGCAAGGACCACCCCGACTGGGCTCGCGCGCTCTGTGATGAGTGGCTCTCCACCGGCCAGGCCCCGACACAGGCGCTCTGCCGGCGCGCCTTGCGCAATCTGTAGCGCCTGTCGTCCGGAGTTCGGACCAAGGGTTGAATGGCCCCCTGGGAAGCGCGTTGTCGTCTCTTCACCGACACGTGAGACGCGCCGGCCATGAGGCGCGTTCCAACACGGCCGGGCGGCATGGCGTCCGACTGCGCCGGTGGGGTTGAGACGTTGCGTCGGGAGGATGCTCGCCTGCTTGAGGGACAGTGGCGAACGAACGACTCCGGAGGAAGACGCTGCGTCTGGCGGGGCTTTCCCTCGGCGTCTTCTCGGGAGTCGGGTTCCGGGGCGTGTATGCCGCAGGCCGGGGGAAAGCTCTTTGCCGGAGAGGCCGCCCCCTGGCGTCTTCACTCCCGATCAATGGGCAATGGACCTAGAGTGGCAGCCCGTAGAGGAGGCTTTCCACTTCCACGGTCTGTTGATTGTCCACCTTGAAGCCCACCATGGAGCCTTCCACGGGGATGTACGCGATGTCGTCGACCTGCGCGCCGTTGATGTAGAGGTGCAGGCGTTCGCCTTGGCGCACCACCATGAGCGTGTTCTTGACGTTGTTGCCCGGGACGATGGCGGGGCTGGGCGTCCAGTCGATGACGGTGCGCCATTCTCCGTCGTTTTCGTAGCCGTAGCTGTAGAGGCCGTTGCCGCTGACACGGAAGCTGTGGTAGGCGCCGCCGCCTTCGGTGACGCCCCAGATGACGCCGTAGCCGTAGTCCAG
Source organism: uncultured Desulfovibrionaceae bacterium (assembly GCA_964455395.1). Classification (GTDB taxonomy): domain Bacteria; phylum Desulfobacterota; class Desulfovibrionia; order Desulfovibrionales; family Desulfovibrionaceae; genus CAYVWB01. The sequence goes on from CAYVWB010000017.1 coordinate 66,125, forward strand.
CACGCCGTCGCGTTTGACCATGCGCGTCTCCAGGGCGAAGTCGCGTTCGGGGTCCATGCCCACGGCGTTCCAGGCGATCCAGCCTTGGGTGGGACGTTTGTGTTGAATGCGGTAGACCCCCTCATTGACGCCGATGGAGATGTCGTTGGCGCCCACTTCGTACCAGCCGCGGGCGTTGTCGGCGAAGTCTTCGGTCACCACAACGCGCGCTATCTGGGGGTGGCCTTCCGGGAAGGGGGCCTCTGCGTTTTCCACTGCGGGCGCTGTGGTCGTTGCGGACGCCGGGGGTGTGGCGGCGTCGGGGTCGCGCAGGTCCACTTCCACGGTCTTGGTTTCGCCGGCTTGCACCGTGACGGTGATGGCCTTGGTCTCGTGACCGGAATGACTGATCTCCAAGGGGTAGTCGCCGGGTTTCAGGACGATGCCGTCTTCATACTTGGGACGGATGTTCATGATGCGCACGGTGGCGTCCGGGGGAGTGGTCTTCACCGTGAGCGTCCCGGCGCCGGCGGGGGGGGCTTCGGCTTGGGCGGCGTCGGATTGTTGCAGGGTGTAGGAGAAGGTGTTGTCTTGCCCGGCTTTGAGCTGCACCGTGGTCTCGACGGTTTCGTAGCCGGGTTTTTCGATCTTGAGTTCGTACGCGCCGGGCTTGAGGGCCATGCCCTGCTCGAACGCGGGGCGGATGTTCATGACCATGACGTTGGCGGCGGGCGGGTCCGTGGCCACGAAGAGACGGCCTGTGTCCTTGGCGGCCACGGTCTCTTCCTGCAAGCTGATGCGGAAGCGGTTCACCTTGTCCGCCTGCACTTGGATGGTCTGGGCCACGGTGGGCAGTCCCGGCTTGGAGACTTCGATCTTATAGGGTCCTTCCTTGAGGGTGATGCCATCCTCATAGGGAGGTCGTATGTTCATGATGCGCACGAGGGCGTCAGGCGGGTCGGTCTCGATGACGAGGGTTCCGGTTTGCGCAGCGGCGGTGGTGACGAAGGCGAAGAGCAGAAAGAGAAAGACGAAAAGCGTATGACGCATGTTCGCTCCTGTCGCAAGTCGTGGAGTTCGGAAGGGACGCTTGGCGCATCGTCCATGTGCGCGGGTTGTACCACTAAATGGCGCAGACGGTAAGAGGCTGAGTATTACCAAAATTTTACGCAGGGGGTGGAAACGACGACGGCCCCGCGCGTGGCGGGGCCGTCTGTATGGAAGATGGTGCCGAAGGGGAGACTCGAACTCCCACGGACAGGTGTCCACTACCCCCTCAAGATAGCGTGTCTACCAGTTCCACCACTTCGGCACAATTTCAAGGGCTCGATCAGTCGGCAGTCGTGTTGGCTGCGTCCGAGGTTTGCTCGTCGAGGGCGCTCTCCGCAGCAGGCTGGGGGGCCGGTTGGGGGACGTCTTCCTCGATGATCACGCCGTCAGAGGCTTCCTCTTCAGGCGTATCTGCAGCGTCGGAGGCGGCATCTTGCGTCGGCGGCGCGGGTTTGTCAACACTTTCTTCCACCGAAAGGGGCGCGACGTCCATGATGCTCTCTTCACCGCCGGCGCGCATGTCCGAAAGGTAGGTATGGCCCAGGGAAGTGGCCAGGAAAATGGCCGCCACCACCCCTGTGACTTTCGCCAACAAGCCGCCTGCGCCGGAGGAGCCGAAGAGGGAGCCCGACCCGCCGCCGAAGATGACGCCCATGCCTTCCTTGCCGGACTGCAACAGCACCACCACGATGAGCACGAGGCAGGCGACGATATGAAGGGCCAAAACCAGATCTTGCACGGTGTTCTTTCCTTTTGATCCAAATCGATGCGACATGCCAAACGCGCCGACTTGCGGGAACGTGGCGGCTTCTTCCGCGTGCGCAGCCAACGGAGCATGCGACGTCACGGCGTCGGGGAGCGCCTGGGGCGAGACCTTCAGCCCAGCACGATGCGGCTGAAGCTTTCCGCCTGCAAAGAGGCGCCTCCTACCAGCACGCCGTCCACATTGTCAAGCGCGATGATCTCCGAGACGTTGTCGGGCTTCACGCTGCCGCCGTACAGTATGCGGACCAGGGAGCCGGCTGCAGGCAGTTCCGCTGCGAGAATCTCCCGGACCATGCGGTGCGCTTCCAGAATCTCCGGCGGACCGGCTGTCTTGCCGGTGCCGATGGCCCAGACCGGCTCGTAAGCGACGGAAATTAGCTCGTGGTTGGCGGACTTGTCAAGCCCTTCGAGGCCGCTGGCGATCTGCCGTCGCAGCACCGCTTCCAGCTCCCCGTTCTCCCGTTGTTCCAGTGTTTCGCCCACGCACAACACCACATGCAACCCACTGCGCGCTGCAAACGACGTCTTCTCGCCCACGAACCCGTCGCTCTCACCCAACACGTGACGACGCTCGGAGTGCCCCGTCAGCACTGCGCGGCAGCCAGCGTCCACCAGCATCCGCGGCGAAATCTCGCCGGTGAAGGCCCCATCCTCCGCGGGGTAGCAATCCTGCCCACCCACCAGATACCCCGCCTTGCCGGCGAACGCCTCCGCAACCGCTGCGATGGCCGTGAACGGCGGGAACACCAGCACTTCCCGGTCATCCGGAAGCTCGCCCAGCGTTTGGGTCAGCGCTTCCGCCGTGGACTTGGCTTCACTGTAGGTCTTGTACATCTTCCAGTTGGCGGCCATGAGCTTCTTCATGCCTTTCCTCCGTGGGGTCATCGTGGTGCTGCGTGTTGAAGGGGGAGACGCCTGCCGTGGCGCGGCGGGACCATCTTCTAGAGGCGAGACGACGCCGGACTCCGGCCGTCAGGTTCGGCTCCGGCGCAACGGGTCAAACCGGCGGCGGTTGCATTTCCAGACGCATCACCAGCGCGTCTTCCCCGGTGTCCGGATAATACCTGGGACGCACGCCCACTTGCAGGAACCCGGTTCGCGCGTACAGGGCATGCGCCGGCGCGTTGGAGGCGCGCACTTCCAGATACGTCTCCTGTATGCCCAGTTTGCGGCCTATTTGCAATACGAGCGTCAGTAAACGCTTACCCAGTCCAAGGCGGCGCAGCTCCGCCCGCACGGCGATGTTCAGGATTTCCATTTCCGGGGGAACCATGTACACGGAGCAGTACGCTGCGAGCGACCCCGGCAACGCAGCGACGCCCGCTTCGGGTTTGGGAAGGTCGGGGACCAGCAGGCCGAAGACGTGGAATACCCGCTGGGTGAAAGCGAGCCGGAACTGCGCCGCGTCCCACGGACATGCGAAACACTGTCGCTCCAGGCCGAGCAGCTCCTCCAGGCGGTCCTCTTCCAGACGTAGAAAGGTGAAGTCGGTGGCGTTCATACAGTCCAACAGTCGACAGGATGCGACAACGCAGAGATTGCCGCGGACCATGCACACGAACCGTCCCGACAACGAGACGGAGCTGCTGGAGGTCGTGGACTCCCAGGACAGACCCGTGGCCGCCCTGCCCCGCGCCGAGGTGCTGCGTCAGTCCCTCTACCACCGCGCCGTGCTCGTGCTCCTCTACGACCGCGACCGGCGCCTCTACCTCCAGCGCCGCGCGCGGACAAAAAAGCTCTACCCCGGCCGGCTGGATCTCTCCGCCACGGGGCTGGTGCGCGCCGGCGAGTCCCGGGAGGACGCCGCCGTGCGCGAGCTGCGGGAGGAGCTGGGACTGGTCTTCGCCGGTCTGCGGCGCGTGGGCGCTGCGGAGGCTTCGCACTTGACCGCCTACGCCTTTGTCACGCTCTTCACGACGGGACCCACGGAGGCTGCGCCTCACCCGGACGCCGTGGAGACGGAGGGCGGCTTTTTCGTCACCCGGCGCGAGGCGGCCTATCTGGTGGCGTCGCATCGCGAGCAGCTCACCCCGGGGCTCGTGCACTTCTGGGAGCGCGGGCTCCTCTTCCCCGAACAGGCGACGCATCAGCCTGCGCAATGACCCTGCCGCCGTGGCGTCCCGTCATCCGGCCCCCCTCCCCGACAACGGCGGCTTGGCGCGAAGCTCCCGCATTGGGAAGCGGCCGCGTGTGATGTCGAATCAATCGCGCAGGAGCGCGGCCGTGGCGGTGTGGATGCGACCGTTGGTGGCAAGGATGTCCGGCGCGAAAAGGTCGTGCGGGGTGGCGCCGTCCATGCGCGACACCGCGCCGCCGGCTTCCTGCACCAGGAGCACCCCGGCTGCTGTGTCCCACGGTTTCAAGTGCAGCTCGTAGAAAGCGTCATAGCGGCCGCACGCCAAGTAGGCCAAGTCCAAGGCGGCGGAGCCATACCGCCGCACGCCGCGGGTGGTCTTGAGCACGGCGGCCAGCCAGCGGGCCACGCGTTCGGCGTGCTCCGGCACATCATACGGGAATCCTGTGGCCACCAGGCTTTCCTGCAGCGTGTCCGTCGCCGTCACGGCGCAGGGTTCTCCGTTCAGGAACGCGCCACGGCCGCGCGCGGCGGTGAAGGTTTCCTGGAGGATGGGGTTGTGGACCACGCCCAGCGCCAAGCCGTCGCCATCCCACAAGGCCAGGGAGAGCGCCACGAAGGGGAGCTTGTGGGCGAAGTTCGTGGTGCCGTCGAGGGGGTCCACGATCCAGACGGGAGCGTCGCGCCGAGTCAGCAGGTCTGGTTCGAGTCGCGCGCCCTGCTCGCTGGCGGTCTCCTCGCCGAGGAAGGCGGCGTCGGGCAAGATGGCCTCGAGCGTCTCTCGCAAGGCTTCCTCCACGGCGAGGTCTGTCTGGGTGACGAGGTCGATGCGTCCCTTGTGGCGGATCTGGCGGGGCTTGTCCCAGTGGTCGCGGACGATGGCGCCGGCGGCGAGGGCGGCTTCGCGGGCGCGGTCGAGCGTTGCGTCAAGCGTCTCCGCAGGAAGAATGCGTTGGGACATGGGGGTGCTCGGGCGGGTCGGAGTGCATCGAAGGAGACGAAGAGGGCCGTGTCAGTTGATGAAGACCATGTCGTAGGCGCCGTCCTTGCCTTCGATGGTGCGGCCGGTGCCGCGCACCACGGTGGTGAGGGGTTCGTCGTCCACTTGCACGGTGATGCCCGTGTTGCGTGTGATGAGCTGATCCAGGCCTTTGAGGAGAGCGCCGCCGCCGGCGAGGAGCATGCCGTTGGCGCCCACGTCCACCACGAGTTCGGCAGGTGTCTTCTCCAGGGCTTTGCGGACTGCGCGCACGATGACTTTCACGGGTTCCTTGAGGGCTTCGCGGATCTGTGCGTCCGTGACGGTCACAGTGGAGGGCCCGCCGTGGATGAGGTCTTTGCCGGGGACTTTCATCTGCAGCGCTTCGGGGAGGGTGTAGGCGGAGCCCACACCGATCTTCACTTTTTCCGCCATGTTTTCACCGATGATGAGGCGGTGTTCATCTTGAAAGTAGCGCTGGATGGTGGCGTTCATGCCATC
>CAYVWB010000018.1:0-52144 GCA_964455395.1 uncultured Desulfovibrionaceae bacterium
ATGCCGTGTGTGTTTTCGCCTCCCGAGGCTCTCGCCAAGCCGGGATTGTGCAAAGGGTTCAGGGAAGTGGCGTCAGGGAGACGCGGTGGGTGAGCTCGCTGGCCACCGCTTCGCCGGCGAGGTCGTGGCGGTAGTCCCCTTCCACCGGCGCAGTGAGCGCGGCCTGTGATGACGCGGCGAGTACGATATGGCCGTCGCTCACGGCGAGGCCGTGGGTGGGGTCGTAGCCCCGCCATCCGCACCCCGGGACAAAGGCTTCGGCCCAGGCGTGGAGTTCATGCTCGGGCGCGGCGGCCGGGGCTGTTTCATCCAGGGACGAGGCCTTGTCCGGACGGTCCCCGGCGTCCCCGTGCTCTCCACCGCCGGAGGCAGCCGGGGCGCAGCAAGCGTCCTGTTCCTCCGCATAGCGTTGATATCCGCTCACGAACCGTGCCGGCGCGCCCATGGCGCGGCACGCGTCCATGAACAGCAGCGCTGCGTCACGGCAGGCGCCCTCACCCATGGCGAGGGTTTCGACGGGGCGCTGTACGCCGGGTTCGCGGCGGGTCGTCTTGCGCACCGTCTGGAAGATGCGCTGGCAGAGCGCGTCCAGGAACGGGATCAGCCGGCCCGGCGGAGTCGCGTCTTCGGCGACCTCTCGAGCGAAACGCCCCACCACGTCGTCTTGAGCGTCGCAGGGCAGCCGTTCCAGGCAGGGAGCGAGGGCTGCGGTCTCCAAGGGGGAATAGCGCGGAGGCAGGCTGTCTGCGCCGGGTAGGGGGAGGCAATCGTACGGGTTGCGCCGCAGGGTGACGACCTCTGCGCGCGCGTGGATGCGCAGCGACCGTGTGGGCGCGTTGAACCACGCCTGCAGCATGGGCGCGCCCTCGGCGTCCACGCACCAAGCGCTGCCGGCCGGGGGCGGCTCCAGGGTCAGCCGGAAACGCGCGAGCCGCTGCGAGGCGTCATCCTGCGGCCGCAGTCGGATGCGGTGCGGATCCAGGAGGACGGGCCGCGCGTAACGGTAGCGCGTTTCGTGGTCGATCAGGATTCGCACGCAGGGGGCGATTTGATACGCCGCAACCCTTCGCGCACGGGGCCCAACTTGGCGGCGACGTTGTCGATCCACTCCGAAGGCAGCTCGTTGACCGAGCACCGCAGCCGCTCTTGCCACCACGAGGAGATCTCCCGCAAGTCCTCTTCCGTGTAGCGGTGCTCCACCATCTCGAAGGAATCCTTGAGGTAGACGACCACGTCGATGGGGAGGTCCACGTCCGAGGCGCTGATGCGCGTGGAGTCGAAGGCGAGACACCCCACCTTGAGGGCGAAGCGCAAGGGATCCGAGTGTTTGAGAGTGCGGTCCAGCACGGGCTTGCCGTAGCCGGATTCCCCGATGATGTGGTAGGGCGTGCGCTCGCCCACCTCCACCCAGTTGCCTTGCGGATAGATGAGGAAGAGCTTGTGGGCCTTGTCGTCGGCGAGCTGGCCGCCGATGAGCGCGTGCAGGTCGAAGTGGAGTCCGCTTTCGCGCAAGGCTGCGGCGTCTTCACTGGCCACTTGGCGCAAGGCGTCCGCGAAGCCGTTCACGCCTTTGTAGAGCCGGGAGTACGGCATGTGGCCGTCCTCGAAGAGCTCATCGAAGTAGGTGATGGTCTTGTCGCGCACGCTGCGCAAGCCGGAAGTCATGACGAAGAAGGCGGCGCGTTCGCTCTGGTAGGAAGTCACCTTGTGCGCGGTGATGAGTTCGTTGCCGGAGGTGATGCGGGTGTCGGCGATGCCGACGAGGCCCTCCTCCACGTTGACGCCAAGACAGAATGTCATGGGTTCGTCTGCTCCTCCCCCGTCGTCAGGCTCGGGGGTATGGCGAAAAACGTGTCGTAAATGGCGACGTCCACCTGGATGAGCCGTCGCTGCAACTGGTCGACGAATTCGTGTAGGCCCTGGCTGATGATCTCGTCAATGCTCGTGTACTCCAGCTCGTTGGAGAGCCTGCCCAGCAGGCGCTCGGGTTGGTTGCTCCAGCTTGCTCCCGTATGGCCGGAGATGGCCCGCAAGGACTCCAGCGCCGCCCGCAAACAGTAGAGCACGGACCGCGGGAAGGTCCGGCTCAACAGCATGAAGTCCGCCACGGCCGAAGGCTTGATGCGGCCGTGGCGGTGTCTGTATGTTTCGAAGGCGGAGGAGGAGCGCAAGAGCGCAGCCCACTGGATGTCGTCCAGAGTGCCGCCCACTGAGTCCAGTTCAGGCAGGATGATGAAGTACTTGACGTCCAGCAGCCGGGAGAGCTGGTCGGCGCGCTCCAGCAACCGTCCCACGCGGAAGAAGTGCCACCCCTCCTCATGCGCCATGGAGGTGTCCGCCAGCCCCCCCAGCAGGATGCACTTCAGCTTCACGTCCTCGCACGCGTAAAAGGGGTTGTCGTAGAAGATCTGGGGATGCCGCGCCATTTCCTCCACCTTGTGATGGAGCACGTTGATCTGCTCCCACATCTCCGGCGGCAGGATGTCGCGCACGGTGCGGGCGTTCTCCCGCGCCGCCCGCAGACAAGTCACGATGGAGCTCTTGTGCTCCTTGTCGAACGCCAGGAACTGGAGCACTGCTTCCTTGCTGAAGGGACCATAGCGGCGCTTGTAGTCCAGGAAGCTGCCTGTGGCGCTCACCAGCGGGCCCCACTGCACGCCCTCGCTTCCATCCATGGCGTCGGGGGCGTCCGAGAGATCCAGGGAGAGGTGCCAGTTCACCTCCACGGCGCGGGCGATGTGCTCGGCGCGCTCCAGGTAGCGACTCATCCAGTAGATGGCTTCAGCCACACGGCTCAGCATGGGTCGTCCTCCCGGAGGACGTCGGAGCGCAACACCCAGGTGTCCTTGCTGCCGCCGCCCTGGGAGGAGTTCACCACCAGGGAGCCCTTGCGCAGCGCCACCCGGGTGAGCCCCCCCGGCGCCACATAGACCGAGTCGCCATAGAGGATGTACGGCCGCAGGTCCACGTGGCGGCCCTCGAAACGCCCCTCGCTGATGACCGGCGCGCGGGAAAGAGAAAGCGTGGGTTGTGCGATGTAGTTGCGGGGCTCGGCCTTGATGCGCTCGGCGAAGGCGGCGCGCTCCGCCTTGCTCGCAGCGGGCCCCACCAGCATGCCGTAGCCGCCGGATTCGTTGGCGGCTTTCACCACCAGGGTCTCCAGGTTGTCCAGCACGTAGGTCAGGTCCTTGTCGCGCCAGCACAGATAGGTGGGCACGTTCTTGATGATGGGCTCTTCGTCCATGTAATACTTGATGATTTCCGGCGCGTAAGCGTACACGGCCTTGTCGTCCGCCACACCCGTGCCCGGCGCGTTGGCCAAAGTCACCCCGCCGTTGCGGTAGACATCCATGATGCCGGGCACGCCCAGCAAGGAGTCCTTCCGGAAGACGCGGGGATCCAGAAAGTCGTCGTTCACCCGGCGGTAGATCACGTCCACTTGCTGCAGGCCGTGGGTTGTGCGCATGCGCACTTTGCCGTCCGTCACCACCAGATCCCGGCCTTCCACCAGTTCCACACCAGTCTGTTGGGCCAGGAAGGAGTGTTCGAAGTACGCGGAGTTGTAAGCCCCCGGCGTGAGCAGCGCCACCTTGGGCGAGTCCACTCCGGCAGGCGCCACGGCGTGCAGCATGTCCAGCAGCCGGACAGGGTAGTCGTCCACGGGCCGCACGTGGCTCTCCCGGAAGACTTCGGGGAAGGTCCGCTTCATGAGGAAGCGGTTCGCCAACACGTAGGAAACGCCGGAGGGACAGCGCAGGTTGTCTTCCAGCACGTAGAACTCGCCGTCTGCGTCGCGGACCAGGTCGCTCCCGGTAATGTGGCACCACACGCCCTTGGGCGGCGTCAGGCCCATGCAGGCGGGACAGAAATCCGCAGCGGACTCCACCAGCTCGCGAGGCACCACGCCGTCCTTCAGGATGTGTTGCTCGTTGTAGATGTCGTTGATGAACAGGTTCAACGCGGTGATGCGCTGGGTGAGACCGCGCTCGATGCAATCCCAGTCGTGGGCGTGGACCACCCGGGGGATGAGATCGAAGGGGAAGATCTTCTCCGTGCCGTCCTCGTGACCGTACACGGTGAAGGTGACGCCGAGGTCGTAAAGCGCTTGCTCGGCTGCAGCCTGGCGGCGCAGCAGTTCGCCTTCGGGCATGGACTCGATGCGGTTGACGAGCAGCCGCGCGCCTTCGCGTGGAGCGCCCGCCGGGGTGAAGAGTTCGTCGTAGAATCCGCCGGTATCGTAGTGTGAAAAATCCATGCGCCCTCCTGGCGCTGCACGCATCCCGTGCGCTTCTGCGCATTCCAGCGCACGCCTGTGGTGCGCCGTGTCGTATGCCATGGCTGTTGTAGTGTGGTGCGGGCCCTCGCCCGCCACGCGAAGGCCGCCGGATGCGCGACGTCGCCTCCGCCGGAAGAACGCGGGGGGCCCAAGCCTGTGTCTTTCCCACAGGTGAGACAGCGCGCCGGAATGTCCTGCGCCATGATTCATCTTAGCACGGATTTCGCCAACGTTGTCAAATTCATCATCAGCCTTCCCTTGCCACCGTCGAAACGGCAGGCTACTAGGGAAATTGCATCGGCTGTAGAGACTTCGCCTGCGCGCCACGATGAATCCGCCTTCGCGTCCGCCGAACGGCCTTTGGGAATTGCATGGCTCCTCTGGAAAATCTCTCCCTAGCCCGGAAGATGCTCATCCTGCCGCTGGTGGGTGCGCTGCTCTTCTCGGCGTTCTTCTTTTTCCACGCGCTGCCCCTCTTCGAAGACTCCATGATGGCCAACCGGAGCCACGCCAACCGCCAGCTCGTGGAGACGGCCGTGAGCGCCGTCCACGCCGCCGCCCTTCACGCCGAACGCCAAGGCCTGAACACGAACGAAGCCCAAGCCCTCGCCCGGGACGTGCTGGGCGCCATGCGCTATGACGAGGACAACTACTTCTTCGTGCTGAACGAAGCTGGCGTCATGCTGCTGCACCCCTTGAACCCCGACCTGGAAGGCCAGAACCTGCGCGACACCACCGACGCGGAAGGCGTCTTCCTCACCCGCCGCATGCTGCAGGCCGCCGCGGAAGGAGAAGGGGCCGTGCGCTACCTGTGGCCACATCCCAACGGCGGCGAGCCTGCGCCGAAGATCACCTATGTCAAGCAGTTCGAACCCTGGGGATGGATCGTCGCCAGCGGCCTTTACGTGGACGACGTGAACGCCATGGTGGAAGATCTCGCCCTGGAAGCCGCGCTGGGGCTGCTGATCGCCATCCTCGCGCTGTTCGCGGCGGCGCACGTCATCACCCGCCGGATCACGGCGCCGCTGCGGCAAGCCCAGCGCGCTCTGGACCGACTCGCCGAAGGGGATCTCGACGTGACGCTTCCCGGCGACGGCCTTGACGCCACGACCAACGCCGTGCACACGCGCCACGACGACGAGGTGGGGCAGATGCTCGCCGCCATGCGCCGCATGGTGCGCGCGCACCACGCACTCGCGGAGCAGGCTCGACGTCTGGCCGACAAGGACTTGCGTCACGAAATCATCCCCCGCTCCGAGGCCGATGTGCTCGGGCGCGCCCTCGCCGACCTGAGCAGGGCCTTGCGCAATCAGCTCGATGAATTCAGCCGCGGCGTGGACGTCATCGCCCAGACCACCGGCTCCCTCGGGGGCTCCACCCATTCCCTGGCCATCGCCACCGGCGAGACCGCCGCCTCCGTGGCCGAAACCGTGACGACCATGCGCCAGGTGGCGCAGTCCGCCGCCAGTGGCGCCGCCCAAGTGGAGGGCATGGCCAAGTCCGCTCGCGACGTCCTCGACGTGGCCAGCGCCGGCCTGGAAGCCACGCGGCGCAACGCCGAAGAGATGCAGCGCGTGCTGGATCACATGGAATCCCTCCAGCACAAGGCCGACGCCTTGACGGAGAAGACGCAGCGCATCCACTTGATCATCGACTCCGTGGCGGACCTGGCGGACCGTTCGCAGATTCTCGCCGTCAACGCCGCCATCGAAGCCGCCAAAGCCGGGGAGGCCGGCGCCGGTTTCGAAGAGGTGGCTGTGGAGATGCGCCGCCTCGCCGTGGCGTCCAAACAGGCCACCACCGACATCAGCTCGATATTGCTGGACATCGACGACTCCGTAAAGGCCTCGGGCAAAGCCACCCGCGCCAGCGCCGCCAAGGTCGCGGAAGCTTCCGTCCACCTCATGCAAGCCGAACAAGCCATCCACGCCCTTACCGACAACCTGGAGCACGCCGCCGAAACCGCTGCGTCCCTCGCCTCCAACCAAGACCAGGAGAAGGAAGGTCTGGAACAGATCGCCTCCGCCATGAGCATGATCCGCGCCGCCTCGGACAAGTCCGCCGCCGTGGCGGAACGCATGACCAGCGAAGCCGAATCCTTGGAACAGCTCGGCCGACGGCTGGAAGCCATCGTCGCCCCCTACAAGACATGAACGCCGTCACCGTCCTCGTCGGCGCGCTGTTCCCGGTCGCCGTCTTTCTCCTCATCGTCGTCGTGCGTCAGCGCCGTGCGCTGCGTGCGCTGCGCGAGAAACAACGCCTCCTGGAAGCGATGTTGGACAACGCGCCGGACATCATCAGCCTCACGGATGAAGAGTGTCGCGAACACTACGTCAATACTCCGAGCGTGCAGCGCCTGGGCCTGGACGCAGCCGACCGCGCCGCTTCACCGCCGGAACAGGCCTTTCCCGAAGGCTACGTCACGTGGCTGCGCGAACATGGCGCATGCCATCCCGCGCCATGTCGGTACGCCGGCCCCCTGCGCCGTCCGGATGGCTCCGAGGTCTGGCTGGAAGCCACGGCCGCGCCCGCCCGCTGGGAAGACGCCGACGGCGCAGTGCGGCGTGGCTGGACGCATTGTCTGCGCGACGAATCCCACGCCCACGCCGTGGAAGGAGTCGTGCGCCAGCAGGAAATGCGCTTGCGACGTCTCTTCCGGGAGCAGGCGGACGGCCTCCTCGTGGTGGACAGCCGCGGCGTGATCCGCTTCGCCAACGACGCTGCAGTCCGCATGTTCGGCGAGACCATTCCGGAGGATCACCCCGTCCAACCGCTGGAAGGCGCGCGTTTCGGCACGCCCGCGCACGAGGAAGCTTGCATCGCCAGCGACGCCGTGATCTGTCTGCTGGTGGAAAACGGCCGCCTCCACGCGGAGATGCGCTGCAGCGCCATCCAGTGGGACGGCGAGCCCTGCGCGCTCATCACCTTGCGCGACATTAGCGACCGTCTCGCCTTGGAGGAAGCGCTGCGCCGCTCCGAAGAGCGCTACCGCGCCGTGGCGGAAAACACCTATGACTGGGAGATGCTGCTCGCGCCGGACGGCGCAGCCCTGTTCTCCAGCGCTTCCTGCCAGCGCGTCTCCGGCTACGCCCCCGACGACTTCATGCACGATCCCGAGTTGCTGGAATCCCTGGTGATGGAAGGCGACCGCCAGACCTGGCGGACCTTCCTCCAGCTGGGCTCGGACAGCGGGCTGGAGAGCCTGGACTTCCGCCTGGTGCGCAAGGACAACGAAGTGCGCTGGATCTCCATGGCGTGCAACAAGGCCTTCGCGGTCGACGGCGAATTCCTCGGCACCCGCTGTTCCATGCGGGACGTCACCACCCGCAAGCGCATGGAGATGGAGCTGCGCCGCCAGTCCCTGCACGACGCGCTCACGGGGCTCGCCAACCGCACTCTCTGTCTGGATCGGCTCCAGCGCGCCATCACCCGCTCCAGGCGTCGCAAGACATACATCTACGCCGTGGTCGTCATCGACCTGGACCGCTTCAAAGTGGTCAACGAAAGCCTGGGGCACGCCTTCGGCGATGAAGTCCTGCGCGAAGCCGGCCGCCGCCTGCAGAGCGCCGTCCGCAGCATGGACACCGTGGCGCGCATCGGCAGCGACGAGTTCGCCCTCTTCCTGGATGACTTGAGCGCTCCGCGGGAAGCCATCGCCATCGTGAAGCGGGTGCGCCAGGCGCTCATCGCGCCTTACGTACAAGGGGAGCAGGACGTGCAGATCACGGCGAGCATGGGCATCGTGCTGAGCCCCGTGGCTGAAGACATCACCGAAGCGGAACACGTGCTGCGCAACGCCGCCATCGCGCTCTCCCGCGCCAAGAGTCTGGGGCGCGACACCTACAAGGTCTTTGCGGAACGCATGCTGGACCAGGCCGTGGAGCGGCTCGCCATGGAGCGGGACATGCGCCGGGGCTTGGAGCGCGGCGAATTCTCCCTGGTCTACCAGCCATGCGTACGCCTGGAGGACCGCAGCCTCATCGGCTTCGAAGCGCTCATTCGCTGGCGCCATCCCGAACAGGGCATGATCTCGCCGGGCCGGTTCATCCCCCTGGCGGAAGAGTCCGAGCTCATCCTGGACATCGGCCGCTTCGTTCTGGAACAAGCCACCGCCACCGCCGCCGCGTGGGCGCACGCCATCCCGGGGGCTGCAGCCTTCACGCTCTCCGTGAACATCTCCGGGCGGCAGTTTTCCTCGACGGATCTCGTGGAGCAGGTCCGCAGCGCCATCAAACGCACGGGCGTGGAGCCCCGCCAGCTCAAGCTGGAGATAACCGAGACAGCCATCATGACAGACGCCGAGACCGCCGTGGAAAAGCTGCGCCGGCTCAAGGCCTTGGGCATGACGCTCTCCATCGACGACTTCGGCACGGGGTACTCGTCCATGAGCTATCTCCAGCAGTTCCCCCTGGACAATCTCAAAATCGACTTGAGTTTCATTCGCCTGATGGAGGTGAGCCCCGAAAACAAGGAAATCGTCAAGGCCATCCTGACCCTGGCGCATACGTTGAAGCTGGAGGTGGTGGCCGAAGGCGTGGAGACGCCTTCCCAGGAAAACGCGCTGAAAGCTTTGGGCTGTGAATACGCGCAGGGCTACCTCTTCGCCCGACCCATGGAGGAGCCGGACGCACGGGCCCTGCTCGCCGAAGCCGCCAGGGCGGCGCCCCCCCACGCACACTGAAGAACCGCCTCGGGGATGCGGCCGCGTACCCGGCCGAGGCCTCCGCTGACGCCGCCAACCGACGGTGCATCCCGGCCACAGCGGCCAACCCGACCGCGCGCGAATTCACCCCTCCGAAGACGTCCCCCGGCGGCGCGCAGACGCGCTGATCGCCCCGGCTTACCCCGACACGCCGGGCGAAACCGTCCCACACGGCGTGGGGTCGCCCTGCAGCTTGGCGAGCCCGTGCGCCAGCGCCGGCGCCACCGCCTGCAGGTTCTCCGTCACGGCTCTGGGGCTGCCCGGCAAGGCGAGCACCAGGCTGCGAGCCAAGGCGCCGGCCACGGCGCGGGTCAGACTCCCCGTGGGCGTCTTGGCGAGGCTGGCAGCGAGCATGGCTTGCTCCACGCCGGGGAGCCGCCGTTCCAGAATGGGCGCCAGGGCCTCCGGGGTGACGTCCGAAGGGGCGAGGCCCGTCCCCCCCGTGGTCACCACGAGGTCGTAGCGCTGGATGGCGGCCAGGTTCATCACCAGGGCGCGCAGGGCGCCTTCGTCATCCGGCAGCAGAAAGCCCTGGACCAGGTCGAGACTCAGGTGTGGCGCCAGGACTTCAGCCACGGCGGGTCCGCTCTTGTCGGCGCGTTCGCCGGCGGCGGCGGAATCGGAAAGCGTCACCCAGGCCAGGGCGTAGCCGCGTTTGGTCACCACGCACTCCATCCTGCCGGCGGGGATGGCGCGCAGGGCCTTGGCCCACAGCCCCCGCACGGCGTGCGCGCCGTCGCCAGCCAGAGGCGCAGGCGGCAGCCACCCCACGGCCAGGGTTTCCAGCACGGGGTCCATGCGGGGCGCGTCCGCTGGCGCCAGCCGGGCGCCCACGCCCAGGCCCGCCGGCAGAAAGGCCTCCACGTGATGCCCCGGCGCAGGCGTCGTGGAGAGAAACACGAGCTCCCCCACAGCCAGGGGACGGTCCGGATACACGGTGGCGGCCATGTCGCCGCCGGGGATGAGCAGAGGTGGGGTTGTCATACCACACG
Source organism: uncultured Desulfovibrionaceae bacterium (assembly GCA_964455395.1). Lineage (GTDB taxonomy): Bacteria > Desulfobacterota > Desulfovibrionia > Desulfovibrionales > Desulfovibrionaceae > CAYVWB01. The sequence goes on from CAYVWB010000018.1 coordinate 9,971, forward strand.
TCTTAGCGTATCGACCCAAGCCAACGCAACATGTGCGACGCGCTCCGACGGATTTCCGCCTCCGTCACGAACAAGATCGCGCGTCGCCAAAGCGCTCCAGGAACGCGATTCATGAAAGGCATCATCCTCGCCGGGGGCTCCGGCACCCGGCTCTATCCGCTTACCCGCGGCGTCTGCAAGCAGCTGCTGCCCATCTACGACAAGCCCATGATCTATTACCCGCTCTCCGTGCTCCTGCTCGCGGGGATTCGGGAAATCTGCATCATCTCCACCCCTTTGGACCTGCCTCGCTTCGAAGCCATGTTCGGCGACGGCTCCCAGATGGGCGTGCGGTTCGAGTACGTGGAGCAGCCCGAACCCGAAGGTCTGGCGCAGGCCTTCATTCTTGCCGAGGAGTTCCTCGCCGGGGACTCCGTCTGCCTCGTGCTCGGCGACAACATCTTCTACGGCGGCGGCCTCTCCAGAATGCTCCAGCGCTCCACCACGCTGGACAAAGGCGGCGTGGTCTTCGGCTACAAGGTCCACGACCCCGAACGCTACGGTGTGGTGGAGTTCGATGCGCAGTGCCGAGTGCTCTCCATCGAGGAAAAACCGACCACGCCGAAGTCGAAGTACGCAGTCACGGGCCTCTATTTCTATGACAACCAAGCCCCCGCCATCGCCAGAACGCTGACCCCTTCGGCCCGCGGCGAACTGGAGATCACCGATCTGAACAACGTCTACCTGCAGCGCGGCGAACTGGCCGTGGAGTTCCTCGGCCGCGGATATGCGTGGCTGGACACGGGCACCCACGACTCCCTCCACCAGGCGGCTTCCTTCGTCCACACGGTGCAGGCGCGCACCGGCGCGCTCATTTCCTCCGTGGAGGAAATCGCCTACCGCATGGGCTACATCGACGCCGACCAGCTCAAGGCCCTGGCCAAGCCCATGCTCAAGAACGATTACGGCCGCTACCTTCTCCAGGTGGCCGAGGAAGGCCCGGACGTCTGCGTCTACGACTAGCGGCTCCCACTCTGGAAAACGACTGCCCGGTGGAACGCGCGCCACACGCGCTCCGCTCTTTCCAATGATCCCGGGAAAGCGTACGCGTAGCCTTGGGGCGCCTGCCGTCTCGCGCGCGACGCTCCGGACGCGGACCCGGAATGACCTGGAGCCCGGGGACGCCCTGGAGCCCGAGGACGCTGCGTCGCCTCAGTGGGTGAAGACGGTCATGACGGTAAAGACGGCGAGAGGCTGCCTATGCCGTCCCTCTGGAATGCGGGAATCTGGGGATGCCATGCGCGTGGGCTGCGTGATGGCGGAGGGGGCTGTCGTTGGCCACAACGCACGCACCGGCGCGCAACAGCCGGCGCAACGACGCCGCGACGTCAGAATGAGGATGATCCAAGGAAGACGCCGCCGCGGTCTGCCGGACGCGGACCGGGGCGGCGGGGACGGACTGTGAAGAGGACGACGACCGGGGCCGTGCGGCGGCCTAGTGGTGGTCCAGGTGGTCGCCCTTGAAAATACGGTAGATGGCGGTGGTGACGATGATCGCCATGTAGACGAAAATGCCCCCCACGCCGATGATGCCATACGTGGTGGAATGGGTGATGTTGTACCAGAGTTCAGCGAGAATGTTCATTTCCATGGCGGCCGTCTCCAAAGTTCGTTCGTTATTTCACAGGGCGTTGGCCTTCTTTTTTTCCTCGAATGGGCGCGATTGTCAAGCCGACCTGCGCAAGCCCGCAAGGAGTTGACCATGCAACACGACAACGAGATTCCCGAACACGCCCAGGGCGATGCGTCTGCGCGCGACCAGCGCCCGCCACTGCAGCAAGCCGAGGTCTTCGAGGCTGCCGTGGAAAGCCTCGCCAACAGCGGCCAAGGCGTGACGCGCGTGGGCGGCATGGTCGTGTTTCTGGACCGCGGCCTCCCCGGCCAGACCGTCCGCGCCGAGGTCGTTCGACTCAGGAAACGCCACGCCGAAGCGCGCACCCTCGCCGTGCTCGCCCCTGCGCCGGAGCAGGTGGAGCCCTTTTGCGTCCACTTCGGCGCCTGCGGCGGCTGTCTCTGGCAGGATCTCGACTACCCCGCCCAGCTGGCATGGAAACGCCGCCACGTGGAGGAAAGCTTCAAGCGGCTCGGCGGTCTCGGCGAAGCGAGTCCGGAGCCATGCCTGCCCTCCCCCGAGACCCGCCACTATCGCAACAAGATGGAATTCGCGTTCGCCAACGCGCCGGACGGTCTCGCCCTCGGTCTCTTCCGGCGCGCTTCCCATGAGGTCCTCAATATCAGCGAATGCTGGCTGCAACACCCCCTCACGGTGGAAATCGTCGCTTTCGCACGCGAACACTGTCGGGAGAGCGGCCTGCCGGCCTTCACCCCGGGCCCCGCAGGAAGACACGGCTTCTGGCGATTCCTGAATCTGCGCCTGAACCACGAGGGCCGCTTCCAGGTCAACCTCATCACTGCGGACGACTCCCAGCGCGACCCCGCCGTGAAGGCCTTCGCCACAGAGCTCATGGAGGCTTTCCCGGAGGTGGCGGGGGTGGTGCACTCCATACGCCGGCATCGGGCGGCCGTGGCCATCGGCGAGCGTACGCACATGAACTACGGCGAGCTCAAGTTGCCCATGCGTCTGGGCCCGGACCGCCCCCTCAGCGACCCCGCCGCCCTGATGCTGGAGGTGAGCGCCAACGGCTTCTTCCAGCCCAATACGGGAGCCGCCGCCGCGCTGTACGGTCTCGTGGAGGAAATGGCCGGCCTCACCGGGAAGGAGCTGCTCTGGGACGTCTTCTGCGGCTCCGGCGGCCTGGGGCTGTGGCTTGCGCCCAAGGCCGGGCGGCTGGTGGGTTTCGAGATCAGCCGCGACGCCGTGCGCGACGCCCGCGCCAACGCCGAGCGCCTGGAGGCCGCGGGCCGGCCCATGCCCCCGCATGGCGTGGAGTTTCGTCCCGGGGATGTGGAAAAGATGCTCTTTCGTGAACGCCAGCTCGCCGACGTCATGGTGCTGGACCCACCCCGCGGCGGCGCCCCCCGCGCCGTGACGGCGGCCATCGCCGAGGGCGGCCCCCCGCGAGTCATCTACGTTTCCTGCAACCCGGCCACCCAGGCCCGGGACTTGGCGGAGCTCGCCGAAACATACGTCATCGCCCGCATTGCGCCGGTGGATCTCTTCCCACATACGCCACATGTGGAGAACGTGGTCCTGTTGGAGCGTCGATGATGCGTTCGGACGGCGCATCCGGCTTCGCTGCGCCCGTGACCAGCGCGGCGACGGCGCTCGCCCCGGTGACAGCCTGTGCGATGGCGAAAAGCACGCTGAACACGATGACGCCCCATACGTCATCCACGGCCACCACGCCCAACAGGGTGCGCGAGAAAGGGCCGTCCGCCTGTTGCTCGCGGATGACCTCCACCGTGGCGGCGGGGTCCGTTGCTGCAGCGACGCCGCCCACCACCAGCGCCGTGGGCAGCCCCACGCCCAAGGCCCACAGGCCGCCAGCCACCACGCCGGAAGTGGCCACGGCGATGGAGTACGCCGCCACGGCCACGCCATGACCGCGTCTTTGTCGGGGTCGCAGTTTCTCGCCCAGCAGAAAGCCGATCATGAAGAGCGCCACATCCCCAGCCGCGCCCAGCCAGGGTTCCTCCCCCGTGATGAGTCCCAACCCCGCCGGCCCCACGCCCACGCCCAACAGGAGCAACAACGTGACCCGCGGCAACGCCGAGCGCCTGCTGAGGGCGTCCACGCCCAGACTCGCGAGCATCAGCCCGCCACGGTCACCAGCCAGAGATGTTCCTCCATGGGACTCCTTCAGTTTCTCTGCGCCGTCCGCCCCTTGCGGCCGGGACGCGCATGGCGTATTTTCCCTGCATGCTAACAGAGCCGCGCCGCGGTTGTCGTCGATTCGAAGTCGCCGAGGCCTGCGTCTCCCCCAGCATTCCCCGACCGGGCCCCCAGTGCTCCCCGCCCGGTCCTTGAGGGTTTCCAGAGCGTTCACTGACGGCCATCCGGCGCCATCCGGCATCGTGGTCGTCATCAACCTGCACACCCCGGCTCGCACGCCTCGCTCATCATGTCGTCATCCCCGTCAAGCCCCACCTCGTCGTCGCATGGACCACTCTCCCTGGTGGGTGGACTCCGTGTGGCTGCGCGTGTCATGGGCTCGGCGTGGCGCGCCACGTGGGCGTTCAAGCTGCGAGGCCTCTTCGTGATAGCCGCGGTGGCGCTGGGCATCGCGAGTCTCACCCTCATCGTGGCCGCGGTGGATGGCGCGCAGAAGAAAGCCCGTGAGGTGGTGGATCGCTTCGGCCCGGACGCCGCCTTCATCCTTGGCGGCGACATCCAGAGTCGGGCTGTGGGCAAGCGCACGTTGACCCTCTCCTGGCGGGACGCCGAGACCCTGCGACAGTCCTTGCCGGGGGCGTACCAAGTCATCCCCATGCGGGCGAAGCGTAATGTCCAGATGCGATACGCAGGCCGGGGCTACAGCCTGCAGACCGTCATCGGCGCCACGGCGGATTACGCTGACGCGTGGGACTGGCCCCTCGTCGCCGGTCGTGACCTCACCGAGCGGGACGTGGCGCTGGGCGCCAAGGTGGGGCTCATCGGCGACGCGCCGGCGCGTGAACTCTTCGGCGAGGCTTCCCCCCTGGGACGCACCGTCTTCGTGGACGATCTGCCTATCCAGATCGTCGGTCGGCTCAGCTACCGCGGCGGAGAAACCGGGGGCGGCTCTTCCATCGACGAACGGCTCATCATCCCCCTCACCACCCTCACCCAGCGGTTCAACATGGATCGCAAATACTTCCGGGCGCTGCGGGTGAAGTTTCACGATCCCGAATACATGGACGCCCACGAAGCGAACCTGCGGTCCCTGCTGCGTCACTTGCACGATCTCGGACCCGGCGAACCGGACGACTTCACCATCCTCACTCCGGAGACCATCCTGCGCTTTCTCTCCATGCTGACAGGGAGTCTGGTGGCTTTTCTGGGCGTCACCGCCACGGCGGCCATTCTGGTGGGAGGCTTCGTGCTGGCGAACCTCTTCTACCTGAGCGTGGCCGAACGCACCCAGGAGATTGGTTTGCGCAAGGCCATGGGCGCGCGCCGCCGGGACATCACCTTGCAGTTCCTCACGGAAGCGACGCTTCTGACGCTGGTCGGCGCCGTGTTCGGGGTGGCCTTGGGCGCGGGCCTGGGCAAGATCCTCACCCGTCTGGATATTCTGGAGATAGAGCTCTCGGCGCGGGTGCTGTTCTACGCTTTCGCAGCCTCGCTGGCCGTGGGGGTGGCCTTCGGACTGCAGCCGGCGCGACGGGCGGCCGCCATGGACCCCATTGAAGCCTTGCGCGGCGGATGATAGGGCATTGCGACCATGGTGTTCTTCCGACGCATACGCGGTCCGCTGGTGCGGGGCTCCAGCCCCGGCGAGGTCTTCCTGCGCTTCATGCTGCTGCTGGCCGTGTTCGCGGCGTGCGGCTGGCTCTTCTGGATGAACTCCAAGCAAGCCATGGAGCGTTTGACCGCCGCCGGCGCCGTGGTGGACGACACCGGCGTGCTGACGGAAGACCAACGCCGCGCCCTGGCACGGTTCGCGCGCATGTTCGACGAGGAGCTCGGTCTGGAGCTGAAGCTGCGCATCGCCGAAGGCCCTGTGGCGATCCCGGACCTGGAGGCCAAAACGCTCTTCTTCGGCCTGGACCTCGCTGCAGGCGAAGCGCTGGTGGTCTTCCCGCCGCTTGTGGAGAAGGCGCTGGGCGATGCGTTCCGCCGCAGACTGGAGCGCGAATTCCTCCCCCCTTATCTGGAAGAGGGCGTGCATGGCGAATGGCCCAAGGGTTTGGTGCTGGCCATCGCTGCGGTCTGGGATGCGCTGCTCGGCGTGGAGTCCGCGCCCACGCCCATCCCCATCCCGGAAGCGCCGCCTGACGCCTCCCTCCCAACCCCCGAGGAGACTCCCGCCCCGTGACAAAACCCGTGACCATCTTCACCGACGGCTCCTGCCTCGGCAACCCCGGCCCCGGCGGCTGGGCCGCCATACTCCGCCATGGCGAGACGGAAAAAGAACTCGCCGGCGGCTGCCGCCTCACCACCAACAACCGCATGGAGTTGCTGGCTGTCATCCACGCGCTGGAGACCCTCAAGGACCGCTGCGCCGTGGCGCTCTACACGGATTCCCAGTACGTGCGCAACGCCATCGAGAAGAAATGGCTCGCCGGCTGGAAACGCAACGGCTGGCGCACCGCCGCCAAGAAAGCCGTCAAGAACCGCGACCTGTGGGAACGCCTGGACGCCTTGCTGCAGAACCACGAAGTGCGCTTCCACTGGGTGCGCGGCCACAGCGGACATCCCGAGAACGAACGTTGCGACGCGTTGGCCAACACCCAGGCCCGCCGGCGCGACCTGCCCGAAGACGGCGGCTACCCCTGCTGAACCGACATAGCCGCCCGGGTCGGCGCCCTTTCTCAACACCCCGAGCGGCAGCGGTCCACCCCGGAACGAAGGCGGCTTGTGAGGCCCCGCCTCGTCCTTCATGCCAGAAAGGCGCACGCCCCGGCGCGCCGGGACCAGTTGCGTGACAGGTTGTTGACAGAACAGCAGGGCTCTGCCTATCAGCAGGCGATTCCAGCAAAGGCCCCATGCGCCGTAGGCGTAGGGCCCTGACTCCATCCTCGCTGCAGACAGCCGCCGGCGAGTTTACACGGGAGCGCTCCATGTCCTTCGTCAGTCATGTCGTCAGAATGTCCTGCCTCGCCGCTGTCGGGTTCGCGCTTGTGAGCGCGTGCGTGGTTGGCGGGTCGCCCCTTGTCGCCAGCACGGCTCTGGCCGAAACGGAAGCGCTCAAGGTGGGCGTGGTGGTCTCCGCCACGGGACCGGCCTCCTTCCTGGGCGAACCCGAGAAGAACACCGCCGAGATGAAGGCGGAAGCCCTCAATGAAGCCGGCGGCGTGGGCGGCGCGCCCATCAAGCTGGTGCTCTACGATGACGAAACAGACGTGAACAAGTGCGTGCTGGCGGTGCAGAAGCTTTTGCGCAAGGACCAGGTGGACGTCATCGTGGGGCCCACCACCTCCGGCAACACCTTGGCCGTCATGCGGCTCGCCGCGCAGGCGGAGGTCCCGCTCATCTCCATGGCTGCAGCGGAGAAGATCGTCACCCCCCTGAACCCCTGGGTCTTCAAGGTGGCGCCGTCGGACCGCCATGCTGCAGCGCGCATTCTGGAGGACGCCACTTCGCGCGGGTACAGCCGCATCGCCATCATCACCGTCTCGGACGGCTTCGGGCAGTCCGGCCGGGAAGCCTTGCAGGAGCTCGTCCCCGCAGCCGGTCTGGAGCTTGTCGCGGATGAAGTCTTCAGCCCCAAGGACACGGACATGACTTCCCAGCTGACGGCCATCAAAGCCAAGAATCCGGACGCCGTGATCTGCTGGGGCACCAACCCGGGCCCGGCCGTGGTGGCCAAGAACCGCGTCCAACTGGGCATGGAGACGCCCCTGTACATGAGCCATGGCGTGGCTTCCAAGAAGTTCATCGAGCTGGCCGGGGACGCGGCCGAGGGCGTGATGCTGCCGGCGGGGCGCTTGCTGGTGGCGGAGCAGGTGGCCGACGATCATCCCCAGAAGGAAGTGCTGCTGGCGTACAAGGCAGCGTACGAGACGCGCTTCAACCAGCCCGTCTCCACTTTCGGCGGCCACGCCTGGGACGCTCTGGGAATCGTCAAGGCAGCAGTGGAGCGCGCCGGCTCCGCCGAGCCCCAAGCCATCCGCGACGCCCTGGAGCAAGTGGAAGGCTACGTGGGCACGGCCGGCGTCTTCAACTTCTCCCCCATGGATCACAATGGTCTGGACGCCACGGCTTTCGAGATGATCATCATCGAGAACGGCGAGTGGGTCATCATGCAGTAGCCGTCTGGCGCAGGGCTGCGGGCCTTGCCGAATGGAGGCGTTTCCACGCCCCGGGTCGCGGCGCTGCGCCGACCCGGGGCGTTTTTTTTGGGGGGGCGGCGTTTGCAGACGTCGGGAGGGGGAGCGCGTGGCCGCGCTGGTGAATCCTCGTTCTTGGGTTGACACTGACGACGCTTTGTCGGAAAGATGCCGCACTCTGACAAAGTTGTAACCTCACCTTCAAGCTGCAAGGAGTCTCGGCCCATGCTGCGTCGCGTCCTGCTCGCGTTCATCCCGGCCCTCGTCCTTTCGTTCACCGTCGCGTCCGCGTCCCACGCCGAGGAAGGGCCTTCCGGTGAGCCCATCAAGATCGGCGCAGTCTTTTCCGTCACGGGGCCGGCGTCTTTTCTGGGCGAACCCGAGAGGAACACCGTGGAGATGCTGGCGGAGCAGGTGAACGAGCAAGGCGGTCTGCTGGGTCGGCCTGTGGAGGTGATCGTCTACGATGACGAGACGGACGTGAACAAGAGCGTGCTGGCTGTGGACAAGCTGTTGAAGAAGGATCGTGTGGTCGCCATTCTGGGTCCCACCACTTCCGGCAACACCCTGGCCGTGAAGCGCAAGGTTTCCATGGCGAAGATTCCCCTTGTCTCCTGCGCGGCGTCGGAAAAGATCGTCAACCCCATCGACCCCTGGGTCTTCAAGTCGCCTCAGTCCGACCGGCACGCGGTGGAGCGCATTCTGCAGCACGCCGCTGCGCAGGGGTTCCAGTCCATCGCCATCATCACCGTCTCCGACGGCTTCGGGCAGTCCGGCCGCGAGGTGCTCCAGGAGCTGGTTCCAGCCAAGGGCATGGAGCTCGTCGCGGACGAGGTCTACGGCCCCAAGGACACGGACATGACGTCCCAGCTCACCTCCATCAAGTCCAAGAGCCCGGACGCCATCATCTGCTGGGGCACGAACCCGGGTCCGGCCGTGGTGGCCAAGAACCGTGTGCAGCTGGGCATGGAGACGCCCCTGTACATGAGCCACGGCGTGGCTTCCAAGAAGTTCATCGAACTGGCCGGGGACGCGGCCGAGGGCGTGATGCTGCCGGCGGGTCGACTCATCGTGGCGGACCAGATCCCCGACGATCATCCCCAGAAGGCATTGCTGCTGGACTACATCGAAGCGTACGAGCGCGAGTTCGAGCAGCCCGTATCCGCATTCGGCGGCCACGCGTGGGACGCCTTCCAGCTTGTCGCCAACGCCATCGAGACTGCGGGCTCGGCCGACCCCCAAGCCATCCGCGACGCGCTGGAGCAGACCAAAGGTTTCGTGGGCACGGCGGGAGTCTTCACCTTCTCCCCGGAGGACCACAACGGCCTTTCCGCCGAGGCGTTCGAGATGGTCGAGATCGAGAACGGCGACTGGGTCATCATGCAGTAACAAAAGGGCTTTCGCGTCCGGGTGGAGGCTGCTTTGCGACCGGTCCGGTCGGGCGCGGCTGCTTCGAGAGGCTTGACAACCGCCGCCGGGCTCTCCATGAATGGACCCGGCGGCTCTGTCCCTGATCAGTTCCGGCAAGTCCTGATCAGTCCTGACCAGCTCCGACCAGGGCGTCACCACCCGACGCGCTGGAGCGGCGCTCCGCCAGGGCGCTGTCCAGCCAGCTCTGCCTGTGCAACACATCATGCTCGAAAGCTACCTGCAATACCTCATCTCCGGCCTCTCCGTGGGCGCAGCTTACGGTCTGACCGGGCTGGGCTTCACCATCATTTTCAACACCACAGGCGTCATCAACTTCGCGCAAGGGGAGTTCGTGATGCTGGGGGGCATGCTCTCGGTCTATTTCATGAGCCTGGGCGCGCCGTTGGCTTTGGCCATCCTGGCGGCCATCGTCGCCGTCACCGTGGTGGGCGCGCTCATGGAGCGGCTCACCATCCGGCCGGTGAAGAACGCTTCCGTCATCCAGCTCATCATCATCACCATTGGCGTCTCCATCGCCATCCGCGGGGTGGTGATGCTCACCCTGGGCAAGGACACCTTCGCGCTGCCGCATTTTTCCGGGGAGACGCCGCTGCAACTCTTCGGGGCGGCGCTCATGCCGCAGAGTTTGTGGATACTCGGCGTGACGCTGGCGCTTCTGGCCGGGCTGAAGCTCTTCTTCACGCGCACGCTCTTCGGCAAGGCCATGCTCGCGTGCTCTTACGACCGCAAGGCTGCGTATCTGGCAGGGGTGAGCGTGGAGCGCATGGTGCTGGTCTCCTTCATGGTGGCGGCGCTCGTGGGGGCCATCGGGGGTGCGATCCTCACGCCGTTGACGTTGACCTCCTACGACCGCGGCATCATGCTGGGTCTGAAGGGATTCGCGGCGTGCATCATCGGCGGACTGGGCAACCCCTTCGGCGCCGCAGCCGGGGGCTTGCTCATCGGCGTCCTGGAAGCTTTCGGGGCGGGGCTCATCGCCTCCGGCTACAAGGACGCCTTCGCTTTCATCATCCTGGTGGCGCTGCTGTTCTTCAAACCCTCCGGCCTCTTCGGCAAAGCCGAGATCAAGCGGGTCTAGGCCATGCGGGGATTCCTGAAGAGTCTCCTCGCGCCGGGGCTGTTCTTTGCGGCGCTGGCTGCGCTGCCGCAGCTGCTTGCCAACGAGTACTACGTCAGTGTGCTCATCATCAGCTGCATCAACGCCATCATCGCTGCGGGGCTGAACCTGCTGCTGGGCTACGCCGGGCAGATATCCCTGGGCCACGCGGCGTTCTACGGCCTGGGCGCCTACGCCACGGCCATCGCCACCACCACCTTCGGCTTGCCCATGGAGGTGGGCCTGCTCTGCGCCGTGGGGTTGCCCACGGTCGTGGCGCTGGTGGTGGGTCATCCCACGCTGAAGCTCACGGGGCACTATCTGGCCATGGCCACCCTGGGTTTCGGGCTGGTGGTCTTCATCGTCTTCAACGAGACGCTCTCGCTCACGGGGGGGCCCTCGGGATTCGTGGGCATTCCCCGGCTCGCGCTTTTCGGAGCGAGCTTCGAATCTGACCGCTCCTACTATTATCTGGTGGCGGGGAGCCTGGCGCTGGTCATCATGCTCTCGCGCAACTTGATCCATTCCCGCTACGGTCGGGCGCTGCAAGCCATCCATACCAGCGAGAAAGCCGCGCAGACTGCCGGGGTGGACATCGCTCGCTACAAGCTGGGAGTCTTCGCGCTCTCGGCGGCCTTTGCGGGTCTGGCCGGGTTCCTGTACGCGCATTATCTCACGTTCATCGCGCCCTCCAGCTTCGGCTTTCTCTTTTCGGTGGAACTCATCACCATGGTGGTGCTGGGCGGCATGGCCACGCTCTGGGGCGCTGTGGCCGGGGCGTTCTTCCTCACCATTCTGCCGGAGCTGCTGCGCGTTTTCGAGAACATCGAGGTGCTGCTCTTCGGCCTCATCCTGGTCGTTTGCATGATGTTTCTGCGTCAGGGGCTCGTGGGCGGCGTGCTGACTCTATGGGAACGCCTGCGCCGCGGCCGCGCCAGCGCGACTTCGTCGGAGGCCCCTCGTGAGTGAAGCCCCCCTGCTCGCTTGCCGCGATGTCACCATGCGCTTCGGCGGCGTGGTGGCGCTCCACAAGGTGGACCTGGACGTCCCGCGCGGAGAGATCACCGCCGTCATCGGCCCCAACGGCGCCGGCAAGACCACGCTCTTCAACGTCTTCACCGGCCAAGTGACGCCCCAGAGCGGCGCCGTGACCCTGGCCGGGAAGGCCATCGAAGAGTTCCCTCCCCACAAGCGCGCAGCTTGCGGCCTGGTGCGGACCTTCCAGAACCTGGAGATCTTCGCCAACATGAGCGTGCTGGAGAACGTGCTGGCCGGCGCGCACCGGCGCATGCGCTACACCTTTCTGGACGCTCTGGCCAAGACGCCCCGCTACGCCCGGGAGGAACGCCGCCAACGCGACCGCGCCGCCGAGCTGCTCCATTTCGTGGGCTACGACGGCCCCCTGGAGCGCCCTGCCGGCGACCTCTCCTTCGGGGGCCAGCGCGCCCTGGAGCTGGCGCGCGCCATCGCTGCGGAGCCGGAAGTGATCCTCCTGGACGAACCCGCCGCCGGCTTGAACATGCGCGAAACTCGCGAGCTGGGAGAACTCATCCAACGCATGAAGCGCGAACTGGGCGTGACCATCACCCTGGTGGAGCACGACATGGACCTGGTGATGCGCGTGAGCGACTCGGTGACCGTGCTCTCCTTCGGGGAGATCATCGCCACGGGGACGCCAGGCGAAATCCAGCGCGACCCCCGCGTCATCGCCGCCTATCTCGGCGAGGAGGAGGAAGCGCCCGAGCCGACGACGCGCGCTCCCGCCACACGTCGTGAAGCGCGGGGAGGCCGTTCCCCTCTGCTGGACGCCGGACCCGAAACGCCCCGGGAGAACGACGCATGAGCGGCGCAGCCCTCCTCACCCTGCGCAACGTGGATGTCTTCTATGGCCGCATCCACGCCGTGCGCCGCGTCTCCATGCACGTGAGCGCCGGCGAGATCGTGGCGCTCATCGGCGGCAACGGCGCAGGCAAGACCACGCTGCTCACGACCATTTCGGGCCTGGTCCGCGCATCCGGCGGAGAAATTCTCTACGACGGCGCCTCCATCATGAAGGCCAGACCGGACCGCCTGGTGGCCGCCGGCGTGGCCCACGCCCCGGAAGGCCGCAAGGTATTCGGTCCCATGACCGTGGCGGACAACCTCCAGCTCGGCGGCTATACCCGCAAAGACCGCGCCCAAGCCGCGCGCGACCTGGAGGAAATCTACGCCATGTTCCCCGTGCTCGCAGAACGCCGCCAGCAACCTGCAGCTGCGCTCTCCGGCGGGGAGCAGCAGATGCTCGCTCTCGGCCGCGCGCTCATGGCCCGACCGCGACTCCTGCTGCTGGACGAACCCTCCATGGGCCTTGCTCCGCGCATCGCCCAGGACATCTTCCGCCATGTCGTCACGCTGCGTCGGGAGCTGGGTCTTACCGTGCTGCTGGTGGAGCAGAACGCCAAAGCCGCCTTGCGCATCGCCGACCGCGGCTACGTGCTGGAGACGGGCCGCATCGCGCTGCAAGGTCCCGCTGACGAGCTGCTGGCCAACCGCGACGTCCAGCGCGCATACCTGGGCCGCGACGCCGCCGCCGTGTGACGGACGCTGACACAGACTCCCCCGGGGGAACCCGAGCGACTCTCGCCCCGGACACGCCATCATCCTGAAGAGGGCACGCACATGTACTGGCAACCGGAAATCGAATGCATGGACCGCGGCGAGCTCGCCCAGCTGCAGCTCGAACGGCTGCAATCCACCCTCCACCGCGTGGCCCGCAACGTCCCCTTCTACCGCGCGCGGTTCGAGGAATTCGACATCGACCCCGACGCCTTCGCCAGCGTGGAGGATATCGCCGCCATACCCTTCACCACCAAGAACGACATCCGCAGCAACTACCCCTACGGCCTCTTCGCCGTGCCCCGCCGCGAGGTGGTGCGGCTGCACTCCTCCTCCGGGGCCTCAGGCAAGCCCATCGTGGTGGGCTACACCGCCAACGACATCCGCCGCTGGGCCAACCTCACGGCCCGGGTGCTCTGCGCCGGCGGACTGGACGAGGACGACGCCCTGCAGATCGCCTTCGCATACGGACTCTTCACCGGCGGGTTCGGGCTACACTACGGCGCTGAAATGCTTGGTGTTTCAGTCATCCCCAGCTCCAGCGGCGACACCCGCAAGCAGATCGACATCATGCAGGACTACGGCGCCACGGCCCTGGCCTGCACTCCAAGCTACGCGCTGCACCTCGCCGACGTCATGGAAGCTGAAGGCGTCAACATCAACGCGCTCGCCTTGCGACGCGGTCTGTTCGGCGCGGAGCCATGGTCCGAAGCCATGCGCCAGCAAATTCAGGAACGACTGAAGATCACCGCCACTGACAACTACGGGCTCTCCGAGGTGATGGGCCCCGGCGTGGCCGGGGAGTGTCTCGAACAAGGCGGCCTCCACGTCAACGAGGACGCGTTCCTCTTCGAGATCGTGGATCCGGATACGGGGGAAGCCGTCCCCGAAGGCGAAACGGGCGAGCTCGTCATCACCACCCTGCACAAGGAAGCCTTCCCGGTCATCCGCTTCCGCACCGGCGATCTGACGCGCCTCGTCCCGGAGCCCTGCCCTTGCGGCCGCACCCACCGCCGCATCTCCCGTATTCTGGGCCGCGCGGACGACATGCTCACCATCAAGGGCGTCAACGTCTACCCCTCGCAAGTGGAGGCCGTGCTTGTGGACATGGAAGGCGCGGAGCCCCATTTCCAGATCGTGGTGGAGCGCGAAGGGCATCTGGACAAAGCCACCGTGGTGCTGGAAGTCTCCGAAGCGCTCCTCTTCGATCAGATGCGCGAGTCCCAGACCTTCCTCAAGACGCTGCAGAAGCGGCTCGCTTCGGCCACGGGGGTGCGTTTCGAAATCTCCCTGGCCGGCAAGCGCACCCTCCCCCGGGAGAGCGAGGCCGGCCGCAAGACGCGGCGGGTGATGGACAAGCGGACGCTCTAGGCCGATCTGTCGCTTGGCGTCGTCGCGCAGGCGCATCCGGCTTGAAGCGCGCGACTGTTCCCCCCAAGGTCCGCAGTGGACACCCGAATCCCGGGAGCCTTTGAGAATTCCGCGAATCCCGGCCCTTGCGCCCCCCGCGTCTGCTCTCCAGGGGGCAGACGGTCATGACGTCGAATGCGTTTGACATGCGCCGCCAGGACTCCTACATACTGAGGTATGGAGCCTTCCGGCGTTTCGCTGGGGGGCAAGCCTCCCGGGAGTCGACCATGTGGGATCTCGTCATCGTCACGCCTATCATCCTCCTCGCGGCGTGGTACGTCGCCAGGCGCACCCTCCGTCAAGCCACGAAGAAGGAATCCTGTGGCAGTTGCGGCGGGTGTTGTCCCACCCCAGACGAAAAGGGCTCGGGGGGTGTGGTCTGTCCGCCGAATCAGTGTCAGCCCCCCCGCGGCGGCATCGCCTCCAAGCCGGAGTGAGTCTCGGCGGCGAGGCCTGCTCGGGAATCAACGCTCCACCGCCTCCTCGCGACCTGTTTTCCGATTGGAAGCGCAACGCGCGCCCTCTTGGCCGTGACGCGCAAGGCGCGCGATAACGAAAAGCCGTGTCTTTGCCCATGGGGCCGCCACGACCGCGAACAGGCGAGAGGACGAGTCTACGGGAAAGAGTAACGGCGGCAGGATGAAACGGCGGCAACGCTGCAAGTCTGCCCGGAGCGGGTTCAGCGGAAGAATCGGGACCACGGGGGGGCCATCTCCTGCACCCACGCCACGCCCAGCAGCCCCGCCGCGACCAGAGCCACCCCCCCCGCGAGCAGGCGCTCGAACGTGGTCACCTCGGGGTCCATGGAGCGATCGAAAAGCCCGGCGATGCACAGCGAAACGCCCATGGCGAGCAAGCCGGCGGCGATGGAAAGCTGGAGCCACGGTCCGCCATGCACGATCCGGATGGCGCCTTCTCCGAAGACCACCGGAAACCGCCCCAGCACCAGCGCGGTGAAGACGGCGCCGAACGCCAGCGCAAGACCGACCACCATGGCTCCTTCCGAGACGTCGGTGTAGTGCGCCAGAAGCACGGCCAAAGCGACCAGACTGATCAGGGTGAGCCAGAGCATTCCCTACCCCTATCAAGCAAATGTGACCACGTGAAGTCGTCTCCGGGGGCCGTCCCCGGCGGGCGCGCCGGCCATGTCCCGCCGGCCGCATCAGGCAGCCCGACGCGGCCGGCCCCCGTCATCACGGGTCGGCGCTGGCGAGAGATGCAGCGGCCTTGCAGCAAAGCGTCCTTTAGCGCATGGCACGCCGGGAGGCCCTCCGCGCAGAGTCATGTCGCCGAGGGTTCGGGAAGCTGTCCGGCGTCTCACTCGTCCCTGACATTGTGGCTGTCGTGGTCACAGTGGCTGTCGTGGTCACCGTGGCGGCCGTGGTCACCGTGGTTGCCTTGGTCACCGTGGCGGCCGTGGTCACCGTGGCGGCAAGAAGCCAAGGTCCGTTCCGCTGCTCACTCCTGCCGACGCATGCCGTCGATGATCTCGTTGAGAGCCGTCGCGAGCCGCGCGAGTTCCTGCACGGCCTGCGCGGCTTCCTCCATGGCGCGTGAGGTCTCCACGGCGGCGGCGCCGATTTCCTCCGTGGCGCGGGTCACTTGGTCGCTGGCGGCGGACTGCTGTTCGGAAGCGGTGGCGATGCCGCGCACTTGGTCTGTCATGCCATGGACGAGGCTCACGATCTCCCGCAGTGCGTCGCCGGACTCGGTGGCGAGGTTGGTGGCCATGACCACGGTCTCTGTGGTCTTGTCCGTGGCGTCGACGTTTCTGTCTGCAGCAGCCTGGATGGCGCGGATGGCTTCGCCCACCTCCTTGGTGGCGCCCATGGTCTTCTCCGCGAGTTTGCGGACCTCGTCGGCCACCACGGCGAAGCCCCGTCCCGCGTCGCCGGCGCGGGCGGCTTCGATGGCGGCGTTCAGCGCCAGCAGGTTCGTCTGGTCTGCGATGTCCTCGATGACATTGACCACGTTGCCGATGCCTGCGGCCTGTTCGCCGAGTTCCCGCATGGACTCCTTCAGGCTGTCGGCATGGCTCTGCACTTCCTTGGAAGCCGCCACCACTTGCGCCACCACGCTGGAGCCGGACTCCGCGCGTTTGCGGGTCTGCTCCGCGCCTTCGGCGGCGTCGCCGGCGTTGCGCGCCACCTCCAGCACGGTGGCGTTCATCTGGTTCATGGCGGTGGCGGTTTCCCCGGCGCGGTCTTTTTGCGCGTCAGCATTGCGATAGGCTTCGTCCACCTGAGTGGAGAGCTCTTCCGCCATGGAGGTGAGGTTGACGGATATTTCCTCGGCTTCGCGGGCGGCGGCTTCGATACGCTCGTTCTGGCGCGCCACCAGCTGCTGTTGCGCGTGGATATCCGTCAAGTCAATCCACTGGGAGATGGCGCCAAGGGGTTGGCCGTCCATGTCCTCGAAGGGCGTGCTGGTGACGATGACGTGGATGGACTTGCCGGAAGGCAGCCGCATGTCGCGTTCCGTCTGTTGCGCGCGTCGCTCCTTGATGGCTTTGCTCGAGAGGGTTTCCCGGGAGCGGTCGCCGTGGTAGAATTCGCCGCCATCCATGCCCACGTAGTCCTCGGGGAGGCCGGGCTTTTCCAGCAAGGCCAGCATCTGGGGGTTCACCCATTGCACCTTGAACGCGGGATCCATGACGCCGCAGGGCACGGTGAGGCCGTTCAGCACGCCTTGCGCAAACCCGAGACGACGCTTGAGTTCCGCCACCATGCGATTCACCGACTGAATGGTGGCGCCGATGACGTCATCCCCGTCGTAGGAAGCCCGGGCGTTCAGGTCGCCATCTGCGATGCGTTCCGTGACGGCAGCGAGTTCGCGCAGGGGCCGGAGCAGCCGTCGCAGGCTGAGGAGGACCACCCCCAGCGCCAGGAGGATGGCGCCGCCGCCCACCACGCCGGCGGCGATGAACATTTCACGGTCCGAGCCGAGCAGCAGTTCCTCCTCCGAAACGGAGAGGCCCACGTACCAGCCCCAGGGCTCGAAATACTGGACGATGGCGTCGCGCATGCCGTTGAAGTCGTACTGCACCACCGACCCCGTGTGCTCCACCAGCGAAGCGCCATGCGCGAAGTCCTTCAGCATGTTCTTCGTCAGCATGGCGGGATCGGGGTGGAAAAGGATTTCGCCGGCTTCGTTGAAGACGTAAGCGTTGCCCTTGCCGGCCACGCGGGTTTCCGCCAAGGCGTCCTGCAGCTGAGGGGAGAGGATCGTGCGGCCCACGTAATACGCGCCCACGACCCGGCCTTGCGCGTTGCGGATGGGCGCATACCCCGTGATGTACCACGCATTCACCACGAAGGCCTTGCCCCGGTAGATGTCCCCGCGCATGATCGTCTGATACACGGCGGAATTTTCTGGGATGTACGTGCCCACGGCGCGATCGCCGTCGAGCTTGAGCACGTTGGTGGAGACGCGCAGCAGCCCGCCTTCGATGGCCTGGAAGATGGTGGCCGTGCCGCCGACGACATCCTGGGTTTCGTCCACCAGCGAGAAATCGTTGGTGACGGCGTAGTCGCCCAGTTTCATGGTGGGCAGGGTGACAGTCTTGGAAGCTTTGGTGTTCTGGTTGACGATGGTGAGTGTGACGGGATCGTCGGCGTCCAGTCGCGCCTCGCCCCGACGCTGGATCTCCATGGCCATGAGCTTCAGGTCGGAGTCCACCTTCTCCTGAGTGATCCTGTTCTGCATGCCGATGGTGTTCATCAGCGCGTTGCTGGCGCTCACCAGGTTCGCCTCGCCGAGGTCGTCCAGATTGTCCTTGGCGGTCAACGACGTGACCACTGATACGCCCACCACCGCGAGAACCACAATGGCCAATACGGCGCCCGTGAGTTTTGCGTTGAAGTTCATCCGCATGCGCGTCTCCTCTCTGGTTCTTCGCCCCCCGGCTCGCCTGTGGAGCGCTCCGATCGTGTGACGTTTTCATGACCACACGACGGCTCGCTTCGTCACCATTTATATACTTATTCAGTCCTATCAGACAGTAAAGAGCGAGGCCAAGATATTTTCGCGAGATATTTCTTTCACAAAATCGTCACGAAACTGTGGCCGCTTCACCCGCAACCATGCGCGCCCCTCCCCGGGAACTCCCCAACCGCGTCGATCCGTGCTACATGTATCCCATGCTCCACCAACTCACCCGCACCCAGACGTTGCCCCTCTCCATGGAGGAGGCGTGGCCCTTTTTCGCCGATCCCCGGAACCTCTGCCGCATCACCCCGCCAGACCTGGATTTTCGCATCACCTGTCCGGACCCCGAACCCATGTACGCCGGCCAGATCCTCACCTACCGCGTCGCGCCCATTCCACGCGCGCCATTCTCCACCCAGTGGGTCACGGAGATCACCCACATGCGCGCGCCACACTTTTTCGTGGACGAGCAACGGCTCGGGCCGTACCGATTCTGGCGCCATCAGCACCGCTTCACCGAAGTCGAGGGTGGCGTGGTCATGGAGGACATCGTGCACTACGCGCTGCCCTTGGGCCCCTTGGGGGACCTGGCCAACGCAGTGCTCATCAAACGGCTGCTGGCGAGAATCTTCGACTACCGCGCGCAGACGCTGGCGGCGATGTTCGGCAAGGCCCCGGATGAGGTGGACGACGTGAGCGAGTGCGGATGAAGTGGACGAGTGCGGATGAGAACCGGACGCGAAAATGGCGCATCCTCCCACCGTGTCCCTCGAGCATCCCTTTGCCACGCGATCGGGGAGCCGGGGGAACCGGGGGAACCGGGGGAATTTTGGGAGTCTGGGGAGCCTGAGGAGCCTGGGGAATTTGGGGAGCCGGGCGCGCGCAGAGACGCATGAGGACGCGTAGCCACGAGACGCGAGGCGCAAGCTGGGCGTCTAGACCGTACAGTCCCCGGCGGCGCGGCGTTTGCCACGGGTCCATTCGTCAGCCGGCACGGCTTCCTCCACGAGCATGACAGGGATGCCGTCGCGGATGGGATAGACGACGTTTTCTTGCTCGCAGAAAAGGCCCTCGCCGTCTTCGGTGAGAACGACAGGCGCCTTGGACTTCGGGGACACGAGGATGGCCAGCAGGTCTTTGTCGATGCTCATGAGCCTTGCGTACAACCAAGCTTCCGCAAAGGCAAGTGGGAAGGAGGCGGTAGCGCGCCCCCATCGCCACATTGACAGACGCCTGCGCCTTCACTAGCTTTGGCGGTCTTCCTGCACCTCTGTCCCAAGCGAGCCTGCCATGCCCGGCGTCGATCTGCACACCCACTCCACCGCTTCAGACGGCGGCCTCACGCCCACGGCCCTCGTCCAGGCAGCCAAAGCCGCCGATCTCCAAGCCCTCGCCTTGACGGACCACGACACCCTCTCCGGCCTCGCCGAGGCCGCCGCGGCGGCGCAGGAGGTCGGCCTGGAGTTCATCCCCGGCTGCGAACTCTCCGTCACCCACGGCGCCACACGCTTCCACCTGCTCGGACTCTGGACGCCCACGGACGCCGACGCCATCCAGACGCAGCTGGACGAGCTCATCGCGCACCGCCACAACCGCAACCGCATCATCGTGGAGAAGCTGCAGGCCCTCGGCATGGACATCACCTACGAGGAGATCCTCGCTGAAGCGGGTGAAGGCGCGGTGGGACGGCCCCACTTCGCCGCCGTCATGCACCGCAAAGGCTGCGTCAACTCCCTCCAGCAAGCCTTCGACGTCTACCTGGGCGACGGCGGCAAAGCCTACGAACCCAAGAAAGTGCTCACGGCGGAGGCTGCGCTTGCGCTACTCGGCAACCACGGCGCCACCACCATCCTCGCACATCCCTACCAGCTGGGTCTTGGCAAGGACGAACTCGCGGGCCTCGTCGTCGGCCTCAAGGACTTGGGCCTCCACGGCTTGGAGGCCTACTACAGCGAGCACTCCCCCTCCCAGACCCGTGCGTACCTGGAGCTGGCCAAGCGGCTGGATCTCGTCGTTTCGGGCGGCTCGGATTTCCACGGTCCCATCAAACCGAAGCTCAGCCTGGGCAAGGGCAAAGGCGATCTGCGCGTGCCGTACGAGGTGGTGGAGACCATGAAAATCCGCCGTCTCGCCCAGGGCTTGCCCGTCTGACCGCCGCCGTGGCGTCGCTCCCCGAACTCCTGGCGCCGGCCGGCGACTTTCCCCGTCTGGAGACCGTGCTGCGGTACGGCGCGGACGCCGTCTATCTGGGCGGACCGGATCTCTCCCTGCGCGCTCAGGCCGCCGGCTTCGACGAGGCGACCCTGCCCGAGGCCTGCCGGCTGGCCCGTCGCTGGCCCCGGGGGGCGCACGGCGTACGTGTCTATTACACCTTGAACCTGCTGCCCCAGCCCCGCCACATGGAGGCCGTGGCGGCGCGGCTCCGATTTCTCGACGCGCTGCCGGAAGACGCCTCCCCGCATGCGCTCATCATCGCGGACCCGGGCGTGCTCCGGCTGGCGCGCCAGCTGGCGCCGCGCTATCCCATCCACCTCTCCACCCAGGCGAACACCACCAACCCGGAAGCCATCGCCTTCTGGAAGGAGGCCGCCCACGGCGCCGTGACGCGCGTGAATCTCGCCCGGGAACTGGACGGCCGCGCCGTGGTCGCCATGACGCATCAAGCCCGCGCCCTGAATATGGAGACGGAATGTTTCGTCCACGGCGCGCAGTGCATGGCCGTCTCCGGGCGGTGTCTGCTGGGCGCAGCGCTGGACCACGCCGCGCCCCTTGGCGGCGCACGGGCTAGGCGGCCCGGCCGGCGGTCCCGGTCCGCCAACCTGGGCGAATGCGCGCAGCCATGTCGTTACGAGTACCGAGTTCATCTGGAGGAGCGACTCCGTCCCGGCCATCCCACGTGGGAACTGCCTGTCGAACCTTGCGGGGAAGGCGCCCACGCCGCCGTGCTCGCGGCCGAGGACCTCTGCCTGATCCATTTCGTCTGGTGGTTCGCGGCGGCAGGCGTCGCGTCCCTCAAGATCGAAGGCCGCATGCGCACCGAACAGGCGCTGGCCCAGGTGGTGGACGCCTACCGCGCCGCGCTGGACGGCCTGTGCGAGGGCCGTATGCCCGGCCGCGCCATCTTCGACGAGTTGCGCGCCGCCACGACGCGGCCCCTGACCACAGGGTTCCTCACCCCCACGCCGCGACGGCTGCACGACCCCACCACGATGGCTGCCGACAGACCGGCGCTCCCCGGCGCGGTGGTCGCCAAGGTGCTTGCGGAAGAGACGCCCGGCCGATGGCGCCTCGCCGTCAAAGGCCGCTTCTCGGCCGGAGACGAGCTGCGCGTCCTCGTCCCGGGGCTGCGTCGCCCGTTTCTCGGCCCCTTCCATCTGGAGTCGGAAGACGGCGCGCCACGGGTCGTGGCGCACTCCGGGACGACGGTGCGTCTCCACAGCGACAACGCGGCGCTACAGTCGGGGTTGTTCCTGCGGCTCGTGTGAGGAGAGGTTGACGACCGCCCCCGACACATCGATACACCATCGATCATCCCGCCCCTTCGGCTGGCGACTCGTCAGCGCCGCACCGCCGAGGCTGATTCGCCGGTCCTGTGCGCGCGTCGTGTGGAGGAAACCCCGCCGCGCGGCTTTCCCTTCCTTGCGCGAGGGCGTATGCTGACGGGATGCGACCCATCCCCATCCTCCGTACGCTGCAGCCCGAGGCCCTCTTCGGCCGCCATCTGTGGCGGCTCTTCGCTTTCGCCACACCGTACAAACGTCGGATCGGCGCGGGCTTGGCGCTCAACGCCTGCGCGCGGTTCTTCGACCTGCTCCCTCTACTGCTGGTGGGGCGGGTGGTGGACGCCATCACGGCGGCCATGAACGGCGGCTCCATGAGCGGCGATCGCTTCCTCGGCTACGGTCTGCTGGTGCTGACGACGTTCCTTCTCTTGGCGTTGTTTCAGTCCAGTTCGGACTACCTGCTCGACTCCATGGCGCAGAAGGTGCGCCATGACATGCGCACACGTCTTTACGAGCACTTGCAGACGCTGGACATCGCCTATTTCGAGGAGCGTCAGACAGGCGACATTCTCTCGGTCGCTTCCAATGACGTGGACAATCTGGAGCATTTCTTTTCCGACGTGACCACGTCCATGGTGCGGCTCGTGATCACCTTCGTGGGGACCTTCGGCTTCCTCTTCTATCTGGAGTGGCGTCTGGCGTTGCTGCTGCTCGCGCCGTTGCCGTTCGCGTTCCTGGCGGTGCGTTTCTTCGCCACGCGGGTGGCGCCGCAGTACCGGGCGGCGCGGCAGGCCGTGGGCTCCATCAACTCCATGCTGCAAAACAACATCCAGGGCATGGGCGTCATCCAGGCCTACACGGCCGAGGCGTTCCAGGCCGAGCAGGTCCGCAAGGAATCCGCCACGTACCGGGACGCCACCACCCGCGCCGCGTTCGAGCGCGCACGGTTCGTGCCTCTGCTCTACGGGGTGGCCGGCGTGGCGTTCGCCGTGCTCATCGGCGGGGGCGGCTACATGACCTTCACGGGGACAGGCCCTACCCTTGGCGACTACACGGCCTTCATCCTCATGGCCATGCGTCTGGTGCTGCCGCTCTTCGTTTTCGGGATGTTGATCAACCAGATCCAGCGCGCCGAGGCGTCTGCGCGGCGCATCACCGAGCTTCTGGACACCACGCCGCAAGCCGCCGCCGTGAACCGCGGCGCGCTCCTGGAGACGCCGCCTGCGCGCATCGTCTTCGAGGACGTCTGTTTCGCCTACCCGGGTCGGGAGCGCACGCTCACCGGGGTCGCCTTCGCCATGAAGCCCGGGGAGATGATCGGCGTGGTGGGCCCCACCGGCGCTGGCAAATCCACCTTGGTGAAGCTGCTTCTGCGTTACTACGACCCCGCCTGCGGCCGCATCCTGGTAGACGGCGAGCCCCTTCCCCACTGGGACTTGGAAAGCTTCCGTCATCACGTGGCGTATGTCTCGCAAGAGGCGTTTCTTTTCTTCGGGACGGTGGCGCAGAACATCGCCTTGGGCGCGCCCGAAGCCGAGCGTCGCCGCATCGAGGAGGCTGCGGCCATCGCCGGGGCCCACGAGTTCATCGCCAAGCTGCCCCAGGGCTACGACACCTTGGTGGGCGAACGCGGCCTGAAGCTTTCCGGCGGACAACGCCAGCGCATCTCCCTGGCGCGCGCCGTCCTGCGTGACTCCCCCGTGCTCGTGCTGGACGAAGCCACCTCCGCCGTGGACACCCGCACGGAAGCGCTCATCCAGGAAAACCTGCGGGCGTTCCGGGACAAACGCATGACCTTGGCCGTGGCCCACAGACTCTCCACTGTGCGGGCCGCCACCCGCATCCTCGTCCTGGTGGATGGCGTTGTGGTGGAGCAAGGCGACCATGCGACGCTCCTCGCCCAGGATGGCGCGTACGCCAACCTCTGGGCCGTGCAGAGCGGCGAGGTCGTCTCACACGGTCCTCATGGCGCGGAGGGAGCGGCGACGTCTTGACCCCAGGCCTGCACACGATTTCCGAGGAAGCGCATCCCGGTCGATACAGGACCGCCACCGTGGTGCGATTCGGCTGCGACTCGGCCATTACTCGGCTGGGACTCGGTCGATATTGGGGACACTCAACAGGGTCGTTCATGCCGTGTCGCTTCGGGGAAGGCCCTGCGTGAGGCCGGGCGCGTGCATCCCGCATGAGGTCGGGCGTGAGGCGATTCTTCCTCGCCTCTCTACGAAGTGCTTGGCGAAGGCTCGGGCCAAGAGGGCGGCGCAGGATCTGGCGATTCGTGGAGAAACGCCACGGCGCTCCCCTTGCAGTCGGCGTTGTCCCTTGCCGGGACGCGCCAGCCCCCGCAGGACTCCGGTTCAGCGCAAGTCGCGGACCAGGACTTCCAGTTCGGTGGGGTCGCCGTCCTTGTGGTCGTCAGCATAAAGCAGATTCGTCATGTAGAAGGAGCTTTCGAGCTCCAGGGCCTGGGCGGCGCGGCGGGCCATGCTCGCCGTGGCTTGGCGGGCGCGGCGGGCCTTGTCGGGGAAGTCTGGCTCCAGGGCCGCGGCGGCTGGCTCCACGCGTTCGGGCAGGTCTTCCAGCAGCAGACATTTTTCGCGCATGCGCGCCACGTAGCCCGCGGAATCGCCGCCATCCAGCGCCATGCGGGCGTCGGCTTCAAGCGCGCGGATCTCGGCGGCGGCGGCGTCCAGGACGGCGGCGAGTGCGTTCATGGAAACTCCGTGGCGACAGGGCGTGGCCCCGACGCAGGGACAAAGTGGCGGACACGGTGACGGTTACGGGCGCGCTCCTTCCGGTCTCCCCCGGCGAGACGACCGTGAAGCCACGGTGAAACGACGGAGAGACGAAACGGCGAGCGAAGCCCCTGTCGCATCCAGCAGGGCCGCTGCCGGCAGAGTTACTGCTGGTTGACGGCTTCCTTGAGATTCTTGGCGGGAGCGAACTTGATGACCTTGCGCGCCGGAATGCGGATTTCCTCGCCGGTCTTGGGGTTGCGTCCCGTGCGCGCCGCGCGCTTGCCCAGGGAGAAGGCGCCCACGTTGGGCAGCCGGACGCCTTCGTCGGCCACGATGCCGTCGGCCAAGAGCTTGCAAAAGACGTCGAACGCCTTGTCCGCGCTCGCTTTGGTGGTGAACACCTCGGGCAGAGATTCGCGCAATGCCTCCACAAATTGCGTTTTCGTCATCATGAAGCAGTCTCCTTCTGGATTGATACGACATGGTGGTTGGACGCAGCCCCCCAAGGCGGCGCAGCAATGCTATCGCAATGAATCACGGCGGTTGTCAACGCCAAACCCATACGCATGGGCATGCGCAGACATGCGAAGGCCCTTTCGTCAACAACCCGCAGCAAGCCGGCGGCGTATTACGGTCTTGCATAAAACCGTGATTGCGGTTAGACACTTAAAAAAGGTCTAGACAATTTCTAGCTTCAGTCAGGAGTACGCCATGGCCATTGCCGCCTCCCAACCCGCCAGCGCGCCCCCTTCGTCCGGCTTGCTCACCATTGCGGACATCGCCAAGCGCTACGAACTGCCCGAGTCCACGGCGCGCTACTACTGCAAACGATTCCTCGATTTCCTGCCCCATGAGGGGCACGGCAAGCGGCGGCGCTACAGACCCGAAGCCATTGACGTTTTCGACATCATCCTGCCCGAGATGCGCAAACGCAAGGACGCTCGCGCCGTGGAAGCCGTGCTGGAAGACGCCATGCCCCGTCTGCCGGAACCCCGCATTGCCGAGAGCGCGCGCAAGACGCCCCCTTCCGCCGACACCCACCGCTACGATGCGCCCCCGGACGTGACCACTGCCTTGGAGCACCAGAGTGAAGCACTGCACGGCATCGCCTCCGCCTTGACGCGGCTCGCCGCCACCCAAAGCGACGTGAAGACGCTCAAGGAGATGATGGCCCGGCAGCAATCGCTCATCGACAGCCTGCGCCAGGAAATCAGCCACCTGAAAGCGCTGCAAGGACAAGCCGAACAGACGCACCAAGCCGATCTGGAGCAGTTGCGCCGCACCCTCAGCCATCTGGCGGGGGAACTGGCCAAAAGCCGTGGGGAATAGGACGCGTTCTCAACGATGCGGCCGTGCGCATGGGTCGCATGGCGCACGGCGCAAGCCTGCCTGACGACGCCACCGGCCGTTTCTCCCGTGGGCGAGGCGCCCCTCCCTCCGCGACGCGACGCTGTCGACCATGATGCGCGCCGCCTGCCGGGGCTGACTGCAGGGCGCGACGCTGCGCCCCGGGGACTCGACGCCGCGCGCCAAGAGTGCTATCGAGCCTGTGCAAAAGGAAGGGCTTCGACGGTTTTTTCTTTTGCGCCCGTCCGGTGCGCCCACTGACTCGGTCAAGGCCATTTCCCCCCGGACGGGTTTTTTCCGCTGGCGCGCCGAGCGTCTCGTTCGCCACACAGGCCGCATGCCGCTTTGTCCGGCGAACGCGGGGCGCCCTGCTGCTGCAAAGCCCCGGCGGAGTCAACGACGGCGAATGTCGCGCCTCGCCGACCCGAACCGTCTCCGGCGTTCATGGCTCATGGACGCCGTCCGAGGGAGCGTCATGGACAAGGAAAAGGAACAGAGCCTGAAAGTCGCCAAGGAAATCGTGGTGAAATTCATCGAGGTCGGACGCATCTCCCCGACGAATTTCCAGGAATTCTTTCCGCTGATCTACAATCAGGTGCGCGCCACCTTGCGGGAGGACCCGGAAGCGCCCCTGCGCGTCGGCCCCCTGGACCTCTCCCAAGAGGAGCGGGACACGTGAGCGCCGAGCGTCGACCGCCCTGCGACGCCTCACCCGACGCTGGCGAGGCCCACGCCGGCCGAGTGCAAGCCATGTTCGGCCGCATTTCGGGGTGGTATGACGTCCTCAACCGCGCACTGAGCCTGGGGCAAGACGTCTACTGGCGACGCGAACTCTGCGCCCACGCCTCCGCTGGCGCCAACGGCGCAGGCCTGCTGGTGGACCTGGCGGCCGGCACCATGGACGTGGCTCTGGGCCTGGCGAAACGCTATCCTCACGCGCAGGTCGCTGCAGCGGATTTCGCGGAGCCCATGCTCCGCCATGGCGCGAAGAAACTCGCCACCCAGCCGGACCGGCTGCGCCGACGCGTATGGCCTCTGCTGGCGGACGGCCGGCGGCTTCCCCTGCGCGACAGCGTGGCGGACTGCGCGACCATGGCCTTCGGCATCCGCAACATCACCCCGCGCCATGCCGCCTACGCCGAGGCGTTGCGTCTCCTCAAGCCGGGGGGACGCTTCGTGATTCTGGAATTCGGATCTGCGGAACGCCCCATCATGAAGGGGCTCTACAACCTCTATCTGAACCGGCTGCTGCCGACGGCGGGGCGACTCGTCTCCGGCGACCGGGACGCTTATCGGTACCTGGCGGACACCATCCGCGCCTTCCCCCCGCCGCGGGCCCTGGCGCAGGAACTCCTGGATGCGGGGTTCGACAGCGTCTTCCACAGACCGCTGACCTTCGGAGTGGTGAACATCCATGTCGCCGTCAAGGCGGGGTGAGACGAAACGCTTGACGCCGCGCCGCGATCCTGTTCGCCCGGACTCGGACGCGCAGCCCATCGTGCATTGACCACCGCATACCTTTGCGCGTACAAGCCCCTGTTCATGACGCACGTGACGGTCGCGCCGCTCACATCGCGCGGATGAGCGCCATGAGCCCCAACCCCAAGCCCATGGCGAGCAAGCCCGTCAAGCGCAACGTCCCCGGCCGCTGCGACGCCATGAGCGCCAGGAATTTCGGCATGCGCTCCGCAAACAGAAAATATGGCGCGCCTTCCAACACCAGCGCGAGGCCAAGAGCCACGCCAAGGGTTTCCCAATCGATGAACATTCCCGTGCTGTACGCGGTGGCGGCCGTTTCTGTAAAGACGCATTCCGCCTCCGCATGCGCACCGACAACTGCAAGGAGCCAAGAGCCGTGGTCACGTTGGATATCCTGAAAGAACAACAAAGCGCCGTGGCCGTGGTGGGCCTGGGCTATGTGGGCCTGCCCCTCGCCGTGGCGTTGGCCAAACACTACAAGGTGATCGGCTTCGACATCAACGAAGCGCGCGTCAAAGAGCTCATCGCCGGCGACGACCGCACCTGGGAAGTGGAGCCCGAAGCCCTGAAAGCCGCGCCTGTGGAGTACACGTGCGACCCCCAACGGCTCGGCGAGGCCGGCGTCATCATCGTGGCGGTGCCCACCCCCATCGACGGGCACCGCAACCCGGACCTCAAGCCCGTCACCGGCGCTTCCCGCACCGTAGGCAAATACATGAGCACAGGCGCCGTGGTGGTCTTCGAGTCCACCGTCTACCCGGGTCTGACCGAGGACGTCTGCGCGCCCATCCTCGAAGCGGAGTCCGGTCTGCAGTGCGGCTGCGACTTCACCTTGGGGTACTCGCCCGAACGCATCAACCCCGGCGACCAGGTCCACACCCTGGAGACCATCGTGAAAGTGGTGGCTGGCCAGGACGAACCCACGGCCGAGCTGCTCTGCGCGCTCTACAGCTCCATCATCGAAGCCGGCGTGCACAAAGCCCCGTCCATCCGCGTGGCCGAAGCCGCCAAGGTCATCGAGAACACCCAGCGCGACCTCAACATTGCGCTCATGAACGAACTGGCGCTCATCTTCGACATCATGGACATCGACACCCGCGAAGTCCTCGAAGCCGCCGGCACCAAATGGAACTTCCTCCCGTTCAGCCCGGGTCTGGTGGGAGGCCACTGCATCGGCGTGGATCCCTACTATCTCACGTACAAGGCGCAAGCGGAGGGCTACCACCCGGAGGTCATCCTCGCGGGTCGTCGCACCAACGACCTCATGGGCAAGTTCGTGGCCGAAAAGTGCATCAAGATGCTCATCAAACGGGGCGGTCGCGCCAGCAAGGCGCGCGTGGGCGTCTTCGGTCTCACCTTCAAGGAAAACGTGCCGGATCTGCGCAACACCCGCGTCATCGACGTCATCCGGGAACTGGAAGACTACACCTGCCAAGTCCTGGTCCACGACCCCCGCGCAGACGCCCATGAAGCCCAGGAGGAGTACGGCCTGGACCTCTCCCCCAAGGAAGCCATGCGCGAGCTGGACGCCATCATCGTCTGCGTGCCGCACCAGGAGTTCCTGACCCTCGCGCCCCAGGCCTTCCTCGATATGGCCCGGGATCCCGAGCGTCTGGTGGTTCTGGACGTACGGGGGTCTCTGGATCGTGAGGCCTTCCGGCAAGCCGACGTCATGTTCTGGCGGCTGTAGCGCATGCCCCGGGCGCTGCTGCTGGCCACAGCCGCCCCGGCGGAGCTCAAGGCCGTCGCGCGGGGGCTGGGCGTGGTCATCCCGCCGGAGGAACTCGCCGGGGCCGCGCCTTTGCGAAGCTGGCTCCTCGAAGTCGGCGGCGTTCCGCTGCAGCTCGCTCTCTGCGGCGTGGGCCCGGTGAACGCAGCCCTTGCCGCCGGCGCCCTCATCCCACGACCGGGGACTGCCCTCCCCACGCCTTCCGGCGTGGTTCTCGTGGGCGTGGGCGGCGCTTTCGACCTGACAGCCACGCCCCTGGGCGGCGTCGTTTGCGCGCGGGAAACGGCTTTCCCGGAGTACGGCTTGCGCTGGGACCCCACCACCCGCCTTCGCCACCGTGCGGATGACGACGGCGTGGACCCCCATGGCCTGCCTTTCCACCACGGCGACGTGGATGCGGACGGCCAGACCACCGTCGTGTGGGATCGCCTGCCCATCGCCGCCTCGGCGTGGAACGAACTCGCTGCGCTGGGCGTGCGGCCCCCGTCCGGTCGGGAAGCCGTCTTTATCACCGTGGCGGGGTGCAGCGCCACGCCCCGGCGAGCCGCCAGCCTGCGGACGCGGTACGCCGGCGACGCCCCCCTGGTGGAGGACATGGAGACCTTTCCCTTCGCCCTGGCCGCCGCGCGCGCCGGCGTCCCGTTCGGGGCGGTGCGCTGCGTCTCCAACCTGGTGGGCTCGCGGCCGCCTGCGCAATGGGATCTGGAAGGCGCCCTGGCCGCGGTGCAGGAGACCGTCGCCGCCATGCTTGCATAACCGGTGGAAAAGCGGCTATCAGGACTCGTCATGCACGCGCTACTCGCTTACATGGAAGCGGAGCTTCCCGCCGTCAACGCCCATCTGGAACAGTGTGTGGCGCGTCTTCATCACACGGTGCAGCCGCAAGCCCGCTACGTGCTGGAAGCCGGCGGCAAGCGGCTGCGGCCCATGCTCACCTTGCTCAGCCACCGCGCGCTGGGCGGCGGGCAAACGCCTTCGCCCTACGCCATGGCCTCCGCGCTGGAACTCCTGCACTCCGCCACCCTGCTGCACGACGACATTCTGGACGGCGCGGACCTGCGCCGCGGCCGGCCGGCGGCGCACCACGCCTTCGGCGCGCCTGTGGCCATCCTCGCCGGGGACGCGCTCTTGGCGCTGGGCAACCTCCTCGTGGCGGAGTACGGGGACGCGCGGCTCACCCAGTGCGTCAGCGAAGCCATCATGGCCACCGCCACTGGCGAGATTCGGGAAATCGCTCACGTGGGGGACATGGCCCTCGAAAGCGACGTCTACCTGGAGATCATCACCGGCAAGACGGCCTATCTCATCGAGGCCGCCACCCGAGGCGGCGCGTTGCTTGCCGGCGCGGACGACGCGACCACCGCCGCCGCCGCCGACTTCGGACGCAAACTCGGCGTGGCGTTTCAACTGGTGGACGACGCCCTGGACTATGGCGTGAGCGAAGCGCAAGCTGGCAAGACCGTGGCGGCGGACCTGCGCGAAGGCAAAGTCACCCTGCCGCTCATATTCTATCGGGAAGCCGCCTCCGATGCGGACCGCGCAGCGCTTTTCGCCATGGGCGAGTCGTTGCGCAACGCCAGTGGAGAGCTTGCCCCCGAGACCGCCGAAGCCGTGCAGCGGGTGGTGGCTTCCATCCGTGCGTCGGACGCCGTGGCGCGCACACGAGCCGTGGCCGCAGAACACGCCCACGCAGCCCGCGCGAGCCTGGCCGCCTTGCCCCCCGGCACGGAGCGCGACCTCCTCGGGTTGGCTCTGGACTATGTGGTGAACCGCACCAAATAGGCAACATCGTTCCCCAATCTACAGACTTTTCGGGAGGCGCGCCCCATGCTCCAGCGGATTGAAGTCGCCGTGCGGCCGGAACTGGAAGATTCCCTCGGCCGCAAGACAACCCGTCGTATCCGTGAATTTCTTGGCGACGCCGAGCCGGAATCCGCCCCCCTCGCCGCGCTCCAATGCCGGGTGGCCACCGTCTTCACCGTGGAGGGCCTGGACGCGGCGCAGACGCAGACGCTCCTCGACGACGCCGCCTTCCACGATCCCGTGCTCCATGAAGTACGCCTCACGCCGGACGCCGACGCCTACGACTGGCGGCTTGAAGTGGGCTTCCGTCCCGGTGTGACAGACAACGAAGGCCGCACCGCCTTGGCCACCCTCGCGCTGAGCCTGGGGCTTGGCGACGCCCGGACCGCTGCTGCGCAGGGCGTGGCCGTCTACGTCTCCAAACAGTACAGACTGCGCGGGGACCTCACCCGGGAGCAGGTGGAGCGCGTCGCCGGCGGTCTGCTGGCCAACGACCTCATCCAGCGCACGCGCATCAAGTCCGCGGAGGCGTGGCGCGCCGAGCCCGGTTTCGAGGCGCAAGCCGCCCGCGTGCTCGGCCATGTGGACGACACCGTGGCCACGGCAGACCTCGCCGCCATGGACGACGACGCCCTCGTCGCCTTCAGCAAGGCGCACGTGCTGGCGCTCTCTCTGGAAGAAATGCGCGCCATCCGCGACCACTACGCGCAACCCGCGGTGCAGGCGGACCGTCGCGCCGCCGGCTTGCCTGCCGAGCCCACCGACGCTGAACTGGAATGCCTCGCGCAGACCTGGAGCGAGCACTGCAAGCACAAGATCTTCAACGCCGCCATCGACTACGTGGACACCCACACCGGCCGCCGCGAACGCGTGGACAGCCTCTTCAAGACCTACATCGCCACCCCCACCCAGCAGATTCGCCAACGCCTGGGCGAACGCGACTTCTGCCTCTCCGTCTTCAAGGACAACGCCGGCGTCATCGGCTTCAACGAGACCCACGCCCTCTGCATCAAAGTGGAGACGCACAACAGCCCCTCCGCGCTGGACCCGTACGGCGGCGCTCTCACAGGCATCGTGGGGGTGAACCGCGACCCCATGGGCACGGGCCTGGGCGCCCAGATGGTCTGCAACACCAACGTCTTCTGCTTCGCCTCCCCCTTCCACGAAGGGGAACTGCCCCCGCGACTGCTGCACCCCAAACGCGTCATGGAAGGGGTGCGCGAAGGCGTGGAGCATGGCGGCAACAAGTCCGGCGTACCCACGGTGAACGGCTCCCTGCTCTTCGATGCACGCTATCTGGGCAAACCCCTGGTCTACTGCGGCACGGTGGGCCTCATGCCCCGCGTGGTGGCCGGACGGCTCAGTCACGAAAAAGCCGCGCTTCCGGGCGACGCCGTGGTCATGGTGGGAGGCCGCATCGGCAAGGACGGCATCCACGGCGCCACCTTCTCTTCCGAAGAACTCACGGAGGAATCCCCGGCCACGGCCGTGCAGATCGGCGACCCCATCACCCAGCGCCGCATGTACGACCTGCTCATGCGCGCTCGTGACGCCGGCCTCTACAACGCCATCACGGACAACGGCGCCGGCGGCCTCTCCTCCTCCGTGGGCGAGATGGCCGAGGAGCCCGGCGGCGTGCGCATGGACCTGGCCAAGGCTCCCCTCAAGTACGACGGCCTCATGCCTTGGGAAATCCTGCTCTCCGAAGCGCAGGAACGCATGACCCTGGCCGTGCCTCCAGAGAAGCTGGAAGCCTTCCTCGCCCTGGCTGCGGAAATGGAGGTGGAAGCGGCCGTGCTCGGCGAGTACACGGACTCCGGCTACCTCGACGTCACGTACGGGGACAAACCCGTGGCGCGCCTGGCCATGGATTTCCTCCATACCGGAACCCCGCAGATGCGTCTGGAAGCGACGTGGACCGCGCCCCGGGTGGACGACGCCGGCGTGGCGGCCCTCGAAACGGCGGGACGCCTGCGCGGCGACGATCATCCCCCCCTGGACACCGCCGAAGGCCGCGGCCGTCTGCTGGAGCGCATGCTCGGCCGGCTCAACATCTGCAGCAAGGAATACATCGTCCGCCAGTACGACCATGAGGTGAAGGGCGGGAGCGTGGTCAAACCGCTGACCGGCGCTCGCGATGACGGCCCGGCCGACGCCGGCGCCCTGCGGCCCCTGCTGGACGCGCCGGAGGCCTTGGTCATCGGCCACGGCATATGCCCCCGCTACAGCGACCTGGACGCCTACTGGATGATGGCCAACGCCGTGGACGAAGCCGTGCGCAACGCCGTGGCCGCCGGCGCGGACATCGACCACATGGCCGGCGTGGACAACTTCTGCTGGTGCGATCCCGTGCAGTCCGAGAAGACGCCGGACGGCCGCTACAAACTGGCGCAGCTCGTGCGCGCCAACCGCGCTCTGGCGCACTTCTGCCTGGCGTACGGCGTGCCGTGCGTCTCCGGCAAGGATTCCATGAAAAACGACTACATGGGCGGCGGCGGCAAGATCTCCATCCCTCCCACGGCGCTCTTCACGGTGCTGAGCGTGATTCCGGACGCAACCAAGGCCCTCACGTCGGACTTCAAACACCCCGGGGACCTCCTCTACATCCTCGGCGCCACCCACCCCGAGCTCGGCGCCAGCGAAGTGGCGGACGAGCTGGGTCTCACCTTCGCCACAGCGCCCCACGTGAACGCCGTGGCTGCGCGGCGTCGTTACCGCAGCCTCTTCCAGGCGGCGCAGGCAGGGCTTGTGAGCGCGTGCCACGATTGCTCCGACGGCGGCCTCGGCGTGACCCTGGCGGAGATGTGCATCGGTGGCCGGCTGGGCGCGCAAGTCTCCCTGGACGCCGTCCCCCGCAGCGCGACGCGCTGGAACCCCACGGCGCTGCTTTTCGCAGAGTCCGCCAGCCGCCTCGTCGTCACCGTGCGACCGACAGACGCCGCCGCCTTCGAGGCGCGCTTCGCCGGCCAGGTCTTCGGCAAGATCGGCGTGGTCACGGACGATGACGTCCTCTCCATCCACGCCGCCGATGACACAGTCTTGTCACGTCCCGTTGATAGGCTCACGGCTTCCTGGCGCGCTACGCTGGACTGGTAGCCGACGCCGCAGAACGCGCGAATACGCCCGGCTCGGCGACGCGCGTGAGAGCCGTAACCACACAGGACGCCAGGCTGCAGCTGCTGCCGGCGCATTCTACAGACAAGACCGTCTCCCTTGGACATTGCAAGGGCGCGACCGTGCGCCCCTGTCCCATGCCGGAGACGCGGTGGGGTCCGGACAATGCAGCGGTATCTACGCTCCCTCGGCGCAAAAGTGATCCTTCTCATGATTGGCGTCTCCCTGGTCGCCTTCGGCGGCCTCTATCTCGCCAACGCGCACTGGCAGAAGCAAGCCAGCGTGGAGCTTTTGGAAAACGCCTCGCAGCAAGCGTCCGCCTTGCTCATGGAGGCCGTACGCGGCCCCATGGCCATGGGCGACGACGCCGGCACCGCTGCGCAGTTCGCCAACCTCGGCGCCCGGTTCCCCGGCATTCAGGCTTATCTGCTGGACTCCGACGGCGAAGTCACCTACGCCACGCAACCCCACGCCGTCCGCAAGAAGATCACCGCAGCAGTGCGCGCCGACGAACTCGATCCCCTGCTGGAATCCGTGCTGGGCCCCCCGCGTGAGGCCACGGCGGGACGCGCCGTCGCCATCGACGGGACGCCCTTCTTCCTGGAGCTCACCCGCGTCCCCAATGAGGACTCCTGCCACCATTGCCATGGCGACAGCCGCGCCACCCTGGGCGCCATGGTCATGCTCCAGAACGCCGAGCCCGCCTTCGCCCGCATCGACGCCGTGCAACAACGCAGCGCGCTCCTCTCTCTGGGGGGGATGGCGGTGCTGCTGGTGGTGCTGGGCCTCTTTCTGCGCTACCGTCTGGTGCAGCGCATCCGCGCCCTTGCCGAGACGGCGGACGCCGTGGAGGAAGGCGAGCTGAACGTCACCTTCCCCACTGCCGGCGACGACGAGCTCGGCCGCCTCGGCAGACGGCTGCAGAGCATGGTGAAATCCATTCGCGATCAACTGGAGTACAACCGCGGCGTGCTCCAGAGCATGACAGCGCCCCTCTTCGTCACGGACGCGCAAGGCGTCATCACCTTCTGCAACGAGCCCCTCGCCAGAGCCTTGGACATGGACCGGGAAGACGTGCTGGGCCGCCGTGGCGGCGAGTTCGTCCGCGATCCCGAAGCAGGCGACGTGGTGGCGCAGGCGCTCGCTTCCTGCAACGGCCGCGACGGCTTCGTACGGCACAAGCGCAGCGACGACGTCGTGGTCCCCTTGCGCTACGAGATATCCCCCATCTGCGATGCGGAGGGCGAAGTCACCGGTGTGCTCGGCGTCTTCATGGACCTCACCAGCGAGGAGCAGGAGAAGAACCGCATCCGCGCTCACGGCGAGAACCTCCAACTCGTCGGCGACCAGGTGATGGAAGTGGCCAAACGGCTGGCGCGGTCCGCCGAGGAACTCTCCGCGCAAATGGACGACCTGACCGGCGGCGTGGAACACACTGCCCGCCAGACGGACGACTTGGCCATGGCCATGGAACAGATGAACGGCGCCATGCTCGAAGTGGCCGGCGGAGCCGGCGAGGTGGCCTCCGAATCCGAAGAAGCCCGCCAGGTGGCCGCCGAAGGCGGCGAGGAAGTGAAGGAAGCCGTGGCGCGCACCCGCGACGTGGCGGCCCGCGCGGAACGACTCGCCGCCTCCTTGAGCGAGCTGGACAGCCGCGCCGAAAACATTGGCGCGGTGGTCTCCGTCATCAACGAGATCGCGGACCAGACAAACCTGCTGGCGCTGAACGCCGCCATCGAAGCAGCGCGCGCCGGCGAGTCCGGCCGTGGTTTCGCCGTGGTGGCGGACGAAGTGCGCAAACTCGCCGAACGCACCATGGGCGCCACCCAGGAAGTGGAAAGCGTGGTGGGCGAAATCCAGTCGAGCGCGCGCGAAGCCGTCAGCGAAATGAGCGCCACCAAGGAGATCGTGGAGGAAAGCGCGGACCGCGCCGGCAAAGCCGTGCGGGTGCTGGAGGAAATCGTCTCCCATGCGGACGCCATCGCCAGCAAGGTGCGCAACATCGCGGCGGCTTCGCAGGAACAGTCGGACTCCAGCCAGTCCATGAACGCCAACGTCGCGCAGATCAACCAGCGTTCCCAAGACGGCGCGCGCCGCATCGAGGAAGCCAACGCAGCCATCAGCGTGGTGGCGGAAATTTCCAAGAACCTTGACCAGCTGGTCGAACTCTTCCGACAAGACCGGCGTTTCTACCCCCGCATCGATCTGCGCGCCTTCAAACTCTCCCACAAGGTGGTGGTGGAACGCAAAGGCCGCCGCTTCAGCATGGCGCTGGTGGACATCTCCGCCGGCGGCGCCCGGCTGCGCTACCTCCACGAGCAGGACAAAGGCGAGGTGCAACAAGGCGAAATCGTCACTTTCTTCGGCCAGTTGCGCCGGGATTCCGAATTCCCGGAGTCCATCCAGTCCGAGGTGCGCTGGACTGGCGGGCCGCTCTTCGGCGTCCTCTTTGCGCGGCCCGTGGATTTGGGCGTGCGCGGCCTCAAGGAGCTGCTGGACGAAGTGCAGGAGTGAAGCCGCGGCTGCGCTCCAACGCGGCTGTCGCATGCGAGCTTCAATGCCGCCCTGGGGACGTCGTCCCATCTTCCCGACCATCCGCTCCCCCCGTCCACCATCGGGCCGCCCCCCTCGCAGGTCGGCTCCGTCGTCAACCCCCTCTCCGGAAGAGCTTTTTCCCCACTGCCGCCATCTGGAGCCGCCGCCCTGCGTGTGAAGGCGCGCCCTTTTTGCGCACAAGGCCTTGAATCGCATGCGTGAACACGCTACGATACTCCCTGGACTGTTCGTGATGCGGCTTGTGGACCACCTGACCGCGCGATGGCTCAGCCGGCCTCTACGGCTCTGGTCGCCTGCGCGTCGCGGCGCCGTCAGCCTGTCAGAAATCCTCTGAGCCGATTGCACCAACATCTCTGCAGGGAGCGCGCATGCAACTTCTCGGAAGCAACACCCACACCCGCCTGGCTTGGGCGTTCGTCGCCAAATCCCAGTTGCGCAACCGCCTCGCCTTCATGGGCAAACGCGCCAGAAAGGACGGTTTCGTCAAGATCGCCCGCGTACTGGAGGAAGCCTCCGAGCACGAACGCGCTCTCGCCTCCCGGCTCTGCAAGCTCTTCGCAGGCGAGACTCTGGAAGCCAGCGTGACCGTACGCGCCGAATCCGTGGGAGAGACGCCCGCCAATGTGGACTCGCTGATAGCCGAGTACAACGCCATGGCCGGAGGGCTCATGGAAGCAGCCGCCATGGCCAGGGAAGAAGGTTTCGGAGAGGCCGCCGCCGTACTGGGCTCCATGGCCAAAGCTGCGGACCAGTTCGCCACTCGGCTCGGCGCTGCGCGAGAGGCTCTGATCCACGAGGCGTGCTTCGCCAAGGACACCCCCGTGACCTGGCGTTGCCTGAACTGCGGATTCGCCCACGAAGCCGCCGCCGCGCCAGCCATGTGCCCGGCATGCGCACACCCGCAGGCTCACTTCGAGGTCTTCGTGGAGGCCTTCTGACGCGGACCACGCCGTCGTCCCTCCTACCCACAATTTTCCTCTTCCCCCCGACGCATTCACGAAAAACCCAAAGAGCACACCCGCGCCGCCACGTGCCGGCGCAACCAAGGAGACAGCATCATGGAAAAATGGATCTGCGGCATCTGCGGCTGGGAGTACGACCCCGAAAAAGGCGACCCCGACAACGGCGTGAAGCCCGGCACCGCTTTTGAAGACCTGCCTGACGACTGGGTCTGCCCCGTGTGCGGCGCGCCCAAGGACGAATTCGTCAAGGCCTCCTAGTCGCCTCCGCTCCATCGATCGCCGGCGCCCCGCTCCCGCGGACCTAGCCCGGAGACAACGCGTCTGCGCCCGGCGCCACAATGCCGGGCTGCAGGCGTTGCGTCCCGGTTTCCCGGCGTGGCGGCGCCCGCTTCGTCGGCAGGTCCCGCCCCGGGCTGCGGTCGACGCGGGAGCCGAGGGTCCGGCGCAACACCGTTCAAGGAAGGAACCAATGCTACCCCTCGAAATCAAGAAGGATATATACTGGGTCGGCGGCGTGGACTGGAACAGCCGCGACTTCCACGGCTACTCCCTCTCCCCTTATGGCACCACCTACAACGCCTACCTCGTCAAAGACGAAAAGGTGACGCTTTTCGACACGGTGAAAGCCGACTTCGCCGGCGACTTGATGTGCGCCATGGGCCACGTGCTGGAATCGCTGGAAGAGGTGGACTACCTCGTGGTGAACCACCTGGAGCCGGACCACGCCGGCGCCCTGGACAAGCTGGTGGAAGCCTGCAAGCCCGAGAAGATCTTCACCTCGCCCATGGGCAAGAAAGCCATGGAAACCTACTTCCACAACTGCGGCGACTGGCCCGTGGAAGTGGTGGAGACCGGCGGAACCCTGAGCCTGGGCCAACGCACCGTGCATTTTCTGGAAACGAAGATGCTTCACTGGCCCGACTCCATGTTCAGCTACATCGCCGAGGACAAGGTCCTCATCTCCTCGGACGCCTTCGGGCAGAACATCGCTTCCGTGGAGCGCTTCGCCGACGAGATCGACCGCGACCTGCTCAAGCGCGTGATGACCGAGTACTACGCCAACATCGTCCTGCCCTACTCGCCCATCGTGCTCAAGATTCTTGACGAAGTGGCGAAGATGGGCATCGAAGTGGAGTACATCTGCCCAGACCACGGCTTGATGTTCCGCGGCGACGACTGCGCCTTCGCCCTGGAGACCTACCGCGCCTTCGCCGAGCAGAAGCCCACCATGAAAGCGCTCGTGGTCTACGACACCATGTGGCATTCCACAGAGAAACTCGCCCACGCCATCATTGAAGGCCTGAAGGACGAAGGCGTCTCCGCGCGGCTCTACTGGATGAAGGCCAATCACCATAGCCGCGTGATGACGGACATGCTGGGCGCCGGCGCCGTGGTGGTGGGTTCGCCCACGCACAACAACGGCATTCTTCCGACCATGGCGGGCATGCTGCAGTACATGAAGGGCCTGAAGCCGAAGAACCGCATCGGCGGGGCGTTCGGCTCCTTCGGGTGGAGCGGCGAATCCCCCAAGCATCTGAAAGGCTGGCTGGACGACATGGGCTTCGAGCAGCCTGAAGAACCCCTGCGGGTGAAGAACGCGCCGACCCACGAGATGCTGGCCGAGGCTGCGGAGTACGGTCGCAAGATCGGTCGCGCGCTCAAAGCCAAAGTGGAAGGCTAGCCTCTTTCCCTTGCTTCGATCCAGGGGGAACGCCGTATCGTGCAGGGCGTTCCCCCTGACCTCTCGCTTCCCGCGGCCACGCTGCCCCGCTCTCCCGCTGCCCCGTCGCCACGCTGTCCCTGGCGTGAGCCCCCGCGTGGACCATGCGGTGGCGACAGTCCTCGCCCTGGCGCGCTTTCGTCGGCAAGCCCAGCGAAAGCACGGCTGCCGCCGGCTCCCTCCACAGACCCGGGTCTCGTCCGGTCCTGCCTCCGCACCATGCCGCACCGTGTCCTCCTGTCCCTCGTGGAGCGGTCTTTTTGGTGCGCGGGGGTTGCTTTATGCAGTGGTTTCGGTATGGGTAGGTGTACTCGTAGAATACCCGTCGGAACGACGCGCCGGCGCCGGGCGCAACGTTTGCGCAGTCTCGCGCGCACGCCTCGGCGGATGACGCGTTGGCCGGCGGTCGCCTCGCAAGGCTGTCGCGCCACGTTACCGTGGAACGCCGTTCGTTGAACCGCCAATCCCAGGGGGACCCACATGGACGCCTTGATTCTGTCGCGGCTGCAGTTCGCCGTGGCGACGTTCTTCCATTTCATCTTCGTGCCCTTGACGTTGGGCCTCTCCATCATCGTGGCGATGATGGAGACGAAATACGTCACCTCCGGCAATGAGACCTACAAGCGCATGGCGAAGTTCTGGGGCAAGCTTTTCCTCATCAACTTCGCGTTGGGCGTGGTGACGGGCCTCACTCTGGAGTTCCAGTTCGGCACCAACTGGTCCCGCTACTCCGCGTTCGTGGGCGACATCTTCGGCTCCCTGCTCGCTGTGGAAGCCACGGTGGCGTTCTTTCTGGAGTCCACCATGATCGCGGTGTGGATCTTCGGCTGGGAGCGCATCAACAAGAAGCTGCACGCCGGGGCCATCTGGCTGGTGGCCATCGCCGCCAACATGTCGGCGTTCTGGATCATCGTGGCCAACGGCTTCATGCAGCACCCCGTGGGCTACGTGCTGCGCAACGGCCGCGCCGAGCTGGACAACTTCTATGAAGTCATCACCAACCCGTTCGCCTTGCACCAGTACACGCACACGCTCTTCGCCTCGTGGATGCTGGCGGGCTTCTTCGTACTCGGGGTCTCGGCATACCACTTGATGCGCAAGAACGAGGAAGGTTTCTTCAAAAAGTCGTTCAACTACGGGTTGGGCTTCGCGCTGGTCTTCTCCGTGCTGGTGGCGGCGCAGGGCCACAGCCATGGCAATCACGTGGCCGAGACGCAACCCACCAAGCTGGCCGCCATGGAGTCGCACTGGGAGACGCAGACCAACGCGCCCATGTACCTGCTCACCATCCCCAACTTCGATGAGACGGGGAACTTGGTGGAAGCCATCGGCGTACCGTCGCTGCTCTCCATCCTTGCCTTCAACGACCCCGACGCCGAAGTCAAAGGTCTCAACGACTTCCCCCGCGACGAACACCCCCCCGTGTGGATCACCTTCCTGAGCTTCCGGATCATGATCTTCCTGGGAATGCTCTTCCCCGTGCTGGCCATCCTCGCCTACCTCTGGCGGGACCGGCTCGCCGTGGACAAGCAGTGGTTCGCGCGCGTGCTGCTCTACGCCATGCCGTTGCCCCTGGTCGCCATCCAAGCCGGCTGGACCGTGGCCGAGGTGGGCCGCCAGCCGTGGATCGTGTGGGGGCTCATGCGAACATCGGACGCCGTCTCGCCTGTCACGACGGGGCAGGTCGGCTTCTCCATCATCGTGATCATCGCCCTCTATACGTTCCTCGGCGCCGTGGATTTCTACCTGTTGAGACGCGTGGCCGTCTCGGGGCCTCCGAAACCGGCTGACGCCCCGCCCCA
The DNA here is from genome assembly GCA_964455395.1 of uncultured Desulfovibrionaceae bacterium. Classification (GTDB taxonomy): domain Bacteria; phylum Desulfobacterota; class Desulfovibrionia; order Desulfovibrionales; family Desulfovibrionaceae; genus CAYVWB01. The sequence continues at coordinate 51,094 of CAYVWB010000018.1, forward strand.
ATAGGCCAGCGCCGCCATCACGATCAACCACACAAGGAGACGACAATGCTCGAATCCATCTGGTTCCTCCTCTGGGGCGTGCTCTGGTCCATGTATTTCGTCATGGACGGGTTCGACCTCGGCATCGGCATGCTCATGCCCTTTCTCGCCAAGAGCGAGCGGGACAGACGCGTGATGTACAACGCACAAGGTCCCTTCTGGGACGCCAACGAAGTATGGCTCATCACCGCAGGCGGCGTCACCTTCGCTGCTTTCCCGACCGCCTACGGGGTGCTCTTCTCCAGCCTCTACACGCCGCTCATGCTGTTGCTTTTCGCACTCATCGTGCGGGGCGTCACCTTCGAGTTCCGCCACTTGGAGGAAGGCTCCCGGTGGAAAAAGACCTGGGATTACTGCATGGTGGGCGGCAGCTTCGTCACGGCGCTCCTGCTGGGCGTCGCCTTCGCCAACATCTTCCGCGGCATCCCCATCGACGCCGAGGGCGTGAACCAGGGCCTCTTCTTCGACCTGCTGAACCCCTTCGGCCTGGTCGGCGGCGTCTGCTTCGTGCTCATCTTCTGCTACCACGGGTCGCTCTGGCTCTCCGTGAAGGCCTCCGACGAGCTGCAACTGCGCGCCGAGAAAACAGCGCGTGGTCTGTGGTGGGTCATCCTCCTCGGCGTCGTGCTCTTCCTCACGGCTTCGGGGCTCTTCACTTCCCTGTACGACAACTACCTGAGCTTCCCGCCGCTCTTCCTGATCCCCCTTGGCGCGGCTGCGTTCCTGGTGATGTCCAAGCGAGCCATGGGGAAAGACAACTACATGCGCGCCTTCATCTACTCGGGCGCCTTCATCGTCTGCGTGGCGTTCTTCGGGCTGGCCGGCATCTACCCGGCGCTCCTGCCCTCCAGCATTGCGGACGAGTTCTCCATGACCATCTACAATTCGGCCTCCAGCACGCTGACCCTGCAGATCATGCTCGGCGTGACGCTGGTCATGGTGCCCATCATCCTGGCGTACCAATTCCTTGTCTACCGCAAGTTCAGCTTCCGGCTGCGCCGCGACGAGGACA
>CAYVWB010000018.1:52244-55326 GCA_964455395.1 uncultured Desulfovibrionaceae bacterium
CCGGTCGGAATCACTCCGGCCGGGGCCTTCCTGATGCTGCGCGGTCGACCGTCAAACTCGGCGTGACGCTGGTCATGGCGCCCATCATCCTGGCTTACCAATTCCTTGTCTACCGCAAGTTCAGCTTCCGGCTGCGCCGCGACGAGGACATCTACTCCTGATCCGCAACGACGCGGCTCATGCGCAGGCCCCGGTCGGAATCACTCCGGCCGGGGCCTTCCTGATGCTGCGCGGTCGACCGTCAAGCTCGGCGTGACGCTGGTCATGGCGCCCATCATCCTGGCGCACCAATTCCTTGTCTACCGCACGTTCAGCTTCCGGCTGCGCCAATCCACGAGCAGCGGCCGACGCCTGGAACGCGAGAGGCGCGGTCCGCCCGCATGGAACGAACCGCGCCCGTAGCGCGTGAGGCGCAGGCCCCGGTGAATCGTGATTGGTGTGGCGAGAGGAGTGAGCGGGTCTAGCCCTCCCGCATGAGCGCGGCGATTTCCTCGCGGATGATCCGGGCGGCGGCGCGCGCCGATTCGCTTTCGATGAGATCGCTCATCTCCTGGCGCAATCGGGCGGCGAGCACGTTCCAGTCTTCATGCCGCAGGGTCTTGCGCTCCAGAGACTCGATGCCCTCGCGCAACACGCGCTCCAGCTGGTGGGTGAGGTTGTCCACCAAGCTTTCGTAGAGCGGCGAGTCCTCGGCGAGGGAAGCGCTCAAGCGTTCGTCCACGGCCTCGCGCACGGAGTGACGCACAGCCTCGGTGACGGGTCGCGCGTCCATGCGAGCGTCCACATCGCGCTGCAAGACGTCGCGCAGGGCCGGCATCTTGTCCTCCAACGCCTCGGAAGCGGCTTCGCGCAGGGCGGCTCCCCGGGGCCGGACCTCCTCGCGCATGACCTCCAGGCGCTCGCGCAATGCGGCATCCACGTCGCTGGTCAGCTGGTCCATGCGGACATCGAGGGCGGCGGCAAGCGCGCTGTCAATCTCCGTGGAAGCGGCCGCACGCAGTTCTTCGGCCAGGGAGGCGCGCAAATCCTGCAGATGGGCGTGCAGCCCACCGTTGACCGCTGCGGCGGCGCGCTCTATGAGGATATCTTCCTTCTCGGCGAGTTTGTCCTCGACTTGATGCGCAAGGCTCCGCTCCACATCGTCGCGCGCTTCGGCCACGGCAGGGGTGAGCTTCTCCTCGATAGTCGCTGCGAGGTCGTCGAAACTCGGGGTGCGCGCCTGGAGCGCCTCCAGTCGGCTCTCGATCTGGCTGACGACGTCTTCGTGGGTGGGAAGGTTCTCGCGGAAAGCCTCGGCGGCGGCGGCGAGACGGCGTTCCACGTGGCTTTCCATCTCGTCGTGGGTGGCGAGGCCCTCGCGGAAGGCCTGCGCGGCGGCGGCGAGGCGCGATTCGATCTGCCCGGCGACGTCTTCGTACGTAAGAAGGCGTTGGTCGAGGCGTCCCACCTCCGCAGCGAGGCGTTCGTCCACCATGGAGGAGGCGGCGTCGCGATCGAGCGCGCTCTCGCGGAGGGACTCCAGGGCGTCGCGCATGGAGTCCGCAAGGCTCTGGAGCTCGCCGCGGCGTTCCATGGCGTCCTCGGCGAGACGCACTTCCAGCGTGGAGCGGACGACGCCTTCGGGCGTGACGCTTTCCTCGATGGCGGAGTGGATGGCTTCCCGTACGGTATCGGAGACGGGCTGTTCGGCCATGCGCTCCAAGGCCTGTTCCAAAGTCTGGTTGATGCGCGCTTCCAAGGCGATGTCGTCCATGCGGGCCGACTCGGTGACCTTGTCCAGTCGGTCTTCGAGGCGTTGCATGAACTCGCCTTCCGGCGCCAGCAAGGCTTCAGCGTCGCGGCGCAACGCCGTGCGCAGTCCCTCCGGCGCGGCGTCCGGATTGGTGAGGGAATTCGAGAGGACATCCAGCGCGGCCTGCAGGTTGGCGACGTCTTCCGAGGTGTTCTCCGCCTGGCGTTGCAAGGCGGCTTCAGTAGCGCTTTCGCGAGCTGCGAGTTCATCACGGAGGTGGCGCTTGAGTTCGTCCATGGCGGCGCCGAGCCGCTTGCCGACCAAGCCGCCTTCAGCCACGGCTTCTTCCAGGCTGGTGGTGACAAGCGCGCTGACCGCGTTCACGTCCAAGGTCTCCGCCGCCACGAGCGCTTTCACCTTGGCATCCAGATCGCCGAAGGCTTCGAGCTTGGCGCGTTGCGCCTCCATGGCCTCGCGTTGTGATTCCACGGTTTCGCCTTGCGTCCGCAGGCTGTCTTGCTGCTCCTCAAGGGTCTGTTGAATTCGCTGCAGGACGGAGCCCTGATCTCCCAGGCTGGAGCGGGCGTCCTCCAAGGATTCACGGAGCGACTTGGCGCCTTCCTCCAGCGTGACGAAGCGTTGCTCTTCCTCCTCGCTGAGGCCCATGGCTTCCTCCACGCCGAGGAGTTTCTGGTCCATCATGGCGGCGATGCCGCCCTCTTCACCGAGCTCCGAGTCGAGTTTGGAAGCTGTTTCCGCGGCGGTTTTCTCCAGTTCCTGAACCCCTTCCTTCATGGAGGCGAATTCTCGTTCGACCTGTGCGAGAGATTCGGAAAGGGCCTTGGCAGAGTCCTTGTTTTCGCGGATATCGCGTTCGAAATCAGCCAGTTTCGTCTCGATGCTCTTTTCGTGGGCGCCCAGTTTCACCTCCAGAGCGTGGATGGCCGTATCCTTCATATCAACGTTTCTGGAGAGATCCGTCACACGCTCGCTCAAACTCTCGACAGGAGCGGTCTTTTCCTGCAACGCCTTCTCCAACGCGGCCAGCTTCTCGGCCGCCGAGGCCTTGGCCGCTTGCTCGGCCTCCTCGGCTTGTTTGGCCTGCTGGGCCGCGGCTTCCTCGGCCTCCTTGGCCTTCTGGGCGGCGGCTTCCTCGGCTTGTTTGGCCTTCTGGGCGGCGGCTTCCTCGGCTTCCTTGGCCTTTTCGAGGGCTTCGGTCTGGGCTTTCTCCAGCGCGGCGACCTTCTCGTTGAGGGCGGCGAATTCCTTGCCCTTTTCCTCCAGAGTCGTGGTGAGCGCGGCCAGCTTCTCGGCCGTCTCGGCCGCCGAGGCCTTGGCCGCTTGCTCGGC
>CAYVWB010000018.1:55426-59487 GCA_964455395.1 uncultured Desulfovibrionaceae bacterium
GCGCGGCCAGCTTCTCGGCCGTCTCGGCCGCCGAGGCCTTGGCCGCTTGCTCGGCTTCCTCGGCTTGTTTGGCCTGCTGGGCCGCGGCTTCCTCGGCCTCCTTGGCTTGCTGGGCGGCGGCTTCCTCGGCCTCCTTGGCCTTCTGGGCGGCGGCTTCCTCGGCTTGTTTGGCCTGCTGGGCGGCCGCTTCCTCGGCTTCCTTGGCCTGCTGGGCGGCGGCTTCCTCGGCTTGTTTGGCCTTTTCGAGGGCTTCGGTCTGGGCTTTCTCCAGCGCGTCGACCTTCTCGTTGAGGGTGGCGAGTTTGTCCTCCAGGGTCTTGAGCGCTTCGGGATCGACGTTCTGTTGTACGGCGGTGTCCGCCTGGGCTGCCTGGGCTGCCTGGGTTGCCTGGGCTGCTTGGACGGCGGCGGCGAGGGAGGCGATCTGCGCTTCGGCGTCGTTCAGGCGCGTCTGGAGTGCAGACGTTACGTCGTTGGCGTGCGCTTCGAGATCCGGGGGCCCTGCCGAATGTTCGGGGGCGTCGGCCGTGGCGGGAACGTCCGGGATATGGTGCGTTTCTGGAGCTTCGGTGGCTGCAGCGGCTGTGACGGGCGCTTTTTCCGGAGGCGGCGGCGTTTGAGTCGGCGCAGACGGTGGCGGCATGGGGATGAGGGTTTGTTCTGGCGCTTCGAACATGGCGTCTTCGATTTCCAGATCCACGACATCCTGTTCGTCGGCGTGGTCGTCCGGGTCCAATTCCTCGGCTTGCGCTGCTGCGACTTCCTGCGCGCGCTGCGCTTCCTCGTCCTCGGCGGTGTTGAGGAAATTGGCGGCGATGGCGTCCAGGTCGTCGAAGCTCTGACTGAGGTCGATGAGGTCGTCATCCGCGACGGGTTGCGTTTCCGTTGCAGGCGGCGCGCCCGGCTCCACGATGTCCGCGAAGTCGAGCTCGATGGTTTCGTCGTCCTCGAGATTGTCTTCCAGATCCCCGCCCGCCACGGGTTCGATGTCAGCATCGGCGCCGAGGGCGAGCTCGTTTTCGCTCTCGAAGTCGGCGAGGTCCGCATCGCCGACGAATTGTGTCTCGCCCATGGCGAAGTCATCCGCTTCGAACGAGGTTGCAGCCGGGGCGGCGGCGTCATCAGGGAGGTCGAGATTCGAAATGAGGTCGTCGAGTCCGGCGACATCGATCTCGTCTGCTGCATCTATATCGTCATGATCTGGCTGCAGATCGCCTTCCGGTTCGGCCTCCACCACGCCGAAGTCGTCTTCAGGGGCGCTTTCCGTCGCGCCGAAGTCTTCCTCTGCGGCGCGGGCTGGTTGTGCGAAGAAGTCTTCGGCTTCATCTTCGAAATCCGGCAGGGTGATTTCATCGTCCGCACTTTCGGAGTCGTCTTCCGCATCCAGACCGAAGTCTTCGAGATCCGAGAGCTCCAGTTCGTCGGCGGCGCCGGCGGCCCGCGGCGCGGCGGCTTTGGGTCCGAGCTCTTCGACATCAGTGAGTTCGATGACGTCATCGTCGTCATCCTGGAAGGCGGCGGCGCTTGCAGCGGCGTCGGGCATGGCGTGGTCCTCATCGCCGAGGAGGTCGTCCGCGACGCCCTCTTCTTCGCCGAGCAGGTCATCAAGACCCGAGATGTCCAGGTCTTCATCGGCGTCGAAGGCGTCGTCGTTGTCATCGTCATCGGCGCCGAGGTCGAGGGTGAGGCCGCCGTCGGCGTCGAGGGCGAAGTCGTCTTCGCCGTGGCTGTCGCGCGGGGAGAGGACGGTGGTGGCGGCGAGATCGAGGTCGTCCTCGTCGTCGTCGAGGGCGATGTCGTCCAGGTCGCCGAAGGAGAGTTCATCGTCGCCTGAGGCGTCGGCGCGGGCCGGCGCGACTTCGTCCATGAGCGCGTCGAGATCGAGGTCGTCGTCCATGGCGTCATCCGCCGCCGCGGCGTGGGTGGCGTCAGCCGCGCCGCCGCCGGGTTCTTCGACGATGTCGAGCTCGTTGAGCTCCATGATATCGAAGTCCGCCTCGTCGCCATCGTCGGCTGGAGCAGGCCTGCGGCTGCTGCTTGCGGCGGTCGGGTCGTCGAGGTCGTCGAGGTCGTCGAGGTCGGTCAGGTCGAGGTCGTCATCCAGGGAGGCGTCGGCGCTGTCGGCGGCTTCGCCATACGCGCTGCGCGTCCGTGGGTTGCGCGCGTCACTCGTGTCATCCATGGCGACGTCGTCTGCGAAGAGGTCATCGATTTCCTGATCGAAGCTCAGTTCGAGTTCGGAGGCGTCGATGTCGAAATCCGCGTCGCCGCGGCCTTGTTCCACGACGTCGTCCAGTTCGATGACGTCGTCGTTCGAGTCCATTTCCGGCGTCTTGGGCATGCGTCACCTACCGTGTTCGCCTGCATCGATATCGATGTACTGTTAAGCCCACGCCCCTTTTCCGGCGGCGGTGGACAGTTGGCGCGGCTTGGGCGCGAGGGCCCGCGCGCCCGGGGCGCGTCTTGTCGTAAAGCGGCAAGAAAACCTTGTCCTTACACGCTCCCGATAGAAACACACTTTGGCGAGATGCGCAAGGGATTCCGCAATCTTATGCAGCATGTGGCGACTGCGCGACAGCAGAGCTTCTCACGCGCCGCCGCCAGGGCCGTACTTCTCAAAATAACCCCTTGGCGTCACAAGAAAATTACCCAGCCGTCGTGTTGCTTCCGAGCCCACGATCAGCACTGTCAGCATGTCCACCGTCGAAGTCGCCAGCGTCGCCAGCGTCGCCATCTGCACGGACTGCTCTTCCCGGTAGCCTTGGCGCACCACGCCCACGCACGTCCCACCCGGTCGGTATTCGCCGAGGATGGCCACCGCGCGATCCAGCAATTCGGGACGACCGCGGGATCGCGGATTGTAGAGGCCCAGCACGAACCCGCCTTGCGCTGCGCACCGCAACCGGTGTTCGATGCGCTCCCAGGGGGTGAGGCGGTCGCTGAGGCTGACTGTGGCGAAGTCGTGCATGAGGGGCGCGCCGAGCAACGCCGCCGCCGCCGTGATGGAGGTGACCCCCGGCACGACTTCGATCTCCACGACATCCATGAAACCCTGCTCATGCGCCAATTCGATGACGAGGCCAGCCATGCCGTAGACGCCCGCGTCCCCTCCGCTGACCACCGCAGACGGTCGACCGGCCGCGGCGGCCTCCAGCGCCGCCATGCAGCGGGCGGCTTCGCCGGTCATGCCGGTGCTCACCCGGGTCTTGCCCTCCAGAAGCGCCGGGGGAAGGAGATCCAGATAACGGCCATAGCCGGCCACCACCTCCGCTGCAGCGAGAGCGGCTTCCGCCTGGTGGGTGAGCTGCGCTGCGCCGCCGGGGCCGGTGGAGACCACCCAGCACGGCGTGCGGGCCGCAGGAGATTCTTCGGGAGAAGCAGTTACGGGAGCCATGGGGATTGCACCTTGGAGGGCGCCGCCAACGCGATGGTGACGGAACCGCGCACGAGTTTCTCCAGGACGAGGCGCGCGCCGGGACCGGGCCGGCGCATGGCCAGCGCAAGGGCCGCGGCTTCGCAGACGCTGGGCGCGCCGATCTTCGCCGCGACGCGGCTGGAGGGGTTGGGGACGTCGATGACTTGAAGCGCGCGTTGGGGAAAGAAGCGGATGGGGACGCCCATCGCCTCGGCCAGCGCCAGCAAACCCGGCTCCTCCTGTTTGATGTCGATGGAAGCGAGGCCCTGCACTGCCGTTACGGGGACGCCGGTCTGCTGCAAGGCGTCCTCCAGAGCGGACAACAGCGCAGACAGGGGAACCCCCTTGCGACACCCGACTCCCACGCACACGACAGGCGGAATGAGCCAGAGCGCCCCGGGGCGTTCACAGACGGCTCGGCGGCGCTCGTCCACGACAACCGCCGCGCCGGCAGCCTCGCGGCCCTCCGCGCCTTCGGGGGCGTTCCCCGCGAGCAGCGCGTCGAGTCGCTCATGGTCGTCGATGCGCGTGAACCATTGTTCTTCGGCAGGGCTCAGGGGGAGTCGGCGTTCCGGATCATGAAGGAAAACCCGCCGTGGCGGGGTCGCGAGCAGAGCAGCGCTTACGACCTTGATGGGCTCCAGGG
>CAYVWB010000018.1:59497-71463 GCA_964455395.1 uncultured Desulfovibrionaceae bacterium
GCCTGCTGAGCGAGGAGGTCGATGGCGGGGACGCCGGCGGTGTCCGTGGCCGTGGTGATGACGGCTTCGCCCTCCAGGATTGCTGCGACCCGCCGGGCCAGAGCATTGGCGCCGCCCAGGTGCCCGGAGAGCAGACTGATGGCGAAGCGGCCCGCCTGGTCGCAGACCACCACGGCGGGGTCCGTCTGCTTGTTCACCAGAAGCGGGGCGATGATGCGCGTCACCACGCCTGTCGCGCAGAAGCAGATGTGGGCGTCGAATGCGCTCCAGGCCTCGGGCAGCGCCATGCCCAGGGTCTCGAAGGGCTCGGCTTCCGGGAACGCGGAGGCCAACGTCCCCGAGACCCGCAGGGAGACGCGCACAGGGGCGGCGACCTCATCGCGCGCAGCGGCCAGCTTCGGGGGCGCGGCCAGCGCCGTGGCCAGCCGACAGGCCGTCTCGGCGCCCTGGGGCGTGATCGCCCAGACAGCGACGCGGCCGAGGGAGTCCGAGGGCCCGCAAGGGGCCGAGACGGCGGGCTCGGGCATGGCGTCAGCGCGTCAGAAGGTCACGGCTTTGGCGGCGGTGAGCAGCGCTTCGAGTTCCCGCTCTCCATGCGCGAAGGAGACCATGGCGCACTCGTAGCCGGAGGGCGCCAGGTAGATTCCCTGGTCGCGCATCTGGCGGTAGAACGTTGCGTAGAGGTCGGCGTCGGCGGTCTTGGCCGAGGCGAAGTCCGTTACCGCGGTGTCCGTAAAGAAGACGGTGAACATGGACGCCAGGGTGTTGACCTGCACGGGGACGCCCTTTTCACGAAGGATGTCGCCCAAGGCTTCGGCCGTGGCTTTGGTGCGCGCTTCCAGGCCCTCGTAATTCTGGAGTTTGAGCGCCTTGAGCACGGCGTGGCCGGCGGCCATGGCCACGGGATTCCCGGAAAGGGTGCCAGCCTGGTAGACGTCGCCGCAGGGCGCGATGCGCTCCATGTGTTGGCGTTTGCCGCCGTAGGCGCCCACGGGCATGCCGCCGCCGATGATCTTGCCCAGGGTGGTGAGGTCCGGGGTGACGCCGTAGCGGCCTTGGGCGCCGCCGTAGCTCAGCCGGAACCCCGTGATGACTTCATCGAAGATGAGCAGGGCGCCGAATTGGTCGCAGAGGTCGCGCAGGCCCTGAAGGAAGCCCTCCGCCGGGGGCACGAGACCCATGTTGCCGGCCATGGGCTCCACGATGATGGCGGCGATCTCTTCCGGACAGCACTCGAAGTGTTTCCGGACGACTTCCAGGTTGTTGTAAGGCGCGAGCAGGGTGTCCGCCACGGTGGCTGCGGGCACGCCCGGGGCGCCGGGGATGGAGAGCGTGGCCAACCCGGAGCCGGCGGCCGCGAGGAAGGCGTCCGCGTGGCCGTGGTAGCAGCCTTCGAACTTGACGACCTTGGCGCGCCCGGTGACGCCGCGGGCCAGCCGCAGCGCGCTCATGGTGGCTTCCGTGCCGGAGTTGACCATGCGCGCCATCTCCACGCCGGGCATGGCCTCGCACAGGCCTTCGGCAAGGAGCACCTCGGCTTCACAAGGAGCGCCGAAGCTGGCGCCGAGCTGAAGCGCCTCCATGGCCGCACGGGTCACTTCGGGGTGGGCGTGGCCCAGGATGAGGGGCCCCCAGCTCATCACGTAGTCCACGTAGGTTTTGCCGTCCACGTCGGTGATGTGGGCGCCGGCGGCTTTCTCGATGAACAAGGGGTCGGCCTGCACGCTCAGGCAGGCGCGCACGGGGCTGTTCACCCCGCCGGGAATGCGCGCCTGGGCGCGCTGGAAGAGCGCGTTCGACTTCTCCATGACACTGTCCTTTTCTGCGTTTCGGGGATTGTTCGGGGGAACCGGCGCGCGTTGACGCATTCTAGAAGTAAGTCATCGAGGACTTCTTCAGCTCGCGCACGCTGTAGAGCAAGGCGTAGTCTGTCAAACTCGTGGCTTCGCTCAGCTCCTGCACCACGCGACGGCAGTCGTCGTGGTCGCGGCCGTGGACCATGGTGAAGAGCGCATAGGGCCACGCCGCTTGGCCGGCGGATGCGGGGTCGCACAGATGCTCGGGCGGCGGTCGGTGGTAGCAGTGGGAGACGCTCGAGTGTTCAGCCATGCGTTCGCCGGCGGCGTCGCGGGCGGCTTCGTCGTCGCAACGCCACGCCACCATGACGTTGCCGCCGTAGCCGGCTTTCTGGTGCTTGAGGGAGGCGCCGTAGCGGCGGATGACGCCCTCGTCGATGAGGCGCTGGAGCAGGCTGATGACTTCGGCTTCGCTCACGCCCACTTTCTCGGCGATGCGCGCGTAGGGTTGCGGGTCGTCCGGCAGATCGCCTTGCGCCTCGCGCAGAATGGCGCGTTCCGTGTCGGTGAATTCTGGCATGGCTGGGGGTGTCGCTGAAGGTGTCGCTGAGGGTGTCGCTGGCGGGAAGCGCCGACGCGTTCACACGGCTGTACCAGCATGCGCGCCGACCTGGCAAGCGGAGCAAGCGGAAACAGACCGGTCGGGACAAACCGAGCTGGGACGCGCGCCTCTTGCCACGCCGCCAGGGGAGGTCTACCATGCCGCATGCATCGACCACCCTTTCCGCCACCCTTTCCGCCAGAGGACGCCTCATGAACATCGCCGTGATGGGCGCAGGCAGCTGGGGCGCGGCCCTGGCAGACCTGCTGGGCCGCAAGGGACTCTCCGTACGCCTGTGGATGCGCCGCGCCGAACAAGCCCGCGAGCTCGCTGAACGCCGCACCAACGAAGCGTATCTCCCGGGAGTCGCCCTCTCCGACAACATCCAGCCCACCACGGCCTTGGACGAGGCCCTCCGCGACGCCGCCTTCGTCCTGCTGGCCGTGCCAGCGCAGGCCATGCGCGCTTTTCTGACGGACCTTGCGCCCCACCTTCCCGCAATGGGCCAGCAGCGGCCCATCCTCGTCTGCGCCAGCAAAGGCGTGGAAGCCGAGCGCGGTTGCGTCATGCATCAGGCGGCGCAGGAAGTCCTGGGGACGGACCACGTCTTCGCCATGCTCTCGGGACCCTCCTTCGCCATGGAAGTGGCCAAAGGCGCCCCCACGGCCGTGGCGCTGGGCTGCGCCGACGCCGAGGCCGCGCGCATGCTCCAGGAAACCTTCGCCACGCCGACATTCCGCGTCTACACCAACCCGGATATCATGGGCGTGGAACTGGGCGGCGCGATGAAGAACGTCATGGCCATCGCCGTGGGGCTCTCGGACGGGCTCGGGTTCGGGGAAAACGCCCGCGCCGCGCTCATCACCCGGGGTCTCGCCGAGATGAGCCGGCTGGGCGCAGCCCTGGGAGGCCAAGCGCGCACGCTGACAGGGCTCGCCGGCCTGGGCGACCTGGTGCTGACCTGCACGGGGGACCTCTCCCGTAACCGCACCGTGGGCTTGCGGCTGGGTCGCGGGGAGCGCCTGGACGACATCCTGGACTCCCTGGGCCACGTGGCCGAAGGCGTGATGACCACCCGCGCCATGCGCGCACTGGCGCAACGCCATGGCGTGGAGCTGCCCATCACGGCGGCGGTCTTCGGCATCCTGCACGAGAACCGCCCCCCCCGGGAGGTGGTGGTGGAACTGATGACGCGCCCCCTCAAGGAGGAATAGAAACACTTGATTTGATACTTCATACAAACCAGCTTTTCGAAAAAATTGATTCTTCCATTAAAATATACCCCCTTGAGGCGCCCTGGATCAGCACTCCGCACAGGCTCAGGATGGCGTCATGTACGAAAGGAAAAGCAGGCTCAGTCCACAGAAGCGGGCCAGGCTCAAGTCACCCAATACATGGGGCCCGCTTCAGCCTACAGGTCCATCCTCACCACCATTGACAACATGATCAACAACTTGCTGATCAATCACCCTGCAACGCTCTCTTTCGAAGCCCCACACAATGGGAGTGTCGAGACCCGAGATTTTCAAACGACAGGCGTTGTCGCGTTCGCCTACTGAACGCCTTTTTACAGCCTGACGGCAAGGGGACTACGATATGCCAGGACCCAGAAAGGTTGGCCTGAGAAGGGACAATATCGACCACTGCGTGAAAGTGATCACGTCACTCGTGGACAACTTGTAACCACCGCGTTTTCCTTTCCGCTCTCTTGGCTCGGCCACGCACCCGGGAACCCAACGCGCCCGGCGCAATGGCGGTGGAGGACTCTGCCAGGTTGCGAGGGCGCCTCATCATCGCGCAGTCCGTGGGCGCATCGGGCAGGGTGTCGGCTGTCATGGCGGCCTCCGTCGACACCTTCAGGGTGATGTCGGGGGCATGCTCGCGGACCAGAGCCCCCAGCCGCGGCCGCGCCGTGGCGGAAACCGTCAGGCAGGAGGCGTCCAGGTCCACCTGCACGGCTTCATGGTCCGAATACAAGAGGAATCGCAAGGCCGTGGGGATGAGCGCCGTTTGCTCCATCCGCAATCGTGCATGACAGTGCACAACAGTGCAGCACAGTGGAGCGACGCGAGACAAGTCGTCCGACCGAAAGGGGTGTTCCTGAAGAGGAGCAAGCGTTTCGGCATGTCGGGTCCCGGGAGGACGCGTCTGCGCAGGGGCGCCCTACTCCCTCGCCGTATCCTCCACCAACGCGGCAAGGTTCAAGCCGAAGAAGCGGCGCTGCGAGCCGGAGAAGAGCCAGCCGAGGTGCACGCCGCACCGCGCGCACAACGCGATGCGCCAGACGTGCCCGGGGAACCAGGAGAACTCATCGCTGGGCGGACCCACCACAGCCACCCCTTCAGCCGCGCTGAAGAGCCCTATTTCGAAGACGCGCCCATGCGGATTGCAGAAGGTGTGGCGGTGGCCGCCGTCGGCGCTGGTGCGGAAGGCCGCGCGGGTCGCCACGGCGCCGCATGCGCGGCATCGCAGCACGCCCTCTTCGCCGTGCGAGACCTCGGCGGCGTCTTCGGGTTGGGGGACGCCGGGATCGTGCGCCGGCCCGTGTTCCGAGTCGTCATCACCCGGCCCTGGCGCACCGGGTTCGCCGGGGCGGGGTCGTTCCTTGAGCGCGTGGACATCCATGGAGCATTCATACCACATCCCGGCCCACAACGCGAAGGGCCACCTCGTGAAATTACGCACGAAACAGGGACCCCGACGCGCCTCCAGACCACGGGGCCGAGGGGTGGACCTCACGGCCCCGCCATGAGCCCAGCATGGGTCGGAAGAGATTCGGAAAGGAAGCGGCTCGCTGCGGAACGACAGACAGGAGGACACGGTGGAATGGGACCGACGCCCCCGCGAGTGTTCCCGTAATGCATCCGGATGATCGCGTCGCGCCAGTCCAGACGCCGCACGGGGCGCCCCAGGCGGGGAATCGGTTTTCAGGAGAGGTCGTTCGGCGCGGTCCCGGACAAATCCCCACTCACATCCGAGTAGAAACGTGCGCACCCGCCCCCGTCGCGTTTGGCCGAGTACATGGCGCAGTCCGCCTTGCGCAGCAGCTCGTCGGCGGTGCGGCCGTCCCGGGGGTAGACGCTCACACCGATGGAAGCGCCCACGCCGCACGCCACGCCCTGGTGGCGCTGCTGCGCCGTGATGATCCGGATGAGGTCCTGGAGGTAGACGTCGACGTCTTCGCGTGTGGCGGGATTGTCCAGCAGAATGGTGAACTCGTCCCCGCCGATGCGCGCCAGGACATCCGCCTTGCGCACCCGCTTGCGGAGACGTTCGGCGACCTCCGCGAGGACACGGTCGCCCACATGGTGGCCATGGGTGTCGTTGATGGCCTTGAAGCCGTCCAGATCGATATAGAGCAGGTAGAGCGTCTCCTCGCTGCGTTCCGCGTGGGCCAGCATGTGTTCCAGGCGGTCCATGAAGAGGTGGCGGTTGGGAACGTTGGTCAGCGCGTCCATGGTGGCCAGCTGGTGGAGTCGGCGCTCCTTGGCCTTGCGCTCCATGATGTTCTCCACCAAGCCCTCCACGGTGTCGGCGCTGCCGGGACCGCTCTGCACGGCGCGCGCGCTGATGGCGAACCAGACCTCCTCGCCTGCGGGGGTGCGCGCCAGGCTTTCGAACCCGGAGACGGCGTCGCCTTCGTCCAGAGTGGTGTAGAACGCCGTGCGCCGTTCCTGCTCGGGAATCAGCAGGGCGATGGCGTCCCCCACTTCCTGCTTGAGGTCTTCGGCGGAGCGACTGCCCAGCATGGTCGCCAGGGCTGGGTTCACCTTGTGGAAGGGGCCGTGGCGTTCCGCCAGGAAGATGCCTTCCACGGCGTTCTCGAAGAGGGTGCGATACGTGGCTTCAGCGTCGCGCAGGGCCTGCTCCAGAGTCTTCTGCGCCGTGATGTCCGTGACCATGGCGATGACGTACGGGGTCTCGTCGCCCACCAGGGTGAAGGTGGCTTGCCCCCAGATGTTCCCGCCGTCTTTGCGGCGGTAGCGCAGCTCCCGGGTGACGGAGGTTTTGGTCCGCGTCATGAGGATGGCTGTGACTTCGTGGCGGATGGCGAGGTCTTCCGGATGGACGAGGTCTTCCACGCGCATGCGCGCCAGCTCCGCTTCGCTGTACTGCAGCATGGCGGTGAGAGCCGGGTTGGCGCTGATGATGTAGCCCTCCTCGCCTAACAGCACGATGCCCACCCCGGCTTCCATGAAGACGGCGCGGAACCGTGTTTCGCTGGCGCGCAGGGCTTGTTCGGCGCTGCGTTTCTCGCTGATGTCCAGCCCGGCGACGATGACGTGGCTCGCTGTCGGGGGTGCGTCGTCTTGCGCCAGCCGGGTGGCGCGCCATGTCACGTACCGCAGTTGACCGCCTGCGCTGCGGCACGGCGATTCGAAGGAGGCCCGGCCTTCCGGGCTTTCGCGCACGGCAAGCAGGGAGGCGCGCACTTCCTCGCGAGAGACGGGGGGGATGAATTCCCTGGTGAAGCCGTGGCCCCGCAGTACGTCTTCCTCCACGCCGCAGAACTCTTCGCAGGCGTTGTTGCAAGCCAGCACACGGTCTTCGTGGTCCAGCACGAGGATGAAGGCGGCAGTGGTGTCCAGCACGGCTTGCAGGCGATGGTGCTCCTGCGCGAGGGACACCTGGGCCTTCTCCCGCTCCCGGGCTTCCTCGTTCAGGCGGGTGTTGGCCCGGGTCAGCTCCCGGGTGCGCGTCTCCACCTCCTTCTGCAGGGAAGCGCGGTGCTGCAGCAGTTCCTGCTCGGAGCGCTCCAGCCGGGAGACGGCAGTTTCCAGATTCTCGTTCAGGGTTTTGACGTAGCGATAGACTTCGAGGCTTTCCAGGGCGTTGGCCACGGAGAAGAGGAGCAAGGGCAGCAGGGAGTAGTCCGTCTGGCGGAAGGCGTCGGGCCGCTCCACCACGCCGAGGAAGAGCCCCCTGGTGCGTGACGGGGTGGCCACGGCTTGCGCCACCAGCAGGAACTCCCGCGTGCGGGAGGAGACTTCCACGGGCTTGAGGCGTTGGAGCGCCAAAGCCACGAGGCGTTCCTCGATGAGGGTGGCGAGCTCCACTTCCAGCTGTGCGCGGGCGGCAGCCGGCCGGGCGGCTTCCAGCATGAAGTCCGCGGAAGCTTCATCCACGAGAAAAAGGCCCATCGCTTTGAAGGGAAAGAGGTCCGCCAGGCGGTCCAAGGCGCGATCCAGCAGGGCGCTGCGGGGCTCCTCGACGCCTTGCTGCGTGAGCCTGCTGAGATCCACGGCGATTTCCATGGCGGAGAGCGCCAGGTCCTTTTCCCTGGCGAGCTCATCCACTTTCGCCTCCAGCAGGCGGATGTGCTCGTCTTTGTCCACTAGTTCTTGTCGATGAACGTTTCGATGATGTCGTCGATCATGTGATCGGCTTGGCTCGCCATGGGCGCAAGGTCCGCGGCGGAGAGGCCCAGCAGCTCCCACGCCTCCTCCGAGAGTGGGGACGCAGCCACCTTGCCGCGGTAGCCGTCACGGAAGACCCGCGCGAGGATGTCCGCCAGATGGAGCACGCTCGCGTCCAGGGGCTTCTCCGCGTAGACGGGCTCGTGGTGGGAGCCCACCACGCCGCGCAGGCTTTCCGGGAAATCCCAGACGCGCATGAGGGTTTCGGCCACTTCGGTGTGATCGAAGCCCAAGGCGCTGCGTTCCGCTTCATGGAGCAGGCAAGGGCCTTCCAGAGCGATCCAGCGGACCTTGGCCGCGGCCTTGGGGTATGTCTTGAAAATGACGATGCGGCCGATATCGTGCAGCAGGCCCAGCAGGAAGAAGCGTTCTTCGGAGAGACCGGGGAACCGCGCCGCCAGAAGCTTGGCGAAGACGCCGCAAGCGATGGAGTGGCGCCAGAATCGTTCCAGATTGAAGAAATCCGGGGGGACGTCCTTGAAATAATTGGTGACGGTGATGCTCAAGGTGAGCATGGAGAGTTCGCGGGCGCCGATGAGGGTGATGGCGCGCGCGATGGAGTCCACCTGGGAGGGGAAGCTGTAGAGGGGGCTGTTGACCAGTCGGATGAGCCGCGCGGAGATGCCGGGGTCCTTGCCCACCACGTCCGCCACTTTGGAGGAGGTGCTGGTGGGGTCCTCCAGCACGTGCACCACTTGCTGGTAGACGTCCGGGAACGTGGCGAGGCTCACCTCGCGGGAGACGATCTGCTCCGGGTCTTCGGGGAGCTCCACGTCCAAGGCGTCCGGACTGGCCTTGGCGAGGGCTGCGGCGTAAGGGTCCTTGTCCGGGGTGAGGGAATCGGCGCCGCTGAGGAGCGCCGCCGCCGCGCGCATGACAGCGAGGCGGTAGAGCTCATGGACGGCGGGGTGGTCGAGGTCGCAGAACTGGAAGAGTGTGTCGGCGTATTCGCGGCTTCTGCGGCGGAGCTCCTCGTCCATGGCGTCCAGGCTGGACGTCAGCGATTCAGGCTCCACGCCGTCGACGCGGACTTCGTTCACCCCCCAGATTTTCATGATGCGCAGATGCTTGTCCTCCAGAACGGAGCCCTTGGGCAAGAGCAGCCGGCCGTTGCTCCCATGGAGGTCATCAGCCAACGTCATGCCCACTTCGAGTTCATCTACGCGCAGCAGCCCCATCGTAATGCTCGTTACCCCGTTTGGGCCCCTGTGGGCCCGTTGGCGAAGGATTCGTCAAAGCGCCCCCAGGCCTGCGACCATACCCCTACCATATACCGAATCGTCATGAAAGAAAACCGTCTGCGGGCATTGCGCCGAGGTTGACAGGCCCCGGTATCTGTATGATGCAAGACGTACGCTTCGCGTCCCCCCCCGGAGCCCCCATGCACATTAGCAAAGAACATGCCGACGCCGGGCTCGTGCCCATCTCGCCCATGATGATCTTTCCCAAAGCCATGGGAAAGTTCCACATCTTCCTCAAGCAGGGGGACGCTTACGTCCTCTACGCCAGCGCGGAGGAGCGCTTCACGGACCGTCACAAGGAAGTGCTCTCCGAAAACGGCGTGCGGGAAGTCTACATTCTGCCACAACAGAAAGAGCGCTATTCCCAGTATCTGGAAGAAAACCTGGGGGAAGTGCTGCGGGACGAATCCATCCCCATGGAAGAGCGCGCCGGCGTGCTCTACAGCGCTTCGGTGGACCTCATCAAGGACGCGTTCGAGTCCAACCTGCCGGCGCCGTTTGGCGATAAACAGTTCGAGCGCTTGCACGACATGGTGCGCCAGAGCGCTTCGTTCCTCACCCTGGACTCGGCGCTGCGGGCCATGGCGCAGTTCATTTCTCACGACTACAAGACCTACAGCCACTGCGTGCAGGTCTTCGTCTACACCCTTTCCCTGCTCATCCAGTACGACATGAAAGGCGAGGGGCTGGTGCAGTGCGGGCTGGGCGCTCTGCTCCACGACCTGGGCAAGTGCAAGATTCCCCGCCACATCCTCAACAAGCGCGGCAAGCTCACCGACGAGGAGCGCACGATCGTCAACACGCACCCCCTGCACGGCGTCTCCCTCTGCACGCAGCTGCCCCTGGGCTCCAACGCCATCAACACCATCCTCTTCCACCACGAACGTCTGGACGGCGGCGGGTATCCCTCCCGCCTGCGGGGCAAGGACATCACCATCCCGGTGCGCGCCGTCTCCATCTGCGACGTGTACGATGCGCTCACCTCCACCCGTCCCTATGCGCCGTCCATGCGGCCCTACCAGGCGCTCAAGCTGATGAGCGAGCAGATGCGCGGGGCCTTCGACCTCGACATGCTGAAGCAATTCGTGGAGATGCTCTCCGGCGCGGACATGCTGTAGCGTACGGCTGCGTCGGGTGTCCGCCGATTGTTCCGGACTTCCCCGTCGACGAACAGCCGCCTTGCGAGGCTGCTACTTGACCCAGTCGGGCTGGATCGTCGTGTTCGTGCAGATGATCTTGCCGCCGGACTCCTCGATGGCGCCTTTGTGCGGGCCGCCCCCCCGCATCAGGTCGAGCGCCACGTGCGGCTTGAACCATGCGTTCGGGTGCTGCCGCAGCGAACAGTTGCTCAGCCGGATCACGGCGCCTTCCGCAGCCCGGACGCCGTAACTTTTGATGTCCCACGTCTTGCCCCAGTCTTCGATGATGCATCGGTCCAGCACGACCTCGCAATAACGCGCATAGGGGTTGCGTCTTGAGTTGCCGTGAAAGACCGACTTCTTGATGTAGACCTTCGTTTTGGATTCCGCCTTTCTGTGAGAGCGATCTCCGCATCCGATGAGCATGCCTTTCCCGAAGTTCTGGATGACGCAATCCACGATGTACACCCCTTCGGAACCCGCCCCCCACACCACGGAGATGGCTTCGTCGGCGTCCTGCTTCAAGGACTCGCGGTTGTCGAAGAAGCAGTTCTTGATGACCACATGCCGCGCGCGTTCTCCGATCACCTGAATCGCGTCTCCGCTGGCGATGTTCATGAAGCGGAAATTTTCGATCACGCAGTTTGCGCGCACAACCAGTCCATACTTGCTGATGACGCAGCCGTTTCCCTTCAGCGTCACATCGTGGCCAAGTGTAACTGGAGCGGGGGACGCCATGACGCCCGGCCACTTGCATTGCAATACGGGCTCGGCGTCCATGGCTTTCACGGCGTCATCCATTACCCCGAAGAGGCCCCTTCTGTTGAAGGGAACATTGTCCGTGACAGAGTACGTCGCCATGGTATTTCTCCATGCTTCTCTGCATGACCCACTTCATCGCATGGAAGGCCCCGGCACAGAACGGTTCGACGCTTGCGTACGACGACAAAGCCGCTCAAACCGTCTGCATCGATTTCTCCGGAGACAGCCTCGTTGTGCGGTGCTCCAGCTGTCGACGCGCCGTGGCGCACATCGTGAGCTCATCGAGCAGTCGAAGGATGAACCACGACGCAATATTTCCGGCGCATGTCCTTGTTGTATAGCATGATGCATAAACAAGAAATCCGACCCCTTCGCACTGCACATCCCCACAAGCCCATGATACCAGTTGAGCCAATGCCTGAAAACGTCATGCCTGACGATTCATCGACCACCATGCGGCCAGTGTACGGCATGCCCCAATGAAATGCATCCACTTTTACAAGAAGAATGCATGTCGAGCGGAATTTTCACGATTGCGACGCATGCAACCCAACCCACAGAATGACAGCATCCACCAGGGTGTAATATAATAGTACATACCAAGAGCACGTACACGCTTCGCCGTCAGGGGCTGTCCGGAAAAGAACGCGGGCCTCCGGGAGCCCGCTGCGGCGTGGGCGCGTCCTGTGAAGGCGGTGTCGGCGATCCCGCAGGGAGCCTGCGGCGGGCGCCTTGACGGTTGACCACACGGCGCGTAGTATCGACCAAAACGGTATGTTTTTTCCTCGAGGCGCGACTGTCGCCAAGCCGCGCCCCCATCACTCGCTGACGCCCCATGCTGCACAAGAGCACAGCCATCCTGATTCTTCTGGCGCTGATCGCGCTTCTCGGCATGAGCGGCCTCACGCCATCCGCTGCTGCGGTTTTTCCGGACGCCTCGCCGCCAGACTGTTGCGCGGCCGAGCCCCGGGCCGGGAGCCAGCCGACCGAGTCGTGTTTTTCGTCTTTTT
>CAYVWB010000019.1:0-63945 GCA_964455395.1 uncultured Desulfovibrionaceae bacterium
TCGGGTTGCTCATCGGGAGCGGGGTTTTGCGCATGCGTCGGGGAAACGATAAGGAGAAGACCCGACACCAGGAGCGCAACGAACGCGCCGGGTTTGAATGGGATGAGGGCGGACATGGGAATCTCCTTGTCGGCAACGGTGGCAAGCGGCAGGGGGCGTCGATGGAGTCCTGGAGGCTGACGACTCCCCGGTGCATACGGGTTTTCCGTGTGCTTTTCAACCGACGACGCCGTCATTTTCATGCGGGACCCATGATGCGCCGTCAAGGGCCGCCGCGGCGGCTTGCCAACTGTCGGCGGGATGTGTATATTCAGTCACTTTTCAGGCGGAAGCGAATTCTCTGCGCCGCCGCCGAGTGCGTTCCGAGGCGACCATGCCGCAGGGCGCCCGCCGCGCCTTTTCCCTTGTTTCCGATGGAGATCGAGATGACCATGCGCCATGTCCACAGCGTTCGAAAGCGCGTTGCAGCGTGTGCGCCGCTGCGAGTCGACGTACGGGCCGCTTCGTCGGTCCGCGCGTCCTTCATGCTATGGTGCGGCGTGCTTGTCGTGCTGGCGGGGGGCCTTGCGCCGGTCGCGGCGCTGGCGCAAGGTGGCGAACGGCCCCCTTCCCCGGTGGTGACGGCGCCGGTTCGCGAAGCCGAGGTGACGCCGGAGACGCGTCTTGTCGGCACGGTGTACTATCCGGAAATCTCCGAGGTGGCCGCCGAGGTGGAGGGTCGGGTTGACGACATCCGGTTCGAGGAGGGCGATCGCGTTCGCCGGGGGCAGGTGCTCGTCACCCTCTCCAGGGACATTCCCAGTCAGGAGCTGAAGACCGCTCTGGCCAACCACCAGGAGGTGCTCAGCGAACTGGAGAACGCCCGCAACGAGTGGGAGCGCTATCGCGAACTGGTGAAGCGCGGCTCCGTCTCCCAGAGCGAATTCGAAGACACCCTCTATGAGATGCAGCGACTGGAGCGCAGGGCGCGCTCGCTGGAGTCCATCGCCGAGCTGTGGCGCATCCGACTGGAGAAAGCCGCGGTGCTGGCGCCTTACGAGGGCGTGGTGCTGGAGCGCCGGGTGGGCCGTGGGGAGTGGCTCGCCAAGGGCCAGGCCGTGTGCGTCATGGCGCGTGACGATTATCTGGAGGTGGTGGTGGATGTGCCGGACACCATCGTGCCTTATGCCGCGATGGGGCAGGAGGTGGCCGTGCGCGTGGCCGGTCGAGACCGCACGGGCCGCATCACGGCGCTCATCCCGCAAGCGGATCTCGCCACCCGCACGTTCCCCCTGAAGATCCGCATGAGCGACCCCGAAGGTCTGGTGCAGGGGATGGAAGCCACGGCGCGCATCCCTGCCGGCGAATCCGTGACGGCGCGGCTCGTCCCGCGCGACGCTGTCATGCAGGACCCCCGCAACATGGGCCGCGAGCTGGTGTGGATCGTGCAGGAAGGCGTGGCCATGCCGGCGCCTGTGGAAGTGGTCGCGTACGTGGGCCTGGACGCCGCCGTGCGTGGCGTGGGCGGTCGCGATCTGGAGCCGGGCATGGCGGTGGTGGTGAAGGGCAACGAGCGGCTGCGGCCGGGTCAGCCTGTGGCGCCGAGCTCCCAGGACGAGCCCCTGGCCCCTTCCGCCGACGAGAGCGCTGACGGGAGCGCTGACGGGAGCGCTGACGGGTCATGAACATTCCCCGGTATTCCATCAAGAATCCCGTCACCGTGCTGGTGGCGGTCATCATGGTGCTGATGTTCGGCGGCATCGGGCTCATGTCCATGCCGTACCAGCTCTCGCCCACGGTGGTGGAGCCGGAGATCAGCGTGGAGACCATCTGGGCCGGCGCCACGCCTTATGAAGTGGAGCGGGAGATCATCGAAGAGCAGGAGAAGGTGCTCAAAGGCGTGCCGGGGCTCATCTCCATGGAGTCCACCAGCGCCAACAGCCGTGGCGAGATCACCCTGAAATTCAAGATCGGCGTGGAGGTGGACTCGGCGCTCTTGCGCGTCTCCAACAAGCTCAACGAAGTGCCCGACTATCCGGACAACGTGGACGAGCCGGTCATCGACGCTTCCGGCGCGGACGCCTCCCCGGTCATATGGATGATCCTCAAGACCACGGAGAACAACTTCCGGGGCATCGGCGAGTACCGCACCTTCTTCGAAGACGAGGTGCGCCAGCATCTGGAGCGGGTCCCCGGCGTGGCGGACCTCTTCGTCTTCGGCGGGGTGGAGGAGGAGATGCACGTCATCGTGGATCCCTACCGCTTGGCGGCGCACACCCTGACCATGGACGAGTTCGTGGAGGTCTTGCGGCGGGAGAACGTCAACATCTCCGCTGGCAACATGCAGGTGAGCCGGCGCGAATACCGCATCCGCACAGTGGGCGAGTTCCAGTCCCCGGAGGAGATCGAGGAGGTGGTGCTGCGCTCCACAGGGCAGCGCCGCATCAAAGTGAAGGACGTGGCGCGTGTGGAGCCCGGGTACGAAAAGAACACCGTGGCCATGCTCTACAACGGCGAGCGGGGGATCGTCTGCGGGGTGAAGCCGGAGCCCGGCGCCAACGTACTGGATCTGACGGACGGCGTGGAAGCCGTGGTGCTGGACCTGAATGCGAACCTCCTGGCGGACAACGAGCTCTTCTTCGACTGGGCGTACGATCAACGACCCTACATCAACGGCGCCATCGACCAGGTGCAGGAGAACATTGCGCTGGGCGGCGTGCTGGCCATCATCGTCCTGCTCATCTTCTTGCGCTCCTTCACCTCCACGGTGGTGGTGGCTGCAGCCATCCCCATCTCCGTGGTGGGCACGTTCATGTTCATGTCGTGGTTCGGGCGGAACCTGAATGTGGTGAGCCTGGCCGGCATTTCCTTCGCCGTGGGCATGCTGGTGGACGCAGCCATCGTGGTGCTGGAGAACATCGACCGCCACCGCGCCATGGGCAAGCCCGCGTTCAAGGCCGCCTACGACGGCGTCATGGAGGTGTGGGGCGCCGTGCTGGCGTCCACGGCCACCACCGTGGCGGTCTTCCTCCCCGTGGTGTTCATGCAGGACGAGGCGGGCCAGCTCTTCAAGGATATCGCCATCGCCATCACCTGCGCCATCCTGCTGTCGCTGTTCGTTTCCGTCTCGGTCATTCCCATGTTATCGGGACAGCTGTTCCGCCTGGTGGACGGCCGCAGAGCCAGAAACGGCGTCAGCGGCCCCGCCGCCCCCGTCACTCCCGGCGAGGAGCCCACATGCCGGGGCGGCGCCGTGGGCCGGTGCATCGGCGGGGTGGGGGAATTCTTTTCCAGCGGCATGATGGCGCTGGTGCGGTTCACGCTGCGCAACCGGCTCACCCAGCTCGCCACGGTCGTAACGCTCATGGGCGGCTCCGTGCTTGTCTTCGTGCTCCTGTTTCCCAAGCTGGAGTATCTGCCCACGGGCAACCGCAATCTCATCATCAACATCCTCATCCCGCCGCCGGGACTTTCCTACGAGGAGCGTCTGGACATCGGCCGCCACGTCTGGGACCGCGTGGAGCCCTACTCCGGCAAGGAGTGGGTGGATGGCGTCCCCGGCGTGAAGAACCTCTTCTATGTGGGCGCGCCGCAGATCATGCTCTTCGGCGCCATCAGCACCCAGGAGACGGAAGCGCGCAAGCTCATCCCGCCGCTGACGGGGGTCATCAGCTCCATCCCGGGCATGTACGGGGTGAGTCTGCAGGCCGGTATTTTCGAGGACCGCATCGGCGGGGGCCGCTCCATCGACGTGGATCTGACCGGCTCCAGCATCGAGCGACTGGTGGCTGCGGGCGGCGCCTTCTACGGAGCCATCTCGGAAGCGTTGCCGGGCAGTCGGGTGCGCCCCGTGCCCTCCCTGGAGTTGCTCTTCCCGGAGGTGCTCATCCACCCGGACCGGGAGCGGGTGCGCGCTGCGGGGTTGACCACCCAGTCGTTGGGGGTGGCGCTGGACATCCTCATGGATGGACGCAAGGTCTCGGAATACAAGGAAGAGGGGCAACGCACCATCGACCTGGTGGTGCGCGCCAACGAGGACGATCTGGAAACGCCGGAGCAACTCTACGAGTCCCTCATGGTGACGCCGGCCGGCGAGGTGGCGCCTGTCTCCTCCTTTGCGTGGCTGGAGCGGACCACTGGCATCACGGAGATCCGTCACCTGGAGCGCAAACGCACCGTGACCCTGCAAGTGACGCCGCCGGATGAGGTCCCCTTGCAAGCCGCCATGGAGACCATCGAAGGCCTTGCTCCCGGGCTGGAGGAAGCCGGCGTGCTGCAAGGCGTAGGCTTCCACTTGTCCGGCGCGGCGGACAAGCTCACCGCCACATGGCAAGCCATGCAGGGCAACTTCCTTCTGGCGCTCATCATCACCTATCTGCTCATGGCTGCGCTCTTCGGCAACTTCATCTATCCCGTCACCATCATGCTGACGGTCCCGCTGGCGGCGGTGGGTGGAGTGCTGGGGCTCGCCGCGCAGAGCTACTTCCTGGCGCCGCAGAGCCTGGACGTGCTCACCATGCTGGGCTTCGTCATCCTGGTGGGCGTGGTGGTGAACAACGCCATCCTCGTGGTGCATCAGGCCTTGAACAACATCCGCGAGCACGCCATGGATCACAAGGAAGCCGTGTTGGAGTCCGTGCGCACACGGCTGCGGCCGATCTTCATGAGCGCCACCACCTCCATCTTCGGCATGCTGCCTCTGGCGGTGATGCCGGGGCCGGGCTCGGAGCTCTACCGAGGTCTTGGCAGCGTGGTGCTGGGAGGCCTCGCCCTTTCCACGGTGTTCACCATCTTCCTGGCGCCGTCGCTGTTGATGTTCGTCATCGGCATGGAAAAGGTCCCCGCCAAGGCAAGCCGGAACGAGGAAGCGGCCCGGCCGTGAGCCGCCGTCTTCCTTCGCTCATGAAATGCGACGGCGCCTAAAGATTCCTCGTCAAAGGATCGATAGGGTATGTAACGCCGTCCGCTCTCCGGGGATGTTCATCCGCCGGGGAAAGGGCTCCAACGCAAGGAACGACGCCATGCTCGATTACTACCGGTTCAAGGAAGTGTACGATCTTTTCGTGCGCAACAAGTGCGATGAAGCCAGGGACGCCCTCTCCGACCTGCAACAGAAATACATCGAACTCTGTGACGAGAACGAACTGCTCAAGACGCAGGTGCAGGAATTCGAGGAAGTTCTCTACCTGGCCAAGAACCTGGAGTACGACGGACACAGCTACTGGCTGAAGACCGGCGGGGTGAAGCAGGGTCCCTTCTGCCAGAACTGCTTCGACCGGGACGGCTTGCTCATCCGCCTGAACAGCGCGGAAGCCACCTGGAAGTGCAACTCCTGCAGCGCCACCTATCTGCGTCAAGGCGACACCCTCCGGGAAGCCCCCGTCGCGGCCGTCAGCGGACGCGACCGCGCCCCCCACGCCGAGTCCGGCGGCGCCAAGGTCATTCAGCTCTACAAATGATGCGCAGGCAACCGCCCGCGCCGTTCTCTCACCAGGCAAGACCCGGCGAGTCCGTTCAGGTTCGCCGGGTTTTCACGTCACATGGGCCTTGTCGTCCGAAACCTCCCGCCCGGGGCCTTGTCGGCTTCGACCTGCTTGATGCGCGGGAAGGCCTCGTCCTCCTGCTTGATCGTCCATGGCGGGGGTAGTACACAGGAAGCGCCGTGCGTCGCCGTGGCATGTGAAAGGCTGCGCGCGTGCAGGGTGTGGAGGCGTGCGGACGCGCTGCGCCCTACCTGCAGCAACGGGACGGGACGCCCCGGGGGCGCGTGAGCGGGGCGACGCGAGAGGTGGACGCATGAATGAGGCGCTGAAGCACATCGAAATCGTGAAGGAGCTGGGCCTGTGCATCGCAGCGCCGGAGCCTTGTGTCTCCGAGGCGGCAGGGGGGGACCACGTCTTCTCCGCGCATACGCCGCTGTGGGCGTTCATGGCGCCTTCCGTGCGCTCGCCGTTTGCGCCGTGGCTGGAGGCTCGTCCCCTGTTCGATGAGTTGCCTGCCGGCGCGACGGTGGCCGATGCTTTGGAAAAGACCCGGTTGCTTTGCATCCTCGGCGCGCACGAGAGTCCGGTCATGGACGCGGCGCTGGCTGCGGACGACGTGATGCGCCTGATTTTCGAGCCGGACCCGAACCGGCTGGAAGCGTTCCTGACGCGCCGGAGCATGCGGCCTTTTCTGGACAAGACGACGTATTTCATCAGCGGCGACATCCGAACGCTTTCGCCCTCGCTCTCTTCCATCCTGCCCGCCGGGGTCACACAGAGGGGCTTTCCCGTCTTCTACACCGCGCAACCAGTGACGCATCACGCCGTGTATGCGGAAGCCGTGCGTCAGATGGAGCTCCACTACTACCGCCACGCCATCTATCCCGTGGCGGGACCGGACAACTTCCATGGCTTTCCGCTCCGCGCCATGAATCGCGAAACCACGTACGACCGCGAGACGCATGCGTACGAGAACCTGACCGTCTGTCCGGATTCCGGCTCCCTGGGGGACCTCAAAGAGGCCTTCGCCGGGGAGTCGGCCATTCTGATAGCAGCGGGTCCGACGTTGCCGGATCTTCTGGACTGGATTCGGTCCCAACGCGAGCGCGCCGTGCTCATCGCCGTGAACAACGCGCTGCCGACCCTCGTGGAGCACGACGCACCGCCAGATTTCGTGGTCATCAACGACACCTCCATCGTCGCGGGAGCATGTTTCGACAAGGTCGGTCGCCTGGAAAAGACGACGCTGGTGGGCCACTGTCTCGCCCGGCTGCCCAGGAAGAAATTCGGCAAGGTCTTCGTCTTCGGCAACCACAAGGACCAGCCCTTCCCAAAGCGCGAAGGCTTGTTGCTGCACGGCTCGGTCATCACCACGGCCTTCTCTTTGGCGGAGTACATGGGCTGCGCGCGAGCTTATCTCGCCGGCGCCCAGCTCGCCTCGCCGAACCCCTTCCGGCTCAGCTACGCCCGCGGCACCGTGCACGGCGAACACCATCACGAACATGGGGCTGCAGCCCTGCCCGGCAGGTATCCCCAACTCTACCCGGTCAAGGCGGCGGACGGCTCCCGGGTCTACACCACATTGAATTTCTATGACGCCGCGGAGTGGTTTCTGGACCGCATCCGTACGTCTTCCGTGGAGGTCGTCAACACCACGCCGGGGTCCATCATCTTCGGCGACGGGGTGGTGCAGGTGGACCCTGCGCCCACAATCCCGGCTTCCACCAACCTCGCCGCCTGCAAACGCGCCGTGACCATGCGGCCGCCGCCGGAGGGCCGACAGCGCGCCATGGCCTTCGCCAAACAGGAGATGCTGCGGTGGCGGGAAACGCGCAAGACGACCAAAGCCGTGCTCGCGCAGGTGGAGCAGCACGGGCAGGCGGCTCTGCCTGTGGCGGCGCAACACATCGCCGCGTGCGATCAGAACGGCGTCTCGTTCATGCTCACCCAGTTTCCGGGGGCGCCCGAATCCTCGGGGGGGGCGCGGTTCGAGAATGCGACGTTCCACGATTTGTTCTTCCAGGACAACGACCCTGCAGCGCGAGTGCAGGGCGCGCAGTACTTCCTGACCCGACTGGCGGCCATGAGCAACGAACTTGTCCTGCTGCTGAAGGACCAGCTGGAGCGGCTGCACAGCGAGACGACCGCGCCGGATGCGACCGGCGTCGCCATCGGCAACAAGACCGCGCCCTAGACCGCGTCCCGGGTCGCATCCCCTGGTCACAGCCGGGGGCGAACCTCGAGTCGCGTTCCGGACCGCATCCCGCCGTGGAGCATGTGCGTATGCAGACCATGGCGGACCGCTTCCGAGCGGATGGCGACCGCCGGCCGGTCGGAGGAGACACCCGCTACGCGCTCGGGAGGGCGTTCATGGCGAGACAAGCCCTGATCCTCGCAGACGGCGACCCGCGCCCCGGCGTCGCCAACACGCCCACGTCTTTGACGGATACAGGCGGCGCGCCTCTCCTGACGCATCTGACGCGCAACCTGCGGCGGCATGGCGTGGAGTCCATCATCCACGTCACCGGCGCGCAAACGCACGCAACGCCAGCGTCCTCCCGGACGGACCCCGTTCCCCGAGTCGCACCCGACACGTCGCACCCGGCGACCTCGCCGTTCCGTATGGAATCGCGGCGGCCGGACCACACGGTCGACCGACTGTGCGACGCCTTGCCGCTTTTGGAGGAGCGGTGCTTCGTCGTGGACGGCGCCAGGCTCTTCGACTGCAACTACCTCGACCTGGCGCTTCGGCTGCGGGATGGCGCGCAAGGAGCGCTCGCCTTGCGTCGGGTGGATGATTGTTCGCCATTCGGCGAGGTCCGTCTCGAAGGGGATGCCGTCGTGGAATTCGTCGAACAGTGGGGCGTCGGTCCAGGACTGGCGAGCGGTGGAGTCTGCGCGCTGACCCGGGACGCCCTGCAGCTGCTGCCCGAGGGGGCAAGCTCCATCGAACGGGACCTTCTACCCCTGCTGGCGGCCCAGGGCCTCTTGCGCGGCGTGGTCTATGCCGGGTTTTTTCTGGACGGCGAAACCACCCCGCACGACCGGGCGCAGGCGCGTCTGGCCCGCTGGATGCGCAAGCCGTGCGTCTTCTTCGATCGGGACGGAGTCCTCAACGAGGACCTGGGGTACGTGCATACGCCGTCGCAGTTCTATTGGAGTCCCGGCGCCATGGAGGCCGTGAAGTGGTGCAACGACGCGGGTTGGCTCACTGCGGTGGTCACCAACCAGTCGGGCATCGCCCGAGGATATTACGACGAAGCAGCCTTTCTGGAGCTCTGCGCCTGGATGCAGGAGGAGCTCCGCTCACGAGGCGCGCACCTGGACGCCATCCATTACTGTCCCCACCACCCCACGGTCGGCACGGGGCTGCTGAGGCGCGAGTGTCTCTGCCGCAAGCCGGCGCCCGGCATGTTGCGGCAAGCGGCGGCCGAGCTGGAGGCGGACCTCGCTCGCAGCATCCTCGTGGGTGACAAGACCTCCGACCTGGAGGCCGCCGCCGCGTGCGGCGTGCGGGGGCATCTGTTCCACGGCGGGAGCCTGCTGGACTTCGTGCGCCAGCGGGTGCGGCCTTTGCTTTAGGTGCTCGAATCACCGGGAGACCGCCGCTCCACGAGAATCCCCGTCAACATCAAGCACGCCGACGGTGATGGAAGCTGCTCATGGATGGAGTGGAATCGTCTTCCGTACCGGGGTGTCCTGTCATGTCCGGAAGAGTCGGACGAGGCGCGTGGCGCCGCGCCGCCTTGGGAGAGCGACAAGCAGGAGTTTTTGATAGCCCGCCGCCGGTGCATATACACGGATGTCCGCCCTGCTTGCAGTGTTCTGTCCCGCAAGACGCCCCGCTCGCAGGGCGTCTGGGCTGCAGGACGCATGGACCGCGGTGGCGGCAGGTCTTTTGCATGCAGATCCGGCGCATGACCACGGCTTCCCGCGAACTGTCCCGGGCGTTCGTCTTGACGCACGCCCGTTGCGGGAAGAGGACCCTCAACACGCTTCGGGAGTCGGTATGGCGTTTCGATTCATGCGTATTTCCGTCATTCAGGACTACGATATGTTCCGGCCCTTCCTGGCCACCCTCCCCGACGTGGACGCCATGTCGTACGAGGCCTTGCTGGAAGCGTTTCTCGCCAGACGCAACGCTTACAGCCACGGCCTGCAGCTGGAACTGGCCAGGCTGGGCTGCGAGACCATGGAGGTCGTGGCCAGCTTTCCCGAGTTGCAACGGAAATGGGCGGAGGCGAATGGCGCGTCATGGGGAAAGGAGACGTGGCGCTCGGATATCGTCGACGCGCAGATTCGTCATTTCAAGCCGGATGTCATCTTCAGTGACAACTTCGCGCAGCTGCCCAAGGCGTTGCTGGAAGACAGAAATCGTTATCCCTTCGTGCGCCTGTTGGCGGCGCAGCAGGGTTTCCCTATGTTTTTCGATGAATTGCGCAGCGCAGATGTCGTGTTTACCTGTTGTCCGAGCCTGAAAAGAATATTTCGGTTCAACGGCGTCAACGCCGAACACGTCAATTATTCCTTCGATCCCGGCGTGCTCCACGCGGCGCCGGACAAGACCGCGGCGCACGGGTTCGTTTTTTCGGGGCATTCAGGGTACGGCTTGAACTGGCACCACCGCACGCGCTACACCCTGCTGCGATATCTGCTGGAGCACTCGGCGCTGGAATGTTGGCTCACGGAGCGGGACATGACACTGAACCCGCATATGGAAAGTCCATTGGCGGAACTCTTTCCGCACCGGGTGCAATCACCCGTGTTCGGTCTGGACATGTATCGGCTGTTTCGCAGCGCGCAGGTCGTCTTGAACATGCATACCGACGCGACATACGGCCACGCCGGCAACATGCGCCTCTATGAAGCCACGGGAGTCGGTGCATGTCTGTTGACGAATCATGCACTCAATATCCATGAGTTGTTCGAACCCGACGTCGAGGTCGTGACGTACCGCAGCGCTGAGGAGTGCGCGGAGAAAGCCGCCTGGTTGCTGGAACATCCCGAAACGTGTGAAGCCATAGGCGCGCGGGCGGCGCAGCGGGTGCAGCGCGAGCACCTGGCTTCGCATCGGGCGGCGCAACTCTTCGGTTTGCTGCGCGAGCGACTCGCGTCGCCGTCTTGAAGCCACTGACAATCCGCTTCCAGACAAGGGACGCTTCACGGCGGAGTTCAATACCCGAGCCCCCCGGTGCGCCCGATGCGCTTGCTGGCGAACTGCCGCTGGCCGAGCACGCCAGCAAGCATGGTGTGCGCGGGAACCGGATTACCCGAGGGAGAAGGCTGGCAAAGGATAGCGAGAGGGACGCTTCTGCACGACGAGCGCCAGCCAAGGCCCATGCCGTATCCTCATGTGTGCAGAGGGTGCGGAGAATCTCGAAGAGAGTCGAACAGACTGCTACCCGTCGCGGGCGTCGCCTTGAGGTGCGATCTGCAGCGCTTCCCGAATGCGAGCCGCCTTTTCCGAATCGTCGTAAGCATACGCCTGTTCCCACATGGCTTCCCTGTACCGTTTGCAATCCTGATGTCGATACCAGATGGGAAGTCCAGCCAAGAGCAGGGTTTCGATGTCCCACAAGTCTGGATTCATCATGACGAGCTTGTCCAGTTCGTCATTGAACATCAGCATGGCGCCGCTGCGGATGAAGTGGGGCAACACGTCGCGGTACGCGTCCGATTTCAGGTGGGCGAGAAGATTGCGCAACACTTGGGACTGCTGCGTCCAGTCGCGACGGTTCTTGGTGCCGTAGGCTGTGGCGTGGCGACGTCTCGCGGCGGCCGGGAAAGGGATGTGGCAGAGGCCGTGGCGAAAGGCCGTGACCAGGCCCAGGAACCAGTCGCAGTGCCATTTGAGGTCATCCAGATAGAATCCGGCTTCCTCCAGAGCCTTGCGGTTCATGAAGCTGGTGAAGGTGGGGACCCACCAGCCTTTGAGGGCTTCGGCGAATTGCTCCGGCGTGTAGTGGGCAGGCTCTGCGCTCCAGGCGCATTCGAAGTATTGGACTTGTCCGGAGTTGACGTCAGCCATGTAGAAATCGCCGCAGCAGACGCCCACGCCCGGGTGGGCGCGCAGCATCGCGTCTGCTTGGGCGAACCAGCCGGGGAGGACCACGTCGTCCGCGGGGAAGCCGAAGATGTAATCGCCGGTAGCCATGCGAAAGGCCGTGTTGCATGTGGGGACGGGGCCCTGGTTTTCGGGATTCGTGTGGAGCCGTATTTGCGGGTGGCGCGCCATCAACCGTTCGATTTCCCGAACGCTGTCGTCCGTGGAGCCATCGTCGACGACGATGACTTCGTCCGGTGGACGCGTCTGGTGGAGGATGGACTCCAGCGCCAGGCCGATCCGGTCGCCATGGTTGTAGTTGGGCATGATTACCGAAAGCTTCATGAGGCCTCCTGCACGCCACAACCAAGCGCCAGCAGATAGTGGGCCATGGGCAGAAAGCCCGTGTGGACTACTTCGTCGTTGGCGGCAAAAAGGAAGACGTGTCTGAAATGGCGCTGCATGGCCTGGCGCAACTGTTCGCCATCATAGCAGTTCACGTGCCCCCGACGCGAAATGGCCGAAGCGTGCTGCTGCGCATGAATGTTGGGTGTGCCGATGATGGCCACGCCGTAGGGAGTGAGCGAAGCCGCCGCTTTGGCCAGGAACGCGTCTGCGTGGGAAGGGGGGATGTGTTCGATGACGTCGAAACTTGTCAAGGCGTCGAAGGGGTCTCCCTCCATGGTCATGAAGTCCTGACAGACGAAACGGACGATCGGTTCGGTGAACGCTGCTTGCGCTTCCCGTATGGCTTGGCTGTCCGAGTCCACCCCCAGGGCGCGTCCACATTCCCTGGCCAGGAGCCACGCGCCAAGGCCGTCGGCGCAGCCCACGTCCAGTACGTGTTTGCCTCCACCGATCAGCTTGGCGGCGAATTTGTAGTACGCCATGGCGTGCAGCAGCCGACGGGGGCTGCGGCGCAGCCAGTAGGAGAGATGCGAGCCCGCGCGCAGGCTGTCGGCCCCCATGTGCTCGCGGACGTCCCGCCATCTGGCGGCGCCGCAATCGTTTCCTTTTTCGCAGTCGCTCACAGGAGCTGCTCCCGCTTGTTGCACCCCAGCGCGATGAGGAAATGCGCCATGGGGCTGAAGCCTGTATGGACGAGCTCGTCGTTCATGGAGAAGAGGAAGGCGTTGTGGCAGATCCTGCGCATTCGATCGAGCAGGCGCGCGGCGTCGAAGAGATTCACATGGCCCATGCGGCTGGCTTCCGAGGCGTGTTGCTCGGCGTGGATGTTGGGTGTGCCGATGACGGCCACGCCGTCCTCCGCCATGTTCGCATGGACGCAGTGGAAGAAGCGGCGTTCCTCATGGGGGTTGATGTGCTCCACCACATCCATGCTCACCACGGCCTGGAACGCGCCGTAAGCGGCGCCAAGAAAGTTCTCGCATACGAAGCGGAATTTCGGTTCGCGCCACGTGCGTCGGGCGTCTTCGATGGCGGCGCTGTCCATGTCCACGCCCAGATACTCGGTGGCGAACTCGCCGAGGAAAGGCGCGCCGAGGCCTTCGCTGCATCCCAGCTCCAGCACGGCGCCGCCTTGGGGGGCCATCTTCGCGGCGAACTTGTATCGCGAAAGTACGAATGCCAAGCGCTTTGGATCGTTGCGAATGTTGAAGGCCCAGTGCGCGCCGAAGGTGACGCGCTCTTCCGGGAATTCCCGGCGCACTGCGTCCCAGTCATTAGGGGAGGGAGTGGCGTCGTGCGACATTATTTCATGAGGGCGGTGGCGAAGGCTTCCACCTGTTTGCGGCGTAGCGCCTGTTTGTTGCCGACCTCGCCCACGGCGAGCGAGCCCGCGATGTTCCCCAGGAAGCCGATGAGTTCGGGATGTATGTCGAGGCAGGCAGCCAAAGCAGTGACGGAGAGGAACGCGTCGCCAGCGCCGACTACGTCCACCACAAGCCCGCCAAACGCCGGCACGCGACAAAAATGATCGGGAGCGCCCCAGACATCGCAGCCGTGTCGGCCGTGGGTCACGGCGAGGGCTCTGGTCTGCAGCCGTTCGCCCAGTTCCGCGATGGCGCGGCGGTCCGCTGCGCCGTTCAGGCGGCGGTCCAGTCGCAGTTCATGATCCGCCAGGGAGACATAGTCCGCTCTGGGGTACTTGGAAATGGTGTGGAAACCGCGGTTGCCAGCGTTGGCTTGCGTGTTCACGGCAAGGAACGGCGCTGCGCGAACGAGCAGCTCCACTACTTGCCCGCTGATTGCGCCATGCCCGTAGTCCGCCACGATAACGGCGTCGTAGTCGGCCAAAGTCGCTTCCAGATTCGCGAGCATGCGTGCGTGCTCTTCGGCGCACAAACCGGCGTCGTCCATATCGTACACTTCCAGCAGCTTGTTCAAGGAAGCGGTGTCGATGAAACGACGTTTGACGATGGTCGGCGCATTGTTCTGGATGAAGAACGAGGGGGTGACGTTCGGAGCCAGGCATTTCCGCAGAAAGGCTTCATGGGAATCGCGTTCGCCAATGACGCACGCCAGATCCACGGAGTGCGCAAATCCCGCCACGTGATTTGCGACAGCAGCCACGCCGCCGGCGAAGCGATCCAAAGAGCGGTATTGCAACGCAAGGACAGGGTCCTTGGAGGACTTGCCGATGGCTTCCCCATAGAGATACTCGTCCACGATGACGTCGCCGAGCACCAGCACGCGCAAGCCCGCCATGGCCTCGAGAGTTTGGGACAGCGCCTCCAGACTGTGGCGCTGGCGAAACACAGTCATGTATTCCTGCTGTTCCTTGGGCAAATCGGAAAGGAAGCGGTTGATGAGGTTGCTGGAGCTGAACACAAGGTCTTCGGTGAACACCAGGGAGGCGCCCACCTCTTCCACAACCGCCGCCTCCGGGCCGATCTTTCCCACACGGCAGGAGTCCATGTCCTTGAACTCCGAACCTTTGGCGTAGACGTCCGGCCGCAGGAGGCGCAACGTTTCCTGCGCCGTGGGCCACTTGTTCAACGCCACGTAATCGATCACCTGGAGCGACGCCAGGCCTTCGGCGCGCAAGCTCTCGTGAAACGCGGGCCGGCCGGGGCCTTTGTCCACGAAGCGGTCCGGGGTGAGTGTGGCCACCAGGATGTCGCCATGCTCCTTGGCTCGTTCGAAGTGGCGTATGTGGCCGATGTGCAGCAAGTCGAAGACGCCATGACAAAGCACTACCCGTTTGTCGCCGCGCTGTTGGAGTTCGGCCGCCAGTTCATGGATATCGTAAATTTTTCGAGCAAGCATACGCTCGGTCCTTTAGGCTGTATGGGCGAAGAGGCTGTGCCTTCGTATCTTGTCCTGGAACAAGTGCGCCAATTGCATGGCGATCTGCTTCTCGAATCCCTGGGTGAGGACGACCACGTCCTCGGCATGGCGCGGGATGGTTGTCGGATTGATGATCGGCTTGCCCAGAAACGTGGAGCCCCATCGGCTGGCGTCGTTGTCTGCGAAAGCCACCATGTCCAAATCGCGCAGCGGGCTGGATTGCAGAATGACCTTGGAAGCGCCGCCTGCCCCGAAACCCACAACGCGACGCCCCGCAAGCGACTCGGCCAGGCGTTTCAACCTGCGCTCCACGGCTTCCGGCCAGAAGGGCGGGTACAACGGGGTCGCATCCGGCCGCGCCTCGGCCAGCGCCGATTCATAGCGGGCCAGATCGTGCGTGAAGCAGCCCAGCACCACGGGGCCGGCGGTGTGCGGCAGTTCGCTGGCCGGAGCAAGCGGATACCCACAATAGTCGCCCGGTTGTGAAACGTGCTCCACCACGCGCTCCAAGCCTTCCAGACGTGGGGTATTGAGCAGGAAATACATCATCGCGTCTGAAGTGCCGTACATCGTGAATGGGCGTCCCGCGAGCGTGCGTTCCAGAAAAGCGCGGATATTCCGAAACAGTTCGGGGTGACCGATGGATCTCGAGGTGATCTTTCCATCGAGCAACCCCCGCAGTTGATCACGCAGCCGCGCAAGGTGATCGCGCGTTGTGGGGAATGCGGTTTCGGCGGCGCGCATGGCTTCCTCGAAGTGGGTCTCCCACGCCACGTCATGCAACAGCTGGGGGAAAGTGAAGATGTTCTCTTCCAGAAAGTTGCCGCGCACAGGGGTGAAGTTGACATCGAAGTCCAGGGTTTCGGCCAACCGGATGAGTCGGGACATGCTGGAGAGCGAGCGCCGCATGATGACGCAATCCAGTGAAACGCGCCAGCCGGGCCGGTCCGCCTTGGCGGCGGCGATCAACTGCAGGTTTTCCAACATGCGGGGCCAGCTTGCGCCTACGCGGATGGCCTCGTAGTCCTCCCCCCAGGCGTCTACGCTGATGCGCAGGTCCAACTGCTCCACGTGTTGGAGGACAGGTGACGCGCTGTGCAGAAGCTGGCCGTTGGTGGCGAAGCTCAGCTCTGTTCCCTGGACGTCCTCTTGCACGAAATACTCGAAAAACTCGCGGGTGTCAGGCGTGAAGAGGGGTTCGCCCCCAGCAAAATAGAGACTGCCCACATGTCCCCAGCCGATGTCCCTCAACAGTGTTTTCAGACTGGGGAACGAGACCTCGCTGCGTAGCGCCGTCGGGACCTTGGGACGGCCTTGGTCGCACATGATGCAACGCAAGTTGCAGTCCGAAGCGCTGTTGAAATGCAAGCGCAACGGGAACTCGTCCACCACGATCTTTCCCGCCAGGAACGCTTCCATCAGGCCTGCGCGCTGGCTGGCGAAGGCCATGGACGTCTTGTGGGGGTAGTGTGGGATGGAGGCTTCGCGGACTGCTCCGCAGGGGTCTTTTTGATTCGTGCAATGCTCGCAGGGAGAGCCGCTCACATCGCCTGTGGCGAGCTGACGGCGCAGGCGCTGCATCTCAGGACTGTTGAAGAGCGTCATGAGGGCTTCGCCTGTTTCGATCGTCGTATCGCCGTACAGGTTGTGCATGCGATAATACGCGCAGGGGCCGTACGTATTCCTGTTGTAGAGGAAATAGTACCAGGGGAGGCTGCATCTGCTGGGCATGGGCGCGCCTGTCACAGGGGTGATGTCATGGTGTAGGTTCCCCTGCACTCCTGGCATAGGCGGCGCTGCAAGGCGTGGGTCGCGCCTTGCTCCAGAAGCGTGGCGAAACGGTCGCTTGTCACGATGCCGTGGAGGCCGCCGGGGTCGTGGACGGAGCCCATGCGATGCGCGCGGCGACCCTTTTCCTCCAGGGGGATGGTGCAGCAGGGGAACACCTCGCCGTTGTACGCCACGAGTGGGCGCATGTCCTCGCAACTGGTGGTCGAGGCAGGATGGTGGACGAATTCCGTGGGAGCGCCAAGGCGGCGCATCACATCCGGGGTGGAGAGGTGGAGCTCGGTCAAGTAGATGTGCACGCCGGGCAAGCAGTCGGTCAGCTCAGTTTGATACCCTTTGTCCACGAGGGTGCGCAAGGCTTCACGGAAGTCGTGCATGGTAACGGAAAGCAGGCGTCCATGGGTGCGGGCCACAGCGCTGAAGGCGTCGAGGATCTGCTGGAAACGGGCCTCCGCGTGGCGGGTGTCTTCCTGCACCCCCTGCAGGCCCCACACGCGTGTAGAGAGCCAAGCGGGCTCGGAATACATGAGCCGCAGCACGAGAGGAGCCTCGTGACAGCGCGCCTGGTGGCGTTCCACGACATGCATGATCTGGGTGAAGTATGCATCGTACGATACATCGCCTGCGCTTCGTCTGTGCCCATAAGAGGCTTCGGACAAGGTCTGCAGGCTGATGGAGATTCGCGAAGCGCCGGCGTTGATGAGGGCGTCCAGCATGTCCGGCGTGAGCATGAGGCCATTGGTGCAGAGAGAAACCTTGGAGCCGGCCTCAGCCAGGCGGCGTACGATGGCGAGGATGCGGGGATGACGGAGGGGTTCGCCCATGCCGGTGATCTCCACCCAGTCTGCAAGGCGATGCTGTTCCAAGTGGCTGACCACCGCTTCCACGGTCGCTTCATCCATGCAGCCCGAGCGGTCATCCATCAAGCGATGGCCGCAGAAGTCGCACTGCATGTCGCAGAAGCGGCTGGGCTCCACGGCCATGGTCAGGAAGCGTCCGGCTTCGCCACGCGCGTGGAGCTGCGCTCGCACGGCCTCTTTGGTGACGACAGCGGCGCGTGCACGCCATTGCAGCGGCAGGTTGGCCAGAATCGCTTCGACATGGTGCGAAGCGACAAGGATGAGATCCGGATCGAAAGCCTCGAGGGCCTCGGGGAGGATGACCTGCAGCCCCGCCGTTTCCCCGGCTGCATGGGAATCCACGAAGCAAAGGGGGGTGATGTCCGGGCGTGTTTCCCGCATGTGGGCGAGGACGTCTTGCCCGCGGCCGCCTCGTCCGTAAATGGCGACGCGAGCATTCGCCGGCGTTTGCGCCAAGTGGCGTATGGAACAGGGCTGTTCGGGCTGTTCTGCTTCTTCCCTCGCGCCTGCCACCGCGGGAGCGTCTTCACGGTCCATGGCGCTTCGCATAATATCCATATAATCACCTCGTCAAGCGCCGGGCTGGCTTCGTGGCCTTGAGTATGGCTGTTTGGCAGAGAAGGTCCTCAAGGGAGTAGGAGAACCATGATTTGTCTATGGATGTCGGCAGATTGGAGCTGACCACCTTGCTGACGATTTCGACTTCGAACCCCAATTCTTCCCAGAGCTCCATGAAGTCGTTGAGCCGATACAAGTTGGTGCCTTTCCACGTGCTCGTCCATTGTTCTCTTGATTGTTGCAGAAATTCGAAATGGATGCCGGAACTTGTGCCTCCGGTGTGATCGTTCAAGCCGATTTCATGCAGCATGCAGCCGCCGGGACGCAGGATGCGAAAGAGTTCCCTGGATGTGGACGCGACGTCCTGCACATGTTCGAAAACCATTTTGGAGATGCAGAAGTCGATGCTTTCATCGTGGAGTTCAAGGTCTTCAAGGTAACTGTTGGAGAGACGAAGCGTCTGGTCCATTCGTGCCGGAACAGGCGCGTTCAGATAGGGAGCGATCGAAGCGAGCTTGGAGAACAGGAGAGGCATGTCGGGGCAGGGCGGTGGCGTCTCGAAGGATGGCTCAAGAGCGATGGCGTTCCGGAATCGTGAACAAAGGAACGAGGAGATCAGCGGGAGGTCGCCGTACCCCAGTTCGAGCGCGGTATCTCCGGAAGTGGGAAATTCGGGAAGACAGCGCTCAATCCAGCGTAATTGCCCCGTGAGACGTTCAAGCGATATGTGTGGAAAAAAATCCCTGGTGAGCATTGCATCCAATGCATGGATAGTGTCGACCTGGAAGTACTCGGCGGTATGCTTTTCGCGAGATTCCCTTCTGAACCATTCATCAGGAGTGTGTTTTTCATAGAACCCCGTAATGAAGTCCATCGGCATGTTCGCGATGTTCCCTGCGTATTGCATGGTCCAAAGGAATTCTTCTGTCGGCGAGTACGCATCGCGAGTGCAGCCTCCTCGCAACCCCTCAGGCGCGCATCGTTGGATCGCGCCAGGTTTGGACGGAACCAAAGTACGCTTGACTTTTTGCATGAAACGAAGACATTCGCCATTGGCGACAGTAAACTCCATGTTGCTCAGAGCGTTTTCCGCGCCAGCATAATCATGTGCGCCTGACAGGACCTGGTCCGCCTTGCTCCTGATGTATGGCGCGTCAAAGAAAAGCGTGTATGCGCTGATGCAGAGGACTGGGTCCCACCCTCGCGCTCGGGCCGAAGCGGCGAGTCGTTCATTTGGCAAAGAGACGTGGCCGACCTCGTAGGGCAGCCCCCAGCTGGCTATGATTGCAATGAATTCCTTCGGGGTGTCTGGCGCGATGGAGAGCAACACCTCCGAGCAGACACCCTGGCCAAGAAGTTCTTTCATAATAAGGGGGTAGAGATAGTCGCCCTTGAGCCGGGTAAGCGATGGGCAATTCTCTGCAAGGGGACGCACCGTGGCGATGCAAGGCAACGAGGGCATGGTGATACTCCAATTCCAGCGGGTTCCACGCTTCTGGTCCAATTGAACCGGGGCTCATGGTCAACCTGGACAAGGGCGAAAGGAAACCGGAATGAGAACGAAAGAGGACTTCTCCCCTGTCAAAAGCGCTTCTGGAGCGTGGAGCCGCTCCGCACCCTCAAGCCGCAAAGGGGTTCCGCATGAAGACGCTCCGATTCAGCGCACTGCAAATGCCGGGATGTCCGGCAGGAGGCCGGGGACGCCGTTCGCGACACTGTCCTGAATAGAGCAAACTGGGCGCCAAATCTCTCCAGGTCGTCGTCATGGAAGGGAAAGGCCTCGTGGGTCGAACAGGTGGTGCGAGATTCGACAAGCCTTGCTTCATGACGCTCCCGACCCCTGTTCTCGGTAACGTTTCGGACCTCAAACTCTGGATGGAGCAAGGGATTCCGATAGTTCGGCCTGCGTGCGGGCTGAAACAGTCGGAAAAGACATCGGCGCAGGCCGGCTCGCTTCGCACCACAGGCCGGAACAGCCAGGACCAGCCGAGCGTGGGGTGGCGCACAACCCTCAACCACGAAACAAGCCCGGTCCATTTCGAGTCATCCTTCGCAAAACCTCATCGCGCCGGAAGGGAGTCGTCATGAGCATGCGCCAAAGCTTGCCTGCCCGCGTGTTGCGCATCTGGACCAGCCGTGTGGAGGCCATGCCTCGCTCGGCTCAGATAGAGATCACCAACGTGTGCAACCTCAACTGCAAGATGTGCTTCCGCCATTTTCTCGACATCGATGTACAGCACATGGATATCGAATTGTACAAGCGCATCGTGGACGCGTTGGAGGGCGTCTCGCTCATCACGCCCTCGGGCTATGGCGAGCCCTTGCTCCACCCGCACATCCATGAAGCCATCATCTACGCCAAGTCCAAGGGCCACCAGGTGCGCATCACCTCCAACGGATTGCTTCTGGACACGGCGGAGAAGCGCGAGCAGCTCCTCGCCACAGGGTTGGACGCCATCTCGTTCTCGCTGGAGGATATCAAAGGGGAGAGCGAGATAGGCCATCCCAACGCGGCCGCGCTGGCGCACATCGCCGCTTTGGCGGCCCTGCGCGATGCGCGTCACATGACCACGCCCCGCATAACCTTGCAGACGATGATGCTCAAGGACCGCGAGGAGGACGTCATCGACATCATCCGGTGGGGCGCCGCCCACCACGTGGACCGCATCAACGTGGCCCGCTTCGAGATCAACACCCTCCCCGGCGTAGCGCGTCCGACCGTGGCCGAGGAACAAGCGCTCTTCAAGCGTTTCGATGCGTTGCGAAGGGAGCTCGGCATCCAGATCGACTGCCCCCAGGACCGCTTGGGCCCGGGATGGCAAGGCTGGCTCTACAAACATTGCAAAGGCCTGTTGCGTCTGGACGACAACTGCATCCGCCTCCAGGATTTCGTGCACATCGCAGTGAATGGCGATATCCGGCCCTGTTGCGCCATCACGGAAGCGCCCATGGGCAAGCTGCCGCAAGACGACTTGCGCGCCGTGTGGCGCAGCAGCCGCTACCAGGCCTTCCGACGCAACTACAAGCATGCGCCTTGGTGCAAGGGGTGCGACTTCGCTCGCATCACTCAGGCGCCGGCTCCGGGCGGCGTTGAGTCTCGAAGACCAGAATCCTGAAGACGTCTGCAAATACCGGCCTGTTGACGACAGCGTTGAAGCCTCCCCGCGCGAACACCTCGATGAAGTCCTCGATGCGGTAGTTGTATTCATACATGATGGCGTCGCCGCGCAGGCTTCTGGCGAGAAACCAGAGCAAACGGCCCATGAACGAGTCGTGGTTGGGCTGGATGACCAGAACATGGCGCTTCGAAAGACGCATCATGTGCTGCGCCATGGGCTCGAAGTGGAGAAAATGCTCCAGCATGCCGTCGCTGGAGACAAGGTCGAACGTGCGGTCTTCGTCTTCCACGGCCTTGTGTTCAGCGCGCAAGCCCTTGTTCGTACAGATTCTCACGGCGGCGGGAGAAACGTCCACACCCTGCGCATCCAGACCCATCTGCTGGTACGCTTCCAGGATATGCCCCGAACCGCAGCCCACTTCGAGAACAGTGTGTGCGTCCAGACCCGGAACAAGCGCGCGCAAGGCGTCGATTTTTGCGCGGAACATCCGTCGTCCCAATGGCGTAAGCTGCTCTCCATGTTCTGCGGCTTGCCAGAGGGCTTCCCAGTCCGCGTACAGCGTCGTGTGCCGGCGTGTCATCTTATCGGGTGTGCAGCTTGCCGGATTCATGGGCTTTTCGGTACAGGGTCTTGCCGTGCTTTTGTTCATAAGCAGTGACTGCTTCCATGAATTCATCCAGGGTGACATGTTTTTTCGCGTCGATGAGGGGGTAGTAAATGTTCATGAAGTCCGGGTCGTCCGCCAGGAAACAGGGGTTGTAGAAGCGGAAAGGGCTCTTCTCCAGGGCTCGACCGCG
This sequence comes from uncultured Desulfovibrionaceae bacterium, assembly GCA_964455395.1. Classification (GTDB taxonomy): domain Bacteria; phylum Desulfobacterota; class Desulfovibrionia; order Desulfovibrionales; family Desulfovibrionaceae; genus CAYVWB01. Next base: position 21,877 of record CAYVWB010000019.1, read on the forward strand.
TGCTTTCTCCAGTGGCTCCTCCATGACATTGCCCATGTATATGTGCATGTTGGCGCAATTCATTACGTCACCATACGGCGTCATGTTGATCATTTCCTTCGTGCCGGGACACCCGAACTGGCGCCCGTAGTTGTACGCCAAATGGCGAGAGACGTACCGGTAAGGCTTGAGGATTTCCGCCAGCTTCTCCAGATCTTCGGGGTCCAGCACCGCATCCTTGTCCTTGAAGCTGCCCACGCCTTTGGCGAGCAACGTGTTCACCAGCACTTTTTCGGCGTCGGCGTAGTCAAGCAGGTCCAGAAACGCTTGGGTGTAGATGTTGCCCTTGTGGACCACAGTGTTGATGAGGGGCTTGATGCCGTATTGCTTGCAGAGCGCCACGCCGCGCTTGACGCGCTCGAAACTGCCGCGTTGTCTGCGGAACGTGTCGTGCAGTTCGGGGACGCCGCTGTCCAGGCTGAAGTTGATGGTGTCCACGCCGAGTTCAGCACAGACTTTGGCTTTTTCCTCGTCGAAGAGATAGCCGTTCGTGGAAATGATGATGTGGTTGTAGTGGGGCTGGCACGCCTTGATGACTTCGCGCCACCGAGGAAACACGAAGGGTTCGCCGCCTTCCAGACCGAAGGTGGTGGCGCCGAGCTTCATGGCTTCCTTCACCACACGCGCGTAATCCTCCGGGGACATTTCCTTGCGTTCATGGGTTTGATCGATATGCGCGCAGAGACAGTGGTTGCACCTGAAATTGCAGCGAAAAGTGACAGCGAATTCGATGCCCCGCAGCACGTATCGCTCCTTGCCCAACAGGTTGTAGAGCTTGCCCATGAGGATGTTGCGGGCCAAGCGGAAAGGGTAGAACGGTTTCTTCCAATGGACGCCATAGACCCAGTAGATGCGCAGGAGGGCTGCGTGGCGAGCCAGCAAGCCGGGAACAGGCTTGCGGTGGCGGATGCGCTTCTCCATGGATTCCTGCCGCGCAGTCTCCAGAACGGCGCGGATGCGCGCGGCTTCTTCATCAGTGCGCGCCACGGCGCGGATGTCGTCCTCCATGGTGGTGAAGACGTTGCTTTTTTCCGGAGTCGGTGGGGACTGAGTCATGGGTTCGCTCGCTTGGTGCATTAGCTTGTGTAGAGGATTGTGCCAATCATGTTGGCCCATTTTTCCAAATGGGTGACGCCGCCTCTGCATGCGCGGCATGTGGCGCTCGGCATGCGTTTTCTGGCGAGGTTTGCAGCGAAAAAACGCGCCCTTGAATTGTTCAGAATGTCTTTGAGAGTATTGTCTTCCAGAAGATTGCCGAGGCGGTTCTTGACGTCGAAGTCCGCGCAACAGGTGGAGACGTCGCCGTTCCAATAGATGGCGAAGTGTTCCAGCATGCCCAGGCAGGAGCCGAAGCGCGCCGGTTTGCAGCGGTCCTCGACAAACTTTGCATGCGCTGTGGTCCAGCAACTGGGACCATCCAGCCGGAACACTAGGCCGTCCCCCACCCGGACGTTTTCGACGTTGCTCAGCCGGGAGCGCACAGGCGCGGTGAGTTCGCTGTAGGAGGGCAACGCTTCGCCCGTGATGGCCGCCAAGCGCGCCGTGAAGTCGTCCAGAAGCGGCGCGTTCACGAAGTCCCCGCCGTGCAGACCGAGTACGTACTTGGAGTAGTAGGTTTCCTTGAGGAACGCGATTTCGATGGCGGTGGACGCCTTGCGCGACTGGCGCAAGCGCACGAACTCAGCTAGGCCGTCCAGGTACGCTTGGTGGTCGAACCGCTTGGGGAGGCTGGCGGCTTGTTTGACGGGGTCTGAAAGTCTCAAGCTGATGATGACGCGGTCCACGCCGGAATCCAGCAGCGCTTCGCGGAAGTCGGGGTCGGACAAACGGCTCCCGTTGTTGATGAGCGTGGCCTGCAGGCTGGTGCGCTGTTTGAGATAGGCCAGCATGTGGCAGAGGTCCTTGTGCAGAGTGGGTTCGCCTATTCCTCCGATGAGAAGCTCGCTCACGATGTCGGCGTGGTCGATCTTGTCGGCGATCGTCGTGAACTGCTCGTAGCCCATGTGGCCCAGAGGCCGCGTCATGGCTTCGCGGGGGCAGAACCAGCAGGAAAAGTTGCAGTGGTTCGTAATCTCCACGTCCACCCAGTTGAACCGGGGGTTGTCATAGTAGAAGGCGTGCGGAGGCGTCGCCATGCTAGTTTCCCGCCTGCGTTTTGAGCTTGCGGAAGCGGCCCCAGAAGATCTTGTACGCCATCCACAGTTTGATCTTGAAGTTCGTCCAGGAGCGTAGCTGTTTCACTTGCCCCCACAGGAAAGACGGCCGCAGGTACGCTTCCTTCACCGCGTGCTTGTAGAGCTCTTGGAGACGCTCTCGGTCGATGCCCTGGGGGGTGTAGGAAAGGTCGTAGTAGGTGCTCACGTCGGTCCAGTCCACATCCTGGAAGCCTTCGTCGAGGGCCATCTCGTAGAACTGCGTGCCCGGGTATGGGCTGGCCAGGTTGAAAGCGGCTTGGCAGTTGGGGAACTCGCGAGCGAACGCGATGGTTCGTTGCACGGATTCCTCCGTTTCTCCTGGCAAACCGATGATGAACCCCAGGTCCGCGTCTATGCCCTCGGCAGCCATCATGCGCACGCCTTCGCGGATGTCCTCGATGGATTCGCCCTTGCGCATCGCTTGCAGCATCTGCGGATCACCGGACTCCACGCCGATGAACAGCTTGTGGCATCCTGCGCGTTTCATCAAGGCAAGCGTCTCCGGATCCACCTTGTCCGCTCGGATCTGCGCGCCCCAGAGCAGTGGGCGTTTCATGGCGATCATGCCCCGACAGATTTCGCGCACCCAGTCACGGTCCAGGTTGAAGATGGAGTCTGCGATAAGACAGTTGCGCACGCCGTGGATGTCGTAGAGCGTCGTCAGCTCCTCCAGCACCTTTTCGGGGGAGCGCTTGCGCTGCTTGCGGCCTGTGACTCGTTTCGCACAGAAGATGCAATGGTAAGGGCACCCGCGACTGAACGTGACGGCGGCGTAATTTTTTTTGACAGTCCAGTTGTACCAGTAGCGGTTCATGGGCAAGGCGCACCAGTCGTTCATGGGCAGGTCGTCAAGATCTGCGATGAAGGGACGAGGTTCGTTGACGATGACCTTCTCCCCGTTGCGCCACGCAAGCCCTCGCACATCCGCAGCGTCGTCCCCGCGTTCCCAGGCGCGAAGCAGGTCGCGCATGGTGTACTCGCCTTCCCCGATGACGGCGGCGTCCAGTTCGGGAAAACCTTGCAGCAGATTCGCCGCTTCCACCGAAGGGTGCGCTCCGCCGACCACGTACCGCATCTCCGGCAGACGTTCGCGCGCCTTGCGCGCCAGCTGCATTGTCTGCCCTATCTGAAATGTGTACAAAGTCTGTCCGATCACATCCGGCTTGAACGCCTCGATGTACGCCAGGATGCGTTCTCCACTCATCTGATACGCGGCGGCGTCCAGCAGCGTCACATCGAACCCATCCTCCTTCAGCACCGCGGAGAGGCCCAGGAGTCCGAGGGGTTGCAGCAGCAGGAGGTTGTCGCCCGGGTTGTTCAGGTCGTTGGGCAAGGCCAGCAAGAGTATCTTCAGTCGTTTCGCCATACGGACCTCTATGCAGCCTTCTGCAGGACATGCAGGGACATGAAGCATTGGCGCTTCAGCGCAGGGAGAACGGCCATGGCGGCAAGCTCCATGCCGAAGTAGGCGCGCGTCAGCAGCTCCAGGCGCAGGATCCTCGGCAAGTGGTACGCCGGGGTCATCATGCGGTAGCTCTCGTACACGGTGTGTGCAAATTGCGAGCGCATCCAGTGCAGGTCCTGGGCCGTGAGGTAGCGTGGAGGCTGTTCACCAAGTACGCCGTATTTGTCGAAACAGGTCAAGGCGCGGTGCAGCCATTTGAAGAGCGCGCCATCGGCTTGCGGCTCCACCGAGATGAACAGGCCTCCGGGTTTGAGCACGCGCAAGGCTTCAGCCACGGCTTTGCGTTCGTCCACGAACATGAGCATGGATTGCGCATAGACCACATCGACACAAGCGTTTCGCAGGAAGAGGCGTTCCGCGTCCATGACGGCGCGGGCGTGCTTCAGCGCCGGATTGATCAAGCCCTCCAGGAGGATGTCCGTAGTCAGCGTCCATGCCCCGGCGCGTTGGAACAGCTCGGTTTCGTAGCCGCGGCCGGCTCCGAGCAGAAGGACTTTCTTGCCGTCCAGCGCCCCCGCGCGTTTCAGAACAACATGTTGGCAGTACCGGTAGCTGTATCCGTCGTCTTGCCAGAAGCGAACCCCTCGCTCCTGGCGAGACTTCCACATGTCAGCAAAATATTTCTTGATTTCATGCTTCAATTCGTCCTCGCGCACAGATGCGTTTTGCTCTGCGGAAGCGGTCAGGACAGGGATGCCGCGGCGTATGGGGTAGCAGTGCGCGCCGTCTTGGCTGCAGAGGGCGTCGCCGGCGGCGTTGGGAGCAAGGCCGTCGCCATCCGGCCCAGTCACGAGGGCAAGGAGTGTGGGGTCAAGGGGAGACATGGGAGTATCCTGCGAGTGTTGAGCAAGACGCTTTGCCAGGCGGCTTGCCGGGCTCACGATGCTCGTGAGCGCAGATGCGCCGGACGCGCTCCATGGGGGCAAGGCCTCTCGGGACGACAGCTGACGGGCCGCCATGCGTCTTGTGCATGCGAACCGCCAAACGCGTTTTGGCTGCTGCAGAGTAAAGTGTGCGAAGTGGGCAAGAATTCACAGGAATTTTGTGTATCATATTTTGTTTAAATTTACGTATACATTGTTTCATGAATTCACGATGTATACTGTACACTTCGAATGAGAAAAGCTTCGCGGCATGTCCTGGCGTCCCCATACGGCTCGAAACAAACGACATGCGACCGCTCTGCACGGTGGAGAGGACTTTTTTGGAGTCATCTCGGTGTACATGGCGCATCAAAATGGACGAAGGCGTGCGCATGGCGGTCCCCTAACGTATACGCGTCGCCGAGAAGGAGCCGCCGCGGAGGGTGTTGACAGCTTTCAGGGCGTAGTTTTCGAACCCATAGCCACAGAAGTTCACAGCGGCGTCGGTCATGGTCAGTCTCAAACCTGAGGGAATACCGAGCACAGGCGGCGTGCCGATAACGATGCAGTTTTCACACAAAGGCATGTGCTTGAGATGTTCGCCTTCAAGCATGGCGTGACGCAAGGTGCGCATGGCTTCGCCGTTCCAGATTGAGGGAAAGGATTGCTCATGAATGTTGCCGAGCACATGCTCATGGTTTGCGTCGTAAATGCAAGGCAACACATCGCCGTTCCAGGCGATGGCTGTCGTGTTCCACAATCGGGAGCAGGGCAGGTACAAGCCCTCGTGGCGGCGGGTGGAGAACTCGTCCGTGTCCTTGAAGGTGCTACCCCAGGAAGCGACCTCGCGCAGCCGTACTTCATCGACGAGGCCTTCGAACCGACTCAGGAAGGCTTCCCTTTCGGACTCGGCGCAGCTGGCGAGGTCCAGCTTGAGGATGGAGAGAACGCAGTAGGGCGTCTTGCGACCCAGCTGTTTCTTCAGGCGGAGGAAGTGGAGAATGTTCTCCAGTGTTTCGTGAAAGTCGGCGCCTCGTCTGGCGCGTTCGTACTGCTCGGCGTTGAAGCCGTCGAAGGCGAAGGAAATGTGCCGCAAGCCACTCTCGAGGAGTTCCCGGCTGAGCTCCGGCGTGAGCAGCGTGGCGTTGGTGTTGAGCATGACTTTGACGCCGCGCTGCGAAGCGTGGCGGACCATGTTCGTGAATTGCGGATGCAGGAGGGACTCACCGTTGATGGCGAGGGTGACGGCGGAAGTGAACGGCGCGATGGCGTCCAGAGTGCGTGTATAGTCCTCCAGCGTCATGGCGCCTTTTTCGATGCGCACCATGCCTGTGCCATTGGGGCACATGACGCAGCGCAAGTTGCATCGATTCGTCGGTTCCAGCCAGACGAATGTGGGCAGTGTGGGCGCAGTCGTACGGCCTTGCTTGAGCGCGTACAAGGCGCGTAGATTGTTCATGGCGATGGCGATGGACTTCATGTCACCCTGTTATCTTGTAATTGATCATGGCCGTGCGCACCGCTTCGAAATAGCTTGAATATTTGTTTGTCTTCATTTGCAGCCAAGCGCCTTTGAGCAAGACGTCCATGCGGATGGTGGCCATCTTCAGCAGAAAACCGTAGAAACCGACATAGCGAAAGAGGTTCATGTTGGCGCTGCGTTGGGCTTTTGACTCGAACAAGGCGCGGTAATGAGCGAGCGTTTTCTGGCTCAAGGCGGAGCGATATGTCTGATTTTCCGTGAGCGAATAGGAGAGTGTGTCGATGAGGGCGTCGTCCTCTTCATTGAAATAGCGGGTGCCGGGCATGGGCATGTAGTAATTCACCGCCACGAACGTCGGCTTGATGGATTCGAGGAACTCGGCAGTCATGTCCAGGTCGTCCACCGTCTCTTCAGGTAAGCCGACGATCATGTACGCATAGGAGCAGATGTCTGCTGCGTTGATGCGCGCCACGGCTTCCCGGGCCATCTCGATGGTGGTTCCCTTGTTCACGATCTCGAGGATGCGCGGCGAACCGGACTCCACGCCAAGCGCCAGCTGGATGAAGCCCGTACGGCGCATCAGCGCAAGGGTTTCCCGGCTGGGCGTGCGGTCCACGCGGGTTTGCGCATAGTAGGCCAAGCCGTCCAGCCCGGCCTCGTTGAGCTTGTGGCACAGCGCCACGATGCGTTCCTCCTTGTGATAAAAGAGGTCGTCCAGGAAAACCATGCCTTTGATGTTCCAATGCCTTCGCTGCCAACGTATTTCGTCCACGATATCGTCCAGGGGGCGTTCGCGGTAGATGTTGCGGACTTTTTCCGCGCAGAACTTGCAGTTGAAGGGGCAGCCCCGGTTGGCCATCATGAAGCCCGTGCGGATGTAATGCCCGGGGATGCCGCCCAGTTTGATGTCCGTGTATTGCGCGTAGTCCACCAGATGCAGCGCGGGGAACAGCAGCTTGTCCAGGCAGGTGGGTTCGCGGGGCGCGTTTTCGACGAGCTCGCCCTCGCGCATGTGGACCAAGCCTTTGATGTGATCCAGCGGGCTTCCGGCGTTCACGGCGTCAGCTGTTTCCACCATGGTGGTTTCGCCTTCGCCGACGACCACGGCGTCTGCGCCGTATTCCAGATACTTGGAGGCCATGTAGGAGGGGTCTTTGCCGCCGCAGATGATGAACTTGCCTGAGGTATGCTGGCGGATGCGCGCTATCTGTTGCGCTGTCACGGCTCTGTTCCAGCTGATGACGCCGAAGCCGTAGATATCCGCATCATACGCGAAGAGGGATTTCCAGAGGGCGTGGTTGCGGGAATCGTCGAAATTTTCGTCGAAGAACTCGAACACGCGCACTTCATAGCCGGCGTCCAGCAGCGCGCTGGCCACATACAGCAAACCAAGGCCCGGACGCCAGCCTCTGCGCGGGTTGATGAGCGCGACCTTGTTGCGGGGGCGTCCCGTTGCGGGCGTTCTGGTGCGTGTGTCTTTGTCCATGTCAGAACCACTGCTTTTGGAATTGGATGGCGTCTTTCACCACGGCCATGGCGCTCATCTGGTGTGTCTGTTTGCGCACGTAGCGAATCCAGAACCCTTCGACGAGCGCCATGGGATGCAGTAGCAGGAAACGCGCCATGTCCCGGAAAAAGGCCGGATAGGTGAAGAGGTTCGTGTTGCGGTTGACCATGGACATGGCCGTGAATTCGTTGCCCACGTCGTTGAGCGTCTCCAGCGGATCGGTCGTGGAGAATTCGGGATAATCCGTGGTGTAGGAAAATCCCTTGAAGTGCTTGCCCCCGATGAGGTGTTTCGCATTGGCCACATCGAATTCGAAGGACTTCGTGCCCGGCATGGGCATGTAGAAACTCACAGCCACGTTGGTGGCCCGGATGCGCTCCAGGAGCCGGCGGGTGGCGTCGCGGTCCTCGGCGGTTTCCTCCGGATGGCCCACGATGATGAACGCCAGGGTGTTCACGCCAACCCGGTTGTACACGGCGAAGGCGTCTTCTATGGTCTGCACGGTGGTTTTCTTGTTCATGGCGTCAAGAATCTTTTGGGAGCCGCTCTCCACCCCCACCATGAGCAGCAGCAACCCAGCCTCCTTGAGTGCTGCGATGACCTCTTCATCCACGATATCCACCCGCGCGTGGCAGGAGAACTGGAAGCGCATGCCGCGCGCTTTCACTTTGTCGCAGAATTCCAGCACGCGTTTCTTCTTGTAATAGAACAAGTCGTCCAGGATGACGAAGGCTTCCGCGCCGAACTCGTCCATTTGCCACTGCATCTCGTCCAGGAGGTCGTCTATGCTTCGTTCGCGGAAGCTGTTGCGCAGGTGCGTGGTGCAGAACGCGCACCGGAAGGGGCACCCACGGGAACTGAACACGTACCCCGTTTTCAGATAATGGCCCGGCACCCCCTGGAAACGAAAATCCACGTATTTGCGGTAATCCACCAGATGAAACGCCGGCCGTAATATGGAGTCCAGGGGCAGCATGTCGCGCGGCTTCGTCTCCACCACTTCGCCGTCCCGCAGGTAGGCCAGGCCGGGCATGTCGTCCACAGGTTCGTTGAAGTCCAGACGGTCCAGCAGCTCCACCGTGGAGATTTCCCCTTCCCCCACGATGCAGTAATCGGCGCCGTGCTCCAGCAGTTCCTGCGGGCTGACGGTGACGTGCTTGCCCCCACAAATGATGAGCGCATGGGGCGCTGCTGCCCGGATGCGCGCCATGAGCGCTTGCACGATGTGGCATGTGGAGCTGATGACGCTGGAAGCGACAACGTCCGGCGCCCACGCGACGAAGTCTTTCCACAGCTTCTTGTTGCGGCGGATGTTGGGAGGGTACATCTCGTCCAGAAACTCGAACACGCGGACGTCGTATCCCACATCCTGCAGATACGCCGCCACGTACAGCAGCCCCAAAGAAGGGCGCCCCCCTTTGCGCGGCTGAATCAATGCGATGCGGCGCCACCGACGATTCGCCGCCCGCTCACGGCTGCGCTGGAGCACCGCGTTGGCTTCCGCCAGTATCTGCGCGTCTGATGCCTGCATGGCGGCTCCTACTTCTGGAAGAATTCTCGTACTTTTTCAGCAAAGTAAAGGATGTCGCGCTCCGCAAGGCTCACATGGGTGGGCAGGAAGAGCACCGCCCCATCCAGACGCTTTGCCACGGGATATTCGTTTCTGGCGTACTGACGATACGCCTCATGTTGAGAGATGTCCGTGGCGGACTCGTCTTGGGAATCGATGCGGTTTCTGGTGAGGAATGCTTGCAGCGCCTGCTTGCGCTCGGTGTGCATGGCGTAATGGACGCCCACGTGGGGGCGGTCTTCGCTGTCCGGCGGCAGGGTGAGGTCGCCTACGCCGGCAAGGCGACCGTTCAGCAACTGCAGGAAGGCGCGCCGTTTGGCGTTGGTCTCGTCCAGACGCTTGAGTTGGGAAAGGCCCAGCCACGCCTGAAGGTTGTTCATATCCACGGAAAAGCTCGCGGGGATGGCGTCGTACGGCGCCACGCGGACCTTGAAGCGCTTGCCGTAGGCTTCCTTCCCCTCCACTTGGAACTTCCAGATGTAGCGGAACAGAAACAGCGGGTAGAAGAGGGGCTTGTTCAGCCACGTGAGGAGGACGCCCTTGAGCGTTTGGATGGTGAGATTCCTGGTGGAGATGAGCTGGAACTCCCGCTTCACGGAGCGCAAGGTCTCAGCCAGGACGTCGTCGTCCGTGGTCACCATGCCCCCGCCGAAATCGTAGATGGACTTGCCATAGCCGAAGCTGAATGCGCCCACATCGAACGAACCGACGCGCTTCCCCTTGTACACCGCCCCGCAGGAACGCGCACAGTCTTCAAGGACGCGCAGGCCGTGCTTTCTGGCGATGGACATGATGGGGTCCATGTCCGCAGCGAGGCCGTTGAGATGTGTGGGGAAGATGGCGCGGGTCTTGTCCGTGATGGCGGCTTCGATGAGGTCCGGATCGATGCTCATGGTTTCGAAATCCACATCGACGAAGACGGGGGTATACCCGGCGTGGCGGATCATCTCCGCGTCCACCCAGAAGGTGAAGGCGGGGAGGATGATCTCGCTGCCGGGCTCGAAGCCCAGACCTTTGAGCGCGAAAAACATGCCGGCGCGGCAATAGGGGAAAGCGATGGCGTGTTTGACGCCGATGTATTGTGCGAAGGCGCGCTCCAGGTCGGGGACGTTGTCTGACTGTCTCGTTGCGCCGGGGGTGAGGAGGCTGCGCAGGCTGTGGAGCTGCTCATGCAAGCGGAGATCGACCTGGGTTCTGGAGAAGGCTTTGTACATTGGGGAGCTCCTTGCGCCTGTTCGCAGCGTGGAGTTTTCAGATGGTGAAGCGGAGGCCCATGGCGGGGGGCGTTGCCCAGCGCATGGGTGCGTGTGGAGTCATGCAAACAAGGGGCCAATGCCGTCGGTCTAGAGACGTTGCCGAATCCGCCAGTTGTCACATTTGGCGCACAGCGCCACCTTGTTGTGGGTGCGTCGGAAGCGGCGCAATTTTTCGCCGCGCCACACGTCGTCAAGGCTGGTCTCCAGAATGTTGCCGAAGCGGTGTTTGGGCAAGGAACAGCATGGAATGAGGTCGCCTTGCTGGTTGATGTAGGGGTAGTCCAGCAGCCGCACGCAGAATCCGTCCAGTCGTAACAGCGACTTGAAGTGTTTGTACAAGAACCCTTTGTAGCCGGGGAAGAATCTGTCCTGAAGACTGTCGACGCGAATGGAAATCTCCCGGCGCAACGCGTCCACCCGCTTGAAAAAGGCTTTTTCTTCCGCTCTGTCCGGGCGTTCGATGCCGGTGTCGAAGTACATGTGCATGCGCAATACGTTCACCCGGTGGGCTTTGATGCTGTCAGCCCAGCGGATGATGTCCAGCATGTCGTCCTCGCGGCCTTTCTGCAAGACGGATTGGATGATGATGCGGGGTGTGGTCGCCCCCCGCTCCCGTTTGAGCGCAGTCAAACGTTCTACGTTACGGATGGCTGCGCCCACGGGGTGGCCGTCCGCTTCCTCCGCAGGGGGGCGGAGGGCGTCTATGGAGACGCTGAGGCTGTCCAGTCCGGAGTCGATGAGAGCGTGCATCTTCTCGTCCGTGTTCATCAACACGCCATTGGTGGTGGTCTTCACGACCATGCCCCGGTCTTTGCAGTAGCGTATGGCTTCTGTGAGCAGGGGATGGCAAAAGGGTTCGCCCAGTCCCACCAGGCTCACCTCGTTGACGCCGTCCAGCGAGTCGATGATGGCTCGAAACACGCTCATGTCGATGTGGGAGCGTTCCTGCTCAACGAAATGGATGGGGCACATCTTGCATTTGAAGTTGCAGACCGTGGTCACGTCCACTTGCGCGGAGCTGGGCTTGGGCCGGGGGATGCGCAGCGCGATGTGCAGGAATGTCTTGAGGGGCTCGATCATGGCTCTCCTAAGCGCCACCGGAGAATGGCGTTGTTCATGTTGGCCATGCAGTACAGATAGGGGACGCCGTCTTTGACGATGCGTTGCAGGGACCCCGCCCAGAGCCTTGGCAGGAACTCCATGGCGGTCATGCGCAGCTCCATGTCCAGGACGCCGACGCAGTGCGCGCCGCAGAAGTAAATGGCGTCGCCATGCCGCGCCAGCGTATACACCCGGAAGTTCTTGGTGTCGAATTTGCGGGTCCGAAGCAGGCGCTGTTCCGTGAGGCTGTACACGGCGAGTCGGTGCGCGCACTCATCCGCATTGGCAAGGATCAGCAAGCATTCGTTGTCCAGCACGGCGGCTTGCGTCACTTCGCCCGGCTTGGCGGTCCGTCCCAAATCCGGTTGGATGCGGCTTTGAACCGTCAACGTGTCGGACAAGATTTCGAGATATTGGGCGCCTGCGTCGTCGGTACAGGAAGCCAGCAGACGGCCGTCGGGGAAGGGCAGGATGCGGCCCACGCTCGCATGCGCGTCCACTTCCCGCACGAGAGCGCCCGAAGCGCGATCCACCTGCCGGATGAGACGCGCGCCCCCGGCTTCCAGAAGGGTCAAGCGGGGGCCATGGTCGATCATGTAGGGTGACGCCGCCAGCTCCACCTCGCAGGGCGCAACCCCTCGAAACGTCCAGTCCTCATCGAACAGCTCCACGCGACTGTTCTGGCCGACCAGGTGCGTGCGCGTGGCGGCGTCCCAGATGAGGCTGACAGGAAAATCGCCTGCAGCAGGGATCTGCGTCCTTTCCCAAAGCAGGGGGGTATGGGCGGGCAGGCGGACTGCGTGCGTTTCCTCCACAATGGCGTACAGTGTGGCGAGCATGGCTTCATCCAGGAGCATCATCCTGGCGCTGTCCAGAATGGAGGCTGCCGCCTGGCTGTTCTCGGGATGTGCGCATGCGTGGCGCAGTCGGCGGGTGAAGTACTCGAAAAGCGCGCGTCCGAACTCGACCAGGCGTAACGCGCTGGCGCTGGCCACGTCGGGCAGGGTGGTGTGAACCATGTGGAAGGGGTAGCAAACGCCTGCGTCTTGGGGTCGGTTGTTCACAAAAGGTTGCAGGAAGTTGATGCGCTCGCGCAGTCCCACGGTCTGGCGCAGATGCTCGGCGATGCGCGCGTCTACTGCAGCGAACAGACCGGGCAGGTCTTCGGCGTGTGGCGTTTCGTCGTGGCGCTGGCAGGCTTCTTCGGTCATGGTCAGCGTCTTGTGGACGGCCGTTCTATCCAGCACGTGCATGGACCTGCCGCTCCCTGGCGCTGAAGATGATCATGTCGAAGGCCGTCTCCACTCGCAAGGCCTGTTCGGGGTCCAGCGGTATGGGCGCGAATTGGAGCGCCGGGTCATCCAGGTCCGGCAGCGTCCCGCATTCGGGCAAGACGGCGAAGGCGCCGTCGATGTCGTAGATCGTCGGGAACTCTTGTCTGCCATGAATGACGGCACCGTTGTATTTGTTGATGCGGCGCATGGTTTCGTCCGTGGTCCAAGGCGCGTTGGGGGGGGCGAAGGGGGCGCGCACGGTGTACCCATCGTCGTGGGCGTCGCGCAGCAGCATGCAGCTCCAGCCCACGACGTTCTGCGGGGGGGGGCCCAAAGCCAGCCGGTTCTCTTGTCCGACCAGGTCCAACGTATGCGCGGTGCGCCAGTCGAGGCTTTCCTTGCCGAAGGGGATCAGCACGACATGGAGGCTTTCCTCCAGACTGTCAGCGCCATGCACGACGAGCGTCACGCCGCCGTCGGCGTCACGCACCAGCCGGATGGTCAGGTCGTTGTGCTCCTCCACCCAGCAGAACCCGGCCGCGTCCGGTCCCCATGGTCGGTAAGCCACCCTGGCCATGGTGCCTTCCTTGATCCAGAGCATGGGTGCGGTCTCTTCATCCGCGAGATTGTCCGCGACAGCAGCCGGGTGGAATTCCCAGCCGAAGAGGGAGGGGGCGCGCGTGAAGACGCCATCGGTGGCGACGCCTTCATGCTCCCAGTCATGAACAAAAGGTTTGCTCACGCTGCAGGCGGGAAGGTGCGGCAATGGAGCGACGGTTTCATCTTCCAGGAAGAGCACGCCCGTGTCCGCCAGGTCCAGATGGCGGCAGTATTGGCAGGGGTTGTCACGCAGCATGACGGCGCTCACCACCAGGCCGTGATGGTCCCTGGCCGTGTGGATGGCTTCCAGAATCAACGCGGTGGGGATGAGGGGGCAGCGGTAGTCGACGAGCATGATGCGTTCGTGGGAAGTGGGCGCCACCTCCAGGGCTCTGCGCGAGCCCGGCGGGAACGTTTCGGGACGGTCGAAGGGCTGCGTGTCCAGCAGGGCCAGCAGGCCATGCTCCCGCGCCAGGTCCTGCACCACGGGGAGGTTTGTGACGACAACGACTGGGAGGCCCAGACTGGTGAAGCGAGCGATCTGTCCGATGAGGATTCTGGCGCCTTGCTTGGACTGCCAGACCGCTTCACGTTCATCCAGGTATATGGGCATAATGATTTTCATAACGCCTCCCCGGTTGGCGTGAATCCCAGCTCCCGGGCTGTGGCGTGGATGGCTTCTTCGCAGGGCGTGAAGGCGTAACCCAGCTCGCGGCGTGCTTTCTCCGAGGAAAAGAAGATGCGGCGGGAGACGTGCTCGAACTGTTCCCGGCTGATGTAGTCGTCCAGCTTGCGCCAGTTGGCTTGCATTTCGTAAAAGCGGCCAGCCAGCTGCATGAGCGATTTGGGCATGCAGACACGTGGCGGCGCGCCGCCGGTGGCGCGGGCGATGTGGCGGAAGTAGTCCATGTACGTGATGTTGTCGCCGCCGAGGATGTAGCCCTCGCCGGTGCGGCCGCGCTCCGTGGTCAGGATCAGTCCGCGAGCCACGTCGGTGACATGGGCCACGCACAAGCCGCCCGGGGGCGCGAAGACCATGCGGCCCGCAGCGATGAGGTCGAATGTCTTGCGTTGATGCGCGTGCATGCCGAAACCGCCGACGAGACTGCCGGGGTACGCCACGACGACGTCCAGACCGTCCGCCACACGGGCCAAGGCTGCCTGTTCGCCCAGACGCTTGGTCTGTCCGTAGTGGCGGCGGCTGATGTCCTCACGGACTGTTTCGTCAGCAACGCCGCCATCCTGGGGGAAGCTCAAGGCGGAGGTCGTGCTGACGTGCGTCAAGCGAACGCCAGCATCCAAGGCGGCGGCGGCCACAGTGGCGGCGCCCCGTATGTTGACTGCTTCCAATTCGGCGCGGAAGCGTGGATTGTGCATCAGAGACGCCGCCAAATTGATGACGGCGCAACAGCCTTCGGCTGCCTTGGCGATGGTCTCACTCGCCTTCGGCGCAGTCACATCCAGAAGCGTCAGCTCGGCGCCCAAGTGTTGCAAGTGCTCGGACCGCGAGCTTTGCTGGCGTATTCCCGCCCGCACGCGGCGCCCTTGTGCGAGGAGCGCGCGCGTCAAGTTCAAGCCGACGAAGCCGGAGGCGCCCAGCACGAGGACGCGGCCGGGGCTGGTGCGCGGGTCAGTCATGCTGCGTCTCCGCAGGCGGCGTCCAGTGGGTGAAGTCATAGAGGTTGTTGCGGATGACTTCCTCGGCGACATCGAAATCCTCGGCTGTGTCGATGTCGATGAGCTCTATCTCGTTCTCGATGCGTTGCGCGTATTCGCGGCGGTCGCGGAAACTCAGGCGGTCCACTGTCATGACGCCATAGGGTCTGTAGAAAGCGTGGTCGCGGAAATAAGCCGGCGCCCCCAGGGGGTCCACGCGGCCTTCATCCAGAGCGAAGTAGGACCAGTTCGGGCGTTTGGCCTTTTTGACCGTGCACACGAAAGTGAAACCTTCCTGCGAGACCTTGCTTACAAGGTTGCGAATCATGCCTGCCGCCCGGAACGGGCTGGTGGGGTAGAGGACGGCTTTCAAGGTGACGCATCTGCCATGGGGGAACAGCCGCTTCAGCGTGTACTCGACGCCTTCGGTGACAGTCGCGGTGTCGGAAGCCATATGCTTGGGACGAAGGAACGGCACTTCCGCGCCGTGGTCGCGTGAGATGTCGGCGATTTCCTCGTCGTCCGTGGTCACGACCACGTGATTGAAGCAGTCCGCTTCCAGCGCCGAGTGGATGGAGTACGCCACCAGCGGTTTGCCGCACAGATCCAGGATGTTCTTGCGGGGCAATCCCTTGGACCCTCCTCTGGCGGGGATGATGGCGACGGCGTTGTGATTGATGAGGCGCACGCGATTCTTCCTGCAGGCTTGGGACGGCGTCATGTACGAAAGGTGCTGGCGAGAAGCCTGTTCTTGCGGAGTTCATGCCAAAGATGCCGACGATAGATGCATTGGCCACACAAATCCAAGGCTTGAAAATTTTTTTTCCGCGCCACCATGCCGCGGAAGCGTTGCAAGCGCGGCGAGTTCCATATGTCATCCAAGCGGTCGCCTTTGTGGATGTTCCCGAAGACAAGGGCTTTTTCGTAGTGTTTCGGGTGGAACGTAACACAGCAAATGGAAACGTCGCCGTTGCGATGAATTCCCATCTGCAGCCACGGCTCCATGCAGACAAAATTCTGGCGCCGCGTGTACTTGTACCATGGGAAGAAGTAGTCTCCCGCAGACATGGTGAAATTGTCCACATCGGAAATGGCGTCATGGCCAATCATCAACTCCGAAATATTTTCTTGCACCCCATGCGCGGCAGCGACGCGTCGCGCTTCATGGAGGGTGTCGAGAACCTCCCGGAGGTTGTAGTCCTTTTTGTACTCTTGCTCGGTGTGCTCGGACACGGCAATGAAGTTGATGGCCATGAAATTGACCACACGAACACCCATCCGCGCCGCCATTTTAATAAATGGGATGATTTCATGCAAGTTGTAACGCTGTATTACGTATTCAAGTCTGATGATGGAACCCGTGCGATTGAACTGTCGCTCCACGTCCACTAGGTCCGCAATATTGAGCAAGACCCTTTCAAAGTCTCCACCCTGTCGTATTATGTCGTATGTTTTCTTGCTGGCGGCATCCACTGATATCTTGATTTGCCCCATGCCCTGTTCAACAAGCTGGCGAGACATTTCTTTCGTCAGCAACAAGCCATTTGTTGTAATCATGGGCAGAGAGCCGTGGCTGGCGGCTATCTTCGTAATCTCTATGATATCTTTATGCAAGAGGGGCTCACCCAAGCCACCCAGAACAAATATGCGGGGTAAGATCTGCGAAAAAACCTGGTGTACCGTGTCCAGTGAGACAAATCGAGCTTCATTACGAGGTGGTTGAAAGAAAGCTTCGTTTTGATAGCACATGCGACACCGCAGGTTACATCGATCCGTAATGTCCATATTGACGTATACGGGTTGGTTGTACGCCTTTCTGGTGCGAGCGAACAACGAAAAGGCGGTCTTCATGTTCTCTATCATGAGGCCCCTCAATACTTTTCTCGATACAAAAGATACTTGAAGAACATTGCCGCCAGGCTGGCATACGAGCGAAGTGGTACGCCTCGCACGGTCGTCACATGAGTTTCCCAGGCGAAACGGAGTATACCCAAGTACTTGTAGAGTGGAGTCAGAGGCGCCTTGATGAGGAGGCGCGCAAACGGCCGCAACATCGGCGCACGCACGATGAGGGGAAAGAGCTTCTGTAGGCGCTCCAGCTGGCGGTTGATGCGTTCGTCGCCATAGTCCAGAAAGGCTCGATCCAGGTTGCTTGTCTTGAACGTTGCGTAGATTGTGTCGTCGACGGGTAAAAAACCATGCTCTTTGCAATACGACGTGATCTTGAGTTTCGGGAAAGGCGCAAGCAGGGTGGCGTTCACGGCGTCCGGCCTGCAGGCGATGTTCGCATCCAAGGTGCTGAGGTCCACTGTGATGGGGTCGCGCGTGGGCAAACCAACGATGTTCATGGTCTTGGATACGAAACCGTATTCTTTCGCAAGCCGCACAGCCTCCTGAAAACGTTGCCGGGTCACACCTTTCTTCAGCACCGAGTTGTTCACGAACTCGTCTGCGCATTCAAAAGCCGTGTTTACGGTATGGCATCCCGCATCCTTCAGCAGGCTCATGATCTCCGGTTTTGCGAAATTCGCGCTTACGTTGCAGGCAAATGGAAGGTTGATCCTGCTGACATACAGATCCGTGAAATCCTGGAGCCAATGTTTGGGCTTGAACGCGAAGTTGTCATCTCCCATGACCACGAAATGGAGCGTGTAGCGCTGCTTCACCTGCGCAATTTCTTCCACGAAATTGGCTGGACTTCTGTATCGCAACTTGCCGCCTTCGCGGGGGTAGAGTTCCTTGACAAGATGGTTGTAGCAAAACGTACATCGCCGCGGGCAACCTCGCGCCGCGTAGAAAGTCTTCATGTAGAAATTTTTCAGTTTGGGGTCGCAATCGTACAGAATGGTGCGGTCGGGAAAAGGCAAGTCGTCCAGATTCATGACGAGAGGGCGCGGCGCATTGGCAAAGACCGCGCCTTCGCGTTTGACATGGACGCCAGCGACAGCGGTGGGGTCGCCCCTGCCGCCCAGCGCTTCCAGATAGTCCAGCAACGCGCTTTCGCCTTCACCGACACAGATGGCGTCCACCCCGTCCTCGTGGATCATCTCCGGAAAGAACGTTGGATGTGGCCCACCGAAAATGGCGTTGAAGCGGAGGTCCTGTTTCAGCCGTCGGTTCAGCTCCACGAAGAAATTGTGTTCTCCCGTGGACACGCTGTAGCCGACGAGATCCGGCGAGTACGCTTCGATGCGTCGCACCAGATCCGCGTAAGCCATGTTCTGCGGTTGCAAGGCAAGGACATCATGACCATGGCGTTTGAGGGGCGTGACAGCGTACAGCACGCCGATTCGTTCGAACAGAAAAAACTCGGAGAGGAGAAGCAGGAACTTCATGCGGATTCTCTATGCAAATTGCCTACCACCTCTGCGACGACCGCGTCCAGAGTCGTCTGCCACGGGGCGATGGCATACCCGAGCTCCGTGCAGGCTTTGGCGGATGAATAATACAGTGTGCTGCTGACCATTCGCGCCACGTTCGCGTTGATACCGACCTCTCTGCCCACCAGCCGGGCGGCGTGCTCCACGCAGTACCCCAGAAATGGCATGAGCCGCGCCGGCAGTTTGATGAAGGGCGCGCGGCCTCCGCTCGCCATGGCGATGCGGGAAAAATAGGCATGGTAGGAGATGTTGTGTCCGCCAAGAAGATATGCTTCGCCGGAGCGGCCTTTGGCGGCGCACAACGACAATCCCCGAACCAGGTCCTGCATGCCGGTCAAGCACAGCCCGCCAGCCGGGTAGACGCGCATGGCTCCTTTGGCGATAGCGCGGAAGGTCCCCAACTGTTCCTTCTTCATGCCGTGAGCGCCCACGGTGCTGCAAGGGTGGGCTATCACCGCGTCAAGGCCGCCCGCCGTCCGGGCCAGCACGGCGTCCACGCCGAGGCGTTTGCTCGCCGCGTACTCGTCCCAGTGCGCGTTGAAGGGGAAGGTTTCGTCCGCCACGACGCCGTTGGCGGGGTAGCCGACTGCAGACGAGGAGCCCACGTGAACCAAGCGAACGCCGTCCCGCTCCATGAGCATGTCCGCCAGCAGACCCGGAAACACCACGTTCACGAGCCGGCGCTGCTCCGCGTCGCGTTTCAGCGGGGAACCGCACCCGGCGAGGTTGTACACGGTGGCGCATTCGGGCAGCAGTGGCTGCAGCGCGTTGGCGATGGAGACTTCACTGGTCAAGTCCACCGCCAGCGTCCGACAGCGTGCGCCTTGCAGGTTGCGGAGGTCGCCGCCGGGGCGGTGCGTGACCACGACCTGTTCTTCGTGGAAGCCGCTTTCGAGAAGATGGCGCGTCAAATTGGAGCCGATGAAGCCCGCGCCGCCAAGAATGAGTATCGTCGAGGGAGCCATGCGCGTCTCCTAAGGGTCGTCATCGCTGCGGGCGATCACGCGCCAGACCCGCAGGTTGGGAGTGGTGCTGACGAGCTCGAGCCGTTCGGCCAGCGTTGGGGAAAGCGTTTCCGTGCGCAAGGTGCAATCCGACGCGAGGGGAAAGTCAAGCCAAGTCATGACCACGTGGGTCACGCCATGCCGGTCTATCAATTGAGCTATGCGTTTGTCATCAGCCTTTGCGTACAGATGGACAGCCCGCAAGTCCTTGCCCCATTGGAAAAAGTTCTGCGCTGCGCCCCAGAAGAGCAACACGCCGAGGATCACGGCCGGGCGCTCCACGGTCTTCAGGAAGCACGCCAGCTCGCGGCGATAGTTTTCCGGTATCTTTTTCTGACGCAGCAGACCCGGCTCCACAATTTCATCGCGAAAGTGATAGTCCAAGAGACGAAAAAGCTGATGGACGCCATGCGCGAAGAAAAACATGACGTATGGCAGCAAGAAAAGCGCGTTGTGATATTGCAAGGATACGTACGCACCACTGACATTGAGCAGCGTCAAGGCGGGGAGGATGATGTATGTCTGGCGACCGCTGAAGTAACTGCCCTGGTCACCTTCCTGACGCACCACCGATAAAGCCCCAAGATAGACGAAACAGATCAGAAGAAGAAATATCGTGTACGCATCAGCCTTTCCCGATATCATCAGCAACACCAAGCTGTACGGCGCCAATGCGAGCGCCCCCCCCTGACTGACGAACAAGGAGGCGCTGGAGAAGGGGTTGAACATGGCCCGCAGGCCTTCCCACGCCAACACGAACAGAGAGCGTGTGTCGCCGCGACGGCTGGGGGTTCGACGCGCTTCACTTCCGCGATTCGGAATGTAGTACGCGAACAAACTATGCAGATAGGCGAATGCGTTTTCGCGGCGGACCAGCTGGGCGTGGATCATGTCCACCGTGGCGAGCGCGAAGCCACCCAGGCAGAGAAGATGTGCGGACAGTGGCGCGCCCATCAGCAGCATGGCGGGGAATGCAGCAAAGTACTGGAGTATGTCGGCCTGCCGGTTGCGCACGCTCAGCCCCATGGCGAAACCCGCCAGCAACGGCCACCCCGCGCCGCCTGCAGGCATCTTGGCCAACGCCAGAAGCAGTATGCAGAAAAGCAGCAGATTCAATATGATGGTGTGGATGAGCGCCGCCGACCCCAGCAGCCTGGTCCGTCCCGCCAGGAGCAAAGCGAAGCAGCCGCCAACGTAGGATGCTGTTTCTGCGTCCAGTCCCGAGTGTAACCCCACTTCAAGCCCCGCCGCCCAGAGCGGCGCCACGGTCAGCGCCAGGAGACCCAGGTTCACGAAGCGCATGCCGCGCAAACGCAGACGCTCCGGAAACAGACGCATGAGGTTGAGGGACAAGTTGTAGTTGAAGTAGAGCATCCGGTCGCGGAACACTTCCGAATCCGTTTCCACACCGAAATCAAACACGTAATTCTTCTGGAAATAGCGACCCTCGCGCAGATCGCGGCTGTAGGCCAACAGAGAACACGTGTCGCCTGTGGGGTACGTCAGACGGGTGCAAAGCAACCATGCAGCCAAGCCGAAGAGTGCGACATGCGCAAGCGCCGCCACGCCGATCGCGTCCAGCAGCATCGCGGTCATGAATGCTCCATGCAGCGTGCGGCGGCGAGCAGCCGGCGTCGGTCGCCTATCTTGCAACGTTGGACATGAATGGCGGTTTGCGCCCACTGTGGCGGGGGCGCTGTCATTTCCGCTTCGATGCGATCCAGCAGCGCTTCGGATTCGTCCGTGAAACGCCAGCGCAGCATTTCGGCCCGCTCCAGTCGCTTCAGCAGCAGGCGTTCTTCCTGAGTGGTTCCGGGAGGGGAGCGTACTGCTCCGAGCAGCCGCCAATACGTGGCATAGCCTTCGAAAAGGAGCCGTTCCAGACGGCGGAGCACGCAGCGCAGTCGGGGGAAGAGGCTCTTCATCGGGACCCTGCGCAGGCGTTTGAGC
Organism: uncultured Desulfovibrionaceae bacterium; assembly: GCA_964455395.1. Lineage (GTDB taxonomy): Bacteria > Desulfobacterota > Desulfovibrionia > Desulfovibrionales > Desulfovibrionaceae > CAYVWB01. The sequence continues at coordinate 43,220 of CAYVWB010000019.1, forward strand.
AGCGAAGAGCGCCGCGCCGAGCGCGCAGTCGGGGCGGTTGACGCATTACGGCGTCATGCAACAGTGGTTTCGGGCTTGCTGTGACTGCTGCGCTCATGCGGCTGGTCAGCGTCAAAGCGTCACGCAGCGGTTGCGCCGGTCGGAACCCATTCAACAGACGATCTCCTCGAGCGCGCGTATGACACGGTCGGTTTGCTCCTTCGTCAACTCGGGGAACATGGGCAAGGAGAGAATCCGCGCCGCCAGGCGTGTGGCCACGGGCAGGTCGGATTCGCCATACCCCAGCGATTCGTACACGGGTTGACGGTGGAGCGGCACGGGGTAATGCACGCCAGCCATGACGCCGCGTTGGCGCAGCGCTTGGAGCACGGCGTCGCGGTCCTCGGTCTGCACCACGTAGAGATGATGCACATGCCGACCTTGCGTGTGGACAGTGGGCGTCTCCACGCCGGGGAAGTGGGCGAGGCCCTCAGTGTAGCGCGCGGCTGCTTGTCTGCGGGCTTCCGTCCACGCGTCCAGGTGACGAAGCTTCACGCGCAGCACGGCGGCTTGCAAGCCGTCCATCCGGCTGTTGACGCCATAGCCATGGTGCACATATTTCGAGCTTCGGCCGTGGTTTGCGTGGATGGTGATTCGCGCAGCCGTGTCTGCGTCTCGGGTGACCACAGCGCCGGCGTCGCCGAAAGCCCCCAGGTTCTTGCCGGGGTAGAAGCTGAAGGCGGCGGCGTGGCCCCACTGGCCCGGCCCTTTGCCCAGCCACTTCGCGCCGTGCGCTTGCGCTGCGTCTTCGATGACGGTGAGGCTGTGGGCGTCTGCAATGTCCATGATCGTGTCCATGGGGGCCATCTGCCCGAAGAGATGGACAGGGATGACGCCGCGAGTGCGCGGGGAGATGGCTTCGACGAGTCGCTCCGGATCCATGAGGTGGGTCAATGGGTCCACATCCACGAAGACAGGGCGATAGCCGCACCGCACGATGGCTTCCGTCGTGGCGATGAAGGTGTTGGGGACGGTGATGATCTCCCCGTCGCCGTCGCCAAAGCCGATGCATTCCGCAATGGCCAGATAGAGAGCGTCCGTGCCGTTGCCGCACAAAGCGGCGTGGCCGCCGCAGTAGTCGCCGAATTCTTCGGCGAAGGCTTTGTGTTCGGGGCCGCCGATGAAACTGGCCTTGGCCAGGCAATTCGCTATGGCTGCTTCCAGTTCGTCCTTGTGCGTGCGAAGCTGCGCCTGGAGGTCCACAAGAGGGATGACGCTGCTCACGCGGACTCCTTGGACGTGGAAGCTGCTTCCAGAATGCGCACCACGCCCAAAGCGTGTTGTGCGTCCGTCTCGCAGTGGGCGTTCCCTTGGATGCAATCGATGAAGTGGTCAATCTCGGTTTTCAACGGCTCCAACCAGTTGATCTGTGGCATGAGAATGTCGCCAGATCGATGAGTAAACCTGAAAAAATCGTTGGCGTCAAAGTCCATGGGGTGTGACTCGACCCTGTCTATGCCCTTGTCATAAATAGTGATTTTGTTGGTGGCGAGGTCGTCGTACACGACCATCTTGCGCGAACCGACCACTGTGAGCCGACGCACTTTCTGGGGGTCCAGCCAACTCACTTGGATGTTGGCCAGCACTTTGTTCGGGTACTCCACATTGAGGAAGACGATATCGTCCACCCCGGGTTGCATGTAGTCCATGCCGGCGCGTCGCACGCGCACGGGGGCGGGATCGTCCAGGAGATACTGAATGATGCTGATGTCGTGCGGGGCCAGGTTCCACAAGGCGTCCACATCTTGACGGATGCGGCCCAGGTTCAGCCGCTGGCTGTACAGGTAGAGCACGTCGCCAAGCGAGCCCGACCGCACCAGCTCTTTCAGGTAACGCACGGCGGCGTTGTACAGGAACGTGTGGCCGGCCATGGCCACCAGACCTTTGCTGGCGGCCTTGTCGCGGATGCTGGCCACTTCGTCCACCGACCGCGCCATGGGCTTTTCCACAAGAACATGTTTCCCCGCTTCCAAGGCGACCATGGCTTGCTCGAAGTGCAAGGCCGCCGGCGTGGCGATGACGACGCCGTCCACGGCGCTGTCGCGCAGCACCATATCGAAATGTTCTGTGGGGGTGACGCCGGGGTAGTTGGCCGCCACATACTCGCGTCGGTCAAGGGCGGTGTCGCAGACGTAGCGCATCCGGCAGCGTGTGTTGGAAGAGAGGTTGCGAAGGAGGTTGGGTCCCCAGTAGCCGCACCCGACTTGCGCGAGATTCACCATGGCCTTCATCCTTGACGTGGGTGGCGGTCGCTGCCTTGACAACGCGAGGAAGCGATCGATGTGCTTGGTCGTTTTTGCCTGTCGTCAACACGCGGGGGTGGAATGCAAGAACCGTGCAGGCAGGTGGGCGACAGGGCGCCGAAGGGCCGATACGTCGCACCACGGCGAGGGCGCTCATGGAAGACTCGGCGCAATGACGCCTCAAGCTTTGCTTTTCTTTGCCGATGGTTTAATGAAACCAAAACGTGGGTTCGACTGAGAACTCCATACCGCAAGGCGTTTCATGGCGCAATCCGACCATACCCACCCCCTCTTCGACCGCACGAAGCTGGCCATCGCTCCCCTCAGCGAACGCGTCCACGACCTGGATGCTTCCGTGGTCATGGATTTGCAGCCGAGCGCAGCGTGCGCGCCGGGGGTGGCCGCCTTCGCGCAACGCCTGCGCCTCGCCAAGGAGGCGGACGCTGCGCGTATCGTGATGATGGGCGCGCATGTGCTTCGCGCCGGCGTGCAGCGATACCTCTTCGACTTGATGGAGCGGGGCTTCGTCACGTGTCTGGCTGTGAACGGCGCATGTCTCATCCACGACTACGAGCTGGCTCTGATCGGGAAGACCACGGAATCCGTGGCGAGGTATGTGGCGAGCGGCCAGTTCGGCTTGTGGCGGGAAACAGGCCGCATCAACGATATCGCCACTGTGGCTGCACACGAGGACCTGGGCTTGGGCGAGGCAGGCGGCAAGGCCATCCTTGAGGGCGACTTCCCGCACAAGAATATCAGCATCTTCGCCAAAGCCTACGAGCTGGGCGTCCCGGTCACGGTCCATGTGGGCGTCGGCTACGACATCGTCTGCGAGCATCCCAACTACGACGGCGCTGCGTGGGGCCAAGCCTCCTATACGGATTTCCTGCGTTTCGCGCATGTGGTCGGAGCGCTGGAAGCAGGCTCGTTGATGAGCTTCGGCAGCGCGGTCATGGCTCCGGAAATTTTTCTCAAGGCGTTGGCCATGGCGCGCAACGTGGCGCGCCAAGAGGGCAAGCGCATCGCCAGTTTCGCCACATTGGTCTGCGATCTGGTGGACTTGCCGGAGGACTTCAGCCGGGAAGCGCCACGTGGGTCGCCCGCGTACTACTTCAGACCGTGGAAAACACTGCTGGTGCGGACCGTGGCGGACGGCGGCGAGAGTTTCTACGTGCGCGGGCCGCATCACGAAACCATCCCGAGCCTCTGGACTGCGCTGCGGGAGGAGGGGTGATGGCGGACATCCACCACATCGACAGCCACAAGTTGCATTACCATCCGGAACGCACCGCAGCCTGGCTGCGTGGTGAATGCATCTACCCCATCTACATGGAAATAAGCCCCTCCGGCGCGTGCAACCACCGGTGCGTGTTCTGCGGCAAGGACTTCATGGGCTACCGCGCCGCCTTCCTGGATACGGCAATGCTGAAAGACCGTCTCACCGAGATGGGGCAGCTTGGCGTCAAGAGCATCATGTACGCAGGCGAGGGCGAACCCTTTCTCCACAAGGACATGGCGACTTTGGCCGTGCATACCAGACAAAGTGGCGTCGATGTGGCCTTCACCACCAATGGCGTGCTGCTGACGCCGCGGAACCTGGAGACGGTGCTGCCTGTCACCTCCTGGATTCGGATAAGCTGCAACGCCGGCTCCCCGGAGACCTACGCCGACGTACACGGCGCGAAGGCCGCCGACTTCGAACGGGTGATGCGCAACCTGGCCGACGCGCGACGCATCAAGGAGGCCACAGGCAGCGCGTGCACTCTGGGCGTGCAGATGCTCCTGCTGCCCGAAAACAACCACGAAGCCTTGACGTTGGCGCGCCGTGTGCGCGACGCAGGGGCTGACTACTTCGTGGTAAAACCCTATTCCCACAACCCCAAATCCCTGACCCGACGCTACAAAGACATCACCTACGGCGACCTCCAGACATTGGAAGCAGAGCTGAAGACGCTGCACGACGAAGCTGCGGGTTTCCATGTGATCTTTCGCTCCCTCGCCATGCACTATTGGGACGCGCAGGAAAAAGGCTATGGCCGTTGCTACGGGCTGCCCTTCTGGGCGTATGTGGACGCCGAGGGCAACGTGTGGGGATGCAGCATGTACCTCCAGGACGAGCGGTTCCGCTACGGCAACCTCAACAGCGAGAGCTTTCAAGCCATCTGGGAGGGCGAGAAGCGCCGCAGCTCCCTGGCGTGGGTGGAAAACGAACTGGACCCGGCATATTGCCGCGTGAACTGCCGCATGGACGCTGTGAACCGCTTTCTCTGGCGACTGCGGCGGCGACCGGAACACGTCAACTTCATCTGAATCGAGGCCTTTCATGAACGAATCCTGCAGCGCATGGCACGATGTCGCTTTGGCGGCTCCCCTGGACGCGCGGTCCTTGAATCTGCGGCGCTTGGTGATGCGCGCGCTGCTCGCCGCCGGTCGCGGGCACTTGGGGTCAAGCATGAGTCTCGTGGAAATCTTGCGCGTGCTGTACGACGACGTGTTGCATCATGATCCACAAACGCCCACGGCAGCCGACCGCGACCGCTGCATCCTCTCCAAAGGCCATGGATGCCTGGCGCTCTACGCGCTGCTGGCGGACAAGGGCTTTTTTTCCGTGGAGGAGCTCGACAGGTTCTGTGGACAAAACGCCATGCTGGGCGGCCACCCGAGCGCCAACAAGATTCCCGGCGTGGAAGCGAGCACAGGCGCGCTGGGGCACGGCCTTTCCATCGGCGTCGGCATGGCGTTGGCAGGCAAACGCGCCGGCGCGACGCATAAGGTCTTCGTGGTGCTGGGCGATGGCGAATGCAACGAAGGCGCCGTGTGGGAAGCCGCCATGAGCGCAGCCAAGCATGGTGTGGACAACCTCGTCGCTGTGGTGGACTACAACAAGCAGCAGTCCTGGGGGAAGACATGCGAGGTCCAGGACCTGGAGCCCTTTGCCGCCAAGTGGCGCGCCTTCGGATTCGCCGTGCGGGAAGTGAATGGCCACGACGTCTCCGCCTTGCGAAACGTCCTGAAGAACGTCCCCTTCGAACCGGGCAAGCCCTCCGCCGTCATCTGCCATACGGTGAAGGGCAAAGGCGTCAGCGTCGCCGAGGATAATCTGGCGTGGCACCACAAGAGCAAATTCAGTGACGAGGAACAGCGGCTATTGAGTGACGAGCTGGCCGGGTAGGCTTGGGAGCACGCGTATGCTATTCGAAGAATGGGCAGCCACCGAACTCGCGCCGGGTCCGCTGGCGGATGAGGCGTCACACTTGGCGCGCCTGTCATTGCTGCGCATGCTCCAGACGGACAAGTATGGCTGCTGGCGCGCGTCCGTATATCCCATCCACAGGCGACCGCAGGCCTTGCCTCGACGCGACGACGTGACGCTGGACGTGGACGCGTACGACGGCGACGCGGCTTGTTGTGTTCACGAACCGGCCGGACAGAGCGCGACCATTCATTCCATTGAATCGGCGCCGATGAACGACGCGGCTCTGGTGTGCAGCATCAATACACATGAGAGTGAAGGGCGTATCCCTGTCGACATGGACTTTGAATTCGCCGGGTCGGAGGCGCTTCAAGTCGCTCTTGGGAGAGTGCGAAAATATGCGCTCGCAGTGCGTGTTCGCGCCCAGCACCACATGACGCGACTGCGGTACGCGCCCTTGTCGTGGGGCCATGAGCAGTCCCGGGCGCGTCGCCTTGCTTGCGGCTCCCATGGTCCGGATGGGGCGGACTCTGTTTTCCACGCGACGCACGGGGACATGCATGCGTAAGAAATGTCTGGAAATGGTGAGTGAGCTGGCCCGCCGTGACGCGCGGGTCTGGTTCGTGGGCTCCGACCTGGGAGTCGGGACCATGGCGGCGTTCCAGGAAGAATTTCCGGATCGTTTCGTGATGGAGGGTATCTGCGAACAGCATGCTGTGGGCCTGGCGTGCGGACTGGCCTTGGAAGGCGCTGTGCCTTTCGTGAACACCATCGCCACGTTCATCGTCCGGCGCGCTCTGGAGCAGGTGAGCCTGGACGTCGCCATGCACGACTTGCCGGTGCGCTTCATCGGCAACGGTGGGGGCGTTGTCTATGCGCCGCTTGGCTCCACGCATCTCGCCTTCGAGGACATCGCCTTGATGCGCGCCATCCCCAACATGACCATCGTCTGTCCGGCGGACGCCGAAGAGATGGCGCGTTTCATGAATGTCAGCATGGAGTGGCCCCATCCCATCTACATTCGCCTGGCCAAAGGCTACGACCCCATCGTCACGGACCCGGCGCATGGATTCGCCATTGGCCGCAGCGCGCTGTACGGCGCCGAAGGGGATGTGCTGCTGGTCACCACCGGGATCGGGTTGCGCGTGTGCCTGGAGAGCCGCGAGTTGCTGGCGTCGCGAGGGGTTCGGACAGCCATCCTGCACATGCCGACGATCAAACCTCTGGACGTGGAAACGCTCTGCACGGCGGCGCGGGGGCGCAGGGTGGTCTGCGCCGTGGAGGAGCACAGCATCATCGGCGGTCTGGGCTCAGCCGTAGCGGAAGTCCTGATGGAAGCGGGCCTGGGCGGCGTGCGCTTCAAGCGCGTGGGCTTGCCGGACGCCTGGCCGGACCATTACGGCAGCCAAATCGAAATAATGTCCCGACACGGCGTCTGGGCTGACGGGCTAAGCGACGTCATCAGCACATTTCTGCAAGGATAGACGCATGCGCACCATGGATTTCTTCACTCCACTCCACACCCGCACCCCGCGCGAATACTTGCCGCGCATGCTGGATGACAAGGTCCGCTGCATGGAGGTGGCCAAGCGTTTTGAAGCTGAATACTGGGACGGCGACCGTCGCTACGGCTACGGGGGCTATGTCTACGATGGCCGCTGGAAAGCCGTGGCTTTGGCGATGCAGGACGCCTACGGGCTGTGTTCCGATGCGCGCATTCTGGATGTGGGCTGCGGCAAGGCTCATCTGCTTTACGAGCTGCGTCAGCTGTTGCCTGAAGCGGAACTGTTCGGCTTCGATGTTTCCTTCCACGCCATCGAAACGGCGCCGGAAGCCATCCGGGAGGCGCTGCTTATCCACAAGGCGCAGAATCCCTATCCCTTCCCGGATGACGCATTCGACCTTGTTCTGTCCATCAACACATTGCACAATCTGGAGATTTTCGATCTCAAGGCGGCGCTTCAGGAGATCGAACGGGTGGGCCGCCAGAAGTACGTTTGCGTGGAGAGTTACCGCACGTCTCAAGAGCTCTTCAACCTTCAGTGTTGGGCGCTTACCTGTGAGGCGTTCCATTCGGAACGCGCATGGCGTTGGCTCATGAAGGAGTTCGGCTACACCGGGGACTGCGAGTTCATTTTTTTCGAGTAAGCGAGCGCAGCCCGCGCCACGGCCACGCCGCAAGCGTCGGACTGGCGGCCTGCTTCATTCGAAGCGTTGCAGCCGTGCGCCTTCGAAGTCGATCCGAAATGCCAGAGTGCGCAGGCCCAAGGCGGCGCTCAGCGTCTCATGGTCCGGGTGGTCCAGAAGCAGAAAGCCCCCGCCGCCGGCTCCCAAAAGCTTCCCCCCTGTCGCGCCCAACTCGCGAGCGTGTTCGTAGAGGGCGTCGATGTCGCTGGTGGTCACCGCGTCGGTCAAGCCCCGTTTGAGCAGCCAGCCCTGGTGGAGGATGTCTCCCATGGCCCGGGCGTCGTTCCCGGTCAGGTCGCGCTCCAGCACATCCACTTGCGCCACCATGCGCTGCAAGGCGCGCAGCGCGCCCTCGTCAGACTCCATGGCGCGCGCCTGACGCCGCAGAAGTCGGGAGGCGCTCCGCTCGCCGCCCACAGCGTACAGTCGCAGGCGTTGTTCCAGTCGAGCCATGGTGGTCCGGGCGAGGTGCACAGGCTGCACCTGGACGCTATCATCCGCATGGAAGCGGATGACGTTCAATCCGCCGCAGGCGGCGGCGTATTGATCCTGTTTGCCGATGGGCTCGCCCAGAATGTCCAACTCTATCGTGCATGCCTCCGCAGCGAGCTGGAGCGGGGAAATGCGTTCTCCACGATACGCGTAGAGCGCGTGCAGCAAGCCCACGGTGAACGCGCTGGAACTGCCGAGGCCCGTGCCGGCGCGCACGTCCGCGAAACTGGCTATCTCGATTCCCTTGTGCACGCCCACCCGCTGCAAGCACGCGCGCACGATGGGGTGACGGATTTCCTCCACCCGCTCCACATCCTCCACCTGGGAATATTTGATGCGAATCTTGTCCTGAAAATACGGATGGATGACCACGTACATGTAGTGACGAACCGCAGCAGAGAGCACCGCGCCGCAGCGGTTGGGCACGTAGAAGGCGGGCAGGTCGCTGCCGCCGCCAGCGAAGCTGACCCGAAACGGAGTGCGGGTGATGATCATGATGGGTTCCGGAGAATGATGTCCACGGCGTGCGCGAGGTCCGCCGCTCGGAAGTCGGGCTGCGCCTGCAGGGTCGTGTCGCTGAGGAGGATGGTCCGCGAACCGGCCTTTTCGCCAGCCAGGACGTCACACTCGCTGTCGCCGACAGTCCAGGAGCGGGCCAAGTCGATATGCAAATGATCCGCCGCTTCCAGCAACATGCCGGCTTCCGGCTTGCGGCAACCGCACGTGATTTTGAAGGCGGGATTCTCCTCGGGGTAGCCGGCGTCCGGGTGGTGGGGACAGAACCGGAGCAGGTCCAGACGCGCGTCGTGTTCAGCCAGGAGCAGTTCCAGACGGTCATGGATGCGGACCACATCGTCGATGGCGCACAGGTTGCGAGCCACCACCGACTGATTGGTGACCAGCACCGTCAGCAAACCGGCTGTGTTCAGACGGGCGATGGCGGGGCCTGCGTCGGGCAAAAGCTCCAGATCCTCGGGCTTGTGCAGCAAGTCCACGGCGCGCACGATGGTGTTGTCCCGGTCCAGGAACACGGCTGGACGAGGGCGCCGGAGGGTCATCGCGGCGGGCGCGGCGTGCGCCACGTCGTTGCGTACGCGCGCCAACCTGGAAGGCGCGCCCATGTCCTTGATGTATTCCGGCGTTCGATACGCAGCCAGACGCGCGCCACGGGTGAGACAAACGGGCAGCACGTCATGCGTCAGATCGGAAAACCCGTCGGGGATGTGCTCCAGAAGCGCAGGGGAGAGGCAAAGGAGGGCGGCGTTGCCCAGGTTGCACGGCGGTGGGCTCCGGTGGGGTTTGCGGAGGATGCGCAGCACGCCGTCAGCGTGGTCCGTCAGCACCAGGTCGCTGTCCTCGGGGTGGTCCGTGGGATGCACGGCGAGCGTGGCCATGGGGCGGCGCTGCGTATGGAAGCGAGCCATGCGTTGGAGGTCCGCGTCCACATAGACATCGCCATACAGCAGCATGAAGTCCTCCGTCACCCGCCCGCGCAGCGCATTCAGCGCGCCGCCGGAACCGAGCGGAGAAGCCTCGCGCAGGTGATGGATCGTCAAGCCGAACCGCGAGCCGTCGCCGAAGTGCGTCTCGATGACTTCGCTTTTGTAACCGGTCAGCAGAAAGACGCGGGAAAAGCCCTGTGCAGCCAGGCTCCGTACGTGATGCTCCAGCAGGGGTTTGCCAGCGATCTCCACCATGGGCTTGGGGATGTCGTCAGTCAGGGGGCGCAGGCGTTCGCCCCGCCCTCCGGCCAAGATGGCGGCCGTCTTCATGTGTGCTCCATGGCTGGACTCGTGGGACCTTCCCGCAGCGCGGGCGCGGCGCGCCGACCTTGAGGGCGCCCGGCGTCTCGCCCGGGACGCGTGGTGCAGGTGAGGACATCCTCGTCGGCATGAGGCTGACACATCGGCAGTGTTTCGACAAGAGGGGGGCGCACAGTCCCTCTCCGTGAAGGAACAGGGGGCGCGCCACGCGAACCGCCAAGGGGTCGTCGCGACGGGGCCCGGGTCGCTATAGCTTCTTGACCTCCTGGCCGATAGGACGCAGAGAAGAGGACGCGGCGTGGTCGGCGACGCCCTGGACGGCGCGTTTCTCCCCCCCCGTTCACCCGGCGCGGTCGTCATTGAGTGTCACAGCCCCATGAATGAAGGTGAACGCGCACGCAGCGGGGCCGCCCCGTCTGGTGTGTTTGGACGCAAGCGCCAGGAACACATGAAGATCGTATTTCTGAATCCCCCTTTCAAAGGTCGCTTTTCCAGAGCTTCGCGCAGCCCCGCCGTGACCAAGGGGGGCACGCTCTATTATCCCATTTGGCTCGCTTACGCTGCAGGCGTGGCGGAGCAAACGGGGCATGAGGTCTTGTTGTTGGATGCGCCCGCCAGGGGGTGGGACGCCAGCCAGACGCATCGTCTCATCGCTGCGTTCGCGCCCGGGCTTGTCGTGGTCGACACGAGTACGCCCTCCATATACGCCGACGCTGCCTTCGCAGCCGCCGTCAAGACCCACACGCCGGGCGCGCATGTGTCGTTGGTGGGCACGCATCCTTCGGCGCTTCCTGAAGAAAGTCTACAACTCGACGCCCGCTTGGATTCCATCTGTCTGGGTGAATACGATTACACCGTGCGGGATCTGGCGGCTGCTTTGGAGGCTGACGACGCATTGCATGCGGTGCAGGGGCTTGTCTTTCGGGAGCGTCGACATGGGGGTGCGACGACGTCGATCATCAGGAATGCGGAACGCGAACGGATCGACGCGCTGGACGCCTTGCCCTTTGTTTCTGCAGTGTACAAGCGGCATCTGCGTCCCAAAGACTACTTCTTCGCCGCCGCTGCGTACCCCATGGTGATGATCATCACCGGGCGAGGGTGCCCCTTCCGCTGCTTTTTTTGCGTCTACCCGCAAGTGTTTCATGGTCGACGATACCGGGGGCGTTCACCGGAGAACGTCGCTGCAGAGTTTGCCTATATCGCGCAGGAATTTCCCGAAGTTCGCGAAATCGGCGTGGAAGACGACTGCTTCACGGCGGACAAGCCGCGGGCCCGGCGCATCTGTGAGTTGCTTGTGGCGCAATGCAACGCGTTGCCATGGTACTGCAATGTCCGGGGGGATCTGGATGAGGACTTGCTGCGGCTGATGAAACAAGCGGGATGTCGGCTGGTGACGGTGGGGTTCGAAAGCGGCGACGAAGCGATCCTGAAAGCCATGCGCAAAGGCGAAACCGTGTCGCAGTACCGACGTTTCGTCAAAGCTGCGCGCAAGGTCGGAGTGCTGGTGCATGGCTGCATCATGACTGGCAACCCCGGCGAAACCCCCGAGACGCTCGCCGCCAGCTACAAGTTCGCCACTGCGATGAATTGCGACTCCATGCAGTTCTATCCTCTCTACGTCTACCCCGGCACGGAGGCCTATGCCTGGGCGAAGGACGCCGGCTATCTGTCCACCGAAGCGTACGACCAATGGCTCACGCCGGAGGGCTTGCATGATTGCGTGCTGAACCTGCCCGACTATCCGGGTGCGGAAATGATGCGGCTGTGCGACATGTATTTGCAGCGCTACCACCTCCGACCGGCATATCTTGTGCATAAACTGGCGCAAGCAGTGCGTCATCCACGAGAAGGCTACAGGAGCCTCAAGTCCGGTAAGACGCTTTTGGTCAAAATGTTGCGCGGACAGATGGGGAGAAGTCGATGAGCGACAGGGCAGGGCGCAATGGTCGCATACTCTGCATCATTCCCGCCTACAACGAATCCGGCTCTGTGGGAGACGTGGTGCGCGGCGTAAGGCGGCGCCTCGCCGACGTGCTGGTCATCGACGACCACTCCACGGACGACACTGCTGAAGAAGCGCGCCAAGCCGGCGCGCGTGTGGCGAGTTTGCCGGTGAACCTCGGCTACGCTGGCGCCTTGCAGACGGGGTACATGGTCGCCTTGCGCGAGGGCTACGACTTCGTTGTGCAGATGGACGCAGACGGGCAGCACTTGCCTGAAGACATCCCCAAACTGCTGGCCCCTGTGCTCTCCAGCGCGTGCGACATCGCCATCGCAAGCCGCTATCTTTCCGACAGCACGTATAAAACGAGTTTCTGCAAGCGCTTGGGGCAACAGCTCTTCGCCGCCATCGCCGGTTTCTACACCAAACGCACGGTGACCGACCCCACATCCGGCTTCCAAGCCATGACCCGCGCAGTCTTCACGGAGTACGCCCGAGGTTTTTTTCCGGACGACTACCCGGACGCGGACTTGCTCATCGCCGTGAGTCGGATGGGTTTCAGATCGACCGAGGTGGGAGTGCGCATGAACCAATGCAACGGCCGCTCCATGCATGACGGCGCGTGGAAAGCCCTCTACTACATCTACAAGATGACGCTGGCCATCTATATCAGCGTGACATGCAAGCTGCCGACACGGAGGTGAAGCCGTGGAGATAATGAATATGGCGTCCGGAATCACCATGCATCAGACTCTTTCCGTGTTCACCATGGGCATGGGATTGGCGCTTCTTGTCCTGCACTGCATCCGCAAGCGATGGCTCAGGGAACGGTACGCCATGCTCTGGGCTCTCATAACATTGGCCATGCTCACGATACCCGCCATGTACCCCATCTACGGCTTCATGGCGGCAGTCATGGGCATACAAGATGTCACCTCCCTCCTCTTTCTGCTCTCCATCATGAGCATACTGCTGTTGTGTCTGCAGTTCTCGCTGGCCCTCTCCGCAGCGTACGGACAGCGAAAAAGCGTCGCCCAGCAAGTGGCCATACTGGAAGAACGTATCGTACAGCTCGAAGAGGCCTTGCAACATGCCCGGAAGGGTGAACTTGAGCTGTCCACATGGGATGATCAAAAATGTTAGAGTGCGCGGTCATCGTAATCTGCTTGAACGAGGCCGCTTGCATTGGAGAAACACTGGAGTCGTTGACAGCCCAAACGTACCCGAAAGAGCGTTTCGACATCCTCGTGGTGGACGGCGGCTCCACGGATGGCACGCAAGAAGTCGTCCGAGCCCATGCGGAACGCCACCCCAATCTCCGCTTGGTGGTGGAGCCCAAGCAAGGCGCGGCGGCTGGCCGCAACGCCGGCGTGCGCGCAACACGGCGTCCGTACGTGGCTTTTCTGGACGGTGACTGTGTCGCGCCTCCGGACTGGCTGATGACCATGGCGAGAGGCTTCACTCATTGGAGGGAGCGCAAGCCCTCCTTGGCCGCTGTGGGAGGCTCCAACGTGGCTCCCCCTGAAGCAGGAGCCTTCGTCCAAGCGCTCAGCGTGGCGCAGGACACGTTCCTGGGCTCCTTCAATTCCGTACAAGGTCGGCGATTCTGTCATGCATGCTGCGTGGAAAGCGTGGCGACCGCCAACGCATTGTACGACAAAAGCGCCATCGAAGCAGTGGGCGGGTTCGATGAGACGTTGCGCAGTGAAGCTGAAGACGCCGACTTGAATTACAGGATTCGACAACACGGCGGGTGTTTCATCTTCCTGCCGGAGTCCCGCGTCATGCATTGGATGCGCGCCACGCCGGCGCAGTGGTGGCGGAACATGGTTCGCTATGGTCGGGGCCGTGCACGATTGCTCAAGCGGCATCCGGGCATGAGGTCATGGATCTATGCGCTGCCATTGCTTTTTGCGTGCAGCATGGCGCTTTTGCTGCTGGCGCCATGGTGGTCGGGGTTTCTGGCGCCGCTGCTCTATTTTCCGGCCATGGCGTCCTACGTATTGTATCTCACTGCGCGCAAGGGCGTCGTCAATCTGGCGCCGCACGTCTTCATCGCATTCGTGGTGCAGCATTTCGGCTACAGCCTGGGCGAGGCGCAAGGCTTGCTGGACAGACGGGTCGTATGAACCTCTCAAACGCCCGGGTACGGGAAAGCTGCCAGATCGCTTTGACGAAGCATGACCGTGACGCAATCGCCAAACGTGTGCGCGCCTTCTGGGAACGGATTGCTGAAGAACTGCGCAGCCATCGCCAGCCCGTACTTCTCTGCGAAGACGCGCATCATTTCAGCGTTCACATCGCTGCGGTCGCCTTGCACGCGGGCGCCAGTCGCGCCGTGGTGAATCCAGGCCACGCCGTGGGGGGCGAGTTTGCGCGCGAACTGGCGCACATACCGCTCCACGATTGAACTCTCGATGTGAACGAAAGAGTCGAAGCTGATGATGGCGTCGAAGCCGTTGTCAGGAACCATGTCCAAAGAGACGCCGTCGTTGACATGGTATGTCATGTGGGGAAAGAACCGGAAGCGCTCCCGACAGAGTTCGATGCAACATTCGTTCAAGTCCACCAGCGTCATGGAAGCGGCGTAACGCAACAGCTCGTGGGTCATCCGACCGCCGCCGGGCGCAATTTCCAGGATGTGATTGCCTTGCAGCTTGGGCAGATAGGGAACGATTTGCCGGTCTGCTATGCGGGCGGCGTGGCTGAAGTCCGGCGCTTCTCCTGACCACGTGTACCCGTACTGCCAGTACTCGCGCCACTGCTGCGGGTCGCAGTGGACGTTGATGTTCTTGCGAAGATTGCTCGCCGCGTCCTCGGAAAGCGTGTCCTCTGACGTTGAATAGATGGCGGAGATGCGCTTCCGTCCCAGACGACGCATGGCCAGGAAATTCTTGAAATGGGAACGCACGGTGGGGCGGCCGTCCTCCACCGTGAAGCGGAACGGAAAGCGCAGACCGTTGCGCGCGATATCCTCTGCGATCCGAGCGATGATGGCGTCCTCGAAAGGCCCCACCTCTGCCGGCATCTGCACGTCCTCGAGCAGCAGGCTGTAGAGCTTGCCGTTGATGTATGTCGTCATGGACTCTCCTTCGTGGCGCGACGGCGGCGGGCGGGTGGCTCCGCGTTGCGTGGACAGCGCTGCAGCGCCTCGGAACGCATCCGCGGTTGGCTGCGCGTCAGAGCGCGCAGTCTTCCACCATGCGGTCTATCCAGTAATGCAGAATGGCGGCGTGGCCGGTTTCGGCCAGGCCGTAGGTTTCAGCAGGCAACCAGAAATTGAGATCCCCTGAACAGCGGAGTCGATTCGTCGCAGACATCGCGGAAAGGGTCAGGACGTATCCGCCCAAGGCGCGGGCTTCGCACACGGCTCGTAGCACGTTGGGCGAATTGCCTGAAGAGGAGATGGCGCACAACATGTCGCCGTGACGCATGCGCCGTCGCAAGGGCTCCGCAAACACTTCGTCGTAGCTGATGTCGTTGGCGATGGCCGTGATAAGGGAGAGATCGGAGAACACTTCCGTGCGGATCCGCGCGTTCTTGGCCAAGTCCGCCGCCACATGGCTGGCCATGGAGGCGCTGGCGCCGTTGCCCACCAGAAAGACCGTGCCGCTGCGCTGCGCCAGCGCCCGGGTATGCAGACACAATTGCTGAAATGCTTCGTCATGGTCGAGGAGCGCGCCGCCATTCCCCATGGCCAGCAAGCCTTGCAAGCTGGTGTGCAACGTTGCGATCTGATGCCGCCAGGTCATGGGCTCACCTCATTGTTCAGCAGTGTGCTCAGCTCGTCTTCGATGGTGCGAAAGCGCCGCCCGGCCAAGTCCTTGCTGGGCTGCAGCCGCACCCCTTTGGGACGCTGGAATGGTTCGGACAAGGCCTCAGCCAGCTCGTCAACAGTCGTTGGCCGCACCAGTTCCGGTTCGGCGCCGAGTCGGTCGGCTGCGTGCCGCGCCACCGTGTTGGCGATGTCGAGCCGGGTCATGGCCGGCCCGCACACCGTCGCAACGCCGGTACGGCCTGCCCGCATGTAATGCAAGACACATTCCACCACATCGTCCACATGGGTGGGGTTCATGCCCAGGTCCCGCGCAGCGTACACAGGGCGCCCTGCTGTGAAGTCGTCGAGCATGCCTCCAAGCAGTCCTCGGGAGCCCGGCTCACGGCCATATACTTTGGAAAGCCGCACGACAAGCCCGAGCCCTCGCGACGCTTCGGCGAAAGCTGACTCCACGGCGGCTTTTTGACGTCCGTACTCGTTCACGGGATCGGGAGGCGCGCTGTCATCGTATGGCGAGCGCTTCCCGGAGAAGACCATGTCCGACGAAAACCACAAGGGACGCACTCCCCGTTCAGCGAGCATGCGCGTCAACGTGAGCACCCCGTCGACATTCACGGCCCATGTCTGCGCAGGCTCCTCATGGCAACGCCGCAGACCGGAAGCCGCAGCCGCGAGCACCGCCCATTGTCCTGCTTTCAGCTCCAGGCGGTCCAGCTCGGGGGCTGCAAGGTCCAAAAAACTCAAGCCGGTCAAGGGACGATGCGCGGTTCCTTGCGCGTGGGGGGCGCATTGGCGGAAGGCGCGCAGCAGATGGCCCCCCAAGTAGCCCGTCGCGCCGATGACGATGGGCGCCGGCTGGGACGACCGGGTCATGATGCGCTGACGGCGAACTGGCGCACGTACGCGGGAAAACGCTCGAGCATGACTTGCTCCGTGTCCATGGGCATGCGCCGACGCGCAGGCGCAGCGAGATCCTGCTCGCAGATGGCGTGTTCCTCGCCCGGCAAGAACTCGCGGAAGCCCGCATTGAGCATGATCTCATGTTCGTAATGCCGGGCAGCGAGCCGCTCGATGGTGTCCTCCGGATAGACAGGCGTGGGCCGGGTGCAGATGATCTCTCCACAGTCGATGGCGCTGTCGATATAGTGCAGCGTGTGGCCCAGGGGGAGCCCATCATGGATGGCCCATTTGAAGGCGTCCAAGCCGCGTCCTTGAGGAATGACGCCAGGGTGGCAGTTGATGACGCGCGTCCCCTCCAGCGACGCTTCGGGGATGAGCACGCCGATGGCCACCAGCGCAAGGGGCTCTTCGATGCGGAGGGACTCTCTGGTCGTGTTGCGATAGGCAATGCCGTGGGCCCGCGCGAGGCTTCGCGGGTGAGCGGCGTGCGACTGCGCAGGCCGGTGCGCGAACAGGACTTCCCGCGTCGGCCGGGGCTGAAAAGGCAGCGCATAGATGGCGGTGACGGACTCGCCGCGCAGCAGCAGACCGTGCACGAGCTGCTCGGTCTTCAAGTGGGGTGCGTCGTACGTGATGATGCCTAGCATGGTGCTTGCTCGGAAGTAGGCCTGTTGGGATGATGAGCGGACGCGACGCCTAGACGAACGCCAAATGGTCGAACGAGGCGTCGAGGTATTCATGGATCAGCAGATTCTTCGCGTTGGCCACGCAGTGGTGGTTGCAGTCCCGGGAGGGGTCGATGGTGAAGAACGTGTTCTTGTCAGAATACCAGAAGTCCTTGAAACGTTGATCTTTCAGCGAACCCAGAAGGCCGTTTTCCTGGTTGTAGGCCTTGTCCTGACAGGGGTACACGCATTGGTCGGCGGCGATGACCGGCAGAATCTGCATGTATGGGCACCACGTGTAGAGTTTTTGAAACTTGGCGTCCAGTTCATGGTAGGCGTTGTACACCAGGAAATCTGCGTCATTCAGTTCGGCTTCGGCCTGCTCGGCCTGGCGGGCCACAGCGGCAAAAAAAGGCTTGTGATAGGCGTTGTTGGCTTCGCCGTCGTTGGCCACGATGCACGGCGAAATCTTGACTGAATCCACACCCATGTCCTTGAGCCTGGCGACTTGCTCGTACACCTTGCGATGGTTTCGTTCGTCCACGATAAGGCTCACGCCCAAGTAGCAAGGTCCGCCACGATTCTTGAATCGACGCATGTTGTCCATCACCAGCGCGTACTCTGTTTCCGGCGCGCCGCGGTAGGCTGCGTACGAAGGACCGTCGAATCCGTCCATGGAAACGCGTATCCACGTGGCTTCATAAGCTAAAAAATCGGCGAGCTCGCCACGCAGCAGGCTGCCGTTGGTCAAGGCGGCGATCCGGACGCCGCCGGCGCGCAGCGCTTGACAGCTTTCCAGCAGATGGGGGTAGATCAGGGGCTCGCCGCCGCCGGAGAAAGTCACCGCGCGTACGCCCATGGCGACGACGTCTTCCACTATTTCGAGCATCTTTTCACGAGGGATGGCGTCAGCCTTCTGCATGGACTGACCCAACTGCAGCTTGTCCACACGATAGGCGCAATACCCGCAGTTGTGGTTGCACGCGTTGGTGGGTTTCATGCGGATATGCAGCGGCGGCAGTATGGCGTCCTTCTCGCGGGGGAGAGACGCAAGCTTCTCCGGATAATGGAAGATCTTCATCTTGGTGTACAGCAGTCCCACAATGGAGCCTCGTATCGGGTGCGGTTGATGGAATCCTTGAGCCAGGCGCACGCAGCTCGAAGGAGCGCGGCGTCGTCACGCCACGGAGGGCGGACGCCGTCATCAGGGCCCTGGGCGGCATCGAGCAGCATTTGCAAGACACATGCCCGCCGGCATGTACGTCGGCATGTTCGCCGGGGCGCGCCACGACGCTGCATCATTGTCAGGACGGGTTGCGTCAGTCATGGTCCCAGCGTGCTCTCCACGCACCGGGCTTTCTCGGGCAGTCCCCTCAATATGGTTTCGGCGCTGGCGAGTCGGGCGGCCAGTCTACGTTCGTTCGGGGGCCTCGGGTCGGTAACGCCTGTGGCGAAGCCGCGTCGCGCCGCGTCCACGTTCACGAACTCGTTCAACAGAATACAACACCATTTGACAGCGAAAAACGGGAGCAGCGCCATCAGACGCCTCGCTGCATGCGCGTCGAAAGCAGTGCTGGCAGTGGAGCGGTCGCCGCCGGGAAAAAGGGTGGTGAGGAAGCGAATGCTCGAGGACTCATCCAGCATCATTCCCGGGTGCAGAAGAAAGTCGGCCACGGTCTTTGCCGGGTCGTCCCACCCGAAATATTCGAAATCCAGGAAGACGATTCGGCCATCAGGACGTTGCACGGCATTGTGGGCGCCAAAATCGGAGGGGCTGAGGATGCGCGCTCGGCTGGCGAGCGTCTCGTCCCATGCCCCTGCGTGTGTGGCGAGCAGCCGTCGCGCATTCGATCCTGCATGCTTCATGGCGGGCGTGAGCCGAAGGCGTATGAAATCGGCCAAGGCGTGGTGGAGCGGCCCTTGCGCGCAGGCAGGCGCAAGGCGTTCCAGGCGCGCCGCCACATGACGCTCTACCGCAGCGGGCGAGAAATGCGCCTCCGATGCAGGCGCCATGGCCGAAGCGCGATTCGTTTCACGCCGGGAGTATTCCTGGAGACGCAGCAGGAAGTGCGCAGCGCACTGCGCGAAGTGGGGGGTGGCCGGGGGCGCAGCGCGTCCGGGAATGAAAGTCATCAGGGAGATGCGCGCGCGCGTATCCAGTGCAAGGAGCCTGGGCGCAGCCGGCTCCTCGGCTGCTTCGAGGAGCCTCAGGGCGCTTGCTTCCGCGCCTTGTCGGTCCCTGCTGTCGCGGGGGTCGTCGAAATAGTGTTTCATCACGA
Source organism: uncultured Desulfovibrionaceae bacterium (assembly GCA_964455395.1). Taxonomy (GTDB): domain Bacteria; phylum Desulfobacterota; class Desulfovibrionia; order Desulfovibrionales; family Desulfovibrionaceae; genus CAYVWB01. The sequence goes on from CAYVWB010000019.1 coordinate 62,704, forward strand.
GCGGCTGTCCCACGTCGTCCCGCAAGAAAACCACCCTGCTGTTGCGGCCCCCCTGCATGGTTCTGGCGCAAAGGCGGTCATACCCTTGGAGCAGGGGCGTTTCGGGCAGTGACGGCGCCAGATGACTCATGATGGCGCGCCAGTCGCCATGCATGTCGCATGGCGCGTCGTGTGTGGGGGGCGATTCCCTGTTCCGGAGAAAGAGTATCCGCTCCAGGGAATCGTCGAGCATGGCGAGCAGTTCGGGCAGGTCGTCCACGAAGACGGCGCAGCCAAGGGCGGCTATCCTCGCCGCTTTGGCTTGACGGGTCGCTTCGAAATGGACGTCTTCAGGCCGGAACCCAAGCCCCCCTTGTTCCAGGGAGGAAAAGAAGTGATGGTCGCGCATCCAGCACAGTGCAGCATCGCGCAAGGGGACGGCTCCCGGTTCGGGGGGGGCTCCCCGGAACTGGGCGTAGCGGGTCTTGTGGCTGACGATGACAAGCCGCGCGTTTCTCGATCGGAGCGCTCGGATACAGTCGGCTGCGCCCTCCATGAGCGCGCCGCGGTGTATCTCGGGACCGTAGACCGCAGCTTGAAGCGCATGCCATGCGCGGTCGCCGTGGCGCCGTCGCACCAGATCGCGCACGGCGGACTTTGTGGAGGCCGCGCCGGGTGGAATCAGGGCGCGGGCTGCAGCGAGGTCGTGAAAGGTCTTTCCGTAGTCGATAAGCGTATTGTCGAAGTCGATGCCTATCACCATCGTGTATCCTGGCGAGCACCTTAAAGGAGGCTTCTGCGCATTCGTCTAGATCAGCCCTTCCGCTCGTGTACGGCTGCCCTTGGGCTTGTCTGCAGGTCGCTCCCTGCTCATTTTCGCTCTCATCCGGCCTTTTCGGCCCCATCCTGAGCCGAAACGCCGGATTTCGGGCGCACCTCTCCACTAGGCGCGCGCCAGAAGCACCGCCTTCTTGATGTTGAACGCCATGGCGAGCACGTGGAGTTCGCCTTGCACTTTCGCCAAGCCGACGTAGCGCGACCGTTGGAAGCCATAGCCCCGCTTGAGCGTGCCGAAGACGCGTTCCACCACGTGCCGCACCGAGCTGACGCCACGGTTGCGCTGCCTCTCAAGCTCTGTCAGCCGGCCGCCGCATGGTTCCATCCTCCAAGCCTCGTTGCGCCAGCAGGTCTGGGTTCGCGTCGCTGCCATACCCTTTGTCCGCGAACACCGTGGCGTTCCGGCGCAACCGTGCGCCGCGAACA